>CAWGXB010000020.1:0-134711 GCA_963826335.1 Candidatus Acidiferrales bacterium | reverse complement strand
CGAGAATCGCCTCCGGTTCCACATTCGGCCCCATGAACACCATCTTCGTTCCGGCCATCACCGCGGTGAAGGGTACTCCCCATGCATTCGCGTGGAACATGGGCGCGAGCGGCATGATGGTGTCGTGATGGCTCAGGGCAAACGTGTCCACCATGGCCTCCGACATCGAGTGCAGCACCAGCGAACGGTGCGTGTAGATGACGCCCTTCGAGAAACCGGTGGTTCCCGACGTAAAGCACATCGCGGCGCCGTCGTTTTCATCGATTTTCGGATACTGAAAATCGCCCGTGGCCTCGGCCAGGAATTCTTCATAATTAATGTAGCCCTCGGGCGTTTCGGGAAACCCAAACGGCACCACGATCACTTTCTCGAATTTCACGTCGTCGCGAAATTTTTCGTATAACGGCAGCAACACATCATCGACGATCAGGAACCGGTCTTCCGCATGGTTGGCGATGTTGGCGATTTCGTGTGGATGCAGCCGCAGATTCAATGGGTGCAGAATTCCTCCGGCGCACGGCACGCCGAAGAACGCTTCGAGATGGCCGATGTGATTCCACATCATGGACGCCACACGGTCGCCGGGCTGCATGCCCAGTTTCGTCAATGCTTCCGCCAATTGCCGCGCCCGTTTGTAAAATACGCCAAAGTTCGAACGGACCATGGTGCGGTCTGGCTTGCGTGAGAGGATTTCTACGTTCGGAAAGAGCTTGCCGGCACGCTCCAGAAAAGCCGTCAGAACCAGCGGATACTCCATCATTGTGCCGCGCATTGAGACCCCTGGATGAAACTGGATTGCCGCGGATACTATCACCAATGCTTAGCGGAGAGGAGCTATTCCCGGGTTTTGGCCGGGACCGGTACTCGAAATGGACTGGTACCGGGTATACCCCTGCTCGGGTATTTATTTGGTTGCAAATCTGGACATTTTTCGAGACCATCTCCGGGACCACCGAACAGCTTCCCCCGCGCTGCGGCACGTCCTCCGGTCTGCCTCGTTGCTGGGAAAGGTCTCTTCGGTGCGCTCCGCAACTCGAGGTTAGGTTCCGGGCAGAAGGAGTCCGCAAGTGAAGAAGCTTTACGTCGGCAATCTTCCGTTCAACGCATCGGAAGAACAGCTGCAGGAATGGTTCGGGCAAGTTGGTGTCAATCCCTCGGCAATCAGTCTAATTCGCGATCGTTTCACCGGGCAGTCTCGCGGTTTCGCGTTCATCGAAATTTCCAACGATGAAGAAGCGGATCGCGCGATTACCTCGCTCAACGGTCAGAACTTCGGGGGCCGGAACCTGGTGGTGAACGAAGCACGGCCGCAAACCGAACGCTCGGGTGGCGGCGGTGGTCGTGGCGCCGGTGGCGGTGGCGGTTACGGCGGTGGCCGTGGCGGCGATCGTGGCGGGCGCGGCGGCGGTGGCCGTGGTGGAGATCGCGGAGACCGCGGCGATCGTGGGAACCGCTGGTAGTTCTCTCGTTCACCCCATTTTCGCTCCACTTCTATTAACCAAAATAGTATTACGCTTGGGGTTCGCTTTCCGCCCGGTGGCCTCCCCGCAAATGCTGTCGCGATTCCGCCCGTCCGCCCCCTTCCTCTCCCGGCACTCGACCTCTTATTCACAGGCAGCCCTAATTTTCTCTGGCCATTCCCTGTCCTTGGATGTACTATCCGGCCCGATTGAGCCCGCGGCCCTCTGTCTCGCGGTCCTTCCGCTCAAGTCTCCGCGCCTGGCATCGCTCTTCGGTCCAGCGTTTTGTGCGACCGAAACATTGCGTGGGGTGACGTGTTTGATACACCAGGCCAAGTTTTTTCTTCGCTCCCTACGGCTTGGAGTGTATGTAAAGGTCTACTTGAGCTGTATTTGTGGTCCGGCAAAACCTGATGCGATCCGTGCACGCAGAGACCTTTCCGCGGATTAGCGCATCAAACGAAACGAAGCACATAGAGCGTTCGCGCGATGAACAACTGGCAAAAACGCGATTGGAAACAATTTTATGAACTGGCGCGCCGTCCGTGGCAGCGCCACCGCCCGCCTCGGCCCGTGTATCCAGCGGGCATGAATCGCGTCGCTCCCGCTGCGGGCTACAGTTTGTCTGAGCTCGATGACGCGGGAGTCGATCTCGATCAAGCCGAGCGCCTCGGTCTTCCCGTGGATGCAGGGCGCATCGGCGCGTACGGCCCTAACGTCACCACGCTGCGCGATTTCGTCCGCTCCTCTCGCCAGCCGCTGTAGTTATTCGCGCCTCGTTTCTGTAGTATGCTCACGCCCGGTTTGAGGCGCGGCTCTTCATGAAACATCTGCTTCTGCTGTTCTCTCTTTTCTGGGGATTCAACTCTTCTCCGTCGCCCGCACCTGCCTATTCCATCTATGCCATCCGCTACGCTGACTCGCCTGGGGATTCGCTCGCGGACTTGATGGTAGGCGCACCCAAGGACCAGAAGCTCGACACCATTTACGCCATGTGGTTAATCCGCGGCGGAGGACACAACATTCTTTTCGACAGCGGCTTTCACCGCCCGCGCTGGTTCAAGGAATGGACCATTTTGAATTATGTTCGTCCCAACGAAGCCGTAAAATTAGCTGGCGTCCAGCCCGAAGAAATCACCGACATCGTCGTGAGTCATGCCCATTGGGATCACATGGGCGGCATCGATCTGTTTCCCAAAGCCATCGTCTGGATTCAAAAGGAAGAGTTTCGCTATTACACGGGTGAGGCATGGCAAGCTGGTGGCGATCATGGCGGCATCGATGCGGACGATGTTCAAGCGCTGGTGCGCCTGAATACGGAAGGCCGCGTTCGTCTGATCGACGGCGATAACGTGGAGATATTCCCCGGGATTCGCGCTTACACAGGCGGGCGCCACACCTACGCGTCGCAATACCTGCTGGTCGAAGGCACGCCGAGCTTTGTGTTGGCCTCGGACAATACCTATTTGTACCGCAATCTCGAAACCCACATGGCCAGCGCCACGTTCAGTGATGCGGATCACGCCGCCAACATCAAAAATCAGCAACGCATGATTGAGCTTGCTGGATCCATCGATCGTGTCATTCCCGGGCACGACGCGCTGCAGTTCCAGAAATTTCCCACGCAAGGACGCGTGGCAACGTTGAAGGCCCCTCAATAGCAATGTTTGTCAGCGTCATCAAATCCACGTAAAATTAAGGCTCGGATTCTGCAAATGGCTTCGCCTTTTAACATCATCGCCAACGGCAACCTGCCTCCCGCGCCGGCGCCCGACGTCCACCCTCGCCCCGATTGGCTGCGCGTGAAGTTCTTTGGCGGCGAGCGCTATCACGACTTGAAGCGCATCATGCGCACTCTGGACCTGCACACCGTCTGCGAATCCGCGCGCTGCCCCAACATGGGCGAGTGCTGGGAGCACGGCACTGCCACCTTCATGATCCTGGGAGACATTTGTACGCGCGCCTGCGGTTTCTGCGCAGTGCCATCAGGCAAGCCCGTCGGTCCTCCGGATGAGGAAGAGGCGGTGCGTGTAGCGGAAGCAGCTGCGCGCATGGGCCTGCGCTACGCCGTAGTCACCAGCGTAAACCGAGACGACCAGCCCGACGGCGGCGCGAGCATCTTTGCCCGCACCATCCAGGAAATCCGCAATCGGCTTCCTGGCTGCAAGGTAGAAGTGTTGATCCCCGATTTTCGCGGTGATTGGAACGCTCTTGATACCGTGCTTGCCGTGAAACCCGACATCCTGAATCACAACACGGAAACCGTGCCGCGTCTTTATCGGCAGGTACGCAAAGGGGCGCTATATGAACGCTCCCTGGAACTCCTGCGCCGATCGAAACAGACCCATCCCGACGTTCCTACGAAAACAGGAATGATGCTGGGTTTGGGCGAGCAGAAAGACGAAGTGCTTTCCACCATGCAGGATCTTGCCGCGCAGGGCACGGACATCCTGACTCTCGGCCAATACCTGCAGCCGACGCGCGATCATCTGCCGGTAGTCCGCTTCGTTCACCCCGAAGAGTTCGCCGAATATAAGCACCTGGGCGAACAGATGGGCTTCAAGCATGTGGAATCCGGCCCGCTGGTCCGCTCTTCCTACCACGCCTTCGATCAAGCCGAATCCGCGATCCGCTGACGGCCGCGCAAGCAGCCCGGTACGCTACCGTTCCGTGTGGAACAATATCCGGATCACACCGTTTAGACACACCCCGGCGCCCTTTCAGGCGCTCGGAATGGCTTACTTAGAAGGGGAATACTGCGAATTACGAACGGGCCGCAGCGGCAGCGGCCTTCTTGCTGGCCTTTGCTGCGGCAGATGCCTTGCGGCGGCGCTTCGTCTTGGGCGGGGTCGCGGGCGCTTCGCCAATGATTTCGGCGGACAGTAGGCTGGTTACGAACAACTTGGAGCCATGATCGTCGAAATCGACCGAGGTACGCTCGGGATCCGAGGAGAGTACGATCCCCATCCCGAAAACTTCATGCTTGATGGTTTGACCTTCCTGCATTACTTGCACAACTTCCTCCTTAACAACCGCTCGGCTTCTGGTCTTAAAATTTGTCTTCTCTCTGAAAGTGAGAGGTCTCCGACCCCTCGGAGACCTCTCCAATGCACAGGCTAGAGGCTTGTGACGTTCTCCGCCTGAAGGCCTTTCGGGCCCTTCTTCACTTCAAACTCCACCGCCTGACCTTCATTCAGCGACTTATATCCTTCCTGCTGAATTGCGGAGAAGTGCACGAACACATCTTCTCCCGTCTGACGTTGGATGAACCCGTAACCCTTCGAAGCATTGAACCACTTAACTGTTCCTTGTTCCTTCACTGCTAAACCTCGATATTGAATTGCTTTGCCTCTCTTGGTCCGTCCCCCCGGTTTCCCGGGTGTCCCGACTGCCTCTAGCCCGAAAAAAAGGGCTGCGAGTTTGTTCTCACAGCCCCCTGAACGAGTCAAAAGGTAATACAAGAGCAACAAACGCTACGCCTAACACTATCACAAGAAAGGGCTTATTGTCCACCGGAGAGTAGCGACAGGTTTCCCGCCTACCATAAATTGTAACCTGTTGGATTTGTGGGAATTACTCGGCCTTTTGGCCATTAACTGCTTTTAATAACCGAATTCCGCTACTCTTCCAGGGATTCCGGCTGCAAGCTCAAATTTCCCCCGCCTGCTTCCTTCTTATCCCAATACTTCTTCACCCAGGCTTCCCAACTCTTGCCGGCGGCGGTGTCGCGACCCGAGAAGGCGAGCGCCGCAATGTCGGCATAGGCCATCTTCTGTCGCTGATTGGAGTCCTTCGGCAGAATGCGCACGTAAGACGTCGTCAGTGTCGCGCCGCTGACACGGTCAAAGATGTAGCCCTCTACTTTAGAGCCGTCTTTCCGCGTGATCATCACGTCGCCGCGGTAGTCGAAGGCTTTCTCCAGCGCCTGGCGCAACTCATCTTCGCTGGCAAGCTCCGGAATCCACCCTTGCAGCGTCTCGTGCACGAAACCGGGCGCTACTTCCAGCTCATCCGGGTTCACGGTGTGCTCGGGACGGTCGGCGTGGCGCGGTCCCGTCATGCCCGAGTCTCTTCCAGCTTGGAGGATTTGGAATCGATCTGCACCAGCGGGTTGTAAGAATGGACCGGGGCGACGGGCTCGTTCAGCATCAGCAAAGCCTCGTCGTCCTGATTGCGCGTGAATAGTGTGGCCTTCGCTGCGGCTAACAAGCCCTTCAGTGAACTGAACGTGTAATCCACGCCGGAAGCTTCGTAGCCGCTGTGCACCATGCAGTTCGCGCACTTCGGATTCCCGGATTCTGTGCCGTAATTGCCCCACTCCGTGGTCGACATCAGTTCTGCAAACGAATCGGTGTAGCCGTCCTGCAACAGGTAGCAGGGCTTCTGCCAGCCAAAGATCGAATACGTCGGCATGCCCCACGGGGTGCACTTGAAGTCGCGCTTCCCCATCAGGAATTCCAGGAAGAGCATGGACTGGTTGAATTGCCAGGTGGACTTGCGGTTCGCCAGGATCGCACGGAACAGGCGCCTCGTCCGCGCGCGTCCCAGGAAATGCTTCTGGTCTGGCGCTTTGTCGTAGGAATAGCCCGGAGAAAGCATCATGCCTTCCACGCCCAGTTCCATCATTTCGTCGAAGAAGGCGCGTACGCTCTTGGGATCCGCGCCATCAAACAGCGTGGTGTTGGTGGTAACGCGAAATCCGCGCTTCAACGCCTCTTTCACGCCTTCGACAGCCAGTTCATAGCCGCCTTCGCGGCAAACCGAGAAATCGTGGTGTTCTTTTTGCCCGTCCAGATGCACGGAAAACGTCAGGTATTTGCTGGGCTTGAAGAGGTGCAGCTTTTCTTTCAGCAGCAGCGCGTTCGTGCACAGGTAGATGTACTTCTTGCGCGCCACCAGTCCTTCGACAATCTTTTCGATCTGCGAGTGCATCAGCGGCTCGCCGCCCGGAATCGATACCATCGGCGTGCCGCACTCGTCCACGGCCTTGAAACATTCTTCCGGCGAAAGCTCCTGCTTCAGCACGTGTGCCGGATACTGAATCTTCCCGCAGCCTGCGCAGGCCAGATTGCAGCGGTATAGCGGCTCCAGCATCAACACCAGTGGATACTGTTTGCGTCCTTTAATCTTTTGCTTCAGGACGTAACTCGCCACCGTCCACGCTTGTGAAATTGGTACAGGCATTCCTTCCCCAGTTGTGACGGTTCGCGACGGATGCCGCGCCGCACATCGATTCGCTTCAAAACACGCGGCCGAACGTGGGCTGTTTGCAAGACTCTTGCGCTTGCTCCCGCAGCCCTGAAGCTTCTAGTTTACCTGAGAAGCCCCTTCCGGCGTCACTCTAAGATTCTACGGCGCTTTCCATTGTGCCTCCATTGTGATGCAGTGAAAGGCGCTTAGGTGGCACCCGACGTGCTCCCCGTTGATTAAATGGCACCCCTGCTTTACAAATGCATCCGGCGTATTATGTCCCCGCTCGCTGTGGAGCGCCCTTAATCATGCCCCGCCCCAACCTGCTCTCGCTGCTCAATTCGTTTGGGCGTTTTGCCAAGGATCCGGCCGTCGTCGAAACACGCGGCTACCGTCGGGAATCGCTGACATATGCGCAGCTACGTTCCAATGCATTGTCCTGGGCGCGCGAGCTTGCCGGCCAAGGCGTCGGCCCGGGCGATCGCGTTCTTCTCTGGGGACCGAACTCATCCGCGTGGATCACCGGATTCTGGGCCATTCTGCTTCGCGGAGCCGTGGCCGTGCCGATGGACGCGGGCGCAAATCTGGAATTCGTGCAGCGCATCGTTCGTGAAGCGCAGGTGAAAGCCATCCTGCGCGACGCTGCGCAGCCAGAGCTGCCCTCCGGTCCAATTTCTCTGGTCTACAATGATTTGCATGCTGCCATGGCTTCGTCGGCGCCTGCCGCCAATTCTGCCGCAGCTCCCGGTGAACAAGCCACTCGAACCGATGTTGCGGAGATTCTCTTTACCTCCGGAACCACCAGCGAGCCGCGCGGCGTCGTTCTCACCCACGGCAATTTTTTGGCGAACCTGGAGCCCATCGAAGCGGGCATCCAGGAATATGGCAAACGCGAAAAATGGTTCCATCCCCTGGGATTTGTCTCGCTCGTTCCACTGAGCCATGTTTTTGGCCAGTTCATGTCCGTGTTTGTGCCGCCGCTGCTGGGCGCTACCGTTGTATTGGAAAACTCGCCACATCCTAGGGACATTTTTCGCACCATCAAACGGGAACGCGCCACCATCGCGATCGCTGTTCCCCGCATGCTCGACGCGTTGCGAAATGCCATGGAGCAAGACCTCGACGCGCGTGGCTGGCGCCGTTGGTTCGATGCCACCTCCGCCGCCTACGCCAAGGAACACTTCTACATGCGCGCCTGGCGATTCCGCCGCATCCATCGCCAACTCGGCTGGAAATTCTGGGCCTTCATTTCCGGTGGCGCGGCTCTCTCTTCGCAGACTGAGGAATTTTTTAAATTGATCGGCTACGCCGTCGTGCAAGGTTACGGCATGACGGAGACAGCGTCGTTGGTCAGCGTCAATCATCCATTCAGCGCCGCGGAGGGAACCGTCGGCAAAATCCTGCCGGGCAGGGAATTCCGGCTCGCACCCGACGGCGAAATCCTGGTTCGCGGCGAAAATGTTTCTTCCGGCTATTTTGAAAAGGGCGCGTTCCAATCGCGTGCGGCGGAAAACGATGGTTGGCTCGGCACCGGCGATCTTGGCGAACTCGACGCGGAAGGGAACTTGCGCTTTCGCGGACGCAAGAAGAACGTCATTGTCACGCCTGCCGGACTGAACGTTTATCCCGAAGACCTGGAAGCCGCGCTTCGCCGCCAACCGTGCATTCGCGACGCGGTGGTTATTCCGCTGGACTCTGCCGCCAACGCCGAGCCCCTCGCCGTCCTGCTACTGAAATCATCGTCGTTGCAGCCGGCTGTCGTCCCGAGCGCAGCGAGGGATCGTGGCAACACCGCCGCGCCATCGAAATCGATGGAATCCGCAGCCGTCGACGCAGCCTCGCTCCCCGCCCAAGCCGCCATTGACGCCGCCAACTCCTCCCTCGCCGAGTACCAGCGCATCCGTCGCTGGCTCGTCTGGCCTGACCCCGACTTCCCGCGCACTCCCACCGGTAAGCCGCGTCTACCCGCGATATTCGCACGCGCGTCCGAGCTCCTCGGCGGCACGAAGGATGTTGTCATCCCGAGCGAAGCGAGGGATCGTGGCAACGCTGCAACGTCGCGCCTACCCTCAACCGCTGACCTAACCTCCATGTCCTCGCTCGACCGCGTCGAACTCCTCTCCACCCTCGAGCACCGCTACAACGTCGAACTCAACGAAACGCAATTCGCGGACGCCAAGTCCACCGCCGACCTTGAACGCCTCATCGCGCAGCCGTCCGCCCGCCGCACCGACTTTGTTTACACCAGCTGGCAGCAAACTGAGCTCGTTCGGCTGATCCGCATCGCCGTGTACTACGCGCTCACCTGGCCCGCCACGCTACTGCTCGCGCACGCGCGTATCGTGGGCCGCGAGCACATCGCCAATCTGAAGGGTCCGTTCATCTTTGTCGCCAATCACGTCACCCGCCGCGCCGACATCGGCTTGGTCCTTGTCGCTCTTCCGCCCCGCTTTCGTCATCGTCTCGCTGCGGCAATGGGCGGCGAAGAGCTGCAGTCATTCCGCCATCCGCCAGCCAAATGGTCTTTCGCCAAACGTTTCCTGTGGAGATTCAAATATTTTTCGGTCGTCTCGCTCTTCAACGTTTTCCCGCTTCCGCGATTTTCCGGTTTTCGCGAAAGTTTTCGTTTTGCTGGGGAATCCGTCGATCGCGGCTACAGCATCCTGGTTTTTCCCGAGGGCGATATCAACATGCGCGAAACTCCCGACATGGCGCCCTTCCAATCCGGTATCGGCCTGCTGGCGCAAAATCTCAACATTCCCGTAGTCCCCATGCGCGTCGATGGCCTCTGGCGTATGCAGAAGGAGCACCGCCGCCTCGCCCATCCCCGCGAAGTCGCCGTCTACATCGGCTCCCCAGTCGCTTTTCCGCCAAATACGCCTTCAGCCGAAATCGCCTCCCACCTCCAATCCCTAGTCCGCTCTCTGTAGCGGCGGCCTTACGCCGTCAGCGTTTTCTTGCTGCCGGACTGCCTTGATTCACCGTTCCATCCCGCCCAGTCTGGTAAGCCGACATGCGGCGAGATAGCGAGGCACCATTTCGCTGAATCCATGTCCACCAGCCTCCATCAGACAACCTGAATCACCGCCGATGGATCTCCCTAAACAGACAAGGTCGTGCATGCCCCTCCATCACTCAATAATTCGCGCTGCTGCACTATTGGTTCCTTTGTACTGTGGTCAGCCGATTCTCAGATCCTGCTATTAGAGTCCCACGTTCCCCAGCCGTACAGATCAGCGTGTCTTCAGAGTCCAGGCACCATCGTTGTTTTGAACCGCCCAACGGCGCGAAAGAGGCGATACATCGACTTCCTGCAAGCGCCAGGTACTGGCTTGACGAGGATGCCGTCTACATCATCACTCCGGGAGAACGTTGCGCATTTCTGCGTCTGGAAACTGACGAGGAGAGGGAACAGTTCATCGAGCAATTTTGGATTCGCCGCGCGGCTGATCCCATTTCGCTAGACTACGATTTCAAGGCAGAACACTACCGCCGCATCGTCTTCTCTAATGAAAAGTATGGCGGTTCACTTTCCGGCTGGAAGACGGACCGCGGAAGGATCTATGTGTTGTTTGGACCACCTGATTCTGTGGATCGGGGACCAGCAGGTATGGCTCCGGGCCAAAATTCAGAAACGCACCTCCATCCCACAGAGAGGTGGAACTACAAATACATCAAAGGGATCGGTGAGAACGTGCAATTCGATTTTGACTACGTGGCTCTTCATAAGGACTATGTTCTGGCGGCTGATGAGATTGAACTGCTAGCCCGCGCCGACCCGAATCCGGAACGCTTTCCCGTGACGCGGGAAAAGATGGGGTTGTATATCGGCATTTCTCCATCTCCAAAGGTTCGGTTCAACGATTTAGAAGCAATCATGGTTACTCAACTCGTTCGCGATCAGGTGAAATTCAGCCATCGCATCGAATTCGCTGCGGCGACGCAGGCCACCACTTTGGCCCGGATCGACATTGAAATACCTTGCGAAACTCATACTCCTGAGGCACAAAATGTTCCGTCGCCCGCATATCAACTGTTTATCCGGATCAGCAAGCCGTCGGGTTGGGTTGTCCAAACTTCGGAGCTGAGTGTGGGCGGTGATGCGAAGGATAAGTTCGATGCCCGATTGAGCGTGAGCGCTCATTTGGACGCACCCTTGACGCCGGGGAAATATCAGCTTGCGATCGTTGCTAAGAATGCGGCCACAGGCGAGGTGGGCGTAATCCGTACACAGTTGAACGTGCCGACCTATGAGGCGTTAGAAGCAAACAACTAAAGATATGACCAGGCACCTGCAGTCTCATCAACAAACCAGCTAATCCCCGTATTCGGCTCTCCCGCCTCTTATGGCAAAATAGAAAGTCTGTAGAACAGACCTATGGCTAACCGTGTGACCATCGCTCCCGACAAGCTGTCCAAATCCGCGAAGAAATCCGCCTCGCCCAACGGCAGCAATCACGCCGAACGCGAACGCATCTTCGATCTTTTCCGACGCTGGGGCTTTTATGAAGCCACGCTCGACCCTCTCGGCTTCTTCGCTCCGCTGAAATTTCCCGACCTGCAGGGCCTCTCCGGCGAATACGCCGAGGAAGCGCGCCGCTACTATTGCGGCACCGTCGGCGTGGAGATCAATCATCTGCCGGAACCCGAACGCCGCCGCTGGATCGCCGAGCGCATGGAAGGCCCGGAGTGCGAGGTCAACCAGCCAAAAGTGCTGGAGCGGCTGATTCGCGCCGATCTGTTCGAGCAGGTTCTGCAGAGCCGGTATTTGGGCAGCAAACGCTTCTCGCTGGAAGGCAATACCGCGCTCATTCCGCTGCTCGATGCCATTCTCGATGTAGGCGGCGAAAACGGCGGCATCGACTCCGTCATGGCCATGAGCCACCGTGGCCGCCTGAACGTGATGACGCACATCGCCTGCAAACCGGCGCATGAAGTTGTGGCGGGCTTCGAGGATGTCGACCCGCGCAGCGTGCTTGGGGCGGGCGACGTGAAGTATCACGTTGGCGCCACCGGCCTGTACACCACCTCCGCCGGCAAACAATTGAACGTTCATCTGGTTTCCAATCCCAGCCACCTGGAAGCCGTCGATCCCGTGGCCATGGGACGCGCGCGCGCCAAGCAGACCCGCCATGGCGTTAGCGGCGCGCAAATCGATCACTCGCAAGGCGTGCTGAACAAGGTTTGGTCTATCGTCATGCATGGCGACGCTGCCTACGCCGGGCAGGGCGTTCTGGCCGAAACGCTGAATCTTGCCGATCTCGCGGCTTATTCCGTCGGCGGCACCGTGCACATCATTGTCAACAATCTCATCGGCTTCACCACTCGCCCGACGCAGGAACACTCATCGCGTTTCGCTTCCAGCATCTCGCGCCGCCAAAGCATTCCCATTTTCCACGTCAATGCGGAAGATCCCGACGCCGTGGTGCGCATTGGCCGCATGGCCGCCGAATATCGCGCGCATTTCAATTCCGATGTGGTGATCGATCTGATCGGTTACCGCCGCCACGGCCACAGCGAAGTGGACGACCCCACCATCACGCAGCCTCGCCTCTACGAGCGCATCAAGTCTCATCCGCCGCTCTGGAAAATCTACGCTGAGAACACCGGCATCGACGCCGAGCCTATCGCCGCCACCATTCGCAAGGAATACGAAGAAGCGCAGCGCAAAGCGGGCAAGCTCACCAAGATTCCGCGCCTTCGCAAATTGCCGGACTATTGGGCGCCGTACAACTACGGCAAATACAATCCCGCGTTCGAAGTGGACACCGGCCTCTCGCGGGAAAAAATCGCGGAAATCACAGATGGGCTGATTCGCCCGCCCGCGGGTTTCCACGTTCATCCCAAAATCGTTAAATTGCTGGAGCAACGCAACGAGATGGGACACGGCAAGCGTCCCGTGGATTTTGGTTTTGCGGAACTTCTCGCGTTCGGCTCTCTGGTTCTTGAAGGCAATCCCGTGCGCCTTACGGGACAGGATTCGCAGCGCGGAACGTTCAACCAGCGGCACGCCACTTTGATCGATACGCAGACGGAGCAAGTTTACCTGCCGCTCGCGCATCTCTCCCCGTCGCAGGCCTTCTGCGAAATTCACAATTCCTCGCTCTCCGAATTCGCTTGCCTCGGCTTCGAATACGGCTTTTCGCGCGACTATCCCGAGGGGCTGGTGCTTTGGGAGGCGCAGTTCGGTGATTTCGTCAACGGCGCGCAGATCATCATCGACCAGTTCATCAGCGCCAGCGAAGACAAATGGGGCCTGCCTACCGGTCTCGTCCTGCTGCTTCCGCACGGCTATGAAGGCCAAGGCCCGGAGCATTCCAGCGCTCGCATCGAACGCTTCATGCAGCTCGCCGCGGAAGGCAACATGAACATTTGCCAGCCTTCCACCGCCGCTCAGTATTTCCACCTGCTGCGCCGCCAGGCACGCCGGCTGTGGCGCAAGCCGCTGATCGTCTTCACGCCAAAGAGCATGCTGCGCCATCCCGACGCTTCTTCCACCATTGAAGAATTCGAACGCCCGCGCTTCCTCACGCTCGTTCCCGATCGCGAAGTCACCGACGCGCAGAGCATCCTGATCGCCAGCGGTAAGGTAGGCCATGAGCTGCGCGCCGAACGCCGCCGCCGCAACGACACCACCACCGCGATCTTTTTTCTTGATCAACTTTATCCGCTGCCCAAAGCCGAAATCGCGGCCGCCATCGACGCGCATCCTAACGTGCGCGAAATCGTCTGGGTGCAGGAAGAACCCGCCAACATGGGCGCGCTCTTCTACGTGCTGCCGCGCCTGGAACGCATCGCCAAGGACAAAAACATTCGCGTGCGCTCCGTGAAACGTTCCGCCAGCGCCAGCCCGGCAACGGGTTCCTCGAAGGCCCACGAGCTCGAGCAAAAAACCCTGCTCACGCTCGCGTTCGCCACAACTCCCAATTCGTAATCAGCACCCGCGCTCCCGATTTTCTCTTAATGTAGCGCTGGCTTTTATGCCAGCTGTGGTTTGCTTCATAGCCGAGGGGCTAGCATAAAAGCTAGCGCTACATTTAAGACGCAACGCTCCTCCCGGGTCACGGTGTCCGCCGTGCACGAATCACGAGTCACCAATCACGAATCCCCGCGCGGAAAATCGTTCCCAGCGTAACCTTGTCGCCTTATTTCGCATCTGCTGTTGCGAAGGAGAATGCCTATGACGTCCACTCCGGACAACGGACTGATCCACCTCAGCAGTTCCCATTCCGTCGCCGAAACCACCAAACGCCTGGAAGCGAGTCTGATCGCTCACGGCGTCACCATTTTTTGCCGCGTCGATCACAGTGGCGAAGCCGAAAAAGTAGGCTTGCACATGCCTCCTACGCAGCTTCTAATCTTCGGCAGCCCCAAAGCCGGCACGCCTCTGATGCTCGCCTCTCCAACCGTTGCCGTCGATCTGCCGCTGAAGGCTCTCGTCTGGCAAGACGCCGGGGGCAAAGTCTGGCTCTCCTACAATTCCCCGGAATACCTGCAACAGCGTCACAACATCCCGCCGGAACTGATCAAGAACATTGCCGGTCCCTCGCCACTGCTGCAGGCTGTCGCCGCCGGATGAAACTCCTGCCACAAATATGAATGCAGTGTTAACTCCCACTCATTCCGCTTCTTAGCGGCGTTTACAGTTCATTCATATTCTTGTCATCTTCCGCTCACCACCTCCACAGCTTCCCCTGTCACAATATTCACGACTCATGCAGGTTGCAGGGGGTTCAATCAAATCCATGCCTACCGCGATTCGGCGGTCTACGGTAGACTCCTACCGATGCGAGCAGCAGTTCGAGACCGGTTCATGAAGCGCATCCTGATCATTGAAGACGATCGCGACATCGTCGAGCTCGTCCGGTATAACCTTGCAAATGAAGGCTTTCAAATCAGCGCCGCGCTGGATGGCGCCAGCGGCCTCTCTACGCTGAAAAAGTCTCCTCCGGATTTGCTGTTGCTCGACCTTATGCTTCCCAAACTCTCGGGCTTGGATATTTGCCGCGAGGTCCGCAAGGACGAGTCCCTGAATCGCCTGCCCATTCTGATGCTTACCGCTCGTGGCGATGAAGCCGATCGCGTAGTCGGCCTGGAAATGGGCGCCGACGATTACGTCACCAAGCCCTTCAGTCCTCGTGAGTTGATTGCGCGCGTAAAAGCACTGATTCGCCGGGCTGAGCCTCCCGCCGACGCTCCTCGCATTCTGGAAATCGGCCGCCTGGCCATTGATCCCGCGTCCTACCGCGTCAGCCATGCGGGAAAGCCCGTGCCGCTCAGCACCCTTGAATTTCGTTTACTCTATTACCTGGCTTCGCGCCCTAACCGCGTCTTCACTCGAGATCAGTTACTCGATGCCGTGTGGGGCACCGACCGGTTCGTCACTCCGCGCAGCGTCGACGTTTACGTCCGCCGCTTGCGCGAAAAAATCGAATCCGACCCGGAAAATCCCCTGCACTTGAAGACCGTGCGCGGCGCCGGCTATCTTTTCGAAACCCGTGCGGCCTAAATTCTTTTGGAAACTCGCGCTGACCTTCCTGGCGCTGCTGCTGAGCGTTTTGCTCGCGGTGGATTTCCTCGCCGAGCGCACCCTTCGCAACAGTTATCAGGCTCACGGCTTTCAGGAACTTAAAACCCTTGCCACCGTTCTTCGCCGCGAGCCTTTGCCGGCCAGCTCCCAGCAGACACCCGACAACTCTGCTCTGAATAGTTGGGTCAAAAACGCCGCCGCCAATGGCGTACGCGTTACCCTGATTTCTGCCGACGGCACCGTGTTGGCCGACTCCGAATCCGAAACGCAAACCATGGAAACCCATGCGGGCCGCCCCGAAGTGCTCCAGGCTCTGCAGAATGGCGAAGGCCAGTCCACGCGTTACAGTGTGTCGGTCAAGCGTCCGCTTCTCTATTACGCCGTGCGCGCGAATTTTCCCGACGGCACTCCCGTGATTTTGCGCCTGGCTTTGCCCGTGGAGAGTATCGACCAGGAATTGGCCACCTTCCGCACCCGTCTGTGGCTGTGGTCCCTTCTCATTCTGCTTCTCTCCGCCGTCGTTGCGTTGCTGATTTCCCGCTCCTACACCGACCGCATTGAGCGACTGCGCGAGTTCTCCGTTCGCGTGGCGGAAGGAGATTTTCGGACCTTGCCGGGAGACGGCAAAGGCGACACGTTGGAATCTCTTGGCATTTCCCTGAATCAAACCGCGCAGCGCCTCGACCGCACCATCCGCACTCTGACCGAGGAGCGCAATCTTTCCTCGGCGATTCTCGGCTCCATGGTGGAAGGCGTCGCGGTGGTCAACGGCGTCGAGCGGCTGGTCTTCGCCAACCCCGGCTTCGCGCAGATTCTCGACCTGGATGTGCCGCCGGTTTCGGGAAGCTCACTGCTGGAAGTTGTCCGCCAAACTGAACTCATCGAAGCGGTGCGCCGTGTTCTCGCCGGCGAACCGCGCGTCGAAGCGGAAATCGTCACCGGCACACTCCGGCAGCACCATTTCGCCGCCACCGTTGCGTCCGTTCGCGCGGGAGAAACCTCCGGCGCGGTCATCGTGCTGCACGACATTACGGAACTGCGTAAGCTCGAGCGCGTCCGCCGCGATTTCGTTGCCAACGTCTCGCACGAATTCCGTACGCCGCTCACCGCCATTCAGGGCTTCTCTGAGACCTTGCTGGCGGGCGCCGTCAACGATCCCAACAATCGCGACCGTTTCCTCGGCATCATTCTTGAACATTCCCGCCGCCTCGCTCGCCTTACCGAAGATCTGTTGCGCCTTTCTGAAATGGATGCGGAGCGCCTTGAACTTGAAGTTCGCCGCCTCGCCGTCTCGCAACTCGTCGAGTCCTGCTACGAAACCGCGCAACGCCGCGCCGCCGAGAAGGGGCTCGCGCTTTCTCTCCAGTTACCCGGTCGTCTCCCGGATATTGCCGGCGACTCCCGCCGCCTGCAGGAAGTGCTGCAAAATTTGCTGGATAATGCCATCCAGTACACTTTGCCCGGCGGAAAAATCGTCCTGAGCGCCGAAGCCAAAAATGACGAGGTGATTTTCACCGTCAGCGACACCGGCATTGGCATTCCGCGCTCCGACCAGCCGCGCATCTTTGAACGCTTCTATCGCGTGGATGCGGCGCGTTCGCGGGAAGCGGGCGGCACAGGTCTCGGCCTCAGCATCGCCAAGCACCTCATCGAAGTTCATGGCGGGCGCATCTGGGTAGAAAGCGAAGTGGGCGAGGGTTCGCAATTCCATTTCGCCATTCCGTTGTTTGATCCGGAGCGCGCTGCGACACGTGCTGCTGTCTCTGCAGCCGGCAGCCGCGCCAGTCGCGTATATCCTGCCAATTCATAGCGTTGCGTTGAGCGTCCCTTCGCCTCTTATTCACCTGCCCGTCAACAACCAGTAACATCGCAGGCCCACACTAATCGTAGCGTGCGAAGGTGTTCGGTTTGCCTCGCCGCGGAGGCGTGAATGGCTGCCACCCCTGGGTTGACGGAAGTCGTGCTGTACGACACGCTGATCAACTATCTGATCTCCATGGCTCGTCTGGTTGAAGGCGCCATGAATCGCGCTCTCGACGCCATCGTCAGTTTTGAGAGCGAACGCACCGCCAGCCTTCCCGGCGAAGTTTTCCTGCTCGAGCCGCGCATCAACGAAATGGAAATCGTGATTGATGAACACGCTGTCCGGCTGCTGCGCCGCGGCTCCTTCAACGAAGACGAGACCCGCCTCATCGTTGCCGCGCTGAAAATTACCAATGATCTGGAGCGCATCGGCGACATCGCCGTCAATATCGCCGAGCGCGTTATCTCCCTTCGCGAAATGCCGCAGGCGCAAACTCCTGAGGAACTGGGTCCCATGGCGGAAGCGGTTCGCTCCATGGTCAGCCGCAGCCTGGGCGCGCTGATTTTTCGCAATGCGGAGCTGGCCGCGCAGGTTCTGGAGTGCGACGACGTCGTGGATCAGTATCGCGACCGCATCTTCGAGCATTTGCTGCAACGCATGACCCAGGACGTCTCCCGCGTCACGCCCGACTTGCAGTTCGTCCTGGCCACTCGGCACCTCGAACGCATCGCCGACCACGCCACGAACATCGCGGAAGACATCATTTTCTGGGTACGCGGCCTCGATGTCCGCCACGGCCGCGGCCTCACCCTTCTTCCCGAGCAGCAGCAGGAGGATGTAGTGGTGCGGCGTTCCGGCGAGGTTACAGACAATTCATCCGCCCTTCATTCGGGTGTGACTCCTTCGTGCGAGACTCAACGCGTTTAGTCTTCACTCTAAGTCCTACCAAGGGGACCGGTTGCACCCCTGGCTCCGGTCCCTTCTCCTCCCCCCTTTTTACGGCACGCGTTTCATGCATCCTATTGACGGCCATTCCGAATCTAACTTATGGTTATTAGATGGAGAGAATCGAGTGATTGATGGGCCCTCACGGAGTAGTAGCCCTGCCATATGGCGGGTGTGTGTCTGCCTTGTCTTGATTGCCTCCATTCTCTACAACCCATTCTTCGCATTGAAGATTCAGTCCGACGGGCTGGCTTATGCCTCCCTGGCTCGCCACCGCTCCACGGTCGGCTCGTCGGAAATGCAGCACTACCCCCCCGTCCAAAGTGAGTACGCGCAACCCGATGCAATGGTCGAAGAGACTGTCGGCCAAGTCTCAGTGGTACGGGTGGCGCAGACCGAGTACCCGGCCAGGTTCATCCTGGATCTAGCGCTGCCGCCTCAGCCGGAACTGATCGCCAGTATCTGCTTCCGTCCCCCGCCTTCGCTCTAACGCTTTAAAGCCTCAAGCCAGGAAAGTAGTCTATTGTTTCGGTCGCCCTTGGTTTTTCGGGTGCGTTTTGTATTTAGCCCATTACGCATAGGCCCGGTGCACAATTCACTGTTGCCGACCGTCGGCAGGAAAAGGTATGACAAACAAAAAATATCTGGTAATCGCAGCTGTCGCCGTTGCGGGATTGCTCGTTTTTTGGACACTCTTCCGCCACGCAAAGACCGAAGCCGATGGCTCCGACAATCCCGAGCAGGCCGGCGCACCCGTCGCTGCTGTCGTCAAGGTCGGACACGGCACCTTGGGCACTCCGCTCACGCTGGCGGGTGGCTTCAAGCCCTTTCAGGAAGTCGACCTGCATGCCAAGGTTGCCGGCTACATCAAAACCATGTACGTCGACGTTGGCTCGCACGTTAAAGAGGGGCAAACCCTCGCCGTCCTCGAAGTTCCGGAACTCGCCGCTCAACTCTCCGGCGCCGACGCCGCCGTTCGTCGCGCCAAAGAAGAGATTCGCCGCGCTCAGGGCGATGTGCAGCGCGCAAAATCTGCTCACGAAGCCACCCATGCGATGGCGGCCCGGTTGACGCAAGCCTCCGATTCCCGCGCCGGGCTTGTCGCCCAACAGGAAGTGGACGACGCGCGCGCCAAAGACCTGGAAGGTGAAGCGCAAGTCTCCAGCGCTGAAGCCGCCCTCAGCGCCGCCGAACAGGCACTCGACGTCGCCGTAGCCACGCAACAGCAGTACAAAGCCCTTTCCGACTACACCAAAATCACCGCTCCCTTTACCGGCGTCATCACCGTGCGCTATGCCGACACCGGTTCTTTGATCGCCGCGGGCACTTCCTCCAGCACTCAGTCCGCTCCCGTGGTCCGTATTGCGCAAATTTCCGTCCTTCGATTGGTGCTGCCGGTTCCGGAATCGATCGCCGGACAAATTCGACTAGGAGAGCCTGTGAAAGTCCACGTCCAGGCATTAAACCAGGATTCCGTCGGCAAAGTTTCCCGCTTCGCGGACGCCCTCGACCCGCAAACCCGTACCATGGAAACCGAAATCGATTTCGATAACAAAGCCGGCAAATTGCTGCCCGGGATGTATGCGGAAACCGTTTTGCAACTGGCGGAAAGCCAAAACGCGTTGGTGGTGCCGCTGGAAGCGGTGGCACAAGGCGAAAAAGGAGCAGCAGTTCTTGTCGTGAACGCGCAAGACGTGGTCGAGGAGCGGAAAGTGAAGTTGGGTCTACAGGGAAAATCAAGAGTGCAGGTTCTTTCCGGTTTGACCGAAGGTGAGCGAGTGATTGTTGGCAACCGCAGCGAGTTCCGAAACGGAGAAAAGGTCGCGCCTCAGGAAGTCAAATTGCCACAATTGCAAATGGAAGAGGCAAGCTGATGGCTGGGTTTTCCATCCGCAATCCTTTTTTCGTCATTGTCTGTTGTTTGATCATCGCCATTGTGGGAACTGTGACACTGGTGCGCATGCCGGTGGATCTTTTTCCACCTATTAATATCCCTGTCGTGGTGGTGGCGACATTTTATTCCGGCATGCCGCCGCAACAGATTGAAGCAAGCATTACCAACCCCTTCGAGCGATTTTTCACCCTGGCGAGTGGTGTGGATCATATTGAATCGAGGTCGCTGCCGGGCGTCAGCCTGGTGAAGATATATTTCCAACCAGGAACCAGCGCAGATTCCGACGTGAGCACAATTGCGAATCTGGCCATGGCGCAATTGCGGCGCTTGCCTCAGGGAACGCTGCCTCCGGTGGTGCTCAAGTTCGATGCCTCAAGTTTGCCGGTTTGTCTGGTCACCCTAAAAGGCCAAGGCCTGAATGAAACGGAATTGCACGACCTGGGACAATTCAGCGTACGCAACCAGATTGCGAACGTGCCCGGCGCCTCGGTGCCACAGCCGTTTGGCGGAAAGTACCGGCAGATCATGGTGTATGTGGACCCGTTGAAGTTAGAGGCCCATCAGTTGAGCCCCATGGACGTGGTTCGGCAGATCAATGATAGCAATCTGATCTTGCCGGCGGGAGATGTAAAGATCGGGCCGTTTGACTATAACTTGTACTCTAACGCTCAGGCACCGACCGCAGGTTCCATCAACACCATGCCTCTTAAAACCGTCGGACAATCCTCCGTCATGGTTGCGGATATTGGCAAAGCCGAAGATGCGCAAGCGATCCAGACCAACATCGTGCGTGTCGATGGCCAGCCCTCCGTCTATCTGCCGATTTTGAAGCAAGGTGGAGACACCAACACCATCGCTGTTGTCGATGGCATCAAGGAAGCGCTGCAACACCTGGTGGACATTCCCAAACAACTCATTGCTCGCGTCGTGTTCGACCAGTCCGTCTTTGTCAGAACCGCCATCGATAACCTGCTTCACGAAGGCGCCATTGGGTTGGTCCTTACCGGAGTTATGATCCTGCTTTTCCTAGGAAGCATGCGCGCCACCGCCGCCGTCTTTCTTTCGATTCCACTCTCCGCGCTCGCCGCGTTCCTGGCTATCAACGCTGGCGGTGGCACCGTGAACACCATGGTTCTGGGAGGGCTCGCGCTGGCCTTTTCGCGCTTAATCGACAATTCCGTCATCGTTCTCGAAAATATCTTTCGCCATATCGAGGCGGGCGAACCTCCTGAAATCGCGGCGGAAAAGGGCGGACAGGAAGTGGCTCTTGCTGTGCTCGCCGCCACCATCACTACCGCCATTGTCTTCTTTCCGGTCGTTTTCCTGTACGGCGTCAGCCGCTTCCTTTTTCTGGCTCTGGCCACTGCAGTTGTTTTCTCGCTTTTCGCTTCCTACTTTGTGGCCATGACCGTGGTGCCACTGTATTGCGCAAAGCTCGTTAAGAAGACGCAAGCAGATGAGGAAGTTGGCGAAGGTTCCATCGGCGCCCGGTTTGGCAAAATTGCCAGGAAATTTGACCACCACTTCGAATCCATGCTCCACAGGTACGACCGCTCATTGAACCGGGCCCTTTTGCGGCCCGCCGCAACTTTGATCGGCTTGGTTGGTGTCTCTCTCCTTTCTCTTTCCCTTTATCCCTTCCTTGGCGTGGCCTTTTTCCCTCGGACGGATCCCGGACAATTCGTGATCAACTTGAAAGCCCCATCGGGAACACGGGTGGAGCTTACGCAGGAATATGTCAAGCAAGTGGAACAGATCATTCGAGATGTCGTCCCGAAAAATGAATTGCAGATGCTCGTTTCGAACATCGGAATCACTCCGGATTTTTCCGTGATTTACACGTCTAATTCCGCGCCACACACCGCTTTCGTCCAAGCCAGTTTGCGGCAGGGGCACAAGGTCGGTAGTTACGAATATATGGGGCGTGTGCGTGCACAGCTACAGAAAAAGTTGCCGCAGCTCACTGCCTATTTTCAATCCGGCGGATTGGTAGACGCCGTCTTAAACCTCGGCTTGCCCGCTCCGATTGATATCCAGGTGAGTGGAAGCGACATGCTAGCGGCGCACGAAGTTGCCTCGACGCTGGCGTCGCAGGCAAAGGAGCTTGCCGGAGTGAGCGACGTGCTGATTCCGCAGGACGTGGATTACCCCGCGTTGGAGTTAGACGTGGACCGGGTAAAGGCGGCCCAGCTCGGTCTTTCGCAAAAGGAAGTTGTTGACAACGTGATTACCGCGCTGACCTCCAATGGCATGATTGCTCCTAATTATTGGGTCGATCCAAAAAGCGGCAACCCCTATCTGCTCACCGTACAATATCCGGAAACCTCCGTGCGCTCTCTGACTGATCTCCGACAGATTCCCTTGCACAGTCCGCACCTGACACAACCTACGTTCCTGGATACCGTGGTGAAAATACGGAACATTTCCGCGCCAACGGAAGTTGATCATTATCAACTGACCCGCGTGATGGACGTATACGTGGCCCCGAAAAAGGAGGACCTGGGAAAGGTTGCAGGCCAGATCGACGACATCATCGCAAAAACAAAACTGCCGGAAGGCGTTCGCGTGAAACTTCGCGGCTCCGTACAAGGTATGCGGGCGTCCTTTCGTAGTTTCGCCGTGGGACTGATCCTTTCCGTCGTGCTGGTCTATCTCGTTTTGGTTGCGCAGTTCGCATCCTGGACGGACCCTTTGATTATTTTGTTGGCCGTACCACCCGGCCTTGCCGGAGTGCTCCTGTTCTTACTGGTCACCGGAACGACTTTGAATGTCATGTCGCTGATGGGCGTGGTGATGATGGTTGGTATCGTGGTATCCAACAGCATACTTATCGTGGAATTTGCTCGCCATCTGCACAAGGAAGGAAAACCGTTCCAGGAAGCGGTGGCGACAGCTTCGCGTCAACGGCTACGACCAATCCTGATGACCTCGCTGGCCACCCTTCTCGGACTGATCCCCATGGCCTTGGGCATCGAGGCGGGAAGCGAGGCCTATGCGCCGCTGGCACGCGCGATTATTGGAGGCCTGCTGGTGTCCGTCGTAGTGACCGTGTATCTCGTACCCGCTGCCTATCTTCTGGTGCATCGCGGCGAGCAAGCACCGGAGGTGGTGTCGTGAAGCAGTTCGTTCAGTTGGCGGCAATGTTACTCGCCGTGTGTGTGGCTCCGTCTGTGGCGCAACAGATGCCAACGCCTCCAGCGTCCGCTTCTCCATCCGCAAGTCCAGCTACTCGCCAAATCTCCTTGCAGCAGGCGGAAGCCACTGCCATCAAAAACAATCCGCAGATCACCGTTGGCAGGTTACAGGCCTTGCAAGCGCGCGAATTCACTCGCGAGACTCGTGCTGCGCTCTACCCTCAATTGAGCTTGAACGTGACTGCCGTCGGTTCCGATCCCGGCAGCCGCATTTCCGCCGGCTTCCTCAACAATCCGACCGTTTATCCCAGGGTTGCCGCCGGCGCCGCGGTCAGCCAGTTGATCACCGATTTTGGCCGCACACAAAACCTGGTGGCCAATTCCGTGTTTCAAGCCAAAGCCCAGGACCAGAACGCCATTGCCACTCAGCAACAAATTGTTCTGGCCGTCGATGAAGCTTTCTACAACACGCTGGAAACGAAAGCGCTTCTGCACGTAGCCGAAGAAACCGTGAAAGCCAGGCAGGACCTCGTTGACCAGGTGCAAGCTCTCACCAATGCCAAATTAAAATCGGACGTCGATTTGAGCTTCAGCAAGGTGGACTTCGCCCGCGCCAAACTTCTCCTGCTGTCGTCCCAAAACAGCTACGAAGCCTCCCTCTCCACACTTTCCGCTATTCTCGGTTATCCCGACCGTCAGGATTTCGCCCCAGTCGAGCCCGCATCGCAAAATACGCCGCCTGCGGTCGACCCCGCCCCGCTGATTCAACAAGCGCTCAGCCAGCGCCCGGAAGTACGATCGCTCGAGGATGAAGTAACCGCCGCCACAAAATTCAGCAAGGCAGAGCACGACTTGTGGTGGCCAACAGTAGCGGCCACTGGCGTGGTGGGCGCGGCACCAATTCGAAACGACAACATTTCAAACTGGTACGGCGCCGCTGGTGTGAACATCAACATCCCGGTCTTTAACGGATTTCTTTTCAATGCGCGCGCAAAAAGCGCCGATCTCGATACCGAGGTGAAACGCAAACGCCTGCAGGATTTGCAAAACAACGTTGCGCGCGACGTCCGTAACACCTGGCTCGACACCGAAAAAGCTTTCGAGCGTCTTTCCGTCACCCAGCAACTTCGCGAACAAGCGCAGCTCGCGCTGGAATTGTCCCAGGCACGCTACAAGCTCGGCCTCGCCACCATCGTCGAATTAAGTCAGGCCGAATTACAAAAGACCGAGGCCGATATCGACGATACAGACGCCCGCTATCAATACGCGGTCTCGCAAATCTTCCTCGCGTACCAGATGGGCATAACGCGCTAGCCCACTGTCCCATTTTCGAAGCCTCGAAAATTCCCTGAATTGTTCTTTTCGCTTCCGCGTTTCGGTCTCGCTCTTGCTCTGATACGACAAGGGGCGCTAGCATTGTTGCAACTCTTTAACCTTAAAATGACGGCTTGAAACACTCCTGATGCAGACCCTGTCTGCCTGATTGTTACCGGCCATCCCTCGCTTCCTTTGACATCGGCGTAAGAGTCTCCAAAGCAGGCCTCCACCGGGTGACTTGTGTCCCGGCTTAGTCTGCATTTCTGCCGCAAAAGAGAGACGCAATGAAAAGACTCGCATCATCACTCGCACTTTCGCTGTTCCTTAGCGCCGGAACCGCGCTTGCTGATTCCCCAAAGGACGCTCCCAAGGATTCCGCTGCAGTTTCCAACACTGCGCAGCCCGCTACACCCGTCGCGGCAAAAACCAGCGCAGAGACTGCGGCTGAAGTCGAGGAACTGCGCGAAACTCTTCAATCACAACAAAAAATACTTCAGGTGCAGCAGGAAGAACTCCAGCTTCTGAAGGACGAATTGGCCAGACGCGATAAGCAGATCGAAGAAGCTCGCGGAATCGCCGCTCCTGTAAACACTCGCGCCTCGGAAGCCACCGTGAAAGCCGGCGAAGTGGCTACGACTTCCTCAGAAATAAAATCCACAGCGCCTGCGCTCAACTCGACTCCAGCCTTGCCGTAAGTAACGCTGCGATTGTGAACTCCTCCACCGCCGCGAATCCGCAGGTTCAGCCAGCCAACGACGAGAAGGGTCCGACCACGATCCGCTTCAAGGGCGTCAGCCTCACACCTGGCGGCTTTGTCGGCGCCGACACCGTCAACCGCCAACACGCGGAGAGCGCCGATGTTGGCACCCCTTTCAACTGGATTCCTTATGCCGGAAATTCCACGGGGCACCTCACCGAAATGAATTTCTCGGCTCGCCAGTCCCGTCTTTGCCTGCTCTTTGGCGCCAAGGCCGGCTCAACCACTTGGTCGGGCTACTACGAAGCGGACTTCCTCGGCGCCGGCACCACTTCCAATAACCGTCAAACCAACTCCTACGTATTTCGGCAGCGCCAGTTGTGGGGGCAGGCAGCGCTTGCAAACGGCCTGACTTTCAGCGGCGGCCAAATGTGGAGTCTCGCCACGGAAGACAGAAAGGGCATCGCGTTGCGGCAAGAATCTCTTCCTGTGATGATCGATCCCAACTACATTGTGGGATTCACCTGGCAACGTGCCAGCGCTTTCCGCGTCACGAAAACCTTCAACGACAAGATTGCCGCTGCTGTTTCCGTCGAAGGGCCGCAGACCACCATCGGAGGCCGTGGTTTCAGCTCCTACACCAATACTTCGGCCACCGGCGTCGTTACCACCTATCAGAATTTCTTTTTCAATGCTCCGGGACTCGGCGGGGGATTTTTCAACGCCTTCGATCCTACCGGATACACCGTCAACAAACTTCCTGACTTCGTCGCTAAGGTGGCAGTGGACCCAGGCTTTGGCCACTACGAACTGTTCGGAATCTTTTCCGACTTTCGCAATCGCATCTATCCCTGCGCCGTGGCCGGAACCACCGCAAAGAATTTTCCGACTCCCGCCGACCCAACCGTCATTTCCTGCAACGACTCCACAACACCCAGCGCGGCTCTTGCGTATAACAATTCGTCCTTCGGCGGTGGCCTTGGCGCCGGCGCCACGGAGACCCTGTTGGCCAAGCGACTTGATGTTGGACTTAAGGTTGTGGGCGGCGACGGCATCGGCCGCTTTGGCGCCGCGCAACTTCCTGATGTCACCGCTCGGCCCGACGGCACTCTCGCCCTGATCAAGAACCTGCAATACCTCGCCAAGGTCGAAGCTCACCCGACATCCAAGTGGGACATCTACGGCTACTTCGGCGGCGAGTACGACGCTCGCGCCGCCTACACCGGCTACACCAGCGTCAAGATCGTCAATACTCCTGCAATTCCGGGCTGCGGTGGCCTTGGCCAGCAACCCTGCTCCGCGCCGGGAACGATTCAGCCTGCCTATCCGGGTTTGACCACCACTACAATTTCTACCGACTGGATCGGCGGCTACGGCTCACCCTATGCCAACAATTCCGGTTGCAGCGTTGAAGTTGCTCCTGCGGGCACGGGCACGCCTGGCGCTGGCGGCACTTGCGCCGGCGATACCAAGTACATCTTTGAAGCCACTGTCGGTTTCTGGAACAAAATCTACCAGGGCGAAAAGGGCAGGCTCCAGTGGGGTCTGCAATATTCTTACTTCTCGCGCCACGGCTGGTCCGGCAGCGATGGCATCAACACCAATCCCGGCATCGCCCCTCATGCGGTCGACAATATGTTCTGGACGTCCTTCCGCTACTACTTGCCTTAATTCTCAGCAAAATCCTTTCCAACCAAGGACAGCTTTTTCGGCTGCCCCTTTTCTTTTCGCCCAATCCGAATTCTTACTGCGGCAGAGCGAAGGCGACGTACACTCCACCCGATCGAGTACGCGAATCTTTGCCGCCGCCCGCGGCGATGACCACAAATTGCCGGCCGTTAATTTCGTAGGTGGCTGGAGTGGCATTGCCGGAGAATGGCAGAGAAGCCTCCCACAGCAGAGTTCCGGTGGATTTGTCGAAAGCCCGGAATTTCTTGTCGTAGTTGGTAGCGCCAATAAACAGCAGGCCGCCGGCGGTGACGATGGGCCCGCCATAATTCTCTGTGCCGTAGTTTTTCAGCCCTTGCGCGGCGAGTTCCGGATATTCGCCCAGAGGAATCTTCCACGCGTACTCGCCGGTGTTGAGATCGATCGCATTCAGCGTGCCCCACGGCGGGGCGACCGCGGGATAACCTTCGTGATCAAGGAAGCGTTTATACCCGGTCAGGTGATAGGGAATCTCGGCCGATTCGGGCACGATGCTGGCCAGTTCCTTGCTCTCGCCGCTGCTGAGGAAATCCGCCAAAGCGTAAATCTGTTCACCGGAGAGATTTGGGAAGCCGGGCATGCGGCCTGTGCCATCCTGAATCGTAGCGGCGATGGCTTGCGCGGAAAGGCGCTCGCTGACGCCAAGCAGCGACGGCGTGCTGGGAGGAGACCCTGCGCGATTATCCGCGTGGCAAATGCTGCACTGGCTCATGTACAGAGATTTGGTGGTATCTTCGTGAATGTTTTTCGCCAGAGCGCCGGTCCACGCGATGTCGTTCGCATTGATATAAATGATCGCTGTTTCGGGATCGACAGCCGCGCCACCCCATTCGGCTCCCCCATCGAAGCCGGGAAAGACAACCGTGTCTTTGCCGATGCTGAAGGGCACGAACTGGCCGTCGTTGCGAAAGCCGCGAAGCTTCTCGAGGGCCAGTTGGTGGGCTGCGGGCGTGCGATTGGTTAGAAGCCCCTCGGTGAGAGTTTGGCGCGCAAAAGGAGCAGGCTTGGCAGGCAGACCTTGTTGAAGAGCGGCGCGCTCGCCGGGAATGTTGCTGGGCGGATAGTTGCGGTAGGAGATGGGAAAAAGCGGTGAGCCGTTGGTGCGGTCGAAAAGATACACAAAGCCCTGCTTGGAAGTTTGCGCCACGGCGTCGATGGATTTGCCGTTGTGCTTCACGGTAAGCAACACCGGCGGCGCAGGAAAATCTCGATCCCACAGATCGTGACGCACACCCTGGAAATGCCACAGGCGTTTTCCTGTTTCCGCGTTCAGCGCGATCAGGCAATTGGCAAACAGATCGTCCCCCAGGCGGTTTGCTCCATAAAAATCGAACGCGGCAGAGCCGGTTGGAACATACAGAATCCCGCGAGCGGAATCGAGCGACATGCCGGCCCAATTGTTGGCCGCGCCGCTGGATTTCCACGCGTTTTTTGGCCAGGTGTTGTAACCGAATTCTCCCGGATGCGGGATAGTGTGGAAGGCCCAACGAAGTTTGCCGGAACGAACATCGAAGGCGCGGATGTCACCGGGAGGAGCGGGAAGCGTTTCGGGATTACGGCCGCCAACGATGACCAGATCCTTGTAGATGACGGCCGGACTGGTCAGGCTGATGGATTGCGCCGAGGCCGGCTCGCGGCCAAGCCCTTCGCGTAGATCGATGCGCCCGCCTTGCCCGAATAAAGGAACAGGTTTGCCGGTGGCGGCATCAAGCGCATACAGAAAATGCATCACGCCGACGAGAATGCGCTTGTCCTCGCCATCAGACCAGTACGCCAGGCCGCGGTCGGGCTGCGTGGCCCGCATGCCGGAATCAAACTTCCAGAGCAGCGCGCCGCTATCGGCGTTTAGTGCGAAAACTTTTTGCGTGGGCGTGATGCCATAGAGCACGCCGTCAACAATAATCGGGCTGGTCTGCAGTCCGCCTTCTTCCCCCGTGTCGAAGCTCCAGGCCACCTGAAGCTGCTTCACATTTCCGCGATTGATTTGCGTCAGGCTCGAATAGTGGTTGTTTTCCGGCGCACCTCCGTAGACCGGCCAATCGCGATTCTCCTGCGCACGCCCAAGCGCGGCAAAGAACAGCACAAGCGCAAACAACGTTGAAGTTTTCAAGTTTTCACCCGTTCAGAATGCACCGAACATATCATTGCTTTTGCAGATTCTTCCAATGGGAATTCATCAAAGCACTTCGGATGGAACGGATCAGCGGTAGTCAAACAAAGTCATAAACCCAAAATCCATGTGAAGCTGTTGATGGCAGTGGAACAGCGTCAGGCCAGGATTGTCGGCCACAAAATCGACTTCCGCTTCCTGGTATCCGCCGAGCATCACAACGTCTTTGAAAATGCCGGCCGTAGGCTTACCCGCGAGGCTCGTCAGCTCAAAACTATGGCGATGCAGGTGGATGGGATGGATGTCGTCGCTGGCGTTGCGCATGCGCAGCCGGTAGCGTTTGCCTTGCTTCAAATGAAATGCAGCCGGGACTACTTGCTGTGTCATGGGAAATGCCACGCCGTTGATGGACCATCGATTGAAACCTTCTTCGGCGGCATTGTCCTTCGTGAAAGTCATTTCGAACGTTTCATCCGGAGAAGCAGCAGACGCTGTAGACTTCGCAAATCGCGCATAGTTCCATTTGAACGCGGGCGGAACCACCCAAACCGGTTTCCCCGTGCGGCCGGAATACTCGATCACGATACCCATGCCGTGCTTACGATCATCGTCAGCCAAATCGCCCAAAATCCAAACGCCAGGATGACTCATTTCGACGATCGCGGAAATTCGTTCAGCCGTACCCAGCCAAAGCACAGGCACGCGCACCGGATTCGGCACCGGATTTCCGTCGAGCGCCAGCACCTGAAACGTGTGCCCCGGCAGGGCCAGGCTGCGAATTTCCGTGGCACTGCCATTCAGGATGTGAAAGAGCACGCGTTGGCCCTGCTTCACGCGGATGGGTTCGCCGTGGCCAAGCATGCGGCCATTGATTGTGAACGAGGCATAGCCGACTTCGTAGCCGTGCGGCATGTCCTTGGCAAGCGAAGCCTTCATGGTGGACTCGCCGGCTTCTTCCAAAGATTTCACGCGTGTCGACGGGAAAAGGAAATCCTGAGCCATGTCGCCGCCCCGACTGAGCGTCGGCTCAAATTCTTTTAGCACCAGAAACACTTCCTGATCGAAACGGCCGGGCTCGTCTTTCGGATCAATGTACACCGCACCCACTTGACCTGAGTATTGCCCTGCGGCCAGGTCGGCGCCGGCGCGATTGTGCGTGTGATAGAAGCGCAGGCCCGAGGGATTCGGTGTGAACGAAAGCCTGCGCATGCCGTGAGCCGGGATGAACGGCGTACCCTCCTCGGCCGCTCCGTCCACGTCAGTGGAAACACGCTGCCCGTGCCAATGCAGCTGCTCGGGAGTGTCCGTGTCGTTGAAAACGTCGACAATCGTGGGGCTGTCTTCCTTGAAACGCAGCAGCGGCCCGGGGAACTCACCGTTGTACGTCACCGTAGACAGGATGCGCTTCGGCGCAATTTCGATTGGGCTGGCCTTGATGTGCAACGTGTAGTCTGCCGGTTCGGCGGGTGGCAAGGACGGAGAAGTCAGCAGGCCGAAATTGTGTGGCGAAAGGACATAAGCCGCTGTGGCGCCAGCTGTCTGCAGGAAGTGCCGTCTGGAAATTCGATCCGTCATAGCGCTCTCCCGAAGGATGCTGGCCCGCGGCTACACCGCTGTAATGTACGAGCCATCCGCGGCGACGTAACCGTAAGCCATGCGCGGTGTGTTAAACGCGAAACCAGGGGTTCCATTTTTGTCCAACAGGATCAACCCGCCGGTGCCCTTGCCTCGCTTGGCCAAAAGTTCCACCGCGGCTTGTGCCGCACGCGTAGGAGAGGAACCTGCCGGCCGTAGGAAATCAGCGGCGGTTTTGGCCATCACGATCTTCATAATCGCTTCCCCAAAACCTGTGGACGACACGCCACCGGTTTCAGCGTCGGCATAGCAGCCACAGCCGATCAGCGGCGAATCGCCGACGCGGCCGGGAAGCTTGCAGCAGGTTCCACCGGTGGAGGTGGCCGCAAAGAGACGGCCGTGCTGATCGAGGGCCACAGCTCCGACGGTGCCCTGCTCATGCCCGCGATGGTGTTCGGCGGCATGGGCGTCTCTTCGGCAGAGTAGCCATGCCTCACTTTCGGCGGGCGATACGAGTTCGTTCGGATCGCAAAGTGGGACGCCGTGTTCGGCGGCGAAACTTTCGGCGCCTTCCGAAATCAGCATCATGTGCGGGCACTTTTCGAGTACCGCTCGCGCCGCGCGAATGGGATTCTTGACGCGGCGCAAACCCGCGACGGAACCCGCGCGCAGCGTGGCGGCCTCCATAACGATGGCATCGCACTCCACGTGCCCATCCAGATTCAAGTGCGAACCGAAGCCCGCATCGAACACCGGATCGTCTTCCAACACCATGATGGCGGCTTCGATGGCGTCAAGGGCGTGTCCACCTTTAGACAGCACCCCCCAGCCGGCGCGCAAAGCGTTTTGACAACCGATGTTGCAAGCAACGACAGCGTCATCGGGAATATCCCAGGCGCCACCGTGAACAATGAGCGAAGGTTGCATGGAGAAAAAGATATCAGATATCAGCGATCCGTTATCAGCAAACAAGAGTCCCAATTGCAAAAACGGGCAGCCCAGGGGAGGGTTTGCGTCTTGAATGTAGCGCTAGCTTTTATGCTAGCTCCCGGTTGCAATGTATGCCCAATTTCAAAAGCTGACATGAAAGTCAGCGCTACATCAAAGAATCGTTAAGACGCCCACAGATCACACAAAGAAATCGAGAAAGAACAAAAACACGCCGAGAAAAAGAAGCGCAGCGCCCCAGCAAAAACGGCGCTGCGGAAGTTTCGTGACGGAATGAAACACTGTCGATGGAACCACGCGAAGACGCGATTGGCCGCGAGGCTCATAGAAAGGGCCCGAAGGAACGTGGCGCGAAAAACTTCTGCGCAGCACGGAAAACTCGCTTTCCATCCAGCAGGAAAGTTCTTCGCGGTAGCGCCAAAGATAAACGGCCCCGATAACAAAAACAAAGTACCCGAGAAACGTTAAAAGGCCGAGAGCCGGTCCTGAACCCCAATAAAACATTGCACCTCTCCGCGGCTGAGCGGAAGGAACTAAGCTTCTTCGTGAATGGTCACAAGTCGCACGATCTCAAACTCTTTGTTCCCGGCGGGCGTGGCTACCTGCACTTCGTCGCCGACTCTGCGGTTCAGCAACGCGCGGCCTATGGGAGAAGTCGTGGAGATGAGCCCCTTTTCAACGTCGGCTTCTTCCGTGCTCACCAGCTTGTACTCCACTTCAACGCTGCGTTGCGTGTCGAGCACCACGATACGTGAGCCGTAGCCCGCGCGGTCCTTCGGGATGTTGGTCAGATTCAGCATGCCAAGGTCGCCCATGCGCTTTTTCAGATGACCGATTTTCGCGTTCACGTATCCCTGGCGTTCCTTCGCGAACTTGTACTCGGCGTTCTCCGACAAATCCCCATGCGCGCGCGCAACGGCGATCTCCTTCGGAAGCTCGACGCTCAGCTCGTGTTCCAGTGAATCGATTTCCTGCTGAAGCTTTTTCTTAATTGCTGCTAGAGGATCTGACATAGTTTTCCGCTGTCGAGAAAAATGACGCGGAGTCCAGCCTGGCCGGACTCCGCGTCCCCTTATTATAGGGTGTAGCGAAATGAAGGAACAAGAGGAGAAGAGTGGGAAGTACAACGGAAATTCGGCAAACCATCCATCCTGTAAGTTAATGATAATACATATACTTATTAAAGCTCAGCGGCCGCTAATGGACTTGCACTTCCACGCTCTGCGTAGCCCTCTGGCCGGCGCCATCCGTAATCGTCAGCGTATACGTGGTGGTTTTCTTCGGCGCGAGATCCAGGCACCTCGAATGCGACGGCCACACCTCGCCCTCCGGAGGATCGAGGGTCGCGGTTTTGGCGTTGGCCACGTCGTAACAAAGCTGCGCTTTTTCGCCACGATGGATCGCACGTGGCGAAACATAAAGAGAACGGATGGCCAGCTCCGATCCGCCCAGTTGCTCCACTGCGCGGCGATCCTCCTCGCGTTGCTGTTCGGCTTTTTGCGCTGCCTGGCGTTGCTCGAAATCGCGGTTGGATTCATAGCGCGTGATCAAAACGAAGCCCATGTAGATGGCCACGAATGCCAGCACCGTTCCGGAATACAGGAACGGGTTCTTCCAGGGCGATTTGTGCGGCCCGAGAGGGTCCGGTTTTGTAGAAAACTCCATTGGTAAATGATGCCCGAGAAGCGCGAAGTGGGCCATCAGGTAAAAATGGGACCGTCAGGTAAACGTGAACAGTGTATCCAGAACTTCGCCGGACTTTCGCAGGATGCAATCATCAAAAATTGCGCTGTTTGCGGGAGCTTCCGGGCCCACATAAAACGTCCGGGCGCGAGCGGCGACTTGCGACACAAAACTGGCGGCGGGTTCAACCGTGCCGGAAGTACCGATGGCGACGAACACGGTGCATTCGCTGAGCGCTTCAAAAATGCGGTCCAGATGGAACGGTGTTTCGCCAAACCAGCAGATGTGCGGACGAGTCAGCGCGCCGCAAGAGCAGCGCGGTAGATCCGCGGGCGATTCGTAAAGATTGCCGTCTTCAAAAGGCGGCGTATGGCAAGAGTCGCAGCGGCTTTTAAACAGTTCGCCATGCATATGTACAGCGCGCTGAGAGCCAGCCTGCTCGTGAAGATTGTCGACATTCTGCGTACAAAGAAACAAACGATCCTCGAGCGTCCGTTCCAGCGCAGCGAGGGCGAAGTGTCCGGAATTTGGCTTGACCGTGCCGGCCGTGCGCCGGCGCATGGAATAAAAATCCCACACCAGCCGCGGATCACGCCGCCAGGCGTGCGGCGAAGCCACTTCCTCGATGCGGTATTTACGCCACAGCCCGCCTGCATCGCGAAACGTGGGTATGCCGCTCTCCGCGCTGATGCCGGCACCGGTCAGAATGAAAAGCCGGTCGTTGGGAGCGATGGATATTGCCGCCATGAATTTTTCACGAACTAAAGATTTTTTTGCCAGAACACGCGCATGGTCCGGTACAGATGGATGGTCGCCGGGCGGTCGGCAATGCCGTGCTTGCGCATCGGATAGACCATCGTTTCGAAAAGAATGTTGTGGGCAATCAGCTCGTTGGTGAAAGCCTGCTCATTCTGCGGGTGCACATTGTCGTCGTACGTGCCGTAGACAATCAGCAGATGCCCAGAGAGGTCGCCCGCATGTTTGACCAGCGAAATGCGATCGTACATTTCGCCATTGGTCGAAGGCAGCTTCATCAGCGATTCCGCCCATTTGGAATCGTAGTAGTGCCAGTCAGTGACCGGAGCAACGGAGATGCCCGCCTTGATTTCCTTCGAGCGCGTCATGATATTCAGCGTCATCGTGCCACCGCCGCTCCACCCCCACACGCCAAAGCGCGCAGCATCGACCCACGGCTGCGATTTAAACCAGCGAATCCCGGCAACCAGGTCGTCGGTCTCCGAAGCAGTCGGATTGGCGGGAATGGTGTTTTCCAGTTTTTTGCTGATGGCGGTAGCGGCTCGATTGTCGATGGTGATCAGAACAAATCCATCCTGCAGCAGCAACTGGTCGCTCAGCAGGTCGCCCGTGCTCCAGGCATCAAGGACGGAAGGCGCGGAAGGGCCTCCATACACGTACAGAATCACCGGATACTTGCGCGCGGGATCGAAATTGGCGGGCTTCAGAATTTCCGCAGGCATGGCGAAGCCGTCGGCCGCCGGAACGGTTAGAAATTCAGGATACTGAATTCCCGCGGGCAGAAGTTCCGGGCGAGGCGCGGCGAGCGTTTGCAGAAGCCTGCCCTCAGCCGAGTGCAGACGCAAAGCGGGAAGCGCGCGCGCGCTGGAAAAATTGTCGAAGTAGAATTTGGCGTTGGGCGACATGGAAATTCCGTGCGTTCCGGCTTCGGACGACAAGCGCGTGAGTCCAGAGCCGTCCGTCTTGATGCGATAGAGATTGCGCTGGATGGAAGAATCTTTCAGCGAAGTGAAGTAGATCCAGTCATTCTGATTGTCGATTCCCACAACGTCTTGCCGCACCCAATAGGCAACGCCGCCGGAAGAAGCCATGGCCCAATCGCCCGTGGTGATTTTATTCGTCAGTGAGCCGTCCATGTTGAAACGATAAAGGTGCATGAAGCCATCGCGCTCCGAGGCCCACAGAAAGTGTTTTCCGGCGGGCAGGAAGAAAAGGTCGTCGGTGACATTCACCCAGTAGGCATCGTTTTCAGTCAGGACCAGCTTTGTTTCGCTGGTTTTGACGTTGGCAAAGAACAAATAACTTTCCGTCTGGGCGCGCGTCATGGTTTGCACGCTGACGCGTTGCGAATCCGGCAGCCACTTCACGCGCAGGATCCATTCGAAGGGCTTCTCGCTCAGATTGATCCACCGCGTTTCCGGCGAGGCAATGTTCAATACGCCAACGCGCACACGCGGATTTTCTTCCCCGGCCTTCGGATAGCGCTGGTGAATAATGCGTTCGCGGACCGGTTGGAAATCGACGAAAGTGCTTTCCGGCACGCCAGATTCGTCGGTCTGAAGATACGCGATCGACCGGGAATCGGGAGACCACCAGTAGCCAATATCGCGTCGGCCAAAAATTTCCTCCCAGTAAACCCACGAGAGCGTTCCATTCAGCAATTTTTCGGAGCCGTCCGAGGTCAGGCGCGACTCCTTCTTCGCGGCGATGTCGAAGACGTACAGGTCGTTGGACCGCACGAAAGCGAGAAAATGGCCGTCCGGCGAAAACTCCACATCTTTTTCTTCGGCGGGTGTGTTGGTAACACGCAAAAAGCTGGAAGACGACAGATCCAGGAGAAAAACATCGCCGTGAAACAGAAAAACGGCCTGGCGCCCGGCGGGGTCGAAAGACTCAGGCCACGGCAGCGACTGCTGCACCTCGGCTGAACTGTCGACGGCAACGAGAGAGGCAACAGCTTTGCGCATATCGACGATCGGATGGCGTTCGCCCGTTGCGGGATCCAGACGCTCGTACATGCGCTGCGCTTCCGGCTGCCGAACGTCGTAAACAATCGCGGAATTATCCGCCAGCCACGTGAATTGCGGAACTTCGGCGACGCGTTCGGCCTGGTCACTGAAAATCCATTCCGTAGTCAGGTGGGCGGGCGCTGTTTGCGCGAACGCCGGAGCAAGTGAGGCCAGGATCAGGAAGGGCACCGCAAGCAACAAAAGGGCTGGGCGAAAGTGCTTCAGCAACGGCAATCTCCTTTTTGAAACACGAACAGGATGCGGCGACGGCGCGGGCGAGGACACAAAACCCAAACGGAGCCTATCCAAGTAAACGACTGGAATCAAGTTGCCAGGAGCAAAAACGAATGAGGCACTGCCGACGTGAAGCGCGCGCTACATGTAAGAAAAACCTCGGCGCTCACGGTTTCTGCGTTTCTTCTTCTATGTAGCGCTAGCTTTTATGCTAGCCCTCGCGTTACATCGCGAATCGCGTCAAGCGCGCGCGGTATAAATGTCCAACAATTGTAGTCGGGTGGCGTCGAGCCGCGCCGTAATGATGTTGGAAAAACGCTTCAGCATCTCGTACCCGAGGTCGTGGTCTTCCTCGCATTTGGCGCGCAGGCAATTGGCGTCAAAAACCAGCGCGCGCGTCGGCTTCAACGTTCGTGCGTTAAAATGCCAGTGGTACGGCGGCGAAACCCACGACCAGCCAAGAATTTCGCCACCGCCGACGGTTTGCACGCCTCTCGGTCCGCTGTTTTGCACCATCAGCTCGATGGAAACCGAACCTTTGCGGATAAAGTAAAACTCATTGGCCGGATCGCCTTCCGTAAACATCACATGCTTCTCCGGGAACGAGACATTCTTGGCGCACCCTGTGATGAAGTCCAGATGCTCGTCCGACAATCCGTGGAAAAACGGATGTTCCTTAATCACCAATTCCAGTGTCTGTATCATGATAATTGTCTCCTTAACCCGCAATGTTGGCGTGACACGTTATCCGGTCTCGACGTGATCCTGGGGCCGGTATGGCTCCGTGCGGTGGCGGCATCGGCAAAGAGGATCGGCTAGTTCGAGCCACGGCTCTCGGTCGGGCAGTCCACCATTCGTCCTATAGCGGGAACCGGTGGAAACCCCGAGGCGCCTTGGAGAGTGCCAAACGCTGTCACATCTCTCCGTCCGTCCGGACAGGAGCGGGTCCGGCGCGCAATCCACGACTTTCTTCTATACCTGGATATACTCCTCTGGCTGTGTGAACGCAATGGCAGGTATCACGTCACAGGATTAAAGATTAGACATCAATGCGCGCCCTCAAGCAGCGCGGCAACGACCACGCCCATTTTTGGTTGACGCGCGAAATCGCAACGGCTACATTCGTGGTGTATTGAATCGTTTTAACTAAGGTATTTGGCTCGCTTCACAGCCGTTCACCACGACGAGGCCTCATCATGCTGACAAGTACGCAAGATCGCAATCGCACCATTTCGCTCGCTTCGCTTTCCGCCAATCAGCGCGGGCGCCGCAAAACCGGCCTTTACTTCCTGCCCGCGGCAGTCCTTCTGTTCGTCGCGACTTTTCCGGCCACCTCATCGGCGCAGAACATTGTGGTGGATGCCACACCCAGCCACGTCACCAATACCATCCGTCCTAGCGAAGCCGTCGGCGCGGGAATTGACCGTATACCGTACGGCGCCGCCGACAAACTGTATGTCGATTCCACCGTGAAGCAGGTGCTCGCCGCGGGCTGGCAAACCGTCACCTATCGCCAAAATACCGAGTTGCATATGGAGGCATGGCACTGGAATCCGCAAGGCACGTGGAGCGATCCCGCCGGCAAAGGATACTTCACCGGCAGCGCTACTCCCGGCACCGATCTGATTCGTCACTCGTACGGCTATCCCTTGCCGCATCGCGGGGTTACTCGCGACGATGGCACTGATACCGAAGGCTATTCGCGTCTGACGGATGGCGACGCAAATTCCTATTGGAAGAGCAATCCATACTTGTCCGCCACCTTTACCGGCGAGAGCGACGCGCTTCACCCGCAATGGGTGATCGTCGATCTGGCCAACCGGCATGACGTGGATGCCATTCGCATCGAGTGGGCCGAGCCTTACGCGGTTCACTATGTGGTGCAATATTTCACGGGCGTCGATCCCATCAGGAAACCTACCGAAGGCGTCTGGCAAACATTTCCCGGCGGAATCGTTACCGAGGGCAAGGGCGGGACATCCGCGCTGCAACTTTCCAGCGCGCCGCTGGCCGTGCAGCACATGCGCATCTTGATGACGCAATCTTCAAACACCTGCGACACGCACGGAAACGCCGACAAACGAAATTGCCTGGGTTACGCGATTCGCGAACTGTACATCGGAACTACGACCGCCGACGGCAAATTCCACGACCTGGTTCGCCACACTCCTGATCAGGATCAGACCATGACGTACTGTTCTTCCGTCGACCCCTGGCATGAACCGAAAGACCTCGACGAAAAGGCCGGCGACCAGGTCGGCTTCGATCTTTTTTATACCGGCGGCTACACTCGCGGGCTTCCCGCCATGATTCCCATCGCCATGATTTATGGCACGCCGGAAGATGCCGCGGCGGAAATCGCGTATATCGAGAAGCGCGGATATCCCATCTCTCATGTGGAAATGGGAGAAGAGCCCGATGGACACTTCATGCCTCCGGAAGACTACGCCGCGATGTACATTCAATTCGCGGCCGCGCTGCACCGCGTTGACCCAAAACTGAAATTAGGCGGCCCGATTTTCACCGGCGTGAATAAAGACATCGAAACGTGGCCTGACGCCGAGGGACGCACGTCGTGGACCCGCCGGTTTATCGACTACCTGCAGAGCCACGGTAAACTCGGCGAACTGGCCTTCTTTTCCTTCGAACACTACCCCATGGAGCCGGGAAAAATTCAGTGGAGCAACCTGTATCACGAAGCGGATCTGGTCACGCACATCATGAAAGTGTGGCGCGAGGATGGTGTCCCGGAAAATGTTCCTCTCTTGATCACGGAATCCAATCTTTCCTGGGTCAGCTCCGAATCGTTCGTCGACATCTGGGGCGGCCTCTGGCTTGCCGACTATATCGGTGCCTTCTTAAATGGCGGCGGCCAGGCGGTCTATTATTTCCATTATTTGCCGCTGGGCGTGCATCGCGGCGCCAACGGCTCTATGGGCACCTTTGGCATGTTTTCCACGGATGCCAACCTACAGATCAAGCAGCCGCTTTCGCAATTTTTTGCCAGCCAGCTGATCACCCTGGAGTGGCTGCAACCCGGCGATGGCGCGCACAAACTGTTTTCCGCGGAGAGCGACATTCGCGACACGGCCGGCAACAACCTCGTCACGGCCTATGCTGCCGCGCGGCCCGATGGAACATGGTCGCTGATGGTCATCAATAAGGATCAGGAAAACGCACAGACCGTGCGCATTTCGTTCGCGGATGATTCCAGGCATACGCGGCAGGAATTTGCCGGAGCGGTTAGCGTGAAAACGTTCGGCAAAGCACAGTATGTGTGGCATCCGGATCCAACCGGCGGAACCGCCGATCCCGACGGTCCCATCGCCGTATCTTCGCTGAACGCCGGGCCGGGAACGTCGTTTACGCTGCCTGCCGCCTCAATCACCGTTTTTCGCGGAAACATCAAAGCCGTCGAGAGTACCGCGAAGGCACACTAATCCGCGAACGGCAGCGCCTACGACTTAGCCGCCCGCGCAAGTTCCACGGCCAGCACCAGCGCTTTCGCGCCCGCCACAATCTTTTCTGGATTGTTGTCGCGCAGTGCCGACAGGTCCACCAGGTCAGCTCCGACTCCCAGCGCAAAGGCGCCAGCCGCGAAATATTCCGCGGCATTTGAAAGATTCACGCCGCCCGTCGGAATGAACTTCGCATCGGGAAAAGGCGCCCTCAGCGACTTGATATGCTTGGGGCCGCCCACGCTGCTGCACGGGAATATCTTGATCACTTCCGCGCCGGCTTCTCGCGCTTGCATCACTTCCGTCGGTGTTAACGCGCCGGGCATCGCCAAAATGCCGTGCTTTGCCGCAACTTCCAGTACCCCAACGGAAAGCCCCGGACTCACCAAAAATTGCGCGCCGGCGTCGATGCACTCTTCCGCGGCTTCGCCATTCGTCACCGTGCCTGCGCCAATCAGCACTTTTTCTCCATGCTGCTTTCTCAGTTCTTGAATGATTTTCGTCGCGCCGGGAACGGTCATGGTGATCTCAATCACCGGGATGCCGCCCAAATGGATGGCTTCCACGGCGCGACGCGCTTCGTCCACGCTCGACGCGCGCACCACCGGTACGATGCCCGTTTCCCAGATTCGTTTTCGCACACTCTCGGTAGTCATAGTTCCTCTCTCCAGTGAAATTCTTGATGGGCTTGCGAATTAGCGCGAGATTCGCGCGCTTTTTCCCTTCATCACCTGCAGAACTTCCGGTAACGTGGCCATCGACGTGTCTCCCGGCGTGGTCATTGCCAACGCTCCATGTGCGGCGCCGCAATCCACAGCCCACGCAAGGTCTTTCCCGCTCAGCAAGCCGTAAACCAGCCCGGAAACGAAAGAGTCGCCGCCGCCAACACGATCGTAAATCTCCAGGTTCTCGCGCAACGGTGTTTCGTGGAACTTTCCCGCCGAATACGAGATGGCGCTCCAATCATTCTGCGTGGCCGTGCGCGCATTGCGCAAGGTCGTGGCCACCACGACGAAATTGGGAAATTCTTGCGCCACTTTCTCGATCATCGCCTGGAAGCCGCGGTGATCCAGTTGCGACGCGGATTCGTCCACTGCTGGCGCCGCAAATCCCAGAGCCGCATTGAAATCCTCTTCGTTCCCGAGCATCACCTCCACCAGCGGCGCGAGCATGCGGTTAACCTCTTGCGCCTTTTTCTTTCCCCCAATGGATTCCCATAGCGACGCGCGATAGTTCAGATCGTAGGAAATGATTGTGCCGTTGCGCTTCGCGGCTTCCATGGCCTCTTTCGCCACCAGTGGCGTCGTCTCCGAAAGCGCGCAGAAGATTCCGCCGGTGTGGAACCATCGGGCGCCTTCGCGCGCAAAAATCTTTTCCCAGTCGATCTCACCCGGCTTCAGTTGAGAGACGGCGGTATGGCCGCGGTCCGAGCATCCCACCGCCGCGCGCACGCCAAATCCGCGCTCCGTGAAATTCAAGCCGTTGCGGACGCTGCGTCCGACGCCGTCATAGCGCACCCAACGCAGATGCCGCAGATTCACGCCTCCTTGCAGCATCAGATCTTCCACCAGCCGCCCCACAGGATTGTCGGCCAGCGCCGTGACAATCGCAGTGTCCATCCCGAAGCAGCGCTTCAATCCGCGCGCCACGTTGTATTCACCGCCGCCTTCCCACACGCGAAATTCTCTCGTGGTGGCGACGCGCGTGTCTCCGGGATCGAGCCGCAGCATCACTTCGCCCAGCGCTACCAGGTCCCACCTGCACTTCTCTTTCGGCTTGATCTTCATCGCGGTCATCGCTTTCTCCCAGTCCTGCCCGCAGCGTCATCGCATTTCTGCGCGGCTGCGAGTGCTGCACCTGCTTGCGAGGGATACAAGAATCTGCGGCAAACGTGCTGCCTGTGAGCCCAGGCTACGCGCCACCCAGGAATGAAACTGCACTTCACCAGGTGAACGCTCTTCCATTCTACAGAGCTGCTCCACAAATCCAGAGCGATTTCGCTTCGCCCAACACTGCCATCGACGCCGCACGATATTTGCTACACTGGCTGCTTCTTGTACGAAATGCCGAAGACAACATTGGAGGATTCGCGATGGGCCATCCGCTTCTCGACCTTACAGGCAAAACCGCCGTAGTAATCGGAGGGACCAGCGGCATCGGCCTGGCGCTGGCCAAGGGACTGGCTGAAGCGGGCGCGAACGTTGTTCCGACCGGGCGGCGAGCAGAATTGGTGCAAGCGGCCGCCGCGGAAGTCGAAAAGCTCGGCCGCAGTTCGCTGGTGTGCCCCTGCGACGTCACCGACGCGAAGCAAATTGAGCGCGTCCTGGCGGAATCGTTGGCCAAGTTCGGCGCCGTTCAAATATTGGTAAACTGCGCAGGACAAACCAAGCGCATGCCGACGCTTGATTTTCCCGAAGCAGACTGGAACGCCATCATGGAAACGAATCTCAACGGCACTCTTCGCGCTTGCAAAATCTTTGGCCGCCACATGATTGAACAAGGCTACGGCCGCATCATCAACATCGGCTCGCTTACTTCATTTCTTGCCGCGTTTGAAGTTGCGGCCTATGGCGCCAGTAAAGCGGCTGTGGCAGCGCTCACAAAATCGCTCGCCATCGAGTGGGCCATGAAGGGCGTGTGCGTGAATGCGATTGCACCCGGCGTGCTCCGCACCGCGTTGAACGAAAAGCTGCTCGACGGCACCGAGCGGGGACGCGAGTTTCTGATCAGGACGCCGATGCGGCGGTTTGGAAAAGTGGATGAGCTGGTGGGCGCCGCGGTTTTCCTTGCGTCCGACGCTGCGAGCTTTGTCACCGGTCATCTCTTGGTTGTAGATGGCGGATTCCTGGCCAGCGCCGTCAACCAATGATGAAATCATTCCTGTCCCCACCCACTTGTCATTCATTCTGAGCGAAGCCTGGAATCTCCTTCACCGTTGTGTGCATAGAAACTAGCCGCCCTCATGCAGCCGGCGAAATGTCCAGCCGCACCGCCTCCAACTTAGGCGCAAGCAGTTGCATCACCGCCAAAGCAACAAGATACGCCGACCCAGCAATGAAAAACGGAATCGCATAACTCCCGGTCCATTGAAGAATGTGTGCCACAACCTCGGCAATCAGCATGCCGCCGAATGCTCCCGCCGCTCCGCCAAGCCCGGCCACCGAAGCCACGACCCTCGCCGGAAACATGTCCGATGGCAGCGTCAACAAATTTGTCGAGAATCCCTGATGAGCCGCAGCAGCCAGGCCAACCAATAACACCGCGGCCCACACGGAATTGACTCTCGCCGCAAAGATAATCGGAACAACGCAGATAGCGCACACGAGTAGCGCCGCCTTGCGAGCCAAGTTCACCGTTTTGCCGCGATGAAGCAGAAAAGAAGACAGCCATCCGCCGGCGACGCTTCCAAAATCGGCCATCACATAAATCACCAGAATCGGCAAACCTATTTGTCGCAGTGAAAGTCCATGCCGCCGTTCCAGAAAATCCGGTATCCAAAACAAGTAGAACCACCAGATGGGATCGATCAGGAACTTGCCGCTCACAAACGCCCAAGTCTGTCGATGACGAAGTATCTCGCGCACACTGAATTGGCCGGAGCTTTCCGTTGCGTCGCTTCGAATGTGCTGCAACTCCTCAGCCGAGCACTGCAAATGCTCCTCGGGCGGCCGATAAAGCCACAGCCACAGCGCAAGGCCCACGAACCCTAAAGCCCCCACAGCAAAAAAACATCCGCGCCAACCCCATCGCGCATAGATGAACGGCACCAGCAAAGGAGTCAACGCCGCGCCAACATTTGTTCCAGCATTGAAGATTCCGGTGGCCAGCGCGCGTTCCTTCTTCGGGAACCACTCCGCAACCGCCTTCAGGCTCGCAGGAAACACTCCGGATTCGCCAAAACCCAGCGCAAAACGCGCCACCAGAAATCCAGCAAGCGAATTCATGAAACCGTGCGCCACGGAAGCCAGGCTCCAGAACGCAATCGTCACCGCATAGCCGACGCGAGTGCCCAGCCGGTCAATGAACCGGCCTACCACCAGCATGCCCACGGCATACGCGGTCTGAAACGCAAACACCAGGTGTCCGTACTGAATCTCATTCCATCCAAACTGATGTTGTAAATTTATTTTCAGCACCGCTAGAACCTGGCGGTCCATATAGTTCTTGGTCATGCCAAAGAAAAGAACCGCGCAAATCACCCAGCGAAAATGAGCAAAAATGATACCTTTGACGGAAGCGATGGTACGGGGATTGGAGTGCCTAATGGAATTCATCCACGATGATTTCTTGTTGCATTCAGAGACGGCTCGGCAACTCTACCATAACTACGCCGCAGGCGAGCCCGTCCTGGATTACCACTCGCATCTTTCGCCTGCGGATATCGCCGCGGATCGCCGATTCAATGATCTATTCGAAATCTGGTTGCAAGGCGATCACTACAAATGGCGCGCCATGCGGGCCAACGGAATTGACGAGCGCTTCTGCACCGGCAACGCCACGCCGTACGAAAAGTTTCTCGCGTGGGCTCGCACCGTGCCGGCAACCCTGCGCAACCCGCTCTACCATTGGACGCACCTCGAATTGAAGCGCTACTTCGGCGTCAGCGACTTACTGGACGAGCGCTCTGCGAAAATCATTTGGAATAAAGCTAACTCGCTCCTCGCCACTCCGGACTTTTCCGTTCGCCAAATCCTCAGAAAATTCCGCGTGCTGGCCCTGTGTACGACTGACGATCCCTGCGACGATCTTTCGCACCACAAGAAAATCGCGGCGGATCGTCCCGGGTTCCGCATCTTCCCCACATTTCGTCCTGATCAAGCATTGCAGGTGAACGCGCCCGGCAAATTCAATTCCTGGCTGGAGCGTCTCGCAGCCGCCAGCAACCGTGCGATCCTGAAGTTCACGGATTTTCTCGAAGCGCTCCAGCAGCGTCACGATTATTTTCACGCCAATGGAGGGAGACTTTCCGATCACGGACTCGCGCGCTGCCCTTCCGACTGGTGTACGGAATCCGAAGCCGCGGCGATTTTCGACACAGCCCGCGCCGGCACGCCCACAACAGCCGAAGACCAACTGCGCTTCGCTTCATTCCTTATGGTATTTTTTGGCCGGCTCGATGCGGAAAAGGGCTGGACCAAGCAGTTGCATCTTGGCGCCCTTCGCAATGCCAACACTCGGCTGGTGCACCAACTGGGTCCGGACACCGGCTTCGACAGCATTGGCGACTGGAATCAAGCCGAGTCGCTCTGCCGCTATCTCGATCGCCTGGATCAGGAACGCGCATTGCCAAAAACTATTGTCTACAACGTGAATCCTACGGACAACTACGTTTTGGCCACGGCCGTCGGTAATTTTCAGGACGGATCAGTTGCGGGAAAAGTTCAATTTGGCAGCGCTTGGTGGTTTCTGGATCAGAAGGAAGCGATGGAGTGGCAATTGAACGCGCTTTCGAATACCGGCCTGCTTTCCCGATTCGTGGGCATGCTTACCGATTCCCGTTCCTTCATGTCGTTTCCACGGCACGAATATTTTCGCCGCATTCTATGCGACTTGCTTGGCCGCGACGTGGAACGCGGCGAGCTTCCGAACGACATCCCGCTCCTCGGCTCCATGGTTAAAAATATCTGCTTCGCAAACGCTCGCGACTATCTAGGCCTGGCGCTCGACTGACTCTTCATGCAGCGTGGCGATCACCAGTTGTGCATGGTGCCATCAAGTTTGCGATTTACCGGCAAGTACGCGCGCTCGTACGGATATTTCGCCGCCAGCGACTCATCAATGTCGACGCCAAGTCCCGGCGCGTCTCCGGGATGCATCAGTCCATTTTCAAAACTGTAGGAATGCGGGAATACTCGATCCGTCTCCGGCGTATGCCGCATATATTCCTGGATGCCAAAATTATGCACGCTCAAGTCGAAATGCAGCGCCGCCGCCATGCAAACAGGGCTTAAATCAGTGGCGCCATGCGAACCCGTCCTCACCTGGTACATTTCCGCAAGATTGGCGATTTTCTTCAGGTGCGTGATGCCGCCGGCGTGCACAACCGTGGTTCGAATGTAATCGATTAGCTGTTCCTGGATGAGTTGCTGGCAATCATAAATCGTGTTGAAAACTTCACCCACCGCCAGTGGCGTCGTGGTGTGGCGCCGAATCAAGCGGAAGCCCTCCTGCAATTCCGCCGGCGTGGGATCCTCCAGCCAGAACAAATGAAACGGCTCAAGTTCTTTGCCTGCGCGCGCCGCCTCGATCGGAGTCAGCCGGTGATGCGCGTCGTGCAACAAATGCACATCGGGTCCAAACTCCTTGCGCAGCCGCGTAAAAAGCTGCGGCACAAAGTTCAGATACTTCTCCGTTGACCAGTGATTCTCCGGCGGTAAGCCTTTTTCCGCCGGCTCATAGTGCATCTGTCCACGCCCGACGCCGTACGTGCTCTCCAGTCCCGGAATTCCCGATTGCGCGCGGATTGCCTTGTATCCAAGTTTCAAGTAATGCGCGACTGCGGTCACCGTCTCTTCGATATCGCCTCCGCTCGCGTGTCCGTACACCAGAACCGCTTCGCGCGACGCGCCGCCCAGCAGTTGGTACAGCGGCACGTTCAGGCTCTTCGCTTTGATGTCCCACAGCACTGTATCCACCGCGGAGATCGCCGACATCGTCACCGGGCCGCGCCGCCAGTACGCTCCCTTGTAAAAGTATTGCCAGATGTCTTCAATCTTGCGGGCATCGCGGCCAATCAGCACGGGGATGACGTGATCGGTCAAATAGCTGGCCACGGCCAGTTCGCGTCCATTCAGCGTGGCGTCGCCCAAACCATACAGTCCGTCTTCGGTGATGATTTTCAGGGTGACGAAGTTGCGCCCCGGAGAACAAACAATCACTTTCGCGTCAGTGATTCGCATTCAAGTTTTCCTTTGATTCGGAGGCTACACAATCCGCAGCGACCAGCGAACACGATTGTATCGCGTGCGGACTCGGCTTCAGCACGAAATCAAGGGTTAGGGGTGGGAGCAGCTTGCGGAGGCGCCGCGGGCGTGGAATCGGACGGAGCTGCAACCGCGGCCGAGGAAGACAGCGTGCCCCGCGAAATAATCTGCTGCGGAGTGGGAAGCGTGGAAGAATCCCAGCCTCCTCCGACAGCTTCAACCAATTGCACGCTGGCCACAATCTGTTGAATGCGCAAATTCACAGCGATCTGTTGGTTGCTGAACAGCGTGGTCTGCGCGGTAATTACGTTCAGATACGGATCGATCCCCAGGCGGTAGCGGTCTGTCGCCAAATTCAAACTTCGTTGCGCCGACTGGATCGCCGTGTCTTGCTCCTTAATCTCCTTGGAGAGAACGCGCAGCGACGCAAGGTTGTCTTCAACTTGTTGAAACGCAATCAACACGGTCTGGCGATAGTTGGCCACCGTCTGATCGTATTGCGCGCGGAACTGTTCCATGGTGGCGCGACGCAGCCCGCCATCGTAAATCGTTTCGGAGGCGCTAGGACCCGCTGACCAGAAACGGCTGGGCCACGTGAACCAGTTGCCGCCCTTGGTGGTCTCAAATCCAGCGGAGGCGCTCAGCGTGACCGTCGGGAAAAACGCGGCCCTCGCCACGCCGATCTGCGCATTGGCTTGGGCCATCAGTCGTTCGGTTGAAGCCACGTCGGGGCGGCGTTCCAGCAGTTGCGATGGAACTCCAAACGGAACCGCGGGAGAAGACGTCTTCAAGGGCTCGATGGCGATCGAGAACGAAGAAGCGGGCTGGCCGACCAGCAGCGCCACGGCATGTTCGTATTGCGCGCGCAGAATGCCCAACTGCGTGTCTTGCGCGCGCGTGGCTTCCAGTTGCGTTTCCGCTTGCGCCACTGCTTCGTCGGAGTCGATGCCCGTTTCGTACAGCGCCTTGGTCAGTTCCAGCGACTGCTCGTACGCCACTACGGTGGAATCAAGAAGTTGCTTCAGCGCGTCCTGGCCCCGCAGTTGAAAGTAGTCGACGGCCAGTTCAGCCTGCGCCGTCAGGCGCGTATTCTCCAGGTCTGCGGCGCTTGCTTGCGCGTTGGCCACGTTCGCGCGCACCGTGTTGCGCACCCGGCCCCACAAATCCGGCGTCCAGGAAGCGTCGAAAGGCAATGAATACGAAGTGAAGGTATTTCCGGAAGCGGCCGCGGCAATGTTGCTGTTATTGCTGGGTTGATGTTGCCCTGTGATGCTTACCCCGACAGAAGCCGTCGGGTAATATTGCGCGCGCGCCTCTCGCACGATCGCACGCGCAGCCATGAAGCTCGCGAAAGCCGCGGCCACGTTCTGGTTGGACATATTCACTTGTTCTTCCAGCGTGTTCAGCTGAGCATCCCCGAAAATTTCCCACCACTTGCCGTGAAGCGTCGCGTCCTGCGGCTGTGCCACTTTCCAGCCGTCCATCTGCTTCAGATCGTCGGGAGTGACTTCCTTAAATGTTGCCGGCACGGGCGCGGATGGCGCCGGTCGATTATATTTTGGACCGACATCGCAGGCCTGCAGCAGCAACGCGCCGCAAAGGAGCGCCACCGCTGAAGATCGCATCCAGGTTTTCGATTGCATCACTATTCCTGCCTCCCTGGGGATTGAATCATCCGGCACTCTCCAGTGGCGCCGGATTTTGCAACTTGCCGTGAGCGCGCAGCCACTTCAACCTCAAGCGGTCCAGCGCCAGATAAACCACCGGCGTGGTATACAGCGTCAGCATCTGGCTGAGAATCAGGCCGCCAATAATCGCGATGCCCAGCGGCCGGCGAAGTTCCGAACCTGTACCGGTGCCAAACGCCAACGGCAGTGCGCCGAACATTGCGGCCATGGTCGTCATCAAAATCGGCCGGAAGCGCAGGATGCACGCTTGAAAGATTGCTTCCTTCGGGGTCTTGTTCTCGCTGCGCTCCGCCGCCAACGCAAAGTCGATCATCATAATCGCGTTCTTCTTCACGATACCGATCAGCAGAATAATGCCGATCAGCGCGATGACGCTCAGATCGGTTTTAAACAGCATCAACGCCAGAACCGCGCCGACGCCGGCCGATGGCAGCGTGGAAAGAATCGTGATGGGATGGATGTAGCTTTCATAAAGAATGCCGAGGACGATGTACACCGCCATCAATGCGGTAATGATCAGAAACGGTTCAGTGGAAAGTGAAGATTGGAACGCCTGCAGCGTGCCAGAAAACATTCCGCGAATCGTTTGCGGCATACCAATTCTCTGTTCCATCTCGATAATCGACCGCGAAGCGTCGCTAAGCGCTATGCCCGGAGCGAGATTGAAGGAAATGGTTACCGAGGGATATTGCCCCTGGTGATTCACGGAGAGTGGCGCGGTATTCGCCTCGTACTTGGCAACGGCACTCAGCGGAACAACTTTGCCTTGAGAGGTTCGGATGTAAACGTCCTGCAAACCGGTCGGCGATTGCCAAAACTTTGGATCCACCTCCAGAACCACGTGATACTGGTTGATGCCGGTGTACATCGTCGAAACTTGCGCCTGGCCAAACGCCTGGTACAACGAGGTGTCGAGCATCTGCGGCGTGATGCCCAGGCGCGAGGCTGTCTCGCGGTCGTACACCAGAGTCATCTGCAGGCCGCTGTTTTGCTGGTCCGTATTGACGTCCGTCAAAATCTTCATCTTGCGCATCTGTTGCAGCAGCACCGGACCCCACTGAACCAGGTCCTGCAAATTGTCACTCTGGATCGTGTATTGGTACTGCGCGCTGCTCTGCCGCCCCCCGATGCGCAGGTCCTGCCCTGCCTGCATGAAGGTGTTCGCGCCGGACACCGCCATCAATTTCGGGCGCAGCCGGTCGATCACCTGGCCGGCATTCACTTTGCGTTCTTGCAACGGCTTCAGCCCTAGAAAAATGAAGCCGCTGTTCGTTGGGCCGCCACCGCCCGTGAACGCCATAACGTTTTCGACCGCCGGATCGGTTTTAACGACATCGACAATCCGTTGCACAGCACTCTGCATGGCCTGGAACGATGTATCTTGAGGGCCTTGAATCCCGCCGAACACCGTGCCGTTGTCTTGCTGCGGGAAAAAGCCCTTGGGAACAATATTGAAAAGATAGATGTTGACAGCGATGGTGATGCCGAGAACCACCAGCGTCAGCGTCGAGTGCTCCAGCACCCAGCCGAGCGTTCGTTCGTAAGTTCCCAGCACCCACTGAAAAAATCGCTCCGAGGTACGAAATGCCCAGCTGCGGTCCTCTTCACGAATGTGTTTCAAAAGACGCGAACACATCATCGGTGTCGTCGTCAGCGAGACCAGCAAAGAAACCAGAATCGCCACCGACAAGGTAACGGCGAATTCGCGAAATAGCCGGCCAACAATCCCGCCCATCAACAGGATGGGGATGAACACCGCCACCAGCGAAAGGCTGATGGAAAGCACCGTGAATCCGATTTCGCGCGCGCCTCGCATCGCCGCCTGCATCGGCGGCACTCCTTGCTCGATGTACCGCGTGATGTTCTCGATCACCACAATTGCGTCGTCGACGACGAAGCCCGTGGCGATGGTAAGCGCCATCAGCGAAAGATTGTCGATACTGTAGTGGCACAGGTACATCACGCCGAAAGTGCCAATCAGAGAAACAGGCACCGCGACGCTCGGAATCAGCGTGGCCCGAAAATTCCTCAGGAACACGAACACTACAAAGATTACCAGGCACACCGAAATCACCAGCGTGCGCTCCACCTCCTTGACGGATGCGCGAATCGTCTGTGTGCGATCCAGCACTACGCGAACATCAATCGCCGAAGGGATAGAGGCCTTCAAGGCCGGAATCGCGTCGCGCACGCGATCGACGGTATCGATGATATTCGCGCCGGGTTGCCGAAAAATGATGATCAGCACCGACGGCTTGCCATTCACGAATCCCGCGGCACGGATATTTTCCGTCGAATCTTCCACGTTGGCCACATCGGACAACTTCACCGCCGCGCCGTCGTGATACCCGACGACCAGCGGCATGTAGTCCACGGCCTTCAGCAACTGGTCATTGTCCGTGATGTCTGCGCTGCTGGTTCCATCGACAATTTGGCCCTTCGGCGCATTGGAATTCTGCCGGCTCAGCATGGAGCTAACGTCCTGCAGACCAAGCCCAAAACTGTTCAATTGCGTGGGATTAACATCAACGCGTACCGCCGGAAGCGAACTGCCTCCCACGTTTACCTGTCCAACCCCCTGAATCTGCGAAAGCCGCTGCTGCATGACCGTGGAAGCGGCATCGTAAAGTTTTCCGCGGTCGTACACGTTCGACGTCAGCGCCAGAATCAGAATCGGCGCATCCGCCGGGTTTACCTTGCGGTACGTGGGATTGGCGGGCAGGTTCGAAGGCAGGTAGCTCCGCGCCGCATTAATGGCCGCTTGCACGTCGCGCGCGGCTCCATCGATGTTGCGGTTCAGATCGAATTGCAATGTGATGCTGGTCGTCCCGAGATTGCTCGACGAGGTCATTTCGTTCACGCCGGCAATTCTTCCAAATTGGCGCTCCAGCGGCGTCGCCACCGACGATGCCATGATCTCCGGACTCGCGCCGGGCAAGCTGGCTCCCACGGAAATTGTCGGGAAGTCGATCTGCGGCAGCGCGGACACGGGCAACACGCGAAAAGCCACGGCGCCTGCCAACGCGATTGCAGCCGTCAACAGTGTTGTGGCCACCGGCCGTTTTATGAATGGAGCAGACAGGTTCATAGCGCTAGTCCGCCGGCACCACCGCTGCGTCGCCTTCCGACGTGCGGCGAGAACTGAATCGCTGCGCCAGTCGGTCGAAGAAAATGTAAATCACTGGCGTGGTGTACAGCGTCAGAACCTGGCTCAGCAGCAATCCGCCAACCATGGAGATACCCAGTGGGCGCCTCAACTCGGCACCAATGCCAGTGCCCAACGCCAGTGGCAAGCCGCCCAGCAGCGCGGCCATGGTGGTCATCATGATCGGCCGGAATCGCAGCAGACACGCTTCGTAAATCGCATCTTCCGGCTTTTTGCCGTGGTTGCGCTCTGCTTCCAGCGCGAAGTCGATCATCATAATGCCGTTTTTCTTCACAATTCCGATCAGCAGGATGATGCCAATCAGCGCAACGACGCTGAGTTCCTGTCCGCAAATCAGAAGAGCCAGAATGGCGCCCACTCCCGCGGACGGCAGCGTGGAAAGAATCGTGATCGGGTGAATGTAGCTCTCGTACAAAACTCCCAGAACGATGTACACGGTGACCAACGCCGCGAGAATCAGAATTGGCTCGTTAGACAGCGAAGCCTGGAACGACGCGGCGGTGCCCTGAAACGCGGTTTGCACGCTCAGCGGCATCCCAATGTCTTTCTGAGCTTTCTCAATCGCTTTCGTTGCCGCTCCCAGAGACGCTCCGGGCGCCAGGTTGAACGAAACGGTCACCACCGGGAATTGACCCTGATGATTCACGGATAGCGGTCCGCTCTTCATCTCGAAGTGCGTGAACGTGCTCAGCGGCACCGCGGCTCCATTAATCGAACTTACCGCGCCCGGCGCGGCTGATCCCGTGCTCGCTGCGGTGTTCGTCGAGGCACGCGGGCTCGACGTTGTGGTCGCGGAGCCGCCCGAAGCGGTCGTCGCCGTCACTACGTCCGTGGATGCGGTCGTCAACGCGGAAGGCGCGATGGCCGAACGCACATAAATGTCCTGCAACTTGGCCGGGCTGGACTGAAAATCCGGCTGCGTTTCTAAAATGATGTGGTACTGGTTCAACTGCGTGTACATTGTCGAGATTTGCCGCTGCCCGAACGCATCGTACAGCGTCTGGTCGATCGTCTGCGGCGTGATGCCCATGCGCGAAGCCGTCACGCGGTCGACAATCAGCGACGCGGATAGCCCCGAAGTCTGCTGGTCGGTCGCAAGGTCGCGCAGTTCCGGAATCGCGGAAAGCTTGGCCATCAGCTTCGCCGTCCAGTAATTCAGTTCCTGCAAGTCCGGATCTTCCAGCGTGTATTGATACTGCGTGCGGCTCACGCGGTCTTCCACCGTCAAGTCCTGCACCGGCTGCATGTACAACGTGATGCCGTCGATTTTCTCCAGCGGCGGTTGCAACCTCCGGATTACATCGGACGCGTTGATACGCCGCTGATCGAGCGGCTTCAGATTAATTTGGATGCGCCCGCTATTCAGCGTCGTGTTCGTTCCATCGATGCCGATGAATGAGGAAACACTTTCGACCGCGGGATCCTGCAGGATGGTGTGAACCAGTTCCTGCTGGCGTTGCGCCATCGCCGGAAACGAAATGGACTGCGCCGCTTCCGAAATCCCCTGAATAATTCCCGTGTCCTGCACCGGGAAGAAACCCTTTGGCACGATGATGTAGAGGATGATGGTGAGCACCAGCGTCGCCGCAGCCACAACCAATGTGGCAAATTGATGTTTCAGCACCCACTTCAGCGTCCGGCCATAGAACGCGATGGTGCTCTCGAAAGCGTGCTCGGAAATTTCGTAGAAGCGGCTCTTCTTCTGCCCATGGGTGTTCTTCAACAAACGCGAACACATCATTGGTGTCAGCGTCAGCGAAACCACGGCGGAAACCAGAATCGTGACGCTCAGCGTAATGGCGAATTCGCGGAACAGCCGTCCCACGATATCGCCCATGAATAGAAGGGGAATCAGCACGGCAATCAACGAGATGGTCAACGACACAATGGTGAACCCGATTTGCTCGGAGCCCTTCAGCGCCGCTTGCAGCGGAGGGTCGCCCTCTTCTAGGAACCGGATGATGTTCTCGATCATCACGATGGCGTCGTCGACCACGAACCCCGTCGAAATCGTCAGCGCCATCAATGTCAAGTTGTTCAGGCTGAAGCCCGCCAGATACATCACCCCAAAGGTGCCGACAATCGAAAGCGGCACCGCGACGCTCGGAATAATGGTGGCCGACAAATTGCGCAGGAACAGAAAAATCACCATCACCACCAGCGCAACCGTCAGCATCAATTCAAACTCAACATCCGACACCGACGAACGAATCGTCACGGTGCGGTCGGTTAGCACATCGATTTGCACCGCCGCCGGCAGGTTGCTCTTCAGCAACGGCAACAGCTTCGTGATGCGGTCGACAACCTGGATGATGTTCGCTCCCGGTTGCCTCTGTATATTCACGATTACCGCCGGCGTTTCGTTCATCCATGCCGCTTGCCGCACGTTTTCCACGCCGTCTTCCACCGTCGCTACGTCGGAAAGTTTTACCGGAGAACCGTTGTGGTACGCGATGATGACATTCTTGAAATCGCCGCTGGTCATCAGTTGATCGTTGGATTGAATCTGGTAATCCTGCTGCGGGCCGTCGAAGTTGCCTTTAGCCTGGTCCAGGCTCGTCGCCTGCAGCGCTGTGCGGACATCTTCCAGATTGATCCCGTAATGCGAAAGTTGCGTCGGATTCACCCGCACGCGCACTGCGGGTTTTTGCCCGCCGCTGATGCTCACCAGCCCGACGCCGGGCAACTGCGAAATCTTTTGCGCGAACCGCGTGTCCGCCAGGTCTTCGACTTGTGAAAGCGGAAGCGTCTTCGAAGTCAGCGCCAACGTCAGAATCGGCGTGTCGGCGGGATTCGTCTTGCTGTAAATCGGTGGCGAGGGAAGATCGGTGGGCAGGTACGTCTGCGCGGCATTGATCGCCGCTTGTACTTCCTGTTCCGCCACGTCGATATTTAGTTCCAGGGAAAACTGCAGCACGATGATGGAGCTGCCGTCGGAACTCGTCGACGTCATCTGCTTCAGCCCGGGAACCTGGCCGAACTGCCGCTCCAGCGGCGCCGTCACGGCCGAAGCCATCACATCGGGACTGGCACCAGGGTAAAACGTCACCACCTGAATCGTCGGGTAATCCACTTCCGGCAGCGCCGACACCGGCAATTGCAAGAACGCAACCGTTCCCGCCAGCAGAATCGCCGCCATCAGCAGCGATGTTGCCACTGGCCTCAGGATGAATGGACGAGACGGACTCACTGCGCGGAGCCCCCCTTCTTTCCGCCGCTGCCGTTGCCCTTACCGTTTTGTCCGTCTGACGAACCCTGCTGGCCCGATTGCTGGCCTGGCTGCCCGGTGCGCCCTCCTTGACCTTGGCCTCGCACACTCACCTTCGCACCGTCTTGCAGTTTGTCAAATCCGTTGGTGGCCACCACCTCGCCGGCCTGAATCCCATCCACTGCCGTCACCGTTCCGTCGGTTGCTCCCGGCGTAATGTTGCGCACTGCCGCGGTTTGATCGCTCTTAATGACGTACACAAACGCTCCTTGCGCGTTTCGCTGGATCGCGGGCGTCGGAATCAGGGTCACATTTTGCAACGTATCCACCAGCAGCCGCGCATTCACGAACTGGCTGGGAAACAAAGCATTGTCGGTGTTGGGGAAGATGGCCTTCAATTTCAGAGTTCCAGTGGTGGTATCGATCACGTTGTCCAGCGTCAACAGCGAGCCGCTCGCCAGTTTCGTGGTTTGGTCACGATCGAACGCGTCCACCGTCAGTTTCTTTCCCTTGCGCAGTTGCTGCTGAATTTGTCCCAGGTGATCTTCAGCAATGCTGAAAATTACCGTGATGGGCTGCAATTGCGTAATCACCACCAACGGCGTGCTGCTGTTGGCTTGCACAATATTTCCCGGGTCCACCAGCCGCAAACCCACGCGCCCATCAATCGGCGAAGTGATATGCGTGTACGTCAGATTCACCCTGGCATTCGCCAGCTGCCCCTGATCATTCTTGACGGTTCCTTCGTCTTGCAGCACCACCTGCTGTTGATCGTCCAGCTGTTGCTTGGCGATCGCATTTCTACTGAACGCTTGTTGGTAGCGTTCCTGATCGATCTTGGCTTCATTCAGCACCGCTTCATCGTGCGCCAGTTGCCCTTCCATCTGCGTCACCGCTGCTTCATACGGCCGCGGATCGATTTCCAGCAACGAATCTCCCTTGCGCACCATTTGCCCTTCGCGGTAGTTCACCTTCATGATTTCGCCCTGCACTCGACTCGTCACCGTCACCGTGTACACCGGCGTCACTGTCCCTAACGCATCGATATTTATTCCAATGCTTCCTTGGTGTGCTGTCGCCGTTGAAACCACGATCGCGCGCGCCGCAGGATCGCTCGTCGTTTTCGCCTGAGGAGTAGAACCACGCCGCTGCCAGATAATGATTCCCGCCACCAGAACCAGCGCGATCAATAGCCACACCCACCAGCGGCTCTTCGGCGCAGATGGTCCTTGAATCTTTGACTCCGGCGCTGTTTTTACTTCAAAGGTATCCGGTCTGTTTTCCGTCACAGGCACTCCCGCAAGCGGCCATTTTGCGATATGTATTAGATGACCCGTATGTGGAAATTGTGCACGATACATCAGGCAGGTCTTAGGAACGTTAACTCAAATAGCCAGTTCTCTCCTGACGCTTGCACCATATTCCGCCACTGATCCGATGTTCTTTCGACGTGCCGGAACCACCGCGCGTTTCAGCAAGATACAAGCAACCAGGGCTTCGGAACCCGCAGCCTTTGCCCCCATATGCTGCTCCTGCCGCCGGGTTTCAAACAACAGTTGACCTGCTGGCCGCACTGATTGGGCAACTCAGAACCCGACACAATATGTCCGATTCCGAGACAAGCAAATCCCAAAAGCGACCGACCGCCCTGTTACCGCCGCCCGCAACGCACCGCTAAGTGTCATGGTTTCTGTTACTACGTTGCTCCGCCGTCGGGACCTGCGTGTGCCTGCATTTCTGGCGGAAGACTGCGCGGAGGTGGCCCCACTTGGAAGCCCTGATTCGAGACCTGCGGTATGCAGCGCGCATGCTCGCGAAAAGCCCCGGCTTCGCCCTGATTGCCATTTTCACATTGGCGCTGGGCATCGGTGCCAACACCGCCATCTTCAGCGTGCTCGATTCGGTGCTGCTGCGCTCCCTTTCGGTGGCCCACCCCGAACAGCTGGCCGTGCTCACGGATCCTGACTTCCATGGAGGGAATTTCGGCAGTCAAACCGGAGAGCGCTCAGCACTCGCCTATTCGGAATTCGAGTACCTGCGCGATCACAACGACGTTCTTGGCAGCATTTTTGCGGCTGATAGCCAACTGCCCGAGGTGGAAGTAAACATCGGCGATTCTTCCGTCGGCTCCGCCGCAGGCAACGAAACTGCCCGCGTCAAGTTGGTAAGTGGCGAATATTTTTCGACTCTCGGTTTGCAGCCCGCTGCCGGTCGTTTCTTCAATTCCGAAGTAGATCGCGCGCGCGGCGGCTCGCCTATCGCTGTCGTCAGCTATTCTTTCTGGAATCGGCGTTTTGGTTTGAGCCCCGACGTGCTCGGCAGGACCGCAAAGATTCACCATACCTCGTTTCTAATTGTGGGCGTTACGCCGCCGGAATTTTTCGGCGAAACAGTCGGCGAGGCTCCGGACATCTGGGTGCCAATGATGATGCAAGACGCCATCTATCCCGGACGCGACTATCTCAGCGCGTCTACAGACGGCGTTTTGAACCAACACATGTGGCTTCAAGTTATGGGCCGCTTGAAACCAAGGATCTCCTTTGCCCAGGCGAAGGCAAGCATCAACGTAACTTTCAAGCAACTGCTGGAGTCTTTCGTGGGATCGCAGTTGACGCCCGACGAACGCAAAGAGGCTCTGAACCAGCAAATCAATCTGCAACCGGGAGCGCGTGGCTCTTCCACACTTCGCTCCGATTTTGGTAAGCCGCTCATCTTTCTAATGGTATTGGTCGGGCTGGTTCTGCTGATTGCCTGCGCTAACGTGGCGAATCTGTTGCTCGCTCGTGGAGCAGCTCGCCAAAAAGAATTTGCCATGCGCGTGGCTATAGGCGCTGGGCGCGGGCGTTTGGTTCGTCAACTTCTCGCCGAAAGCTTGCTCCTGGCCGTCCTCGGCGCCGCCGCCGGAATTTTGTTGGCGCACTGGGCGGATGTCTTGTTGCTGCGCATGGTTTCGGGATCAGCGACGCCCACCGCGGTGCAGCTGAACCTGCAACCCGACGCGCGAGTGCTGGGTTTCACGCTTGGTGTCACGCTGTTCACCGCCATTCTGTTTGGATTAATTCCTTCGTTGTATGTCACGCGACTCGATCTTTCTCCGGTCCTGAAATCCGCCACGTTGAGAACGGCAGGAGAGTCCCTGTCGCGCCGGTTGCCCGTCGGCAAGTCGCTTGTCGTTGTGCAGGTGGCCGTGTCGCTGATCTTGTTGGTCGCCGCGGGCGTGTTTGTCCGCAGCCTCTCCCGGCTCAGCGACGTTAACCTCGGTTACCACCGCGAAAATCTGCTGTTGTTCCGTGTCAATGCCGCTGCCGGCGGGTATAAGGGCCCTGCGGCCACGCGCCTGTATCAGGATCTGCTCGATAAACTAGCCGCTATCCCCGGCTTGCGCGGAGCCACGGTCTCCCACAACGGCGTGTTCTTCGGTTCGGAATCTGGCGACCCCATATCCGTTGAAGGCTACACGCCGAAGCCGGATGAAGAGATGAATTCGCGCATGGATCACGTCGGTCCCGGCTACTTCTCCACTATGGGCATTCCCATCCTGTTGGGACGCGAAATCGAGCCGCAGGACAGCGGCAATGGGCCGCGCGTCGCCGTCATCAATCAGACTTTCGCTCGCCAGTTCTTTCCCGGCAGCAATCCCATCGGCAAACACGTTCGCGATACCTATCCTGGCAATCCCGTGGATGTGGTGATCGTAGGTGTCGTCTCGGATGCGAAGTACAACAGTTTGCGCGAAAAAACGCGGCCGCGGCTCTACGCGCCGATCTTCAATCCCATGTGGGAACAGACCACTGCCGTTTATGAAGTCCGCACCTTCGCCGATCCCGCCAGCGTGAGCGCGTCGCTTCGCGAAACCGTGCAAGCCACGGCTTCCTCGCTTCCACCCGTCAAAATTCGCACGATGTCAGGCTTGGTCGACGATTCCTTGCAAACCGACCGCTTCATCGAACTACTTTCCGAAGGCTTCGGCCTTCTTGCCGTGCTCCTTGCCAGCATTGGCCTGTACGGCATCATGGCTTACACCGTCGCGCGGCGCACTCGCGACATCGGAATTCGCCTCGCACTCGGAGCGGCTCCCGGCAATGTGCTTTGGCAAGCCTTGCGCGAGACGCTGCTGCTCGTTCTGATCGGAATCGTCATCGGCGTGCCCCTTGCGTTGGGCGGCACTCATCTGGTTCGCACTATGATATTCGGCTTGGGCTTTGCGGACCCCATCGCCATTCTCGTTGCGGCAGTCCTGTTGGCCATCGTCGCTGCGCTTGCCGGATTTTTGCCGGCGTGGCGCGCTTCTCGTGTGGATCCCATGGTCGCCCTGCGCTACGAATGAAATTGTCCAGCACCGCCGCCCTCGACCATAAGCCACACTTTGTCTTAATATAAGCGCGGCGGAGGGTGCCCTTCATGGAAGAGCAGCTTAGTCTGGAATTTTTGCGCGTGGTCGAAAACGCCGCCATTGCCGCGGCGCGCACGATGGGTTTTGGTGACGGCCACAAAGCCGATGAAGCCGCTGTCGAAGCCATGCGTAAAACCATGGACCAGGTCGAGATGGACGGCACCATCGTCATCGGCGAGGGTGAACGCGACAAGGCCCCTATGCTCTACATCGGCGAAAAAGTCGGCCTCGCCACGCACGCCCCCAAGTCTCTTTTCCCCTCCGTCGACATCGCCGTCGACCCTCTCGAAGGCACTAATCTTTGCGCTACCGGCGCTCCTAACGCCATTGCCGTTCTCGCCGTCAGCGAGCGCGGCGGCCTGCTCCACGCTCCCGATCTGTACATGGAAAAAATCATTGTCGGCCCCAGTTGCAAAGGCGCCGCCGATCTCGACGCTCCCGTCGTCGACAACTTGAAATCCGTGGCCAAGCGCCTCGAGCGCGACGTTGAAGACCTCGTCGTCATTGTCCTCGATCGCCCTCGCCACGAAAAACTCATCGCCGACATTCGTGCAGCCGGCGCGCGCATTCGCCTGATTGGTGACGGCGATCTCTCCGCTGGAATTTCTGCCGCCGTCATCGGCACCGGCGTACACATGGTCATGGGCACCGGCGGCGCCCCCGAAGGCGTTCTCACCGCCGCCGCTCTTCGCTGCCTCAACGGCCAGATTCTCGCTCGCCTCGTCGTCAGCAAGCCCGAGCATCACCAGCGCCTCGAAAAAATGGGCGTCAAAGATCCCAAGCGCATCTACGACACCGCCGACCTTGCTCCCGGCGCAAAAATGATCTTTGCCTGTTCCGGCGTCACCGACGGCAATCTCCTCAAAGGTGTTCGCTTCTTTGGCGACGGCGTGCGCACTTCTTCCATGATTCTCACTCTCGACGAGCGCCAGGTCCGTTTCATCGAATCCGTCCACCTGGAAAATCGCCCCGACATCAAGGTCCGCTTCAACTAAGTTCGCCACCCACAAGTTTTTATTCTCAGTGTAGCGCTGACTTTTATGTCAGCCCCGCTTCTCCGCCAACCTGCCCTTACGCATTCCTTAACTCATTCGCGGTACCATCCCAATGGCACGCAAAGTAAAGTTCAACGGGAGAAAACAGGTTATGGACATTTTCAGGCAGGGTCGAGGCGGCGATACCGAATTCACATTGAGGCCGGCAATCCCGGGCCTCCGCAACATCATCATTGGCGCCGCTGTCGTCTTAGTAGCGCTCTTTCTTTTATCTTTCGCGGTGCGCGTTACCCGCATCGAGGCAGGCCACGTGGGCGTGGAGATCAACCTCGCCGGCCGCCAGCGCGGGGCTTCGGAGATTCCCGTGCGCACCGGATGGGTAATCTATTCCCCCCTCACTACGCAGATTATTGAATTTCCTACTTACGTTCAGACCGTCAAATGGACCAAGGACACCAACGAAGGCCATCCGATTAACGAGGAGATGGGCTTCAACTCCAAAGAGGGCATGGAAATCTTTGTCGACGTCTCGCTCTCCTACGCCATCGATCCCGCCAAGGCTCCCGATTTCTACGTCAAATACCGCGTCGATGATCTCGACCGTTTCACCCATGGCATCTTGCGCGATATCGTCCGCAATTCCCTCAATGAAGTGGCCTCTACCTACGTCGTCGAAGATATCTACGGCGAGGGCAAAGCCGAATTCCTCCACAAAGTGGAAGCCATGATTCAGTCCAAGGTCACTCCCGTCGGCGTCGGCGTACAACAGTTCGGCTTTATCGGCGCGCCTCGCGTTCCTCAGGTGATTGCGGCGGCCATCACCGCGAAAGCGCAAGCCATCCAGCAAGCGGAACGCGCACGCAACGAATTAGCCACCACGCAAGCGGAAGCAGCAAAGAAAATTGCCGAAGCCGAAGGCGACGCCAAGTCCATGGTGACACGCGCGCAGGGCGAAGCCGATGCCAACCGCATTCGTCAGAATTCACTGACGCCGCAACTGCTCGATCTGCGCCGCATCGAAAATTCCCGCGCGCTCATCGACAAGTGGAATGGCCAGTTGCCAACCGTAGAGTCCGGCCAGGGCAGCGGCATGATGCTCCAACTACCCAAGCCATAGCACACAAACGCACTCGAGGGATCTGCTTTCCTTGCGGCGTGATCGTTGACGTCGAATAATCAGGCAGGTACAACCAGCGCAAATTCCACGCGGTGCCGCATCGGATCGACCCGTTCCGCCCGCACCCGCACTCGATCGCCCAGCTTCCACTCCAACGGTGTCGCAGGCTTTTTCCCGCGACGCCCACGACGATCTCGATCGCCTCCGGGCAGCGCCACGATCGCGTGATCGCGTTCCCGGTACACGCAGCGCGCTCCTGCTGCCTCTTCCAGCGCGTTGATGGGCAGCAACCCCTCCACAAAAATGTCAAACAACTCCACAAAGCAGCCATATTTCTGTATCGAAATAATCAGCGCGTCAAACTCATCGCCCAGCCGCTGCTCCATATACTGCGCCGTCTTCCAGTCAAGCAGCTCGCGTTCCGCATTCGCCGCTCGCCGTTCGGTCTCCGACGTTTCCGCGGCAATCTCCTCCAGATGCTTCTCCGAGTACAGTGTAGCCTCCTCACCGATCGCAGGCTTGATGAACGCCGGCGCGGGTGCGTCGGGATGCGCCAGCGCCCATTTTAGAATCCGATGAACAATCAGGTCGGGATAGCGCCGAATCGGCGAAGTAAAATGCGTATATTCGTCGAAGCCCAGAGCAAAATGCCCCAGCGGGTCCGCGGCGTAGCGAGCTTGCTTCAGTGAGCGCAACATTAGATACGACAGGATGCGCTCTTCCGTCTTCCCGGAAATTTTCTCGATCAGCCGCTGATAATGTTGCGGCGTGATGCTGATCTCCGTGCCGGGCAACGCCACGCGCTGTTGTCGCTCGCGCCCTTTCCCATATGAGTCTGGTCGCCCCGCGCGCGCCGGAGCCGGCACCTTCCCATGCCGCACCGTCACTTCGCGCTGGTGAAGATCGGCCACACCGAGAGAAAAGCCGAACGCCCGCGCGATTTCCTCAAACTCCAGCACCTTTCGCGCGTCGGGCTTTTCGTGCACGCGATGCAGCGACTTGATGCCTCGCGCGATCAGGTAGTGCGCCACCGCTCGATTCGCCGCCAGCATAAACTCCTCAATGATGCGGTGCGCGATGTTGCGTTCGCTGCGAGAAACGCCCGTCATGCGCTGCTGGTCGTCGAATTCGATCACGCGCTCCGGCAGATCGAAGTCGATCGAGCCGTTTTCCTGCCGCCGCGAGTTCAGCAAAAGCGCCAGGCCCTTCATCCCGCGAAAGTGGTGATTCAGGTGCGCGTATCGCGCGGTCATTTCCGGATCGCCGTTCAGCACCTTGTTCACGTTGGTGTACGTCATCCGCTCCGCCGAACGAATCACCCCCTGCACCATCGACGAATTCGTCATCCGCCCTGCCGCATCGAAGTGCATGATCGCGCTCATCACCAACCGCTCTTCCCGCGGCTTCAACGAACACATGCCATTCGAAAGTGATTCCGGCAGCATCGGCACCGCGCGATCGATGAAATACACGGAGTTGCCGCGAAGCCGCGCTTCGCGATCCAGCGGCGATTCGGGACGCACATAGTGCGCAACGTCGGCAATGTGCACCTGCAGCAGCCACCCGCCGTCCTCACGGCGCTCCACATACACCGCGTCGTCGAAATCGCGCGCCGTCTCTCCATCGATTGTCACGATCGGCAGCTCGCGGAAATCTACTCGGCCCGCTCGCTCCGCTTCCGTCACCGCAAGCGCCATCCGTTCGGCATCTTGCAAAACCTCAGGCGTGAAATTGTGCGGAAGATGATGCTTGCGAATAATGATCTCGGTGTCGACACCCAAATCTCCGGGACGCCCAAGAATTTCGATCACCCGTCCAACCGGTGCGGCGCCTCCCCGCGGATAGTGCAGCAATTCAACGTTCACTACCGCTCCGTCCAGCTTCGTGATGTGCGGCAGCCGGCGGCTGCGTGGCGACTGTTCCTTGCTCCCCGGAAGCAACTGTTCGCGCAGCGCGGCAGAAAGCTCCTCACCCGGCAACAATTCGATTTCGTGCTGTACGCGTGGGTCATAGGGCACCACCACCGCGCCACGGGATACATAGCGAAACTGCCCGACCACCGACGGGTGCGCGCGCCCAACGATGCGCACAATGCGGCCTTCTGCTCTCCGCGCTCCCGTCTGCCCGCTCAGCCGCGTAATCTTCGCCACCACGTGGTCTCCGTGCATGGCATCTTCAATCTGGTCGCGCGGAATGAAAATGTCGCCGTCGACGTTCGGCAGCGCCACGTCGGGCACAACGAACCCATACCCATCCGCATGGTGAACCAGGCGGCCGCGGATTTCTTCGCGCGCCGTTGCTTTGTGTTGCGGAATCTTTTCGGGTGCGGCTGTGGGCGTCGCGGCGGACGCGGGCGCAGAGTTGCGCTGGCTGCGTCGCAACAGGAACCGCTCGTGCGACAACGCTTCCACCAGCCCGCGTTTCTTCAGCTTGGCCAGCATTCCCAGCAGCGCGCCGCGGTTACCTTTTTTCACATGCAGCGACCGCGCCAACTCCTCCAGCGACACCGGATCATTCCTAAGTTGCAGCAAACGCAGGATGTTATCCGTGCTTAGTTGTGTGGACCGGGGCATTCGCGATTGATCTCTTTCCGGGAGCGAGGCAAGCCATCAAGATTTTAGTCATTTTTTTCTGCTGGGTGTAACTTTTTTCGCGTCCCATCCATTTCATAGGTAGGCCAACACACGACCGGCTAGCCGCCCTCCGTCAGGCTAGTCGGATTCGCCGAAAGGCGAATATGGGGAGGCGGGAAGACCTGGCCCGCCTCCCTTCTCATTTTCATCCCGCCGCAAATCACCGGAAAATTTGCCTGAACGCCGCGATTCGGATATCGTGCATCCACAATTTCTGGAGACGCTCTCGTGAAGAAAAGTTGCGCGTGGAAGTTACTGTTCGTCGCTCTGCTCTCAATCTCCGCATCCCGCGCCTTTGCTCAAGCTGGCCCGGAAGGCGCGAGCAGCGAATGGCAGGTCTGGACCGGCGGAGGCCACGGAATCAATGGCAGCACCTCAGAGACCGGCGTGTGGAACCTGGGTCTGCGTTACGGCATTATGATCACTTCGCCTCACGGCCCAGGATTCTTGAAAGGTCAACTGGAATACGCGCTGGACGTGATTCCCGCCTGGGTGATCGTTCAGAAGACCAACACCGCCTACGGCGGCGGCATCAATCCCTTCGCCTTCAAATGGATTTTGACCTCGCCGAAAAAGGTGAAACCTTATTTCGAGATTGAAGGCGGCACTCTTTTCACCAACACCAAGGTCCCCGAAGGCACTTCGCAGATTAATTTCACCACCAGCGGCGCGTTTGGCGCTCACTTCCTCGGTGAAAAACACAACTTCAGCGCAGAAGTAAGGTTCATGCACATTTCCAACGCCGGTATGACCAAGCCAAATCCCGGAATCAACACCATCCAGGTCCGCATCGGCTTCGGCGCCTTCCGCAAGTAATCAGGGGCGACCCGGGTGCCCCACGTGCCGCTTTTGCACGTGGGGGGTGACGCCTCCCGTGAGTTATCAGGTCGACAGAGCGCCGTCCGCCGGCTTCTCTCCCACGTACACAAACCGCAACAGCCGCCTTTCACTCGTCAGCGCATGCACCGTAAAAAGAAATTGCTGCAATCCTTCGAAATTCGCCGCGCCTTCTATGGCCAGCAGCGCCTCCTGCCTCTTGTCCCGCGCGTCTCGCCACCGCTTCGCGATCACGGCCGCCTGATCGCTGGTGTCAGACGCGCTCTCCAGCCGGAAGCCTGCCTCCTTGATGATTCGCTCATTCTCCCCGGGTGGGCTGAAAATGTAGAAACCGATCGAACTGCGCGCCGCAATTTCCTGCTGCGAAATCAGCCCGCCGATCACCAAGGCATCACTGAACAGCATCCGCCCGCCCGGTTTAAGCACACGAAACATTTCGCGCAGCACGTTCAGCCGTCCGGGAAGGTGGCATAGAACGTCGTTCGCAAAGACCGCATCGAAGATTGAATCGCTAAACGGCAGATTCCTCGCCGCATCACAAATCTCAAACCGCACTTGCGACGCCACGTTTCGCGATGCCGCAAGCTGATTGGCTGTCTGGATGCCCGGCGCGTTGGTGTCCAGGCCCACGACGCAACAGCCCACCGTCGCCGCAACTTGCAGGGCATACCGGCCCGAGCCGCAGCCGATTTCCAGCACGCTAGAACCGGCCGTCAGATGCAGCGCCCGCGGTATTTCTTGGGATTCTTCCGAGGTTACCCAGCTTGTCTGGCCGAGATCTTCGCCATACGTCTCGACGCGAATCTGCCGGTACACATCGGCGTCGTAATTTGCGTAAGCGTTGTCGTACAGGTCCACTTTTCCTGGCATACCCGTTCCCTCAAGTGAACCCGAACGAGTCCGAGTCTCAGTCGCCGGGATTCACGAATTTGAACGTCAGCGCCGCCACCGCTCCGCCAACGAATTCAGCCACCAGGAAAATCCAGATGTTCGACCACGACGAAAGTCCCATGATGCTGATTCCAACCGCCACCCCGGGATTGAACGCGCCTCCGGAAATGTTGCCGACGGCAAACGCGCCGGTCATCACCGTCATGCCGATCGCCAGTCCGTAAAACGAATTCCCGGCCGTGCCCTTCGCGGTGGCCGAATTCAGCACCACGTACACCAGCGCAAACGTGAACAGAAACTCGGCCAGCAGCGCGGCTGCCACCGCGGGTTCGCCCGGAGTCACCGTTGTCCCCACCTTAAAAAATTTCACCACCGCGGCGGCCAGCACCGCGCCAACTATCTGAAACGCCATGTACGGTCCCACGTCCTTCGTGTCGCACTTCCCGCGCATCCACACGCCCAGCGTAACCGCGGGGTTGTAGTGGCCGCCCGAGATGTGCCCGCCGGCATAAATCATCACCATCAGCGCGGCGCCAATCGCGATCGGCGCCAACGGCCCTGCTCCTTTTTCAATAACCGTGCAACCAACTGTCAAAACCAGGAAGAAGGTTCCTATCAGTTCCACCAGGTACTTGTTCATCGTCTTCTCCGAAAAGCGAGTGGATTCGCGAAGCGCACCTGCGGCGTATCGCGTTCAAAGGCGGGCGGAGATTAGCAGGAACGTGGCACGTCGCAAAGAAGGCGCATGCCGCGCACTCCGGGGGCTACTCTATGCGAAGCGGCGTCAACCTGCCAGCGAAATTTCCACAAAATGGGTCAGTCTTCGGTTGTCTGAGTTGAACAGCTACTTTCAATTGCTGATCTAGCCAGCGTCGGCGGCCTTTGCTTTTTCCGCGGATTCTCTTGCAGGTCCCACAAATGCGCCGCCCGACTTCCTCGCAAACTCCTCAAGTCCATCCAGATTTGATGTAGCGCCGCGGAACCCTACGTAGCCGTCCGGCCGAACAAATACCACGCCGCCTCCGCCCAGCAGCTCCGTCATTTCCTCTTTCCCCGCCTCAAGGTCGTTGGAATTCAAGAAGAGATAGTCGGCGTTCGGTAAAAGCGCCTGCTGCCGGAGAGGTTCCTCCACATCCAGCCCCACCAGCAGCGCCCGCGCGCTCGACAATGAATCCAGCAGCCGCATGCGCCGTCCTTTCCACACCAACTCCGGATTTGGCATGCGGTCTCCGGCGTGCACTGACCCTAGGTTATGGAAATCCATCACCGCCGACGAATCCCGGTAGCCAATCGCCGTCTCCGACACGAATCCCACGATTTGATCTTGCACATACGGAATCTGCGTGACCGTATGCACCAACGCGTCTCGCAGCTTCTCCAGCAATACGTTCCTCGTCGTGACGACTTTCAACACCCGCGACGTATTATTCAAAAGTTCCTCGCTCACCTTCCCCCGCTCTTCTTCATAACTCTGCAGCAGACTCTGGTCCGCTCCATTCCGCACTGCCGCAATCTTCCACGCCAGGTTTGCCGCGTCTTGAATCCCCGTGTTCATTCCTTGTCCCGCTACCGGCGAATGAATGTGCGACGCGTCGCCCGCCAGGAAAATGTGCCCCTGCCGGATATGTTCCGCGCGACGATCGCTGACTCGGAACGGCGTCATCCACGATGCTTCGGTTGCCCGCAAACGAATCCCTGCGCGATCCATGGGCTCCTGAAAATCAGAAAGCTTCAGCTGTCTGTCGTCTTGTGTCGCATCCTGCTCGGAATGCAACGCCGCAATCACGCGAAACAACTTTTCCTTCAACCTGGCGATGAAGACGATGTCTCCCCGGTGAACGTAGATGCGCAGTTCGTCGCCCAGCAAATCCGGCCCTTCCAATTCCAGATCGCCCAGAAAAAAGTTCAAGCCTACTTTGGCTCCGGAAAACGGAATCTTCAGTCCTTCGCGAACCGCACTGTGCGCTCCATCGCATCCCACTACCCACTTGGCCGTTGCGTTTTCCGCTTTGCCGTCTGCTTCGCGCAGTTGCACTTCGGCTCCGTTGTCCTTTTCCTTGATCGATACCAGCTCTATCCCCCGCTCAATTCGGCTACCCAACGATTCCAGATGCTCGATCAGCAACCCTTCCGTTTCGTTCTGCGGCAGAAACAAAACGAAAGGGTAGTGACCGGGAATCTTATCGAGTGAAAACGAGATAATCGTCCGTCCTTCGCTGATCATTGACGCGTGTTTCAGCGGTCTGCCTCGTTTCACCGCGGTTTCTGCGATGCCGTAGCGCTCGAATTGCTCCAGCGTTCGAGCCTGCACCACTAACGCCTGTGAATATTGCGCCCCCTGCAGCGACTTTTCCACCAGCCGAAACGGCACTCCCAGCCGCTTCAACTCGATGGCCATGCTGAGCCCCGTAGGTCCAGCTCCCACGATCAAAACTTCTTCGTCTCGCATGTTTTCGCCCTCCTCAATCTGTTAGATGTGCAAGGCCGTGGGAAGTCGTCCCATGCGACGATTTTGCTCAACGTTCTTTTTCTTAATGTAGCGCTGGCTTTTATGCCAGCCGGCAAAAATTCCACACCAGGGATTTCTCGTTGCACCTCAGTGATCCCTTGGTTCGTCCGTGGGTTCCTGGAAACGCTTGTTGTCGCTCAACTTGGGAAACGCCGTCAAATTTCCGCTCACCTTGATGGGAACATTCTGTGCCGCTGGTATGCCGTCTACTCCGTCGACCGTCAATCGCACCGTGAATTCCGCTGCTCGCGTGTAAGCGTGAGAAACCTTGGAACCATTGGCACTGGTACCGTCTCCAAAATCCCAGTGGTAGCCCAGCGCAGGTGCGCCGCCATTTTCACTCTGCGCCGACAGATGGATCGTCTCTCCTGCCTTCGCCGTTGCAGGCACTTCCGCCTTCACCGCAGGAGCGGCCGGCGCAACACGGCTGTCGATCAGCTTGATCACTTTCACCGATTCCGGCGCGAGATTCTCAATGCGCACGGTCCCGTCCGAAATAATTGCCGGCGCATTCTGGTTCAGCACATCCGACGCCGCGTACGTGCGCTCGCTACGCAATCCCAGTTCTGCCAGCTTCAACGTGTGCGACCGCGGACTCTTCGTCCAATTGAACACCGTCAGCATCGACTGCCGCGGGCTTTCCTGCAGAAAGAAAACGCTGGGCTGCTCGTCTTCGGCCTCGTAGGTCATCAAATCGATTGGCGTCGACGCTCGTCCAATCTTCGCCATGTTCAGAAGGTCCGCGTTCTCCACCAGCGCCAGGCGATCTTTCAACGAGCCCAGCACCGTCATGTCGTCCCCAATTTCATACATCCCGCCAGACACCGCCGAAAGCGCAATCGAAGCTTGCGCCGCCGATAGTTCCAGCGAAGCCGGCAGCTCGCGGCGCATACCGGGGAACGATTGCGACGTCGTGTTGAACGCGTCCGGATCATTCACGAAAAAATTGCGGTGCATGTAAAACCGCGCGGCAATTCCTGGTGCCGCTTCCTTCGTAGCCTCAAACGAATGCGCCGTATCCGTCGAGATCCGCCCTGTGTCCACCAATCCCACCGCGTTCAGCATCGGACTTCCATCTTTGTCCAGCACCACGTCTTCGCCCACCGTCTCGCGAATAACTTGCAAGCCGATGCGCTGCGCTTCCAGCGCCGTCGTATTCGCCCGGTAGCGATACCCTTCAATCGCCGTCGTATCCATGAAATCCAGCTTGATGAAACGCACTCCCCATTCCCGCACCAGCGTTTTGTACGTCTGCCGCAGATATTCCTGCGCCCCGGGATGTGTCGTGTCCAGCGTGTACAGCACATCCGTCTTCTGGTTCCAAACCTGCCGATTGCGGATGGGTTCGCCCTTGGCGTTGTGCACCAGCCATTCTTTGTGGTGCTCGTAAACCCACGCCCGGCTGGTCACTTCAAACGGCCCTGTCCAGATCCCGAACGTCAAGCCGTCCCCGGTAATTCGATGCCCCACGAAGCGCAGGCCATCGGGAAATTGCGTGGCGTTGGCCGTTGCGTACTCTCCGCGCGCGTATTGGTAGCCTTCATCAATCTGAAAATATTTGTAACCCAGCGCCTTCAAATGCTCGGCTTGCCAATCCGCATTCGCCAGCGTCACTCCTTCATTGATGCCTCCATAAAACGCAGTCCAGCTCCACCATCCGATTGGCGTGTCGACGGAAACCCGCGCGTGGTGCAGCCGTCGAATCGCGTCGCCATAGGCCAGCAGCAGATTGTGGTACTCCGGCCCCGCCTGCAGCATCAGCCGCTCGGAACGCATTTCTGCTCCGGGTGCAACGGGCAAGCTCAGTTCAATCTGATCCTCTGCCCGGGCATTTTTCATATCGAACTCTTTTTGCATCTCCGTGGTTCCGGTGGAGTCCGCACTAAACGATGCGATCTTCGTCTCCGCGCCCGTGCCTGCGGCTTGCAGGTGCAGCAGCGTGAGGAACCGGTCACAGCTCAGCGCGCCGAGAAAAAGGCTTTGCTTGCTCTCGCGGTTGTAAATCAGTTGACTGCCCGCGCCACGGTGTATTCCTCCCGGCGCTTTTCCCAGGTCATACAAATGAAGTTCCGGCCAGTCTTCGCTGAAACTATCGGAGAGTATGCGATCGGCTGCCGCGTGGCCGCCCAGGTCGACCAGCGCATCGCCAATCGCCTCGACGCTTCGTATCGCTTGCACCGTCAGTTCCCGATTTGTCGTGTTGCGCACCTGCACTTGCACAGCAGCATAGGGACGCTGATCATAAACCTGCCCCACATAAATCAGCTCGGGTTTGCCGTCGAGTCCGCTGAACGTGACGGTCACGGCATGTCCCGGCCCCAACTCATCGCTGAACGTAGACTCAGAAACCTGGTGACGAGGGTAATCGCTCGAACGCACCCACTGGTGGTCGATCTGAGCCGCCACGCGGCTGCTGATTATCGGCTGACCGCCGCGCACCGCCAATTGATACGTTCCATCGTTCGCGTTCACGCTCAGCGACACCTTCTCGTTCGTCAATTGCTGCGCCGCGCAAGGCGCCGCAACCGCCAGCCATCCTGCCATCATCATCAATCCCACACCACTCAACAGTTCGCAGTTCTTCCGCACGGCGATCGCCTCTCTTCCGCACTTCTTCTTCATAACCGAGGCCATACTACACCAGCCCGACCCCGATTCGGCCAGCCCTTCGCGACATTGACTTCGCGCACCGGCACACCTACAGTGGCCTCGCCGATAAGCTCACACCCCAATTGCGGCGGGCGCCCACGTTGATCGAAAAACTGTTTCAACTCAAACAAAATCAGACCACCGCGCGCCAAGAAGTCGTCGGCGGAGTGACCACATTCCTCACCATGGCCTACATCGTGGTGGTCAATCCGCAAATCCTGGCGCAAGCAGGCATGCCGCCCGACGGCGTCGTCTTTGCCACCTGCCTTTCCGCGGCCGCTGCCACTCTGGTGATGGGCCTCTATGCCAGCTATCCCATCGCTCTGGCCCCGGGCATGTCGTTGAACGCCTATTTCACCTACTCCGTCTGCCTCGGTATGCATGTGCCCTGGCCCGTGGCGCTCGGCGCAGTCTTTTTTTCCGGCGTTCTGTTTGTGCTGCTCACCGTCACGCGCGTTCGCGAACAAATCGTTAACGGCATCCCGGAAAGCTTGAAGCACGCCACCGCCGGCGGCATCGGAATGTTCATCGCCTTCGTGGGATTGCGCAGCGCAAAGCTGGTGGTCGCCAACCCGGCCACGTTTGTCAGCTTGGGCAATTTCGGCAACCGCGAAGTTCAAGCGGCTTGTGTCGGCATCGTACTGATTCTCGTGCTGATGGTCCGCCGCGTGAATGGCGCGATCCTCCTCGGAATCCTGGGCGCCACCTTGTTCGGCATCTTTCGCGGCCTCGCCCACTGGCCGACGGCGTTCCTGGCCTTGCCGCACCCTTCCTCCACTTTTCTGAAGTTGGATTTGCGCGGCGCGCTGCACCTCGGCCTGATCGAAATCATCTTTATTTTTCTTTTCGTGGATCTGTTCGACAACGTCGGCACGCTCGTAGGCGTCTGCGAGCAGGGTGGCTTCGTCAAAGATGGCAAGATTCCACGCGTGGGAAAAGCGCTGCTCGCAGATGGAGTCGGCACCATCTTCGGCGCGCTCACCGGCACATCCACAGTTACCAGTTACATCGAGAGCGCCGCGGGAGTCGCCGCCGGCGCGCGCACCGGTCTTAGCAACGTGGTTGTGGCGGGACTATTTCTGGTGGCCATGTTTTTCTCGCCGCTCGCCGCCTCCATCCCGGCTTTCGCAACGGCCCCGGCACTCATTTTGGTCGGCGCGCTGATGACCCAGTCGATCGCCAAGGTCGATTGGACTGACTTCACCGAAGCCTTCCCTGCGTTCGTCACTCTGCTGGCTACGCCGCTGACCTTCAGCATCGCCACGGGACTAAGTCTCGGCGTGATCACTTACACGCTCGCTAAACTAGCCGCAGGCAAGTGGCGCGACGTCAGCATCCTGCTCTGGATCCTCACCGCTCTCTTCATCCTCCGCTACGTCTACCTGGCTGCAGAGTGAACAAACTTCCGTCCTTCGGCGAAGAGCTTCGGAATTGAAAGAGAAGACCAATGGAATCGAATGCAGGTGAGGGACGAATCAGGGTGGGATTTATGACTTGATGTTTGGTGCCCGAAAGAGGACTCGAACCTCCACTCCCTTGCGAGAACCAGGTCCTGAACCTGGCGCGTCTGCCAGTTCCGCCATTCGGGCACTGTTTTGATTCTACCTTGTTCGCGCCGCTTTCCGCAACGAATGCCGCCTGGCGCGCAAATCCGCTGGACGAAATCACTTACCAACAACGAAGCAGCCACTCCCTCCCTCATCCAGCCAGACAAATTGGCACTCGTCTCGGCGCTTAACCCACTGATTGCATTGCGTTAACGTCGCATTGTTACCAACACCATAAGTAATTCGCCCGGCATCTCGCCACGGCCAGTTATCAGCCCTCTACTTCCCGAATCCGTTAAATCCTCTGCGCCCTTGGCACAAACTTTCCCACCGCTCCCAGCCCCTCGTATCACTTCCATTCTTCAACCAGAGTGCTATACTGCGCGCAAATCAGCCCTGTCTGCCTTGGGGAGGCAGGCATCGCCGACCGTTTCCCGACGGGAGGATTCTATGGAAGCCTTAGAAGGGTTGTTGAGACCTGGACCGTTCCTCTATCTTCTGATCGCCTGGGGAGTCGTAACCGCCATATTCCTGGTTTTGGTAATCTGGCGCAGCGTGCTCACCAGTCATGAAGACGACCAGATTTTCCTGGATGCTGCTGAAGAACATATGGCCAAGGAGCAGAGGGCGTTGGTCTCCAAGATCAATAAGCTGTCTCGTCCCATTCTAACCAGTGGGATCATGGCAGGCGTGCTGCTGCTGGCGATTGCTGGAATCTTCGTCTACAACGGCCTCAAGAATTTCTAAGCTCGCCAGGCCGCGCCGCAAAAGGTCAGCGCCACACTAGGGCTTCGCTGCTGGTGCGGGTGCGGGAGCAGTGGCCGCTGGACTGGGCTGCAGCGCGGTTTCCACAATCGACGTGTGATTGTGCACGATGATCCACGCATCGTTCCGTTTCTGCAAAATCAGCGTAGTCTGTCCCCTCGCTCCGCTCGGTTGCCCATCCACGATTCCTGAAAAATCCCATTGATAACAAGCCCACGCCACGTTCCCGGTCACACGGATCAGCGTGTTTGAGCGCTCCAGCCGAACCTGATTGGCGCGCGCCCGCTGCAACTGGTAAGCCTTCAAGTATTCCGCCCAGCCTACAACCGGCGGCGCCCAATTCCCGTTCACCACCACAACGTCGTCCGCAATGTCTTTATGAAGCTTGTCGGTATCGCCAATCTGCCACGCGCCCAGCATGTCGGAGATGAGCAGGTCGATGCGCTGTTCATCCGGTAGTGCTTTCGTGGCATCGGGCTGCGGTTGCGCCTGGTCCGCCTGCTTTTTCTTTTTGTCTTTTTGCTGCGCCGGTGCCGTCGTGGCAAAAACCAGGGCTAGCGCGATCGCCGCGAACACGCGCCAATAGCCCGCCCGCGAGTTTTGAAATCCAGCTGCGTTGCGATTCATTCTTCGTACACTCCTGCAAATAGGTTGCCCACACTTCGTCCGGAGCAACCAATGCGATTCATGTTTCCAAGCTGACACAACGAGCATAGCGCAGTGCGACGCACCCAGCCCCAACTCTATTCGCACCTTTATCCGATATCTAAAGAGCCCGTATCCTGTAGCTCAGGCCTTCAGGCCTGAGGCTTTTCGTATGCCGCGACAGGATTGCTAATCCATCGCCGGTCCAGGTTATTCGGCATATTTCTCTTTAGGGGGTCAGGGCTCCAGCCCTGACATCAACCTTGTAGTTTGCACTGGGCTTTAGCCCCTGAGGACTCTGCTCTCTCCGGGAATCTCCTTGCCACACCCCTACTCCGTCTTCGACGCGCTAAGCAAATTCACAAATAGCCGGTACGCACCCGGCACTCCATCCGGCAACTCCCGAAAAAACGCCAACCCGGTATAGATGTACGTGCCCTTGCCATACTTCGTGTACACCACGCCGCCATTCAAATCCTTTTCTCCCGGATCGTTCATCGCCAGTACCGCCGTATACTTCGCGTCGAAATCGCTCCAGAAATACAGCCCACGCTCCTGCTTCCAATTCTGGAAATCGGCTTGCGTGATCTTGTTCGGACGAGTCAGCAGCGGGTCATCCGGCTTCAAAAATTTTACCGGCGAAGTTTCATCCGTGATGCGCGGTGTCGGGCTTCCGATCGTCGCTTTATACGGCGCGGGCTGCACGCGGTCCCAGATATAATCGCGGTTGTATTGCACCACCAGCGTACCGCCATCCGAAACGTACTCCAGCAGCCGCTTGTTGGCGCCCGCAAGCTCGGGGCGCAGTTCATAAGCGCGCACGCCCACCACGATCGCGTCGTAAGCCGAAAGGTTGCCGAACGCCAGTGCCGCCGCATCCAGCAGGTCCACGCTGATCCCCAGCCGTTTCAGCGCTTCAGGAATCGGTTCGCCTTCCGCGGAAATGTAGCCCACTCGAAGATTCGGCGGAACGTCGATGTCGAACGCATGCACCACGCATAGCGCCGGCTCGCTCCACAATATCGTCGGCATGGAAGGCAGCGGCTCAAGCGATGTGGTGAACTTCTCGTCGCCGCGCTTGGCATACGGTGTGATCGTGAAATTGCCGGCCTCCAGTTTTGCCGGAGGAGTCACCGTGAATTTCGCGTATTGATCCCCAACGCCGTCGAAGCTGACGTCGGCAGGTGGCGTGGAAGTGAGCCCGTCGGGAAGATCCAGCCCCACGGAAACTTTCGCGGCCCTTGTCGAATAAGAATGTACCCGCAGCAAAATATCAAACGGCTTGTGCTTGCTGTTCAGCACTTCCACCGCCTGCGTCGGTTGCACCGACAGCGTGTACGCGGGCACGATGCGCAGCGGAACCCTGGCCACCGTCGTCGACGATGCGAACGGATAAAAAACATTTGTGGGCGCTAGGATTTCATGCTGTGCGTCGATCTGTTCTTTTATGGACACAAAGATGATGGGACGAGTCTCCGCGCTCAGTTGTGCCCACACCGGAGGCGCTGGCGGCGCTGCATCCAGCGTAATTTTAAATTTCACGCCCTGTGTGGCATCTCCTCCACCCGCCTGGAATTGCTGACCTCCCGCGGTCACCACTAAAGGCCCCTGAAACGGGCATTGCACTCCCGGCCGACAATGGTAGCTCACCGTCAACGACACCGGCTCGCCGATCACCACTTCACCTCGATCCGCCTCCGCCTCAAAAAAGAATCCAGCCGCCAGCCGCAGCGCTCGCGTCACTCGTTCCAATTGCAAACCAAGCTGGAACTCAGTCGAGCTTCTTCCTTCGGGAGACACAAGACCAGCCGGAAGAATCGCAGCCAACCGCTTCTGCACATCCACCAGCAGGTTCGTCGCTGCGGAAAAATCCAGCGTCAAAGCCGCCGCGCGTGCCTGCTGCAACTCTTGGTCCGACTGCTTTAGCGCGTCGCACCAATCCTTATGCGCGCCACAAACCTTCCCATTTTCTTTTCCAAACAATTCCGGCAAACGAACCGCCAGCGTCGACGGATCAAAATTTTTGCCATCTTCCCGCTTCAGCGCAATCGGTCTCCGCAAAAATGCCGATCCCAGAAACCCGGCTATCCCCTGGCTGTGATGGTTCACGAACGCGTCCAACCCAATCTGCCGCCACGTTTTCCCATACAGCGGTGACACTTCATCGAGCGGAAGTACATAACCTTGCGGATTGTCTGACCCGCGGTCCACATCCAGAACCACCGGTGCCTCACCATCCACACTCCACGGACTCAGCCCTTCCTTCGCCAACTCCGGATACGCCTTCGCGTCCGCAGCCAGTTGCACCGCTTTCGGCGTCCACAGCCCCGATGTTTGATGATGCCCGTGACCTCCGTGCACACCGCCCCAACCGTTGATCACCATGTCCGGGCGAAATTCGCGAATCACGCGCACCATGTCTTCCAGCACCGCATCGCCCCAGATTTTTTCCGTCTCGGCCACTGTCTTGGAAAAACCGAAATCCTTGGCGCGCGTGAAGTACAGCTTCACGCCATACCCGCGCGTCGCCGCCAGCAATTCCTCCGTACGGATCAAGCCGAGTTGCGGAGCCTGCTCGGGTCCAAGCGCGTTTTGTCCGCCTTCTCCTCGCGTCAGCGTCAGCAACGCCACATCCGCGTGAAGTCCGCGCGCCAGATATGTCAGCAGCGCCGCGCTTTCATCGTCGGGATGCGCCGTGATGTATAGAATCCGCGTGGTCACACGCGCTCCATCTATGGCATCAATGGTTTCAGGAAGGCCCGGGCCTGTTCCGGGCGCGGCAGGAAACTGTGCATGAGCAAGTGGGAGAATCAACAGGCTGGCTATGAATAAGCTGCAATGAAAAACAAATCGATTCACGCTTCCTCCCTTACGCGTGCTTGCTCGCGGGTCTCAACTGCAAACGGCCATTGTCTCATTACGCGGGTCCAGACCAGAAATGCCGATATGCCCAGGCCAATCTCCAGCAGCCCCCATTTGCGCGCCGGGCCTGTCTGCCAGAAAAGCCACGCCCACCCCAGCATCGTCAAAACGGCCGGCACAGGAAATAGCCACATTTTAAACGGCAGCCGTTCCGGTCCCCACCGCCTGTGCAACAGAATCACGCCGACGGCTTGTCCGATGAACTGCACGATCAGCCGCATGGCCAGAATCCCGGCGATGGCGGTCTCCAGTTTCAACACAATGCTGAACAGGAAGGCCAGACCCCCCAGTATTAGAAGCGAAATGTGCGGAAAATGTTTCGTTGGATGCACTTTCCCAAAAATTGGGAAAAAGTTGCCGTCCAGCGCGGCCGAATACGGCACCCGCGAGTACCCCAGCAAAAGCGAAAACACCGAAGCCAGCGCAATCCACAGCACCATCCAGGTCACGAAATGCGCCGCGCCCACCCCATAAAGTTTTTCCACGAACAAACTCGCGATGAATGGCGAGTTCTGCGCCTGTCTCCACGGAACCACCCCCAACAGGCTCGTTTGCATCGCCAGATACAAAACCGTGATTCCCAGAATCGAAAGAAAAATGCCCCTCGGGATATTCTTCTCCGGCTCGCGAATTTCACCGCCCAGATGGCAGATATTGTAGTAGCCCCAGTAACTGTAAACCGTGTTCACCATCGCCGCGCCCAACCCCGCGAACCATAAAGACGAAACATGAAACGCGCCCGGCGGAAAATCGAAAGCCAGCTTCGCATCGAAGTGCCGCAGGCCTCCCCAGATCAGCCACAGCATCGTTCCGACCACTCCAGTCCACAGCAGTATCGAAATTTTCCCGATCGTCGTGATCTTCCGGTACAGCAGCACCACCAGCAGAAGCACCAGCCCGCCGGAAATCATCTTCGACTCCACCGTAGTCAGTGGGTGTAGATACCCGGCATACCGTGCGAATCCGATCGACGCCGAAGCCACGGAAAGCGGCGCTTGCACGAACGTCTGCCACACGAACAGGAACGACATCAGCCGACCCCAGCGCCCCGGCCCATACGCCTCGCGCAAAAACACGTACGTGCCGCCCGCCTTGGGCATCGCTGCGCCAAGTTCTGCCCACACGAATCCGTCGAGCGTCGCAAGCAGCGCGCCTGCCAGCCACGCGATCAGCGCTTGCGGGCCGCCCATCGCCTTGATTACCAGCGAACTCACCACGAACGGGCCAATGCCCACGATCTCGATCATGTTCAGTGCCACAGCCTCTTTCAGGCCGAGGCCGCGCTCGAGTGCAGGTTGGGAAATTGCGGAGTTCGCGGGATGGGAAGGTTTCGCCATTCGTTGCGAGAATAACAAAAGCCGCGAAACCTTGCTTCGGTTGGCTGTCATCCTGAGCGCGCGCGGTTTGCGCCCGAAGGATCTCGACCCAAGCACATCAACACTCGACCCGTGCCCCCTCACTTACTCTGCTTGTATTCGATGAAGCACACGCCATGCTCCCAGACGCTGCGCTCCGCAACTTTCCGGCGTAAGGTGAATTCAGGCGGCTTTGCTCTCTCCCTCTTCGCAAGCGATCTGCGGCCTGAACATTACGGCCACGGTCCAGACGTCGCGTATTCCCTTCCAGACAAATTGAGTACTACAACGGTGGTTCTTCATTTCGCCAGTTCGATAACCTTTCTCCTTCTTCTGCGAGTGGCGGACTCTTCATGGCACGGTCTCGCAATCGCAATCCTGCTTTTGCTGCTCGCCGGTGCCATCGCTCTTTTGCTGCAACGCGAAAATGCCGCCACTCCTTCTTCCATGGTTGACGATACCCCCGAACACCGGCGCATCAAGCAGGAACTTGAGAAAAAATCTGCCCTTCTCGCCACCGTCAACCACGCGCTGACCACCTTTCTTGATACGGGAGACTGGAGCGCCGCCAGCCGCCACCTTCTCTCCTTTGCGCTCAATGAAACGCAGAGTGAGTTCGGTCTTCTTGGCGTGGTTCTGGAGGGCCCCGTCTTGCGCGTGCTCGCTCACAAGGGCATTCACTGCTGCCAGTCCGGCGATCACGATCCTTACGAATCCGGGCTGAAACAGTACGAAGAATGCGGCTATTTTGATTTGGAGCACCCGAAAAATTTGCTCGGCGATATTATCCAGAAAGCAAAGACAGTTGTCTCCATTAATCCCTTAGGCCCTCACCATTCCCAGCGTGTTCCCGCGGGACACCCGCTGTTCCGAAGTTTTCTGGGAGTGCCGATTTTCAAGGGCTCGGAAATCGTCGGCGTAATCGGAGTGGCCAACCGCCCCAGTGGCTATACCGGAGAGGAAGTACGGTCCCTCGAAACAATTTCTCAAACCGTCGGCGTTTTATATGACGACTATCGGCAGAGCCTCACGCGTCAGCACCTGGAAGAAGAGCGCACTCGCCTCGAATCGGAATTCCGCCGAGCGCAAAAAATGGAAGTCCTGGGTCAGCTGGCCGGAGGAATCGCGCACGATTTCAACAACATGCTCATCGTGCTGACTGGTTCCGAGGAGCTATTAGAGGCATCTTTGCCGCCCAAATCCAAGGGCCGGCCTTACCTCGAACAATTTCAGCGCACCACCGAGCGTGCCGCCGCCATCCGATATTCTCCTCACCGACGTCGTCATGCCCGAGCTTCGCGGACCCGAGCTTGCCCGCCAAATCCAGGACCCGCAGCCCAATATTCATGTCATCTATATGTCCGGATACGCGGAAAGCGGCATGGATCACGAGATTCCGCCCGAAGCGGCTTTCCTGCAAAAACCATTTCGTTTTGCAACTCTCGCGGAACAGCTTAAACTCGTGCCACGGAAGGCGTGAGGCTCCTCGCCCTTTCCCAACACCATGCTTCGTTGCTTTGTTGCCGCCGTTCTATCCCTGTGTTGCTTTGCCACTTGCGCGCTCGCGAACCAGGCCGCCTCCGCATCGCCCACTCCCGCGCTGCCGCAAAACGTCGCCGCCATTCTGGACGATATTTATTCCTGGCGACTGGACCACGCCATCACCGCAGCTCGCCAGATGCAGCAGCAGTCCCCCGATCAGCCTCTCGGCTATCTCCTCGAAGTCGAAGCGCTGTGGTGGAAAACCTGGTGCCTCTCCGCCGAATTCAAATACGGCATGAGCATGCCGCGTCACCGCGAAAAGCTTCCTGCGGATCAGCACTACCTGGAACTTGCGTCGAAGGCCTATCTGTTGGCGGAAACCGATCTGAAGCGCAAGGATTCCGCCACTATGAATATCTACGCCGGATTGGCGGAGGCGCTCGCTTCTCGCCTTTACAGCCTCCGCGGAGAGAACCACAATGCCGCCAAGGCAGGCGTGCGTGCCCGAGAACATTTCCTCAGCGCCCTGGCCCTTGATCCCGACGCCGCGGACGCAAGCTTTGGCCTCGGCCTCTACGACTATTATGTCGACACGCTATCCACGCTAGCCCGCGTCCTCCGTTTCTTCATGGGCATTCCCGGCGGTTCCAAAGTGGAAGGCATCCGCCTGATGCAAATCGCCATCCGCGATGGCCAACTCACTCCCGTGCTCGCGCGTTTCTATCTCGCCGTGAATCTGGAAAATTACGACTTCCGTTACGAAGAAGCGCTCGCCACCATCACTCCCCTCGTCGAGCGCTATCCGCAAAATCCCATCTTCCATCTCACCCAGGGCGACCTCTACGCCAAGCTCGGCAGCAAATCTCTTGCGGCTGCCGCCTACCACGCCGCGGCAACCGCCAAAGATCCCGATGAAGACCGCCAAAAGAAGATCGCTCTTCTGGTCCGCCAGTCGCTCGACGCCTTAGGCCCTCCCGCAAACTGACCGCGCCCCGCCCTCCACTCGCTCCTGACGCGCTCTCATTGCCGACTTTTCCCAAATCCCCACCTGAGGGATAATGGAGTAGCTTAATCGGGGGTTGTATTCCTGCCGGGAGCCGGGCTCCTGCGGCGGGTCAACGCGTGCTGCGGTTTTTGCATCTCACCCCAAACAGATGCGCTCTATTCCCTTGTCCTTCCCAGATCGGGCGACAAGCGAGCGCTACTTGCTTGAAACCTCGTGAAGGAGATTCGATGAAGCGGTTTTGCTCCACGGTTGCCGTAGCCTTGATTGCGTTTGCATGCCTCAGCTGCAACGATTACAACAACTCTGTGCAATACGCGACCGGCGCAACCGTCCTGAATATTTCGCCTTCGGGTGTCGTCTTTGGCGGCCCTTCCTTCACGATCACCGTCGTCGCCTCTACTGCGAACCCCTTTCCCGCCACTCCCGTTAGCACCGTTCAATGGAATGGCCAGAACCTGGTGACCACCCCGATCAGCAACACGGTGTTAACCGCGGTCGTGCCCGCCAGCTTAATCGCCAAGCCCGGCACCGCTTACGTTAACACCCACTACCAGCAATCGGGCACCGGCAACAACGGTTTGTCCAACTCTCTCGCGTTTCTCATTTACGGCTCTCCGAATCCCAAGCCCACGCTTACCTCGATTTCTCCCGCCACTGCCGCTGTGTGCTCCAGTTCGAAAAGTTGTGCCGCTGTCACCGTCACGTTGACGGGCACGAATTTCCTTCCCTCCTCCACCAATGGTGCTTCCACCGTTACTTACACCGGCGTCGCCACCGGCGGCATTGAAACTGCCATCAATTCATCCGGTGTTACCGCCACGCAAATCAAGGCCGTCATTCCCGCAACCTACCTGGCCAGTGCCGATCCCGCCGCGAAGATCAACGTCATCAATCCGCCCAGCGGAGTCTGTCTTGTCAACTGCCCCAATCTCGGCGGCGGCGACACCAATTGCACCGGCGACCCCACTTGCACTCCCTCGTCGCAAACTTTCTCTGTCGGCGCGGCCGCACCCGCGGCAGCCAACTCGACGGCAAGCGCGGCAGGCGCCACCGCGGAGGAAACTCCGGCAATCAGCTCGGATGGCCGCTACGTCGCCTACACCTCTCAGGAAAATGATGTGACGCAGATTCTTTTACGAGACACATGTCTTGGCGCGCCCAGTGGTTGCGCTCCCACAACGCAAACCGTCTCCGTCGCCCAGGATGGCACCGCGGGCAATGAAGCCAGCCACTCTCCGGTGATCACCGCTGACGGCCGTTATGTCGCGTTCAGTTCCGCCGCAACCAATCTGGTCACCGGCGCGCCTGAAGGACGCCAGGTCTATCTCCGCGATATGTGCATCGGCGCATCCACCGCGTGCAAGCCAGCCACTTCGTTGATTTCCACCGATCCCGCCGGCGCCCTCACCGGCACTGAAGCCATTCTTCCTTCGATCAGCTCGTCCGGGCGCTTCGTAGCGTTCGTTGCGGTCACGCCCAGCCACGATTCGCAATCGTCCGCCGCGAAACCGCAAACCGCGCCTGCGACTGCAACTCCCAACAGCGGCCTCCGCCAGGTTTTCCTGCGCGATACTTGCCTCAACACGCCGAATTGCACGCCCAAGACCACGCGCATCTCCATGCAGCCGGGCGACGCTCCCGCCGACTCTTCCAAGCCCGCGGCGCCCGCCCTCAGCGGCCTGGCAAAACAAATTGCCTTAGCCGGCGGCAAAACCTCCACCCCCCTGACTCCCACCATCCCCATCGACGACCGCGTCTTCCTGGCCCTCCCCACCGAACCCAAATAAAAATCCTTCCATTCGCCTGGACGAATCGATCCTGTAGCTCGGGCCTTCAGGCCCGAGGCTTTTCGCCGCCAGCTAATCCATGCGCATCGTCATCCCAAGTGATGTGTGTTGTCATCCCGAGCGCAGCGAGGGATCGTGGCTTGATCGATCGCCGACTACCTCACTGTCACGCGCACCCGACCCCGTGCTCACCATCCCCGCGCCAGCGGCCCCGAATCGTCTGCCAACGCATCCGGGGCCTTGCCGCGCCGGCGCCTCTACTTCGGCATCACCTCACGCGCCAACTTGCTCATCACCACTTCGCGGATCTCACTGCGTTTCTTCCCTGCTTCCAGCATGGCTTCGCGTGAACCGTAATGCTTCGCCGAAATGGTCGCCGCCTTCGCTTCGATCTGATCCAGCGCCGCCCAGTTCGGAAACAGCAGCCCCACCGCGATGTCCCAGTCTCCCGGAGCGTCGCTTGTCGCGTTGGTCCACACTTTGTAATCGGTGATCATGCCTTCTTTTTTCACCGCGTCGTACACCGGTTTCAGGTTCTCGCGAAAATCCTTCCAGAACGCTTCTCCCTGACCCGGCTTCAGATGGTAGTACGTCACCCGCCACACCGGCCCGGCATCGTAGTTGGGATTCTGCGCCCGGCTCGGCAACGCGCTTAGCAACGTCGCAACAAACAGAATGGCCCATAGAGCTTTTCTCATCGTTTCTCCTATTAGTCTTTTTTGTGGATGGAAATTGGCCCGGGCACGAACTCCGTCAAGTCCGCGCCCCGTAGAGTAGCCGCGAGTCTACAAGCCCCCACCGCCCAGGTCAATGTTGCAGCCCTGCCGTCGCTGTTGCCGTTTCTACAATTTGCCATCCCGAACGCAGCGAGGGATCTGCTTTTCTGCTGCTTCTTCTTTTAGAAGGGGTTGTGATCTGCTTTCTCTTCAGGGGGTCGGAGCTTTTAGCCCCTGAGGAATCAGATTGTAGTGGCCGACCTTCAGGTCGGTTTTTCTCGCGTGCCTGCGTCACAGGAAATCCACTGGTTTCAAGGGGCGACGGTCTTTCTTACATAGTGGCCACTAATGGAAGAAGGCTAGTGGGGGGTGGGGGCCTAAAATCTCAAAGCAGCGCGCGCACAACCTCAAGTGTTACTTTCACTTTCCATCTCTTCGCCGAATTCCGCAAAATGGCTAACCATTGTCGATTCAGCACCTTATCCAATACACACCGGCGCGCCGACATTTTCCAACCGCTCGCCAAAAGGTGGAGTTTGGGGCGAGATTTGTGTTCCGGGGTGCCGCGCCTCCGGCGCTCGACGTTGGTCGGGATGCATACCCAGTGCTGACGCGCTGGGCTACTAGTTTCTGGCGCGCCGCTGGCGCTCATGAAATGAATGAAACCGAGTTTTGTGCGAGCGGCGAAAGCGCCGGAGGCGCGGTAGATGTTAGCCCAGCGCGTGAGCGGTGGGTGAGTGCTGTACAACGATGAGGAGCGCCGGAGGTGCGACACGTGTCCCATAGGTATGCGCAAAATGTGATTCATGTTGTGTTCAGCACGAAAGAACGTCGCAAAGCGATTGCTCCGGAATGGGAACCGCGGATGAGGGCCTATGTGAAGGGAATCTGCGGAAAGATCGGAGTTCAGGTTCACGCGGTGGGCGGAATGGAGGATCACATCCATCTGCTGATTCAGATTCCGCCGGGATTGGCGGTGCCGAAAGCGGTGAACGCGATCAAAGCGAATTCGTCGCGATGGGCGAATGAAGACGGACACCAGTTCGCGTGGCAGGAGGGTCGGTAGGTGGGTGCCGCGCCTACGGCGCTCGGGATTTTTTTGATTACGGTTCCCAGCGCTCACGCGCTGGGCTAGTTTCTTTCGCGCCTCCGGCGCTACAGCGATTCCTCGCACTGATCGCTGGCGCACCGGTCGCTGGGCACGATGTATCGTGCCCCTACACGAGTCGCCAAATTGGCCGCTGCTGGGCGCTCACGAGGCACGGGTCACGAATCACGACGCACGCCTCATCTGGTATTCTAAGGAGCGGAGCAAACCTCAGCTTATCCGCTACGGAAGCGCCGCAATCCTTCTGCGAAAGGCATGATCACCGTGAGCACCACATCAGCTGCAACCCGCGCGAAGCGGGCGTTTAACTTTAATGCTGGTCCGGCCGCGTTGCCGCTTCCTGTGCTGGAGCGCATCCGCGAGGAATTGCTGGACTACCGCGGCACAGGCATGAGCGTGATGGAGCTGTCGCACCGCTCCGCGGAATTTGAGGCCATCAACAATGCGGCGGAGCAAAACCTGCGCAAGCTGCTGGCGATCCCGGAAGACTACGCGGTGATCTTTGTGCAAGGCGGCGGAAGCATGCAATTCACCATGGTGCCGATGAATCTGTGCTTGCCGGGAAAGCCGGTAGACGTGTTGCATACCGGCGCATGGACGGCCAAGGCCATCGGCGAATTGAAGAAGGGCATCCCGCACAATATCGCCTTTTCGACAGAAGCGGAGAAATTCGTGCGCGTGCCGCGGGCGGAAGAGATCAAGCTGTCGCCAGACGCTTCGTACACCTACTTCTGCACCAACAATACGATTGAAGGCACGCAATATCGCCACGTGCCGGCTTCGCAGGCGCCGCTGGTGGCGGACATGTCGTCAGACATCGCGTCGCGGCCCATCGATGTGGGCAAGTTCGGCCTGATCTTCGCCGGAGCGCAAAAGAACCTGGGGCCAAGTGGCGTGACGGTGGTCATCGTCAGGAAAGATCTGGCGGAGCGCGCGGACAAAAACCTGCCCACGCTGCTGCAATACCGCACGCATATCAAAGAGAAGTCGCTGTACCACACGCCGCCAACGTTTGCCGTTTACATCCTGAGCCTGGTAACAGAATGGATGGCGGCGCAGGGCGGAGTGGCCGGCATGCAGAAGCGCAATGAAGCCAAGGCCAAGCTGCTGTACGAAACGATTGATGGAAGCAACGGCTATTACCACTGCCCGGTGGAGAAGGCCTCGCGTTCGCTGATGAACGTGGTGTTTCGCGTGGGCGGCAGCGCCGCGGCTCACGGCGACGAAGCGTTGGAAAAGGAATTCGCCAAGCAAGCCGCCACGGCGGGATTGATTGGCACGCCGGGGCATCGTTCGGTGGGCGGAATGCGCATCTCGCTCTACAACGCCGTCGAGCAGGACGCGGTGCAGACGCTCACAGGATTTATGCGGGAGTTTCAGCGTGCACGCGGGTAAGATGGTGTCCCTATGAACACATACACGATCGTGATGTTTTTCCATTTTGTGGGCATGGCCGCTCTGTTTGTTGGCTATGGGCTGGAGTGGGCCGCGTCTGCGCTGCTGCGTAGAGCGACCACGGCCGGCGAAGCGCGGTCGTGGCTGCGGATCTATCGCGGGTCGCTGCCGGTAAGCGGGCCGGGATTGCTGCTGCTGATCCTGACCGGCGGATACATGGCGGGAGTGACCGATCGAAGCGCTGCAGGCTGGGTGATCGCGGCGTGGATCGGAATTGCCGTGGCGCTGGTGATTGGATTTGGGCTGCTGCTGCCGCGGTTCAAAAAGATGCGGCCGGCGTTGCAGTCGGCGGAGGGAACGGCGGCGCTGAGCAGCGAAGTGCTGGGGCACGTGAAGGATCCGGTGATTGTTACGCTGATCCGCATCCGTGCCATGCTGGCGCTTGGCATCGTGTACCTCATGACCGCTAAGCCGCTGCTCGTTCCATCGCTTGTAGTGCTGCTGGCCGCGATTGGGCTTGGCGTGATTGTCGCCGCGCCGGCGTGGTCGAGCAACAGAAAATAGAAAGTAGAAATTGGAAAATAGAAAATAGAAACTAGGAATTCAAAAACGGAGAGAGGCGGGATTGCTCCCGCCTCTTTTTTTGCCTATTGTCTGAGAAAAACTGGCTGGCATAAAAGCCAGCGCTACATTCAGAACGCAAGCGCTGCGCGCCGCTTGCTTACGCCAGGTCGAACAGCAGGACTTCCGCGTCGTTTACGCCTGTGAGTTGCAGCGACTTCTCCGCGGAGATTGCCGCGCCATCGCCGGCTTCGAGTTGCGCGCCGTTCAGCGTAACGCTGCCGTGCGCCACTTGCACGTACGCGTGACGATTGGGCTTCAGCGCGTGCTCGACGGATTCACCGGGCGCGAGAAGCGTGGCGTAAAGTTCGTTGTCCTGGCGAATCTGCACGGAGCCATCGCGGCCGTCCGGAGAAACCACCAGGCGAAGCCTGCCGCGCTTGTCCGCAGCCGTGAAATGCTTCTGGTCGTACACCGGTTCATGTCCCTGGCGATCGGGGAACATCCAGATCTGATAAAGATGCGCCGTCTCGGAATCCGAAGCGTTGAATTCGCTGTGCGCCACGCCGGTTCCTGCGCTCATGTATTGGACGTCGCCGGGCTTGATGACGGAGCCGTTGCCCATGCTGTCTTTGTGAGCGAGCGCGCCTTCCAGAACGTAGGTGACGATTTCCATGTCGCGATGCGGATGCGTGGGGAAACCGCCGCCGCCGGCGATGCGGTCGTCGTTCATGACACGCAAGGTGCGAAACTGGACGTGCTTCGGGTCGTAATAATCAGCAAAGGAAAAAGTGAAGCGGCTGTCGAGCCAGCCGTGGTCGGCGTGGCCGCGGTCGTTGCTTTTGCGAACGAGAATCATTGAGAGCCTCCTGAAAGATCGAGGAGATAATATATGTTATAACGACTATTGTCAAGAGGCATATTCTGCCCGCGCAAAAGCGCTCGGTATGTGGCGTGGGGTCAGGCCCTTAGCTGACAAACGGCGCAGTTCCAGCGGCCGGACTGCGCTGCGTATGATTTCCACGCTGCCATGCTTTGGTGTAAAGTGGACGGACGGGGCGGCCGCGCGCCAGGCCGACATTTTGAGGTAATCTGCATGGACTCTGCACTGCCGGCAACGCAAACGAAAACGAATAACGAGGATTCCTCGACACGGCGCGAGACGCTGACGGTTACGGACAACCGCACCGGGAAGAGCTACGAGATTCCCATCAAGCACGACACCATCAAGGCGATGGACCTGCGGCAAATCAAGGTAAATGCAGCGGATTTCGGGATGATCAGCTACGACCCGGCATTCAATAATACGGCGTCGTGCATCAGCCGGATTACCTACATTGATGGCGACGTGGGGATTTTGCGGTACCGGGGATACCCGATCGAGGAGCTGGCGGAAAAATCGACGTATCTGGAAACGGCGTACCTGCTGTTGCATGGGGAATTGCCGACGCCGGAGCAATTGAAGGATTGGCAGTGGAACATAACGCACCACACGTTCATCCACGAGAGCATCAAGAAATTTCTGGACGGATTTCACTACGACGCGCACCCGATGGGAATGGTGATTTCGACGATTGCGGCGCTGTCGACGTTTTATCACGACGCGAAAGACATTTTTAATCCGGCTTCGCGGCGCAAGCAGATGTACCGGCTGATCGGGAAGATGCCGACCATCGCCGCGTTTTCTTACCGGCACACGCTGGGAATGCCGTATGTGTACCCGGACAATGAGCTGAGCTATCCGGGAAATGTGCTGAACATGCTGTTCCGGACGAGCGAGACAAGATACCGTCCGAATCCGACACTGGAGCGCGCGCTGGATGTGCTGTTCATTCTGCATGCGGACCACGAACAGAACTGCTCGACGAACACGGTGAGAAGCGTGGGAAGTTCGCACGTGGATCCGTATTCGGCGACGGCGGCGGCAATCGCGGCGTTGTATGGCCCGCTGCATGGCGGGGCGAACGAAGAAGTCTTGCGCATGCTGATGGAGATTGGGTCGGTTCAGAAAGTGCCCGAGTTTATCCACCGCGTGAAGGCGGGGGAAACGCGGCTGATGGGATTTGGTCACCGGGTGTACAAGAACTACGACCCGCGCGCCAGGATCATCAAGCAGATTGCTTACGAAGTGTTTGAGTTGATGGGAAAAAATCCGCTGCTGGAGATTGCGCTGGAGTGCGAACGCATTGCTCTGGAAGACGATTACTTCGTGAAGCGGCGGCTGTACCCGAACGTGGATTTTTATACCGGGCTGATTTACCAGTCGATGGGCTTCCCGATGACCATGTTTCCGGTGCTGTTCGCGATTCCGCGCATGTCGGGATGGCTGGCGCAGTGGGAAGAATTGTTGCTGGACCCGGAACAAAAGATTGCGCGGCCGCGGCAAATTTATTTGGGCCACGATACGCGGTCGTATGTCCCCATGGATCAACGCTCGTAAGCCCACCGGGCGGCTTACCGTAGATTGAAAACTTGTTAGTACTTTCTTACCAAGGCTGTTCCCTGCGGAAGGAGTAGCCTTTTTGTATACGCGCATTTTCTTGCCACTCGACTTTCTTTTCCCGCGGGGTATATTCATCTGTACGAGGTTCTATGGGCCAAACCCAGAACGCCCCAACACATCCTCATCCGGGTCCACGCCGACGGAGCCAGCGCGTATTGATGCAGGTGGCGGTACGGATTCGCGGCAAGGACTCCCAAGGCACTGCATTTGAAGAAGAGACCGCGACGCTGGCGATCAATGCGCACGGCGCGCTGATCCTTTTGCAGACGCGGCTGACGAGCGGATCCAAGGTGATGATGCTCCACAACGCGACCAGAGAGGAAGAGGAGTGCCACGTGGCATTTCTTGGCCCGGTGCGCTCCGGTAAAGCGGAAATTGGACTGGAGTTTTCCGCGCCTTCGCCAACGTTCTGGCGAGTGACGTTTCCGCCGGAAGATTGGTCGCCGAAGCATCCCGACGCGCGAAGCATTCCGACACCGATTAAGAGATAGCAGTTCGTTTCAAGCCTGAATTGAAGCCATCTCCCGAGAACACGTTGCGTGAGTAGAAGCATCTGACGTTGAGATTCTTCAGGCATCCTTGTCGGATGTCCTCAGAATGACAGGCTGGGGGTGTTGGACGAAGTCGGTTGTCTAGGTCTAGGTTGTAAAAGCGGCGGCGAATCGCCGCACTCCCAATGGTAAACTTTTGGGCTATGCGCTACCTGGTGATGTGTGTGTTGCTGATGTTGGTGCCGCAAGAGGAATCGTGGTGGCTGGTAAAAGCCACGGGCGTGGAGGCGAATCTGCGCGGCGTTGGGGTAGCGGTGTTGCACGGGAAAACGACGGTGTGGGCGACGGGTTCGAAGGGAACGGTGCTGCGATCGACGGATAAAGGAGAGAGTTGGCAGAAATGCTCCATCCCGGACGGAGAGACCCGCGACTTTCGAGGAGTGCAGACGCTGGACGGCACGACGGCCTACGTGATGGCCAGCGGCGACGGCGAGAAATCAGGCATCTGGAAGACGACGGATGGAGGACAGACCTGGGAGCAGCAAGTTAAGGATTCGCGAAAATCGTTTTTTCTGGATGCCATTGCATGCAGCGATGAAACGCACTGCGTGGCGCTGAGCGATCCGGTGGATGGAAAATTCCTGTTGCTGCGCACGGAAGACGGAAAACATTGGAAGGAAATTCCGAACGAGCACATGCCGAATGCGTTGCCGAAAGAAGGAGCGTTTGCGGCGAGCAATTCCGGCCTGCTGGTATTCGATAACCACGAACTATATTTCGGCACTGGCGGACCGAAAGCGCGTGTTTTTCATTCCACGGACCTGGGGCAGACCTGGACAGTGGGTGAAACGCCCATTCTGAGCGGGAGAGCGTCGGCGGGAATCTTCTCGATTGTGCGGGCAGGCGATACGGTGGTGGCGGTTGGCGGCGACTACACGGAACCGGCGCATCGCGAAAAAACCGCGGCGTATTCGGTGGACCAAGGGAAGACATGGCGGCTTTCGTCGCAGTTTCCGACGGGATTTCGCTCGGCGGTGGAAACATTTGACGCCGGATTCCTGACCCTGGGACCGAACGGCGCGGAAACAAGCCGGGATGGAGAGAAGTGGGAATCGATCGGCGGACCGGACCTGAATGCGCTGAACTTCGCGTTTGGAAAAGGATGGGCAGTGGGGCCGAAGGGAGTGGCGGCGCAGTTTTTGGATCAGACGAAGTACGGACAGTGAACGAGTTTTCAGTTGTCGGTTTTAAGTTATAAGTAAAACCGAACTCAAGATGAGTCTGTAATCCTCAGGGGCTAGAACCAAATCATATTTAGATTCTGGCTGGCATAAAAGCTAGCGCTACAGATGGCCATCTCCTTGTCCAGCTCGCCGATCTGCTCGTCGATCAATCGTAATTCCTCCAACGCCATCTTCAGCAGTCGCCGGTACACAGCGTTCAACTCCGTACAGGCGCCGAGCGCGTCACACAACTGTTCCGGGGTGGCGCGCAAGCGCTCATCAGCCAAAGCAGCCAGAGCGGCTGGGTTGGTTTCCCCGTCAGCGAGCGCCTGCAGCATGCGCCGCGCACTGACGCCCAGCAGATCGGAGACGAGGCTGGACAACTTGATATGGGCCTCTTCCAGAAGAGCCTCCACTTGGTTCTGCAGCCGTACCCGCTCGCACCTCAACTGGTACTTCTTGCGCGTTACCGTCCGCCACAAGCGTTGTTCGGCATCGGGCACAAAGCTCAAAGTCAATTCGCGAGCCACCAGCCGTTTTACCAGGCGTTCGGCATCGACGAAATCCCTCTTGCGTCCCCGTCGGCCGCGATTGGACTGCGCCTGCGCCAAATGCAACGTTCCGGACCTGCGCCTTGCTTTCATGAGGTTTCGCGGGCCGCAGGCCCTAAAAGACATGGAAGACAACACCCGCGGAAGCACACGTTGGGAAGCTTGGCAAATCTATGCGTTGTCGATCGGAGTGGGGGCATCTTCGGTATTAGGCAGGCCGAGCCACGGGGAGAGGATGTAGAAGAGCTGGACGGCGATGATGACGAGCATGCTGAGATAGGTGCTGAAGAAGCACAGGACGGCGCCGAAGGCGTACCAGGATTGACCAATGATGATGCGACGACACACCGCGGCGGGCACTTCGGGAGAGATGTCGTCTTTGATCAGGCCGGTGCGGGTAGCGTATCCCCAACTGGCGTAAAGCATGACGCCGAAGATAAGGACGTTGCCCCAGTACTCGAGTAAGGCAGTGCGATAAGAGTGATGCTCGGCGAGAAGCTTGGTGGAGAACGGCATGAGCGTGACGGCGAACAAGAATGCCAGGTGAATCCAGGTAAGGCGAATGTCGGAACGGCGCAAGTGGTTGAGTTGAGATTGCTGACCCACCCAGAAAATTCCCAAAGTCAGAAAACTCATTAGGTAGACGAGGAGCTCCGGCTTAAGGTCCAAGAGGGCCTGCCGAAGCTCATGTTCGCTGCGAATCAGCGCGGGGATGTGAAGCTCGATGGCGAGGAGGGTCATGGCGACGCCGAAGATGCCGTCGCTGAGCGCGGCGAGGCGCTCGACGCTTTGGCCGGCGATGCGATTGTAGGAAGTGATCATTTTGTTAGAGCGGGTGAAATCATGGAGGGTAACTTTCTACCTTGGACGGAGAATTTGCAAGGGGGTGTTGAGAGTTCAAAGTGAAAGTCAAAAGTTGAAAGTTGAAAGAGGCGACATTCATTGATCGGGTGACAAGCATTTGTGTTGGCGGACGGCCAAGGAAGGCCGTCCCTACAAAGACAAGCGGGAAGGCGCAAGATGGCGGGGTAAACCCGCCTGGCACGGAGGAGAAAGGCGCCCGCTTCGGAAAGCGGGCGCTACAAGACCTGCTGCGAAGGCGCAGAACCGGGCGAAAGGTCGGCCGCTACCAAAGACGAAGAACGGGGAATTTGATTGCGTGGAAGGGAAGGCGTTTGTTACGCTTCGCGTGAAAGCAGTCCTGTGGAGGGAATGACCATGGCATTTTGTAAAGCGTGTGGCCAAGAGATCGGAACGGCGACGTTTTGCCCAAAGTGTGGTGCAAGCCAGGGCGCGGCAGTTCCGGCAGCAGTGCCGGCAGCAGCTGCAGCGTCGCCGACGGAAGGATTACAGGAAAACGTTGCTGGACTATTGTGCTACGTGCTGGGATGGGTCACCGGCCTCATATTTTTGCTGATTGATAAGCGGCCGTGGGTTAAATTTCATGCGGCACAATCCATCGTGGTATTCGGTGGACTCACAATTTTGCGAATCGCGCTAGCATTTATGGGCGGACTGTTCGGAGGATTTCTGGGGTGGGGAATCTTCGCGTTGCTCGGGTTGGTTGGCTTGGTTCTGTGGGTATTGCTGATGATCAAGGCATACCAGCACGAGAAGTTTCGCGTGCCCATCGCCGCGGACATTGCGGACAGCATCGCGAAATAAACGACCGCGCGACAATTCAGGCGTGGAGATGGAAGTAGCCGTCCTCGCGATGTAGGCGAACAGGAACTTCAAACAGAGCCGAGAGCTGCTCGCTCGACAGGACCAGATCCTTGGGTCCATCGGCGAGCAGTTTTCCTTTTTGCAGGAGAACGACGCGGTCAATTTCCGGAATAATTTCCGAAACATGATGAGTGACGAGGAGGATGCCAAGTCCGGCGCAGGCGAGCTGGCGCATGACGTGGCGAAGTTCGAGTTGACCAGCGATGTCGAGGGTATTGCCCGGCTCGTCGAAGAGCAGTGTTTGGGGGTCGTGAACCAAAGCGCGAGCGATGAGCGTGCGTTTGGCTTCACCAGAAGACATTTCGAGGATCGGACGCTTCGCAAGATGGGTGACGCCCATGCGGGCCAGGGCGTCGTGGGCGCGGGCGTGATGTTCGGGATGCGGCTGGTGATTGGGGAAAATGCGGGTGCTGCTGAAGAAGCCGGAAAGGACAACGTCGAGACACGTGGCATCAGTGGTGCAAGCCGCCAGGAGGTCGGGAGAGACGATGCCGAGCGTAGAGCGGAGTTCGAAGACATTCCAGAGAGAGCGGCCCAGGATGGAAATGGAGGAATCGTCGCGCTGCAGCGGGTAGCACTCGCGCGTAAGGGTCTTGATGAGGGTGGATTTGCCGGAGCCGTTGGGTCCTAGGATGCAGACGTGTTCGCCGACAGCGATGCGCAGGGACAGGCGGTCGAGGGCGACGTTTTGGCCACGAAGGACAGTGACGTTTTGCAGGTCAAGCAGCGGGGGAGTCATCGAAGAAAGTTTACCCTGTGAGGGTAGAAAGCCGAAGGCGGTTCGCTGAAGCTTCGACTCCTAAAAATGGCTGTTGAGGGCAAAAAAGGAGGCGAAAAAGTGAATATTTCGCCTCCCGGGGTGGGGTGGGTGTTGCAGACGATACCCTGGGCGAAACAGCAGTGCCTGCCCTGCCAGGCAGGCCTGCGATCTCACTCGCGAAACAGCACTAGCTATAACGAAAGGAGACTCACCACCAGAGGGCTCGTCTTTCGGATTTATTAACACCGGGGATTGCCGGTGTCAACGGTAAAAACAGGACCATGAGTACTAAAAAACCGATTGAATACTATGGAACTGGCGGCGAAACCGCAGACGACAGGCGTGTGTCAGGCAGGAACGGCACCGGGGGCGCAGCCCTGTCTGTTGAGTCAGGCGGGGACGCAGGGGCCGGCGAGATCCAGGATTTCGCGCACGGCACGCCCCAGGGCGGTCGGGCTATAAGGCTTCTGGAGATAGCGGGAAGACGGAAGTTGTACGCGGGAGCCGGCGGATTCGGAGTAGCCGCTGGTGAACAGAACGGACAGGTTGGGGAGGCGAGCCAAGAGGGCCGCGGCGGTGGCGGAGCCGCCCATACGAGGCATGATGACGTCCAGGATGGCGAGCGCGGGAGTCTCGCTTTCGCAAAGGCGAAGGGCTTGCCCGCCGTCGCAGGCAGCGAGGACACGGTAGCCGAGGCCGACCAGGGTCTGACGAACCATTTCGCGGATGGAATCGTGGTCTTCGGCGATCAGGATGGTCTCGCGGCCGTGAAAATTGAGAGTAGGCGAGGACTCCGAAGCGGAACCGAGCACAGCCAGCGAGACATCGGTGGCAGGGAGATGGACGCGGAGGCTGCCCTGCCTGGGTTCACTGTAGACATGGATGAAGCCACCATGTTGCTTGACGAGGCGATACAGGCGGCAGAAGGAATCGTCCAAGAGCGCCATTGCGGTTTCGATGGTGAGGCGGCCGCCATCGGGCATGGCATCACGCGCGTTCAGGCAAAGATTCATCGGGACCTGCTCGATTTGGGCGGGGTCGGCTTTGACGGGCTGAAGATCGGCGGGAATGAATTTCATTTCGATGTTTTTGTCGATGACCTTGTCGAAGAAACTGGCGAGGCCGTGGAACGCGGCATTCAGATCGACAGGGCGCGGCTGCAGGTTCTGACGGCGCGCGAAGGCCAGGAGTTCGCGAGTGAGAGAAGCGGCGCGGTCGGCTTGCTCGCGGATATGAGCAAAGCGTTCGGCGATGACGGGATGAGCGCGGCTCTGTTCGTAGCCTAGTTCGGCCCAGCCGAGGATTGCGCCGATTACATTGTTGAAATCGTGAGCGATGCCTCCGGCAAGTTGACCAATGCTCTCGAATTTTTGCGCCTGCAGTAACTGGCGTTCGAGCAGGCGGAGCTCGGTGACATCTTCGGCCACACCCTCGATGGCATCTGCGGGACCCGGAAGGGAGAGATAGCGCAAGTGGAGGCGGACGGAGACCAGGCCGCCGTCGCGACGACGCCATTCCGTTTCGTCGCTGTGAACGAGGCCATGCTCGCGGCAGGAAACGAGCAGGCGAGAGAAGTTTTCAGGATAACGAAAGACGTCGGTGGCGAGATTGACGGATTGCAGTTCGTGTGAGGAGGGACAAGCGAGAAGTTAGAGAAGCGCGGGATTAGTTAGCGGAGAGGAAAGAACCTTCCAGAGAGATACGGAAGATGCCGTAAATGGAATTCTCGATGAGTTCGCGGCTGCGGGCTTCGCTTTCTTCCAGTTGAAACCGGAATTGCGCGTTCATGTCGCGAAGTGCTTTCCTTCGACAGCGCGCTTCAGGGCGACAGGAAGACGCGCCAGACGATCTTTGAGGATGTAGTCCATCACACCGTGCTGCGTACATTCGACCGCATCTTTTTCGGAGAGCATGCCGGTGACCAGGAGAAACGGGGTGTCGTTACCGGTCTGGCGCAGGTGGGAGAGAGCGTCGAGACCAGTCCACCCGGGCAGAGAGTAAGCAGCGAGGATTGCGGCAAATTTTTGCGAGGAGAGCGCGGCTTCAAAGTCCGAGCGTTGTTCAATGATAGTGGCTTGGACGGAAATGCCGGCGTCGCGGAGTTCGCGAAGAATAGAAGCGGCGTCGTGCGAGGAATGTTCGAGCAACAGAACGCGGAGAGGCGCAGCGAGCAAAGGAGATTCGAGTTGTTCGGCCGAAGCGGATTTCATGAGAGAGACCCAAGCGAGTGGGATCGATGCAAATGAGCGGAAGGAGCAATCGAAACAGAATCCGCGGATGGAATGGCAGCGCAAGGCCAAGACTCATAGCGAACGGACAGCGAGAGAGTTGGGGCGCAGAGCTGATTTTCAGGACAGAAGCGGGAAGTGATGCGGCGGTGAACAGCGAGGAGTGAAGATTCGGAGGAATCGGCGACGACGACGAGGAATCTGTCGGGAGCGACGTGAGCGATACGGGGTACGTTCATCCATAAAGCCTTCGAGCATGTAGTCCGTTGCCCCGACCTGAAGACAAGCGGTAGCAAGTTCCTTATCGGCGAGGTCAGCGAAAAGTATTAGGGGAATGTGGGGAAGAGATTGGTGGAGGGAATAAATCGTTGTAGGTGGGTCAGGATGGAGCAGAGAAAGAGAGAGAAGAGCGACGTCGGGCTGAAAATCGCGCAGGGCGGGAGGGAGGCTGTCCCGGTTTGTGACAAACACAAGTTCGAGCGTTCGACCTGTTTCGGCACACCGTGAACGTAATGTGACTCCGGCTTCCGTCAAGCCAGATTCCGCGAGAAGAACACGCAGACGAGACGACTCCATGGTTGCACCCTGCTGATCTGAAGCGAGCACGCGAGGACGAGAAGTGCGTGGCGGACGCACGAAACTCACAGAAGGGGATCGCAGTGTGCAGATATGTAATATTGATTTCAAGATACTTATTGGTAGTGGGGCGTGGAAAAGTGCGCGGAGAACGGAAGAAAAGAGGGCAGCCCCAAATTGGGGCACCGGGCGAACAGATCCGGGACCAAAACGAAACGGTACGCGAGTCAGGCGGCAAAAATTTCGTTGATTTTCGTAGCGAGCTGAAAATCGAGATTGCTGATGCCCTGCACGCTGTGAGTGTTGAGATCGATAACCACCTTGTTCCAAACGTTGAACCACTCCGGATGGTGGTTCATGGCTTCGGCGATGAGCGCGACCTGGGTCATCCTGCCGAAGGCGGCGACGAAATCCTTGCACTCAAACGCCCGGTGCAGCTTGCCGTTAACGAGGGTCCAGCCCGTGGCGGACTGGAGATGGAGCTGAATCTCGGCTTCGGTGAGTTTTTGCGCTTTCATGGAAGGCCTCCTGTGAGCTACAGGACAAATTGAGCTGGCATGAAAGCCAGCGCTACATTGAAGAGATAGCACAAAAGTCGAGAGTTGAAAGCCAAAAGTTGCAAGAACAGCACTTGGTGCGGACGTATTGCAATCTTGGCTGGCATGAAAGCCAGGGCTACATTGAAGGCGCAAACGCCGAAGTTGTGGTCAGGTTCAGAGCGGTTGGGGTTCTTTGTCTTTATCTTTGTCCTTTTTGGCTTCAGCGAAGTATCGCTCCAAGGCCTTGCGAGCCAGGTCCTGACCGCCCAATCCGAAAGCGATGGCCAAGCCCAACATGGTGGCGCCAAAAACAATGGAAAAAGCGGAGATGACGGTTTGCCGGGCCAAGCCAAGCTCTTCCAGAGTCATGGTAATCGCAAGAATCCAGATCACGAATCGAATGGACCAGCTGAGAATTCGTGCGGAAGGGTGGCCAGCGTTGACGGCTGCAAGCAGTGCGGCGCGCGAAAGGAAATTGGCAATGGCCACACCGAGAAACATAATCAGGATGGCGACGAATACTTCGGGAAGAAAACGGAAGAGACGCGAAATCTGTTCCTGGAAACCAGGAATGCCGAGGACGCTGATACCTACGAGAAGAAAACCAAGCCAGGTGACCCAAAAAATGGAGCGGCTAAGCAACTCGCTCATGGAAGGTAGATGGGCCATGCGAAGGACACGCGAAGCGCCGGACTGTTCGGAAACGCGATCGAGTTTGGTGAAGCCCAGAAGCGCGCGAAGAATGTAGCGGAACACGAAAGCAACCAGCAGGCCAATCAAGACAATGATGAGCATCACCAGAAAGCGCGGGAGGAATTCGGCGATCATGCGGACAAGTTTGCTGTAGACCTGTTCCAAGCCCTGTAGAATGATCTCTTTCATGATGTCACCTCAACTTTAGTCTTCCATCTCTCCCTTAAATACGGTTTTTGCAGCTCGAATTCGGAGCAGAGCATTTCGCTGGCCGCCTCCATTTCCGCGGGCGAGGAATCGGAATGTTCCAGAAGAAAAGAGTGCGTCATGCCGCGATAGAGAGGGGCGAGGGCCTGCACCAGGTGGCCGCGGTTGATGACGGAATGGTGGTAGGAAGCGGCAAAATCATACAGGGTGCGAACCCAAAGATCGGGCTTGAACCTGAATTTGCCTTCCTCAATGGCAACGAGATTTTTGATTTCAGAATGAGTTTCCGGATCCAAGATCGAGTTCAAGACGGGCTCCAATTCCGTGACGCCGGTGCGGAACATCTCGAAAATTCTGTGGGGATCCAGGTCGGATGGCTCAATGGTAAGTTCGTGATCCGGTCCGATAGTGGTGAGCGACGGCGAAGGCTCGCCGTCGAGCCACGCAGATGGGCGAGTTTCCAGGCACCAGAACAGAGTGCCTACGGTTTGACGCAGGACTTCGACGATGTCCGTTGCGGGACCACGCGGTGCCGGCGGTTTTTCGCCCAGAAACGTCTGGCAAAAGCGATAGTTCGTGGACAGTGCGGAGAGAGCCATCCAAGCTTCGGGCCGCGCCTGAATGGCTTCTTCGTGCCAGATGTCTTGATTAAGGCAAGAGGAAGCGAGGCGGCCGGAAAAGCCCCATTCGTCGGTATAGAGTTCGCGGATGGGGGCGCCAAACAGCGCGCGGCACATGGGATAAACGAGATTGCGCGCCAGCAAGCCTTGAAACTTGTGGCGAGAGTAGAGTGGCGCAACGTAATCAAACTTGTCCTGAAACGTTGGGCGCAACAGATGGGCGATGGAGTCTGGAGTGAGATTGCACGTGGCAGGGGAAACGATGGCGCAGGCACGCGCGCGCAATAAATCGGCAGAGGCGAGAAGAATGCGCAAAGCGGCGCCAGAAGAAGGCGGGACGGAAAAGGTTGTGTTCACGTGGTTGATGGTGCGGAGCGAGGTGATGCCATGGCGCGGAGCAACGGTCTGGGCGCTTTGCGCTTGCGGAGAGTTGGAAACGGGGGAGGGCGCTGAATCGTCGTGTTGCGGCCGCTTGTCGCCGCCGTCGATGTTGACGATAACCACGCGTTGCCTGACGAAGAATTGCTGAAAGCTGCGTTCAATGGCTCGCACAGCTTCGCCGAGTTTTTCGGGCGCATTGCGGCAAGCGACCCCGACGAGGAGGTCCACTTCGCCGACGCTCATCAGCTGGCGAAGCAAATCGTCCGGTAAAAAGGTATCCTCAGCCAAGGCGCGCTCGTCTCACTTTCCAGCCGAATGATCCGCAAAGATCCGCGTGCGCAAGCAAATGACGCAACAGGATCAAAGGCGGCGAAGCTGAAACCAATAGAACTGGTAAGGCCCCAAGGTCAATAAGTAGGCCAAATCTCCAAACCTGGGAAACAGATTCCTGCCAAACATCTCGATGGGGACATAGCCCTTGTAGCGTTGCACGTTGAGTTCAACCGCTTGGGCGGAGTTCGATAAATTATTCACTACCAGGACAATTTCGTCACCGAATTGACGGGTGTACGCGAGGACCCGGGGATTCGCGGAATCCAGGAACTGCAAAGTTCCGCGGCTGAACGCGTGGAAGGCATTGCGAACCGGGATCAGGGCTTTCATCCAGTTGAGCAGAGAGTGCTCAGAGCGTTCCTGTGCTTCGACGTTGACGGCCTGGTAGCCGTAGACGGCGTTGGAAATTACCGGAGCATACAAGCGCTCCGGGTCCGCCTGAGAGAAGCCGGCGTTAACTCTGGGACTCCACTGCATGGGGGTACGAACGCCATTGCGGTCGCCCAGATAAATATTGTCGCCCATGCCGATTTCGTCTCCGTAATAAATGATCGGAGTTCCGGGCATGGACATGAGCAAACCGTTCAGCAGTTCGATGCGCCGGCGATCACTATTCATCATGGGAGCGAGGCGGCGGCGAATGCCGCGGTTGATGCGCATGGTTTTGTCGGTAGCGTACTCGTCGTACATGTAATCGCGTTCGACGTCGGTGACCATTTCGAGGGTTAGCTCATCATGGTTGCGAAGGAAAATAAACCACTGGCAGCTTTCGGGAATTTCTGGAGTTTGACCCAGGATTTCGACGATGGGCTTGCGATCTTCGAGCTTCAACGCCATGAACATCCTGGGCATGAGAGGAAAGTGAAACGCGGCGTGGAATTCATCGCCATCCGCAAAATAGGCGCGAACATCGGCGGGCCACTGGTTTGCCTCGGCGAGCAGCATGGTGCCGGGATAAGAAATGTCCAGGCGCTTGCGGAATTCCTTGATGATGGCGTGCGTTTCGGGCAAGCTTTCACACAACGTGCCTTCGCGCTCCACAAGAAAGGCAACCGCGTCGAGGCGGAAGCCGTCGACGCCAAGATCCAGCCAAAACCTCATGACATCCCAGATGGCTTCAAAGACGGCGGGATTGTCGAAGTTCAGGTCGGGTTGGTGGCTGAAAAAGCGGTGCCAGTAATAAGACTTCGAGATGGGATCCCAAGCCCAGTTGGAAGCCTCGGTGTCCACAAAAACGATGGGCACACCTTTGTAGCCGGTGTCGGTGTCGCTCCACACGTACCAGTCGCGCCGGGGATTGTCGCGGGAGCTGCGCGCCTGTTGAAACCAGGGGTGCTGGTCGGAGGTGTGATTGAGGACGAGTTCGATGATCACGCGGATGCCGCGAGTGTGGGCGGCGTTCAGGAAAGCCTTAAAATCCTCCAATGATCCGTAACTTGGGTTCACGGAAACGTAGTCGGCGATATCGTAGCCATCATCGCGCAAGGGGGAGGGGTAAAACGGAAGCAGCCAGATGGCGGTGATGCCGAGTTGCTGAAGGTAGTCGAGCTTCTGGGTGAGGCCGGGGAAATCGCCAACGCCATCGCCATTGCTGTCGAAGAAGGTGCGGACGTGGAGCTGGTAGATGACGGCGTCTTTGTACCAGAGATTGTCCCGTTGCAGCGCCAAGGGTCGACTCCTTTGCGTAGCGGAAGTGCAGCCACGAATGAGGGCTGGCGGCGTTGACCGGGCGAGGGGCGAAGGGAAAAGGTCAACGGTCCCGAGGCATCAAAGATATCGCGTATTTTTTGGCAAGTCATCTACGGAGGAGCGTGTAATTTTGTGGGCCAGCGCGGGAGGCTGACGGGGAGGAATGGCCATGGAGCCACAGGTGTTTCGATTGAATGAGGTGGAGAATTCCAGTAGGCTAAGAGGTTCGGTGGCAGGGAAATTTTGTGCTGTAGCTGCGGCGCAAGAAAAGTCGGAACGGAGACCATTGTGAAAAAGAAAATACGGGCGATACAGTACGGAATCGGGCCGATTGGGGCGTCGATCGTAAAACTGCTACGGGAAAAAGAAGCGGTAGAAATCGTGGGCGCGATCGACACCGATCCCGGCAAAGTGGGCAAGGACCTGGGAGAAGTGGTGGGGGCAAGCGACGCGCCGTGGGGAATCAAAGTATCGGGAGACGCGAGGGGAGTGCTGTCGCAGTCGGCGGATGTGGTGATGCACACGACTTCGTCGTCGCTGCCCAAGGTGATGGACCAATTGCTGGCGTGCCTGGATGTGGAAGCATGCGTGGTGTCGACTTGCGAAGAGCTCTCGTACCCGTGGCGCACGCACCCGGAGTTGGCGGCCAAGTTGGACAAAGCGGCGAAGGATTCGGGAGTGGCGCTGGTGGGAACGGGAATAAATCCGGGATTCGTGATGGACAAGCTGGTGGTGACGCTGGCGGCAGTGTCGCAGCGAATCGAGCACGTGAAGGCGCTGCGCATTGTGGATGCCGCGAAACGACGCTTGCCGTTGCAGAAGAAGATTGGCGCGGGAATGAGCGTGGAGGAGTTTCAGGCCAAGGTGAAGGAAGGCGTGATCAAGCACGTGGGGCTGCCGGAATCCGTCGCTATGGTTGCGGATAGCTTGGGGCTGCAGGTGGACGAGATCACCGAAACGATTAATGCCAAGGTGGCCACGGAAAGAGTGCAGACAGAATTCCTGACGGTGGAAGCGGGACAGGCCGCGGGAGTTCACCAGATTGCGCGAGGACTTTCTGAGGGCAAGGAATTGATCTACATGGAACTGCAGATGTACGTGGGAGCGAAGGATCCCTCGGACACAGTGGAATTGCAGGGACACCCGAACATCAGCCTGGTGCTACCGGGAGGAGCGCACGGGGATATCGCAACGGCGTCGGTGGCGGTGAATTCGATACCGTCGATATTGGAGTCGCCGTCGGGATTGCGGACCGCGAGGGATTTGGCGATTGGATTTTTTCCGCCGAAGAATTTGAGGTAGAAAGGGTATCAGGGATCAGGGACCAGCGATCAGCGATCGAGAAGCGAGAGAGTTGGAGCGAGGCGGTTAATAGCCGCCTCGCTTTTTTGTTGAGGATGATACGGGGCTGGAGGGCACAGACTGAAGTCTGTGCTACTGGAGGCGCGTGGTCGCACGGTGGCCGCATAAAGTAGCCGCTACAGAGACTTCTCGGATGCGGCATCCCGCTTGTTATTTTGGCCAGAAGCGCATTACGCCGGAATAGTCGAGGTCGTCTGGGGAAGCGCCTTTGACGTAATTGTAGACTTCGCGAGCGGCGGCGGTGGCAGGCAAGGCTACGCCAAGCTGGTTGGCGAGATCGAGCGCCAGGCCAAGATCCTTGTGCATCAGGCGAAGCGGGAAGCTGGGCTTGAAATCGCCTTTGACCATCAACGGAGCTTTGATGTCGAGGACGCCGGAGCGAGCCATGCTGGATTGCATCACTTCGATGAGCTGTTCACCCTTGAGACCGGCTTTGGTGACGAGCGCGAGAGCTTCCGCCATGGCGCCAACTTGCAGGGCGAGAATGGCGTTCATGGCAAGCTTGATGGTCTGACCGGCGCCGTTCGGGCCAAGATGAAACCACTTCTTACCCAGAATCCCGAGAACGGGTTCGACTTCACTTAGCGTACCGGCTTCACCGCCAATCATGAAAACCAGGTTACCTTCGCGCGCGCCCCAATCACCGCCGGTGACGGGAGCGTCGAGATAGCGCACGCCATGCTCGGCGCAAGCAGCGGCAACGCGTCGAGTGAGAGAGGGAGCGACGGTGCTGGAGTCGATGTAGATGCTGCCGCGGCGAAGCCCGGCGAGCGCGCCATCGTTGCTGCCTTCGTGACCCCAGAGAACCTCTTCGAGAGCGGGCGGATCGCTGACGATGGTGAACATAATGTCGCCAGCGGCGGCGGCTTCACGCGGGTTTTTGGCGAGCGTGGCTCCGGCGGCGACAAGTTCCTGGGCGCGAGAGGCGGTGCGATTCCATACGGTGACGGTGTGTCCAGCTTTCAAAAGATTCATGGCCATGGGGCGACCCATCAGACCCAGTCCGATGAATCCGATTTTGCGAGGAGAGGAAGAATCGCTCACGAAATGCCTCCTGTGGGGAAAAAGGGAAATTAAGGACGCGGTGGCGCAGAGAAATTGTAGCCGATTCAGGGAAATACGTCGCGGAAGGGATTAGATGGTGTCAGTGCGGCGCGAAGAGGACAAGTATGAGGCGCCGGAGGCGGCATGAGCGGCGCGCGTTGCCGGAGGAGCCGAAGGATCGGCGGACTGCGCGGGAAGTCCAGCGTCTGGCGCAGGTTTCTCCTCGGCCTCGGTGGCTTCCTCGATGCGATGGATATATTGATAAGGAATTTCCCAGCGGAAGTAACTGCGCTTGCCGCGCTGCTCGATGTGCTGCTCAAGGAAAATGGAGCGGCCGGAATCGGCGGCAAAAACGCCAGAGGCAGGCAGAAGGATATCGCCCACACGATATTGTACGGTGACCGTCCGACCTAGAAACTGCGAATAAGACGCCATTCGAGCGAGTCTGTAGGGGGCTGACTAGCGGGTCAATAGTACCAACGGGCTGTTACGGATGGGGATGTGGAAAAGAAGTGGAAAGCGTGGTGGGGCGAACCACAATGTCGGCCGCGTAGAAAAGTAGAAAGGCGGAGCCGAAACAGAAAGCAAGGAACGTCATGACGAGTCGCAGCAACCAGTTCACGCCAGTGTGCGGAAGTGGAAGGTGGAAGACGACGAGAGCAATGAGGAAGCCGAAAAGAGAATCGAGCAGGCGGCTTTGCCGGGAGAGTTCGAGCGGAGAATGGCAGGCAGGGCAAGTGATTTCGTATGAAGAAGTTAGGACGACGAAGCGGGAAATTCTGGTGAAACAGATGGGACAGGCTCGGTTCCACATAAAAGCTCCTACGGTTCGAAACGTTACCGAGAGAGATCGGAGAACACTGCTTCCGCCGCGCGCGTTCCGCTGACGAGAGCGCCGTTGATGGACGCGTTGTCGCGGTGGTCGCCACAAACATAGATGCCGGGACGAATGCGAATGGGTCGCTGCGGAGGTTCCAGGGCACCAGGCAACTGCTGAGGCTGAGCGTGAGCGATGCGATAGCTGCGGAGCAATTGCCACGACGAAGCGACTTTGCCAAACCAGTTTTTCATTTGCGCAATGATGAAGCCGCCAAGCTGGGCGTCGGTGAGGGCGTGAGTGCCGAGGACACTGACGGAAATCAGGTGTTTGCCTGTGGGTGCGTACGAGGGAGCAACTTGCGAGATAACGCAGAAATTGTTGACGGGACCGGCGCCGTCGCCGTTAAGCACCAGGATGGGAAGGGGCACGGGCGGGACTTCGGCGGAATAGTAGAAGCAAGTGACGCTGCGAGAGGCGGGCTCAACTTCGCCAACGAGGTGCGCGGCGGAGGGACCGTCCGCGGCAATGACGACGGCGCGAGCGCGGAGGGATTCGCCGCCGACGAGCGTCAATTCGTTTTCGTGGAGAGCATCGACGCGCGCGTTGAAGCGAATCGAACCGGTAGGGAGCTTCTCCGCAAGTTGCATGGGAATGACGCCCATGCCGTGGGACGGAACGCAAATGCTTCCTTCAGAAAGCATTTTGAAAACAAACTCGAACATACGGCTGGAAGCGCCGAGTTCGCCATCGAGAAGGATGCCGCCGAGAAACGGCCGGAAGAAGCGCTGGATCATTTCCTTGGAGAAACCTTCGGACTGCAAAGCATCTTTCGTGGAGCGGTCCGGACGGCGAAAGATTTCACGACTGGAAGAATTGCGGAGACGGCGGCGCAGTCGAGCGATACGCAGCTTGTCCGTGAGAGAGCCGAAATCGGATTGCAGCGCTTCCTTCCAGACACCGGGTGTGCGCCATGGATCGACAAGTTTGTTCATGCGGCCGGCATACCACGAAAGCGCGCCGTGAGCGAAGCACCTTAAGTCCAGCAAAGGATAGTTCAACAAGCGCTGAGCCTCGGGATAAGCGGTGAGCAGTACCTGGAAGCCGCGATCCAGCAGGAAGCCATCAACATGATCAGTGCGCACGCGGCCACCAACGCCATCGCAGGCTTCGAGGATTTGCACGCTGACGCCTTTTTCATGAAGCTGGCGCGCGCACGACAAGCCGGCCAAGCCTGCCCCAACGACAAGAACATCCGGGCTGGAAGACATTCGTCTTTACACCTCGAGCCTAAGAAAGAGTGAATCAGCAGCCCAAGGACGCGGGCCGATGCAATATCGTGCGGCAAAGAAGCATCACGCGCAAGGGGAGGCTCACCGGTTCTTTTCGGTCGGGACATTTGCATCGTACCGGCGAAGATAGTTCTTCACGGACAGCTTGCGGGCGGTGTTGTCTGAACTCATGTAGCGGATGGAACCAAAGATAGGGCGAACGGGAGCCCAGGGACGGTCGTAACGGCCGAGGACCCAGAAAATCCCGCTGTAGCAGTTGGGGTCGCGGCCGTCGAGAGCATATTTATTGTTGAGGTGGATCATGATGTCGGCGGCGTCTTCGGGAGAGCGAGACCATTGCAGGATTTTTTTGCCCCAGAGCATGCGCAGGTAATTGTGGATGCGCCCTTCGATGATGAGCTGGGTTTGCGCGGCGTTCCAGAGAGGATCGTAAGTGCGAGCGAATTCGAATTGTTCGAGGTTGTAAAGGGGGTCGCGCCTGTCGCTGCCGTGGTCGTGAAGGGTCTTCTGGACCCAGGCGGGAAGCGAGGAGAACTTGTCGGCATCGTCGCGATGAGAAGAAAAGTTGAAACCGACTTCACGCCAGGTTGCCAGCTGGTCGAGAAACATTTCGGCGGCGGGACTCATGTTCCACCAGCCTTCGCGGCTGCCGTTGGAGCGCAAAGAGAGTTTCGCGGGCTTCCATTTTTCGCGCCGAGCCAATTCAGAGAAAACTTCGTGGGCGGAAAGATGGCCGAAATGGAGGAAGGGAGAAAAGCCGCTGGAGACGTCGTGGTCGGGATCGTTGCGGAGTTCGGCATATCGAGAAAACTTTGTACCAAAGAACTGCAGCATGTGGGCGCGGGCGTTCGTATGGCCACCACGAAGCGCCGTGGGCTTGACGGAATGGTCGATGGGAAGACTGTTAAGTGAGCCAGGCTCGCCGCCGAGGAGAGCTTTGCTGGCGGCGGGCCAGCGGCGGGTAATTTCTCGAGGAACGGCAGGAGCCGGAGGGAGCTTGGCCTTGGCGAGAGGATTCGGGTCCGGGAAATGGGCAAGATGTTGCGGCAGCTTTTTCTGGAGGAAGCGTCGAAAATCGAAGGCGCGCAGAAACGTTTGCTCCGCCGCGCGCAGGGGTAGCAGGCCGTTGGAATCGACAGCTTCCAGTAAAACAGAGAGATTTTTTGCGGTGGCGGCAACCATGCGCGGAAGAAAGAAGCAGGGAAAATCGTCGGTGACAACCACGCATGCGTTTTGCGCAAGAGCGGCGAGGAGGCCTTTGTCCGCGCCAGGAGACGGCTCGACATACGGATAGTAGCGTACACGCCCCGACTGGCACGCGAGGGCATTGGCCGCCATTCCGTCGAGGACGAAACGGTGGAAGCGATCGCTGGCCCAAGGGTAGCCCACGCGGAGCGGTTCAAAAATGAGAAGAGGCTTGGCAAACGCGGCGCAATGCTGCAGTGCGCGATCGAGCGCGAAGTTGGAATGAAGTCGGCGAGTGGCGATCATCCAATAGAGCACGTAGTCGGCGGAAGGCCGCGCCGGGGATTGATTGCAGTTGCGGATGCGGATGGCGGGAACAGTGGTCAAAGGGATTTGTCCTGGCTGAAAAGCAGTTCTATCGCGTCGCTGACTTTGGCTTCGCGCACGGCAGGCGGGAGCACAGCGAATTCAGTGTACAAAGAACACTGGGTAGTCGCCAGTGGTGATGCTCCTTGACATTTTCTGCTGGCAGGATAAAGTCTGCCTTCCACCAAGAAAGCCAAACGGAAAAGGGAGAGCCGCATGCTACGCCGAATCGCGTTGATTTTTCTGACCAGCCTCATTTTTTGGGCGCCGGGCTATGCACAAGAGCAAAAACCTGCCAGCAAGACATATGTGTTGAAAGCTGCGCGCATGTTCGACGGCAAAAGCAATGCACTGGTAACACCGGGGTTCGTGGTGGTGAGCGGCGGCAAAATTGCCGGAGTGGGGACGGGCGCGGCAATTCCGGCGGGAGCGGAAACGGTCGACCTTGGAGATGCCACGCTGCTACCGGGATTTATTGATGCGCACACGCACTTGACGTTTATGTACGTCGAGGATTTCAAGCAAGCGCGACTGGACTCGTTGCAAAAGACGATTCCTGAAATGACCTTGGACGCCAGTACAAATGCGCGAGTGACGCTGATGGCGGGATTCACCACGGTGCGGGATGTCGGTTCGGCAGACTACATGGATGTGGGGTTGCGCAACGCGATTGCCGACGGCGTTGTGCCGGGACCGCGAATGCTGGTGACGGTTCACGCGCTGGGAGCGACAGGCGGCCACTGCGATTCCGAAGACGGGTACCGGGAAGGTTTGTTCGGACACGAATCGGGTCCGCTGGATGGGGTGATCAATGGGGCAGACCAGGCGCGTTACGCGGTGCGACTGGATCACAAGTACGGCGCGGACATGATCAAGGTGTGCGCATCGGGAGGCGTGCTTTCTCCCACGGACGATGTCGATACGCCGCAACTGACGCAGGCGGAGCTGGATGCGATTGTGGATGAGGCGCACGCGCTGCGCAGGAAGACCGCGGCACACGCGCATGGAGCGGAAGCGGCGAAACGGGCGATCCGCGCGGGCATCGATTCGATCGAGCACGGCAGCTTTCTGGACGACGAAGCATTGGACATGATGAAGCAGCACGGGACATACCTGGTGCCAACGCTGATGGCGATTCAAGGACTGCAGGAGCGATTCAATCGCGGGACGTACGTGCCTCCGGCAATTGCGGCGAAAGCGCACGCAGCCACTAATGCAATTCATTCCACATTTCAGAGGGCGCTGGCGAAGGGCGTGAAGATTGGGCTGGGGACGGATGCGGGAGTGTATCCGCACGGAAGAAATGCGGAAGAGTTTCACCAGATGGTGGATTTGGGGATGAAGCCCATTGATGCGCTGAAGGCGGGGACTTCCTCCGACGCGGAACTGCTGGGCATGGCGGACAAGATTGGAACACTGGAAGCGGGGAAACTGGCGGACGTGGTGGCGGTGCCCGGGGATCCGCTGCAAAACATACGAGTGACGGAGCAGGTATTTTTCGTGATGAAGGAAGGCGTGATTTATAAGAACGAAAAGGCAAAGTAAGGACATTCGGTAATTGGAGTTGCGGCCGAGCAGAGGGCCGGGAATAAGCTTTAGTTTGCCATTCCGCGCGAAGCGAGGAATCACTCTTCGACGGAAACCCAAGAGGATTCCTCACTCCGCCGACTCCGTTCGGAATGACAACTGTGGGAATGGAGCAAGTGTAATGACCGAGCTATCGAGGGTAGTGAAAAACGCGCTGGCGAACGAGTACCGCGAGCGAGCCGCAGAGTTGCACAAGTGGGCTGACCCGCTGGATGAAGAACAGTTCTGGATGAATCCTTATGCATATGGGAACAGCGTGGGGCATCTGGTGCTGCACTTGACCGGAAATCTTAGTTATTACATTGGCGCGCAGGTTGCCGGCACGGGTTATGTGCGGCACCGGGATGTGGAATTCACGGAAACGCGGAGGCCGTCGAAGGACGAAGTGCTGCGGAAGCTGGATGAAGCAATTGCGATGGTGGTGGGGACAATTGAAAAGCAAGGCGAGCAGGATTGGACATTGCCGTACACCGGGGAACGGGAACCGGAATCGAAGGACCGATTCACAATTTTCTTACGGTGCGCGGTGCATTTCTACAATCACGTGGGACAGATCAGTTATTTGAGCCGGGAGTTGAGGAAGAAGTAGGGGGATCAGTTCCTCAGGGGCTGAAGCCCGGGCTACTACCAGAATCAAGATGGCGACTATTTCAGGATTCGAGCTTGAAGCGGGTGGACGCCAGGCGGTAGAGGCGGCGCCAGACAAGGCGATTGATCAAGACCACGACGGTGGCCATGATCAGGGTGGAAGCCAGAAGCAGATCGAAGTGGCCGGCATCGCTGGCGCGGCTGATGGTGCTGCCCAATCCGGGAGCTTCCACAATTTTCCCTTGAAAATGAAAATATTCCGCGACGATGCTGGCATTCCACGCGCCGCCAGAGGCGGTAACCATTCCAGTGACCAGGTAGGGAAAAATTCCGGGAAGGATGAGATAGCGCCAGCGGTCGAAACTGCCGAACCGAAAAACGTGGGAGACTTCTTTCAAGTCCGTAGGAATGGCCATGGCGCCGGCGATTACGTTGAACAGGATGTACCACTGAGTGCCGAGAAGCATCAGGGCCATTGCGGCAATCTCTACGCCGCCGCGCAAGCGAATCAGGAAAAGAAGAATGACGGGGAACAATGCAGTCGCCGGAATGGACGCGGCGAGCTGCACCAGCGGCTGAGCGATACGTGCGAAACGAGGATTGAAGCCGATGGCGACGCCCACGGGGACCGTCCAGAAAGCGCCGATCAATAAAGCGAGATTGACGCGGAGGAACGTAAGCCCGGCGCTGCGCAACAGCAGGAAATAATCGCCGCGGTGCAGGTGCGCGAGTTCGCCGACGGTGCGGTAGACCCCATAGAAGACAAAGACGACAGCGATTGCGGCGAAAAGCCAGCCGAGCCAGCGACGCGAGCTGCGCGAGTTCGCGGCCGAAAAAGTCTTCGCGGCGCGCGAGGCACCACGGGCAAAGTTCAGCGTAAGCCAATCGACGATGGGATGTAGTATGCGGCGATAAGCGCGGATCAGCAACGATTCCCTACGAATGAAACTGAGCAGCGAGTTTTGCGCGGTGGAACTGCTTTCCACCTGCTCAAATTTGAATTTGTCGGCCCAGGCGATCACCGGACGCCAGATGAGCGCGTCCATCAACACAATGACGGCGATCATGGTGGCAAGTCCCCAAAGCATGGCGCGAGTATTGCCGCTGCTGGCGGCGGTTTGCAGAAAAGAGCCGAGGCCGGGCAGGCGGAAGTCCTTGTCGCCTAGTACAAACATTTCGCACGCCATGAGGAAGAACCAACCACCGGCCACTGACATCATGGAATTCCAGACCAGGCCGATGGTGGAAAACGGAAGATCGAGTTCTAGAAAACGTTGCCAGGGGCTGAAACGGTAGATGATGGCGGCTTCGCGCAAATCACGAGGAATAGTTTTCAACGAAGAATAAAAACTGAAGGCGATGTTCCAGACCTGGCCGGTAAAGATAAGGATGATGGAGCCGAGTTCGACGCCAAGCTGACGGCTGGGAAAAAGAGCCACCATGGCCAACATGACCGCGGGAAGAAAACTCAAGACAGGAATGGATTGAAGAATGTCGAGAAGCGGGATGAGGATCATCTCCGCGCGTTTGGATTTTGCCGCGGCGTAGCCATAGGCGAGGGCAAAAACGAGGCTCAAGGCATAGGCAACGAGAATGCGGACAAGAGAATAAAGTGCATAGAGAGGCAGGCTGCGCGGGTTCTGCGAAATTTCGGCTTCGACCTTGACCGGTCCGAACCAGGAACGGCCGATGGAATAGAGACCGAAGATGGCGGCGAAAACCGCCACGAACACGGCAATGTCGATTAAAAACGCCCAGGCCCAGCGAGAGCCGGCGGGCCGAAGCAGCGTCGGAGGAATCGGCGCAGGTTGTGTAGCGACAGCGGCGGGAGTGGACACAGGTGGGTCAGCTCTCGGTCAGCGTCAGCTTGCCGCTGGCGGCATCGTAATCGAAGAGTTCGGCGTAGCGGCCCCACTGGATGGCGGTTTCAAGTTGGCGGCGCGCTTCGTCTTCGCTGAAATGTTCGTCGAGCAGATCCTGAAAGAACTCCGCGGGAAGAGTGCGATTGGTTTTCGCTTTAAGCGCCTGCTCCATTTGACGAAGAAGCGGGACATTGGCAAGAGCGGCCTTGCGAAAGATGGCTTTGCGCTCCTGAATGTCGGCTTTGGCGAAGGCCAGGCCTCCGGGAGTGATAATGGCGTCGCCCTCTTCGACTTTCAGCAAGCCGAGTAGCGAGGCGGTGTCGACGGTGGGAAGCAGGGCATCGACTTCGAGGCTGAGTTCGTCGGCGAGCACGTGCAGATCGGCGCGGCCGCTTTGATCGACGAGAATCTCCAGCAAGCCAGCCATGCCGCCGGGCCGCGTGTGGGGAAGCATCAGGTAGCGCTTCTGCGTCGTCAGGCCATGATCCGGAATCTGCTCTGGAGTGAGGTCGGGGTGATCCTGACGCGTGAGCGCACGATAAATGAGATCGACGAGTTCGGTGAAGCGAGGAGTTTTGCGGTCGCGCGGGTAAGCCAAATCGACGGAGAATTGCGCATGAATGTGCGCGGGATTGCGGCCCAGAACAATGATGCGATCGGCAAGAAGCACGGCTTCTTCGATGTTGTGAGTAACGACAAAGATGGCGCGCGTGGGAATCTGCTTGCCCAACCAGAGTTCCAGCAATTCGCCGCGCAGCGTTTCGGCGGTCAAGACATCGAGCGCGGAGAAGGGCTCGTCCATGAAGAGCACTTCGGGTTCAACGACCAGAGCGCGAGCCACGCCGACGCGCTGCTTCATGCCGCCGGAAAGTTCCTTAGGATAGGCGGACTCGAAACCGTCGAGGCCCACCGCGTCAATGATGCGCAGTGCGCGCTTGTGGCGCTCGACCTCAGGAATGCCGCGGGCTTCGAGAGGCGCCTCGACATTTTCAATCACCGTGAGCCAGGGAAAAAGAGCGAAGCTCTGAAAAACGATGGAGACGTTGGGAGCTTCAGCGCCGACCGGGTGACCGTGCCAATAGACGGTGCCGCCGGAAGTGGGCGAAAGGCCGGTGAGCATGCGAAGCATGGTGGATTTGCCGCAACCGGAAGGGCCCAGCAAACAAATAATCTGCCCGGGATAAATCGCGATGTCGGTGGGAGAGATGACTTGAATGCGGCTGCCATCGGGCTGCGGATAAAACTTTTCCAGAGCGCGCGCCTCGATGATGGGTTCGGTTGCTGTGGTGACGGTGCTCATGGGCGCGTGTATTATCGCTCAAGTCAGGTGCGCTCGCCTATGAGCAAGACAGAATGATGAGGAAGATCGCGTCTGCGGTTACAATTCCATGAACATCCGATGACAGAGCCGAGCGCAGTGCAAAAGGCCGTAGGCAGAGGCAGAATCCCTGGGCGGCTGTTGGCGCTGGGCTTGTCGCTATTGGTATCCCTAGTGATCGTGCTGCCGTTTTTCTGGTATGGCAGCGCCTCGGGCCACGATTTCGAGTTTCACGCTGATTCCTGGTTCGATGCGGCGCAGCAGTGGAAAGAAGGAGTGCTGTACCCGCGCTGGACGGCGTGGACCAATCACGGGTTCGGCGAGCCACGCTTCATTTTTTATCCGCCGCTTTCCTGGATGCTGGGAGCGGCATTGACGCGGTTGATGCCACTGACGTGGGTGCCGGTAGCGTTCATCGTACTGACGCAGACCTTCGCCGGGCTTGCCGCCTTCCTGCTGCTGAAACGGTTGACGAGCGAACGCGCCGCGATTTTGGGCGCGGCTTGCTATGCCATGAATCCCAACGCGCTGCTGATGACCTATATCCGCAGCGATTTTGCGGAGCAATTGGCCTGCGCGATGTTTCCGTTGGTCCTGCTGGGTGCGCTGAAGCTGTGCAATTATCTGCAGGATTCGGAATCGAGGGTATCCAGCGTCGTTTATTTTGCAATTGCTTTCGCGAGCGTTTGGCTTTCCAATGCTCCCGCTGGGGTAATTGCGAGTTATTCGATCGCGCTGCTGATGGCATGGGCCGCGATTACGCAACGATCGCTGAAGATTGCCGTGCGCGGCGCGTGCGGACTGGCGCTGGGACTAAGCCTGACAGGCTTTTACCTGATACCGGCGGCCTATGAGCAGCGCTGGGTGAATATCGGGCAGGCGCTCTCAAGCGGGCTGCTTCCTTCGCAGAACTTTCTATTTACAGCCATTGAAGATGTGGAGCACACCTGGTTCAACTGGATCGCGTCGATGTGCGCGTTGATGCTGGTGCTGTTGCTGGGAATTTCCGCGCTGTTGTCGGGGCGACTGGGCAAGCGGGGCATGGCAAGCGTCGCGCATCGAACTGGCTGGACTGCGCTGCTGGTGGTTGGCGCAGCCGCGACGGTGTTGATGATGCGCTTCACGCTGCCGCTGTGGAGTCTGCTGCCAAAGCTGCGGTTCGTGCAGTTTCCGTGGCGATGGATGTCGATGGTCGCCCTGATCTTTGCATGCTTTGCCGCCGCGGTATGCGAGAGGCGAAGAGGATGGCTACTGTTTGCGGCGATGGCGGTGGTGAGCGTCCCGATGGGACACCTTCTGGTGAGCAACAGCTGGTGGGATACCGACGAAATGCCGACGCAGTACGCCGCAATCGAGCGCGGGACGGGATTCGACGGCACGGACGAGTACGATCCGCTGGGCGATGATCACTCCGATTTGCCGGTAGGCGCGCCGCTGGTGAAGATATTGCCAGAGAGCAAGGATGGCAGCAGCGCGCCGCAGGCGCAGGCCCACGTGGTGGAGTGGAAGACGGAGAAGAAAGAAATCCGTGTGGATGCGAAGGACAACACGCACGTGGCGCTGCGGCTGCTGAATTATCCCGCTTGGCGGGTGGAAGTGAATGGAAGGGCGATCGCGCCGGAAAGAATGGATGATTTCAATGTGATGGTGATACCGGTCGAGAGTGGAAGCTCGGTGATTCGGGTGTGGTTTGCGCGGACTGCGGATCGGACCGTGGGGATCGCGGTGAGTGTGATGGCAGTGATGGCGGCGATTGTGCTTATGGCGTGGGGGAAGAATAGAAATTAGAAATTTGAAAATAGAAAATGGGAAACCCAAGAGCCTGCGCGCGGAGTAGCACCTGCGTGGCTGGATTTGTTTGCGGGTTGAGAGCCTGCCACGATCCCTCCGCTCCGTGCCGCACACGGCGCGGCACTCCGGTCGGGATGACAGCTTAAATTAGGTTGGCGGACCCGCCTCAGAAGGCGGTCCCTACACGAGGAACGGATAGCGTCACGATACTGATGGCGTCGGGCTTACGGTGTGAAAGCGGCAGCTAGCCGCCGCACGCCCAAGTTAGCGGCGATCGACGGACGGGTGGCGGATATCCTGGCCCTGGACGATGTAGATGACGTCTTCGGCAATGTTGGTGGCGTGGTCGCCGATGCGCTCTAGATTCTTGGCGACAAGGATGAGTTCGAACGCCGGGAAAACCACGCTGGAATCGCCCATCATATAAGTGAGCAGTTCGCGGAAGATCTGGTCGCGATATTGATCGACCTGATCGTCGCTGGCCATAACTTTTTGAGCGAGCTCCACGTCACGGCGAACCACGGCATTCAACGAATTGCGGACTTGCTCTTCGACCACTTCGGTCATGCGCGGCAAATCGACGTACGGTTTAACGCGCGGATGGCGAAGGATGCGCAAGGCGCCTTGCGCAATGTTGACGGCCTGATCGCCGATGCGTTCCAGATCATTGTTAATGCGGGAAACGGCGAGGACGAAGCGCAGATCGGCGGCCATCAGCTGGTGCAGGGCGAGCAGCTGCACGACGCGATCGTCGAGTTCAAGCTGCAGCTCGTTGATGGCGTCTTCTTCATCGAGGACACGTTTGGCGAGCTGTTCATCGGAATCCAGAACGGCGTGAACCGACTGATGAACGGCGCGCTCGGCGAGGCTGCCCATCCAAAGGAGCCGCTCTTTGAGCTCGTTCAAATCCTTTTCGAAGTGTCGTTCCATAGCAGCCTTTCCCTATGCGTCGAAATGGTGGCCACGACGCGAAACCGAAGCAACAAGCAATCTCATCCAAACCTGCCGGTAATATACGCTTCCGTGCGCGGATCGCCGGGAGTGGTGAATAGATGCGGCGTGGGACTGAACTCAATCACCTGCCCAGTCAGGATGAAAGCGGTGAAATCGCTGACGCGCGCAGCCTGCTGCATATTGTGAGTGACGATGGCGATGGTGGTCAGATTCTTGAGGTCGACAAGCAGCTCTTCGATCTTTGCGGTGCTGATCGGATCCAGCGCGGAACACGGCTCGTCCAGAAGCAACACTTCCGGTTCAACGGCCAAAGCGCGCGCGATACACAGACGCTGCTGCTGTCCGCCGGAAAGATCGTAAGCGGATTTATGCAGCTGATCCTTCACTTCCTCCCACAAGGCGGCATGACGCAGACTCTTCTCGACGATGTCGGCGATGGAACCCTTGGCGCCGTTAATGCGTGGACCATACGCGATGTTGTCAAAAATGGATTTGGGAAAAGGATTGGGGCGCTGAAAGACCATGCCAACGCGGCGACGAAGGGAAGTGACGTCTTGCGCGATGATATTTTGACCGTCGAGAAGGATTTCGCCTTCCAGGCGAGAGGTGCTGACGGTTTCGTGCATGCGGTTGAGAATGCGGAGGAGGGTGGATTTGCCGCAGCCGGAAGGACCGATGAGGGCGGTGACTTTTTTGTCGGCGATGCCCATGTTGATGTCGAACAGGATTTGCTTGGCGCCGTAGAAAAAATTAAGTTTGGAGACGGTCATGCGCATGGGAAGGGAGGCAAAAGCTTCGCGGGCCCCAGGAGCGCCGGGATTCGTGGCGATGTTCAAAGAGAGACTCGGTTTTGTGGACGCTTCCATGGCTAAGACCTCGGAACCGCAATGCCTCGCGCAAGGATGGTGCGGGCAACAATGTTGATGATCAGGATGAGCGCAAGCAAAACGAGCCCGCCGGCCCAAGCCTGCCGATGATAGTCGTCATAAGCAGACAATGCATAGTAGTAAATCATCGCGGGGAGCGAGGCCGTAGGTTGGGTCCAACTTTTGTTCCAATAAGGATTGCCTAAGGCGGTGAACAGCAATGGCGCGGTTTCACCGGCGACGCGAGCAAGGGCCAGGAGAATAGCAGTAAGAATGCCGCGGTAGGCTGCGGGAATAATGACGGTGCGGATGGTTTTGGATTTGCTGGCGCCGAGCGCCATGGCGCCTTCGCGCAAATTGTTGGGAACGTTCTTCAGAAATTCCTCGGTGCTGCGTAAGGTGATGGGAATCATCATCACGCCGAGGGCAAAAGCGCCGGCTAAGGCGGAAAAGCCTTTAAACGGCAGGACCACCATGCTGTAGGCGAAAATGCCGATAACGATGGAGGGAACGCCGTTGAGAAGGTCGGCAGAATAGCGAACGATGGAGGCGACGAAGCTGCCGCTGAATTCGGCCAGGTAAACGCCACCGAGGAAACCGATGGGCACGCCAATCAGCGACGCCGCCAAAAGCAGTTTGGCGCTGCCAACAATGGCATTGGCCATGCCACCGCCGGTTTCGCCGGCGGGTTTGGGGAGCTGGGTGAAGAAAGCCCAGTTGATGGAAGTGCCGCCGTTGTAAACCAGATAGCCGAGAATGAAAAAGAGCGCGCTGACGGAAATGAGCGCGCAGATACCCGTCATGGTCATCATGAAGTTGCTGACAAATTTTCTCCAGCGAACACGGGTGTTGCTGTTCATCGGGTGACCCCGCTTCCCTTCTGGGTAGTGACGAGGATCAAGAGACGAGCCAAGCCGTTGATGATGAAGGTGAGAATAAAGAGGACCAAACCGAGCGCGATGAGAGACTGGGTATAGAGCGGGCCGGTGGCTTCGGTGAATTCATTGGCGATGACAGCGGCGATGGAGTAGCCGGGAGCAAAAAGCGAAGCAGCAATTTTGGGAGTATTGCCGACCACCATGGTGACGGCCATGGTTTCGCCGAGGGCGCGAGCAAGCGCGAGGAAAATAGAGCCCATGATGCCAGTCTTGGCAAAGGGAACGACAACCTTCCAGGTGGATTCCCAGCGAGTGGCGCCGAGCGCCAAAGCGGCCTCGCGTTGATCCCGCGGAACGGAGAGCAACACTTCGCGGGAGACGGAAATGATGTAAGGGATGACCATGATGGCGAGCACGATGCCCGCGGTGAGGAATCCCACGCCGTACGACGGGCCCTTGAAGATCGGCAAGAAACCCAAAGGCTTATTGATCAGGGGATAGATGACGGTGCGCATGAGCGGCACGACGATAAAAACGCCAAGCACTCCATAGATAACGCTGGGCACGGCAGCGAGCAGATCGATGAAGAACTGCAAGGTATCGGAGATGCGCTGAGGAGCCAATTCCGCGAGGAAAATGGCGGCGCCGATGCCCAAAGGTACCGCGATTAACAGAGCGAGAGCGGAGGTAACGATGGTGCCATAAATGAAAGGGAGAGCGCCGAATTGCTCCTCGATGGGATCCCAGACGGAGGTAGTGAAAAAATTCAGGCCGAACTTGTGGCGGGGAAGAGCGGAATTGACCCACAACTCGTAAACGAGAAGAAGGGTGAGGAGGACCACGGTCATGGCAAAAATGAAAGTGACCATACGGGCAATCTCGTCGCCGTTGCGGAGCCTGGCGACAAATGAACGCGGGCCCACAGCGGGGCCCGCGCTCCCATAGGTTGTACTCGTTGTGACCACAGTTCCCCTGGCGCGTTTACTGAACGGTGTTGATAGCCTTGGACTCCCTTGCTACGACTTCCTTGGGCAACTTTGCGTATTCCAGCTGTTCGGTATAGTTCTGGCCATCGGCGAGCATCCACTTGAGGAAGCCCTTGATGGAATCGCGCTTCCCGGCATCGGAAATTTTCTGCGGGATCAGCAGCCAAGTGAAGGTGGAGATGGGGTAGGCACCCTTGCCAGGAGCGTTGGTAATGGACACGCGGAAATCGTCGGGCATGTCCTTGGCGGCACCCGCGGCGGCTTCACTAACGCCTTTCAAGTCTGCCTTGACGAAGGCGCCGCTGGCATTCTTCACCGCGCCGTAAGGGATGTTGTTCTGCGCGGCATAGATCAGTTCCACGTAGCCGATGGAGTTGGGTGTCTGCTTGATCAGCCCGGTCACTCCTTCATTGCCTTTGCCACCAAGGCCGACGGGCCAGTTGACGGAAGTGCCTTTCTTGATTTTGCTGCCCCACTCGTCGCTGACCTTGGAGAGATAGTCGGTCCAGCAGTAGGTTGTGCCGCTGCCATCGGAACGGTGGATGACGATGATGTCGTTGGCAGGCAGGTTGACGCCTTTATTTGCGCCGGCGATCGCGGGGTCGTTCCACTTGGTGATCTTGCCGAGATAAATGCCAGCGAGCGCTTCGGGAGTGAAGTTCAGTGCGGCGCTCACGCCCGGAACGTTATAGGTCGGAACGACAGCGCCAAGAACGGTCGGGAAATGAAGAATCGGGAAACCGTGTTTATCCTGATAGGCCTTGAGTTGTTCGTCATTCATCGGGCCATCGGAGGCGCCGAAATCAACGGTGCCATCGGTGACCTGCTTGATGCCCGCGCCGGAACCAACGGACTGATAATTGAACTCAATCTTGGGGTCTTTCTTGTGGTACTCGGAGAACCATTTCGTATAGATGGGATTGGGGAACGTGGCGCCTGCACCGTTGATCAAAAGCGCGTTATCGGCCCAAACGATCGCGGCCAGAGCGAGTACCGCGACAAGCAAACCTGTAAGACGTTTCATGAGATTCCTCTCCTGGACAGACTACGACATGCAATACCCTTCAGTGTGGTCTCCCGCCATTACTGGATTGTTACAACGAGTGGAGAGTTTGTTAAAAATCCGAAACAAAGGCGAAGCGGCGCTAAGGCATTCGTAACGAGCGGGTTGCAAGAAATATCCACAGGGGACGGACAAAAAAAGGGCAGCCGGTGAAAAGGCTGCCCTTGGTCGGGATGAGATTGCCCCGTGGCTAGGGCAGATAGTAACGGAACGACGTCCAGATCATGTTGTCGACGGCATGCGGTGTGAAGCTGGTGGCAGAAGTGATGCCGTTGCTGCCAGACCAAGCCCAGCGGGAGAGGTAAGAATACTGCAGACCCCACTGAAGCCTGCCCTTTTCGCCCTGGTAGATTTTGTTCCAGAAGCCGAAGGTGGCTTCGGTGATGTATCGAGTGTCGCCCGCGCAGGTGCCGCCGCCAGCCGGTGCTCCGGTCCCAGTCGGTGGAGTTTCGAGAGCGCAGCCGGTGTTGTTGGCGTAAGGAGAACCGTAGCCGCCAATTCCGTTGGTGGCAATGGACGTGGTGGTGAGCGCCGGATAGCCGGGCTGTATGGTTCCAGCCACAGAGCAGGGCTGTTGGCCAACATCGCCGCAACCTGGGATGGCAGGAGTATTGACGATTTTGACGCTGGAGTATCCGGTGTACGCGGCGCGAGCGGCGTACTCTCCGCCGTAGTAGAAGTACAAGTCCCACTTGGGCGTGGCGTGGTATTCGACCCTGGCCAGGTAGGTCAGGCCCTTGATAGGAGCGATGGTGCCATCGGGACGGGCAGTAGCGTCAGGCAGTTGCGCGGAGCCGTAGCGCCCAACGCCGTCGCCGACGAGGACCTTAGCGCCGATGTCGAGCTTCTTGGCATCGAACTGCAGTTTGGCGCTGGCACCGAGGCCACCGGCAAAGCGCGAATCATTGTAGGCGAAGGCAGCGCTCGGGGCTGTGGTGCCATTCGGGCAGGCCAGCACGGTGGGCGTGGCTGGCGTCGGGAAATTCTTGGCTGTGGTGCCCACCACGGAGCAAGGATAAATGCGGTTGCGGAAGTCAGAAGCGATTCCGAAGACTTCATAGTGACCAAAGCCGGGATCGACCGCTAACTTCACGATGAAATCGGGCAGTTTGTTGGGGGAATATCCAGTGGTATCGGTGAAATTGTAAAGACCACCGCCGTTGCCCGGAGCAAAAGCAAAGAAGTTCTGAAACGTGGTAACGGCGCCGATGGCGGAAGTGTTGGTGTAAGTGCTGAAACCGCGGCCACCGATGGTGAACTGCGGAGCTTCGACGGAGACAGCAGCGGCAACCTGGTCGCTAAAGGCCTTGGTAACCCGGAAGGCATACTGCCGTTCCCAGTTGAAGCCCACAACGTACTGAGAATCGATCGTCAGAGGAACCCATTCCTGGCGAAGCGCGATGCCCTTGACGTTTTCTGTCGCAAGGCTCCACGTTTGACCGCCGCTGAACGTCAGCCCGTCTTCCAGGCCGACTTGTCCCCAGATCTGCCGCTGGCGAAACACATAGCTGTTGCTCTCGCGGTTGTTGGAAGTGACGCCTGTGCCGAGCCAATCCGCTTCATAGTAGCCGGTCAGTTTGGTGCTGCCGATTTTGCTCTCGACGAGCAAACTAAGACGCGACTGCCGAGCGGTAAAACTCATTTCGCTGAGGTGGCCAAGTGCGTTTCCGCCATACGGAGTGGCATTGAAGTTGGTGTTTATGTCGGCGCTCTCCGCGTGTTGGCGGTTCACCGTTTCTGCCGCGATGAAACCACCCGGCGTGAGGTTGACGCCCTTGAAGCGAATTGTCGTTGGACCCTTCTCCTCGTTGGCGGGCTGCGCCTGCGGATTCGATGCCGTGGAGGTATTCACGACCGCGGCTGCCGCGGCGTTGCTTGCGGCCAGACTCGACACGGTCGAGTTAAGCGCCGTGGTGGTGGATTTCACTTCCGCGGAAGTAGTGGCGGCTTCGCTGGCTTTCACTGTTGCTTCCGAAGCGCGGGCATTCGCGGAAGCGGCGGTTTCCCGAGCTTCTTCGATCTGCTTATCGCGTTTGGCCAATTCTTCCTTCAGAAGCTGAAGCTCTTCCTGCTGCACCTGAAGAGTCTGGCGCAGTTCTTCCACTTCGGCCGCAATTTCCGCGCTGGTCTTTGCCGCGGCAGGTTTAGCGGGCTGCGCGGTCTTGGCAGCTGCAGCCGCATCCTTGGGAGCATCTTTTGGTGAGTCTTTCGGTGAATCAGCAAACGCGGTTCCGGTGGTAAGGAACAGCGATAATGCGAGTGATGCGAGTTTTTTCATTGCCTCTCTCTTTTTTGAAGCGAAGTTCGAGCTGGGAACGTACGAAAATACAAAACCACCCCGAGGCAGACGGTAAAGGGAGCGTCTTACGGTTGCGTCAATCGAATGTTAATATCCCGTTAAAAACTCTTCAGGATCACGGCAACCGACTGATACGCAATGCGTTACAGGATTATGAATAGTCGGCAACAAAACGGGCGAAGCGGGAAGGCTTGTGAAAATAACGAGGATGTCGGCAGGGCAGCGGTGCGTCAGCTGACGCGAAATTTCGCGACGGGTAAAAATGTGACTGCGCATCACAAGCGCGCACACTTGCGAACCCTTTTCAGTTTTGATGCGCGCGGATTGAGTGAGCCAAGCGCTACGCGCTCTGGTACAGCTTGGTCATCACGAACTCGCGGTGACCCAGCGCTTCGGCGCAAGTCAGGCGGCCGTTGCAAGTGCGCAGCATGATTTCAATCAACTGATCGCCGGCCTGGTCCAGCGTGAGTTCGCGCCGCAGAATTCCCGAGACGTCCAGATCGATGTGCTCGCTCATGGTTCTTGCGGTCTTTGGATTCGCGGTGAGTTTGATGACCGGCTCAATGGGATTGCCGATCACGTTGCCCTGGCCGGTGGGAAAAAGATGGACCACGAAACCGGCCGCGGCTTGCAGCGTGACGCACTCCGCTGCCGCGGAAGAAGTATCCATATAGTAGAGGCCCGGGCCCTTGGAAGGAGCTTCCGCCGGTTTCAAGACGTCGATGAACTTTGCCTTCTTGCCAATCTTCTGCAAATTGCCGAAGGCCTTCTCCTCAATGGTAGTGAGGCCGCCGATGATATTTCCTTTGGTGGGCTGCGATTCGGAAAGATCGCTGGTCTTGTGGCGCTCAATCACTTGCTGATAATCGTTGAACACTTGCATGAAACGCTCGCCCACTTCTTTCGTGGCCGCGCGGCTTGCGCAGACCAGTTCAGCGCCGGTGAGCTCGGAAGTTTCACCGAAACACGTGGTGGCGTGAAGAGGATCGATCTTGTCGATCAGGTTGCCGACCGTCGGACAAGATCCCAGGCCGGAGGTGGTGTCGCTTTCGCCGCACTTCGTGGAGACGAAAAGATCCTGAATGGAGCAGACCTCGCGCTGTTTTTCGCTGGCCCATTGCACAAATTCGCGCGCTTTGCGAGACGCATTGGCGATGGTGGTGATGTCGCCGTTGCCCTCGATGGAAAATCCAGCCACGGGCTTTCCCGTTTTCGCGATGCCATCCACGACGCGCCCGGTCCAGCCGGGTTCAATGCCGATGACCACGCAAGCGGCAACGTTGGGATTGGAGCCCGTGCCGATGAGCGTGCGGAAGAAGAGTTCGAGATCTTCTCCAAACTGCAATCGGCCATAGGCATGAGGCAGCGCCAAGCGTTCCCTTGATGTTGTTGGCAACCGCTTCGCAAGCGGCATTAGACAAATCATCGAGCGGAAGAATCACGACGTGATTGCGAATGCCGACTCTTCCGTTTTCCCGGCGATACCCAAAAAATTGATAGCGCTCCATCATCACCACCTCTTCGTCTTCAAATTGTGAACGTGCACGTGATTGCCTTTGCCAATCGGGGCAACCGCGCGGCCGACATCGTGGCCGTACTTCAGCACGGTGTCACCGGGGTTGATTGGGTTCAGAGCGATCTTGTGGCCCAGCGGAACGGCATCGAGCGCTTTCAGCGTGATAGTTTCGATCGGTTTCCATGATCCAGCCGGTCAGTTCCTGGCCGGCTTGAGAATTTTCGACCACCATCACGCCGACGGTGTCGGCTTTGTCGTGAACAATAAAGTGTGTTGGCATTGTTTCGACCTCGACGATTGCAGAAAAATAGTCAAGTCAACCACGCGCAAGCTTCCAACGCGCGACTGCGCCGTCTCATCCTGAAGGAGATTGAAGGAGCGATCTTCAGCATCTTCGGACGGTGGCAGCGAAAGCGCGAACAGCATCTCTCCCGAACAACGGCTGCGGACGGCAAGCGCATTAAGCAAGCCCAGCATATCTGCGTCCGGAGTCACGCAGAACTGTGATCGCAATCTCCCGCGGTGTGCGATATTGAACAGGCGGGCCTCCGCTGAATGCTACACTCTCCGGTGTGGAGAACTGTCAGAGGCCTTTGAATTTCTTGAGGAGGTTGCCGATGAAAATGACTGCAAGCAATCGACAAGTGGGCAGCGTCACGGTGGTCGACATCAGCGGGCGGATTGAACTTGGCGAAGAAAGTGCCGCCTTGCGCGACATGGTTTCCGGGCTGCTCAACAACGGGCAGAAGCGGATTCTGCTCAATCTTGGCAATGTCAATTACATCGACAGCTCAGGCTTGGGCGCACTGGTTAGTTCCTTCACCAGCGCGCGGAAGAAGGGCGGAGAACTAAAGCTGCTGAACCTCACGGACCGGGTGACAGACCTGATGCAGATGACGAAGCTGTATACCGTCTTCGACATCCACAGTGACGAAGCGGCAGCCGTGAAGTCCTTTGACCATTTGACAGCCGCCACCGCATGACCCGCTGATTGAAATTAGCGGCTGGATCTGGCCTCGAGCTAATAATATGACCCAACTCCGATAAATATCGGAATATCGGATTCATGAAGACTACGCTGGAGATTCCAGACGCTACCTTCCGCCGCGCAAAATCGAAGGCGGCCCAGCAAGGCATATCTCTGCGACAGTTTGTCACTGAGGCTGTCGAGGATAAATTAAAAACGTCTTTCGCGAATGGCCAAAGACCTTGGATGAAGCATATGGGCAAGCTGAAAGATCTGCGTAAGGAAACGGCGCGGATCGACAAAGTTATCGAAGAAGCGTTTGAAGAGGTCGATCCGGGGATGTGGGCGCAGGAGTCAAGAGATTGGTAATCATCCTCCTCCAGTCTGAAAACGCAGAATTTACCACCGAGAGCAGTGTAGATAAGAAAAGCGCCCCGCAATCCAAAGAGTGTTCACGGCGATCCTGCAGAGCGCGCTCCTAAAAAGTTACATCCCAGATTCCAGCGGTTTGTTCCAGCGCAACAAGCGCGTGCGCATGGTCGACGAGCGCCTGCGCGTACGACAGATACACATCCGCGGAAGTTCTTTCCGCATCGATAACTTCCAGCAAGCTTGCGCCGCCTCGCTGATACGCATAAAGACGCGCTTCCAGAACGCGGTCGGCATCTTTCAGCAGTCCCCCGCTGTACAAATGGAGGCGCTGCACACTGGCCTGATAGCGGGAGTAGGCATCGCGCACTTCCGCTTCGACCCGCAACTGAACGGCGCTGAGTTGAAGTTCCGCCTGAGCGCGATTCGCTCGAGCGGCTTCCACTTCTCCCTGATAGCGCAAGCGGGAAACCGGTAGGTTTACCGAGAGGCCGAAGCTCAGAACATTATCAACCGGTTGCAGAAAGTCGCCTGATCCAACGCCGGTGTGCGCGAACGAGCCGCCGAAGCTCATATCGGGAATCAAATTGACGCGTGCCAGTTCAATGCGCAAATCGGCGGCTTTCACAGCACGGGCCTTGGAAATCACATCCGGCCGCTGCTGAAACGCGGTTGTCACCAAGTCGTCGACGTTGAATGTGCGTTCCGCTATGGCCAGTTTTCCTGTGGGCACGGGCAGCTGCGTGGACAGTTTCTGGGGCTGACCCAATTGTTCCCCGAGCGCCAGGTCCGCACTCACAACGTCGGCCTGGGCCGTAATCACGTCGGCGCGAAATTGATCGCGATTGACGCGCGATTGCACCAGCTCAATTTCACCAATGTCTCCCACGCGCACGCGCTCTTCATTTACCTGCACGATCCTGTCGAATTCGCCGAGGCTCTTTTGCTTCGATTGAAGAATATCGCGCGAACCGAGAGAGTCGATGAAGGCGTCAGCCGCCGCCGCGCGAGCCTGGCGAACAGCGTCCTGATAATCGGAATCTGTAGTTGCGACGTCTGCTGTTGCCGCACGAACCCGCTTCTTTTGCTTGCCACCCAGTTCGATAGGCACATTCAAGCCGGCACTCCAGGTGGTGGGAAATCCTTGATGGGACAAATCCGCGGAAGGAAACCCAACGTCCGCGGACCAGTCCGGGCGTTCCTTGGCCGAAGTGACACCTGCCTGAGAGATGGCAATCGAGGAACGTTGAATCGCAAGGTCAAGATTGTGGCGCACCACTTCGTTCAGGTAGTCGTCGAAGCTGATCTTCGGGCGATTGTCCTGTTGTGACGACGGAGTTGCGGCAGTGGCCGGCGCTTGAGCAAAAGCTGGAATCACGGCGGCGAAACAAAGTGTCACCAGGTAAAAAGCTGAGATGCGGCAGATCGTTCTCATCACGAATTCTCCCATTCGTCGGGCACCGCTGGATGCGCTTCTCTCAGCCCGGACTTCGAGAAGCAGGTACATCGCAGGGAGCACAAAAAGGGTTAGCAGTGTCGCGGTGATCAAACCACCGACAATCACCGTAGCCAGCGGCCTCTGCACGTCGCTGCCCACCCCGCGCGCCAGTGCCGCGGGTAAAAGGCCGAGCGAGGCAACCGTAGCGGTCATGAGCACAGGACGGAATCGACGTGTAGCGCCTCGCACCACGGCGTGATGCAGATTCTTGAGATTTTGGTGTTGGTAGTTGAGGCTGGCGACCATGATGACTCCGTTTTGCACCGCGACACCAAACAGGGCGATGAATCCCACAGCGCTTGACACATTGAGAGTCATGCCGCGAAGCATCAGCGCGATCAGCCCTCCCAAAAGCGCCACCGGAACAATCGTCAAAATAAGTCCGGCGTGCCGGAGTGTTCCGAACGCGGCGTAAAGCAAAATAAATATCAACGCAAGAACGGCGGGGACGATGACGGCAAGTCGATGCTGAGCGCGCTGCTGGTTTTCAAACTGGCCACCCCATTCGATTTGGTACTTGGTGGAGTCGAATTTAACCTGCCCGGCGATTTTGTCCTGCGCCTCTTTCAGAAAGCTTGATAGATCGCGGCCTCGCAGGTTCAGGCGCACCGTCAGATGGCGGCGATTCATTTCACGGGTAATACTGCTCTCGCCCGTTGATGTACCGATCTGAGCGAGTTGCGAAAGCGGGATACGCGCGCCAGTAGGAAGTGTCACCGTCAGACTTCCAATTGCATCCGGACTGCCACGAACCGATTCCGGAAACCGCACCGCGATGTCGTACTTTCGTTCGCCAAGAAACAACGTGGAGATTGCTTTGCCTCCGATGCCCGATTCTATGATCGCGGCAACGTCGGCGATGTTGATGCCAAAGCGCGCGGCAGCTTCACGATCCACTTTGACGAGAATTTGCGGAAGGGGAGGCTCTTGATCGATGGTGACGTCCGATGCGCCCGGAATCTTCTCGAGAGTAGCAACCAGTTCCGCTGCGATGCGGCGCATTTCACCGAAGTCGTGGCCAAATACCTTGACGACAAGATCGCTGTGGGCGCCGGCGATTTTATCGTTCACTCCGTCAATCATGGGTTGCGAGAAACCGACCGTCACGCCAGGTATTCGGTCGTACCGTTCGCTGAGTCTCTTAATGAGCGCCTGCTTGTCGCCACCATCCTTCCATGTGGAGTAAGGCTTCAGCCCGACGAAGCACTCGATATGAGAAGGCGTCCACGGGTCAGTGCCATCATCGTTTCTGCCCAACTGGCTGACAATCGTGGACACTTCCGGGAACTCCAACGTGGCTGATCGTAGTTCATCCGCCATCGCCGCAGCCTTCGGCAGCGAGAGGCCCGGCGGCAATTGGACTTGCAGCCATATCGAGCCTTCGTCGAGATAGGGGAGAAACTCTTTGCCAATGGCAATAGAAAGTGCGACAGCCAATCCAGCAGCGAGTACACCTGGGATGATGGCGTGAAGTGGATGGTGAGTCAGATGATGTACAGCGCGTTCATACCCGCGTCCAAGAGCCAACAAAGCTTTGTTTACAAATTGCCGGCGCGGGCGCCTGTAAGTCACATACGCCAAACCGGGGATGACCCCAAGCGCAAAAAGTAGACGCTCCGACCAGAGAATAGCCCACGACATACGCCATGGGAGAAAAGAGCTTCTTCTCGACACGCTGAAACGCAAAAAGTGGAAGATACGCGGTGATGATAATCAACGTCGCAAAGAAGATGGGCCGCGCGACGCGAACAGCCGGGGCCAAAGCGTCGGACTCGATCAGAGTTTTTCCCGGGTCTTCTTCGCGGCGGCGGAGTACGTTCTCCATCACAACGATGGATGCGTCGACGATAATGCCAAAGTCGATCGCACCGAGGGAAAGAAGATTGGCGGGGATATTTGTAAACCGCATGCAGATAAAAGCAAACAACAGTGAAAATGGAATGGTCAGGGCGACCATCAGCGCCCCGCGCGTGCTGCCTAGAAAAAGCAGAAGCACCAGTGTAACGAGGCCAATGCCCTCAAGAAGAGTCTGCGACACACGATGCACGGTCGTGTGGACCAGTTCCGTGCGGTCGGAATAAGGTTCGACCTTCACATCGGGTGGAAGAATGCCACCATTCAACGCGCTTACCTGCTCGTGAACGCCGTCCAGAACTTGCGACGGATTCATCCCGCGCAGCAAAAGCACGATTCCCGAAACGCCGTCAGGATTCTTGTCCTTCCCAAGAATTCCCCGCCGTTCCAGCGCCCCGAGTTGTAGCGTCCCCAGATTCTTCAGAAATACTGGCGTACCATTCTTGGCCAGAATCACGATGTTGCCCAAATCTTGCAACGAACGAATCAGGCCAATTCCGCGGACAACGTATCCTTGTTCGCCGCGATTCACGATGCTGCCACCGGCATTGGCATTGTTGGCCTGCACCGCTGCCGTCACTTGCGCGAGCGAAACGTTGTACTGCGCCAGCTTCGCCGGATCGACGATCAACTGGAACTGCGTCGTTTCCCCTCCAAAATTGGTTACATCCGCGACTCCCGGGACTTGTTTCAGTCGAGGAATGACCACCCACTCCTGCAATTCGCGCAGTTCGCGCTGATCGCGAAATGTGGACTGCAACGTGTAGCGATAGATTTCGCCGATCGGCGACGTGAGCGGGTCCAACCCGGGATTGGCGTTCGGCGGAAGGTCGACGCCGGCGATCCGTTCCTGAATCCGCTGCCGCGCCCAGTAATCGTCGATGCCATCTCGAAATACAAGCGTGATGAGCGACAAGCCGAATGTGCTGTGCGAACGCATCACCTGCAATCCGGGAATGCCGTTCAGTTCGCGTTCCAGTGGCACCGTCACTTGCTCTTCGACTTCCTCGGCGGCATGGCCCGGATACTGCGTAATGACTTGCGAGGTCACATCCGCGATGTCCGGGTACGCCTCGATTGCCAGGGCTTTCCACGACATATAGCCGAATACGCAGATGACCAGGACGATGAGCCACACGAGTTGACGGCGGTGCAGACAGAGAGCGACAAAACGATCGATCATTGCAGTAATGCTCCCTCGCGAATCAGCACCTTTTCGCCTGCCTGCACTCCACTTTTTATGATCGTGCGATCGCCCTGCTGCTCTCCGGTTACAACCGGTCGTTGCTCATACGTGTTCGCCGCCACTTGGACGAATACCGTGGTGCGGTCTCCCGACATAACTAATGCCGTCGTGGGGACTGTCAGTTCCTGCGTATCCCAGGTCTTAAGGATTACGTTGGCGAACATGGCCGGCCGCAGACGACCATCTTTATTGGGATAAGCGATGCGGACTTTCGCTGTGCGCGTGTCAGGGTCCAGCACATCCGCCACGAACAGCACCTTGCCTTGAAATGGCTCCGTGGGATAGGCGGCAAAGGTCGCGACCGCAGGATCACCTCGATGCACGTAATGAATGTCTTTCTCCTGCACGTTGGCGGTGACCCAAATGTCGGAAAGGTCCGCGACGGTCATGAGCGGAGCCGTCGGATCGTTGCGGAACTCTCCGGTTGCCGTCAGAACATCCAGAACTTTGCCGGAAACCGGCGAACGCACGATGAGCGGTGAACCGAGTTGAGTCTTCTCCGGGTCCATTCCCAGCAAGCGAAGACGATCCTTGGTTCGATTGAAGTCGCTCAGTGCCGAATCGCGGTCCGTTCTCGCCTGGTCGACATCACGTTGACCGATGATTCCATGCGCCGCCAAATCCTCCTGGCGAGTTACCGCGCGTTCCGCCTGCGCCAGCACGCTGCGAGCCTTCGCATAGTCTGTTTGCGCTGCCACAAAATCCGGCGCGTCGATGGCCAGCAGTTCCTGACCTTTCGTCACGGAGTCGCCTGGATGTACAAATAGCTGAAGCACACGCCCATTCAGCGGTGGCAAAATTCTGGCGTAGCGCGCCGGATCAGCCTCGACCGACGCCGGAGCCGTAACCTGCCGGCGAATTGTGGTCATTCGGGCCGCTTCCACTTCGAGCCTGCTGGCGAGTGGAGATTTTGCAGGCACGGTGACGCGGTTTCCTTCGTGCACAACGGACGTGGTGTCGTCGGACTTCACCGGCTTTTCGAGCTTGTCGCAACCGCCGCAGACAAACAGAAGACCCAGGGAGAGGAAAGTTGCGCCACAATTGGCAGGTCGCAGCAGGTTCATTTTTCACGTCCAGAAGTCGAATTTCCTGGGGCCATTAGAACCCGGGAAGATGAACAGCTTGTAACAACCACCCGTTAATACTATACTGGGTATAGTATGTCAAGGAGCACCCCCCGTGGCCCATACCGCCGACGAAAAGAAAAAGCTGCTTGCCCGCATCAATCGCATTCAGGGTCAATTGCAGAGTATTCGCGAGGCCATCGAGCAAGACAAGGAATGCGCCGACGTCCTACAGCAGATTGCCGCCTGCCGCGGAGCCGTAAACGGCCTACTGGTGGAAATTGTCGAGGGCGAGATTAAGTTTCACGTGCTCAGCAAGGATGCCAAAGTCGGCTCCCGTGAATCGAAAGCCGCCGAGAGCCTGGCGGAAATTCTCCGTCGCTACATCAAATAGGCTCGCTTCGCCTTGCAAGATAATTAGTTTAGTGAAGACGCTCTGAAATTGCTCAGCCTGCCGCACGGAGAAATATGTTCTGTCCGACCGCCAATTGCCCGATGCGTGTAACCGCGCCGTAGATTCTCGCGTTGTTCTGGTTCGCACGAACGATCGCCTTCAGCACTTCCGGCGCAGAACTTGCCGAGTCGGGATCCAGGTTCACCATCGAGCAGCGCACGTCGCGCATCGTCACGAAAATTTCAGCAGCATCGTCCTCTTCCCCGAAGCACAGCGTACTGCCCAGCCACTCCTCTTCCTGGAAAGCGACAGGTCGCAGCAGGCGAATAGCGACATTCGGCCGAAATCGTCGCACGTCCAGGTCCCGTCCTGCGAGCCGTCCGATCTCCCGCACCGTATCGCAGGCGATCACGGAAATGCTCGCTTCATCGAAGATGCCACGATTCAAGTGCATCATCTGCACCGGTGATCCGTGCCGCCGTCCGACCTCCGCGGCCAAATCCTCACTAAAGACGGGCATCTCTTCGCCGTCCGGCGTGCGAATATGCGTAGGAAGTTCACCCAGCGCATTGTCTTCGTGGCGAAGCGGAATAAAGCGCAACAGGTCGGGAAGTCGGCTTGCCGTCAGCCACGGCATCCCGCTGCGATCATCCATCCGCCGGAACGCAAGTCGCCTGTCACCATCGATGCCGTGCCACCCCAAGTTGGCAACTTGGAGGGATTCGCCAGGCATGGATTTCACCGCATAGCGGAAGATAGCTTCAACACATCCGACTTTTAGTAGCATGCTCAACCCGACTTCTCCTCCAACGGGGGAAGAACAGCGCCAGCGTAAGGAACTGAAATTTTAGAGGAAGAATGGCTCCCCGGGCTAGATTCGAACTAGCAACCCTTCGGTTAACAGCCGAATGCTCTACCATTGAGCTACCGGGGAACCGCGCAACACTATTTGTTTCATTGTAATACAGACAGCAAAATGGAGCCACTTTTGGGTGGGGCACGCCTTGAGTCTAAGATCGCGATTTTTTTAGTGCCATCGGCGAAACCAACAAATTGGCTGGCACATTGTGAAGGGCTTAGACCAGGATAATTCATGACCATTCGGTATCTTACCGAGTGTTAATCTCCCCAGTTGGGATTTCGTTGCTGACTGCGTTTCACTCCGCTGGCCTAGCTGCTAATGACCTGCAAAGAAGCAGGAATAAACTCCAGCTGCTCGCTGACATCTTCCCCGATCGTTTGCATGGGCGCGTTTGGCAGTGCTGGCATTGCCGTCGCGACTCCCCAAAGTCGAACACCACCTGGCGATATTCCAGTGGTTCCGGCAGCGGTTTGCCGTGCCCGCGGTGCTCTGCCTTTCCTTTCTTTTCTTTGCCGTCAGCGCGGGAAGAGGAATCTCCGCCGGCTCTTCGCTGGAAGTTGCAGTGCTCGCACGCTGACTGGCAGCAATGATTTGCGCGGCAAACAAGAATAACTGGTTTTCGTCCGTGCGCTCCCGTTTCTGCCTGAAGCGATAGCACGGCAGTTGCGCCAGTTGATGTTGTATGCGCGCCACGAGCTGGTCCTTGTCCTCCACCGCCTGCGGCAGCTGCAACACGATCTGGTGCAGAAGATTCACTTCCGAGGGCAGATTGTGGGGATCGATTTCCGGAACTCGACAAGACGGCTATCGTCGAGCGCTCCTGCCGCTTGAAGCCGTAGCGGGGAGCAGCTAGGATTGGTGACTGTTGACCTGTTCTGACCAAACTGTTAAGTAATTTCGGGTCATTCAAGTTGCGACTGGAGGAATCTTTATGGACACGGTAGACAATGCCCAAATCGAGGTTCCCTATAATCGCGATCTTAAAGCCTTGGAAGATGTCCTAGCGGCAGTCCGGCGGCCGGGCGATTTTTTCGTGCGTGGCGTGCTGGAAACGCCAATGCCTCGCGTCGAAATCCACGGAGTGGGTCTGATTTCCTTTCCCATACTGGATTCACAGATCCAGGACATCATCAAGCACGCAGAGCGCGCTCCCTACGGTCGCGGCGGTGAAACGATCCTGGACAGTTCTGTTCGAAACACATGGCAGATGACGCCCCTAAATGTCCCTCATCGGGGGCAAATCGTGGGGGCGTTCATTTCAACACATCCTCTCGATCATTACCGATGGACTCGGTTGTACCGGAATGGACATATCGGCCGAATTTTACAAGCTGCTCATTTACGAAGAGGGCGGCTTTTTCCTTCCGCATCGCGACACGGAGAAGACGGAGGGCATGTTTGGCACGTTGACGATCGTGCTTCCGTCGGTTCATTGCGGCGGCGAACTGGTCATCCGGCACGCGGGGCGCGAAGTCACGGTCGACATGAGCAACGCGGAAACCTCCGAACTGACCTTCGCCGCTTTCTACGCAGACTGCGAGCATGCGATCAAACCGATCACGCAAGGAAGTCGCGTGTGCCTGACCTACAACCTCTTGCAGCGCAGAACTGGAAAGAAAGACAAGCCTATTGCAGCGCCTCTCTACGACTAAGAGGCGGATCAGGCGGAAACGATTCTGGAACAGACTTTCAAGAAATCCGGCGCACCGGCGAAGTTGGCCTGGCTGCTTGAACATCAGTACAGCTCGGTCGGGCTTTCGTTTTCCGGACTCAAAGGCCGGGACGCTGCGCTGGCCAAGGTGGCGCGGCACGCTGCGCGGGGAGCGGAGTGTGCCCTGCACCTCGGCATCGTGCATATCGAAGAATCGGGTGCGGCCGAACCTTGTTTTGATTTGGATTACGGGCACGCTCGCCGAGGCGGAGGGTATTACGGAGGTGATGATATGGTCGAGGACACTGAGACCGGTGACGAGGACTTTGAGGTGATCGAAGTTTCCGATAGTTTACGACATATCGATCAATGGATCGACACGAATGACCACGCAGTGGAATTCGGGTCGCTTCCGATTGAGGACGGTGAAATCTTGCCTGCCGGTGCGCTGGATGGCGAGGCGCCCGATCAGCAACGGCTAACGGAAGCCACCGGTAACGAAGGCGCGAGTTTCGAACGTTCCTATCATCGCGCTGCATTGGTCATTTGGCCTCAGGATCGTTTTGTGGACGTGCTGCTTCAGGCGGGCCCCGGCGCTGCGTTGCCCTACTTCAAAGATCGCGTTCAAGCCTTGAATTCTCTGTCAGTGCCGGACGCGGATCAGCAAACGGTGCATTTCATTGCGGAGCGGATTATTGCTGTGTGGGAAGCTACCGCAAAGGGTGGTTATCGGGGCCGTGGCAAGGAGTCGGACCCGAGCGAGATGATCGCACTCCTTGGGCAACTGGCCGACGCGCCGCTTCTCGAGCGGTTCATCGCTGGGGTCGTCATACGAGAATACTCTGGTAGTGAAAACGATGCCATGGCCGCCAATGTTCAGTTGCTGGGTCCAATTCAGGCAGGCCAGCTCCTCTCGCACTTGGCGATCGAAAATATTCGCTTCTTTCCTGCAGAATGTGTGAACCTGCTGTCGCAGCTAACCTGCGAATTAGGATCGCAACCAACCGCAGATTGGATTGCGGCACTGCGGGAGATTGGCGCAGCCATTGTGGGGGCTTTACCGGACCTTAAACAGCGCAGGTCGGACCAGCCGGATCGGGATTGGTGGCGGACTCAAAAGGCCAAGTCTGTGGGCGGCTCTACGGTCGCGGATCTCCTGGAAACGCTTGCGGTGTTGAACGCAAGTACTCTTCGTCATGCCGCTTGCAAGTCAATCGCCGCAAATGCCAAGATGTTTGACCCGGCGACACTGATTGTGCCGGCTCTCCAACTCCTACGCGAGCGCAACAGCGATGCCATCCTCAGTGATAAGGGGTTCCAGCGCTTATGGTGTCATTCCGCCGAGTTCCTGCTGGCCCGCAGCGAGCAGCCTCCCGAATCGCCCAAGGACTGGCGGCAAGACGTGAAGATTGTCTGCCGATGTGAGGATTGTCGTGAACTGCAGGACTTCGCTCTTGATCCCGCCAGGCAAATGCATCGCTTCCGCGTAAGGAAGGAGCGCCGTCAGCATTTGCACCAACAGATCGACCGTCATCGCCTGGACATGACGCACTTGACCGTACGCACCGGGTCGCCCCAAACACTGATCTGCTCAAAGACTCGCGCCACGTATGAACGCCGATGCCGTCAGTACAACGAGGACCTGGCTTCCATGGCGGCACTCCGCCCACTCATCGGGGAAACGGATGGAGTGGTGCGGACGCTTTGCGCGCGCATGAATGTCGCCAGACAACGGCGCTCCTCGGCACGATCGGCGGCAACATAGTTCGTGTTAACTAGGCTTAACCATGAACGGGAAAAGTAACGCCGGATTCCCTCGGTGGATCACAGCCGAGGGAACGATAGATCTCGTGGAGTTGCCAATCGATGGGATTTTGAAGCAGGCAATAGATCCCGAATTCGAACAGTTTCACTCCGCGTGTGTGCTCCTCGGCAGCATGGCTGGCGCTGGACGGCTGGAGGCTGGGCTCTATCTGATTGGCCTGCTGGGCTGCTACGCGTCCGATTTGCAGAGGCTTGAGGTGATAGCGGGACAGCTTGCGCATTTCCCTCACGAGTCGTCCGCGAATGCACTCCTGGCAGAGATCCGGCGCGTCAGGAGTTCGAATACCACTCGGCGATACTTGGACCGGGTGCTCCGATCTCTTGCCGTCCTTCCGCTCCATCTCGTCAAATCCGGACTGGAAGTCCTCGCTGAGGACACTTCCTTCTCGCCAAAGATGCGTGCCAAGTTTCGTAACTATTGCGAAAGAATTTGAAATTGACCGCGCACAGAAAAATGTCCCCGCAACAGAGAGCAGATGCTCCGTAAATTGGGAGGAACATAGCTTCGCTACGCCGCTTGGCGGCTATCGGAGTGGTAAGTTGGGGCCGCCGGCGGCTGGATTTGCAAGGGACCCGCCGCACAAACCATCATGCCAGCAAGTCACCACTCGTAGGTACGAATTCCACTAAGTGGGCAAAAGACGGCAATCGTTGCAGAGCGAAGCGAGTTGTAACATCGATTGCCGACATCTTTCTATGAGCTGTCGCGATCAAACGGCAGTGGGTGTGATTTTTCAAAGTTCTTCCCTTTCATATCCACGCGCTCGAAGATAGTAAGTTCTCCGCACAACTCGTTTTAGAGACTTGAACTTCTCCGGGCCTGCCCTTACTGCGAACCGCCGCGAAAAGGTTGGGGCACAGCTGGGGAACAACTAAAGGAGATAGCTTGGTAGCTATTCGACGCCAAAACAAGGACTTATAGTGTCCGGCTGTGTAGTTA
>CAWGXB010000019.1:0-129603 GCA_963826335.1 Candidatus Acidiferrales bacterium | reverse complement strand
CTCCGCTGCTCTGGAACGCTTCCGCCGCGAAGCACAGGCCGCATCGGCATTAAATCACCCTAACATTTGCACTGTTCACGACATCGGTGAACAAGATGGCCAGCAATTCATTGCGATGGAGTTCCTCGACGGCGCAACGCTGAAGCACCGAATTTCTGGCAAGCCGCCTCCGTTCGACGGGATACTGGAACTCGCGATTCAAATTGCCGATGCGCTCCGTGCAGCACATGCCCAAGGCATCATTCATAGAGACATCAAGCCAACAAATCTTTTCGTGACCAAACTGGGCAATGCCAAAATCCTCGATTTTGGTCTAGCGAAACTGGTGCCTGCTGGCTCAAGCGGCGCGGTTTCGCAGATGCCGACTGCTACATCGGGAGAACTCTTGACCAGTCCCGGTAGTGCGGTGGGCACCATAGCGTACATGTCTCCGGAGCAGGCACGTGGCGAAGAACTGGATGCACGGACGGACTTGTTTTCCTTCGGCGCTGTCCTATACGAGATGGCAACAGGCCGCATGGCGTTTCCAGGAAATAGTGCTGCGGTCATCTACGAAGCGATCCTAAACCGAGCGCCGACGCCTCTGGGTAAGGCGAATCCTAGCTTGCCGCCAGAACTGGAGCGCATCGTCAATAAGGCGCTGGAAAAGGACCGCAAGCTGCGCTACCAAAGCGCGGCAGATATTCGCACGGATTTACAGCGGTTGAAGCGCGATTCCGAGTCGGGCCGAGCAGCCGCCACAGCAGCCGAGACCGGATTGAAGGCCGCTCCAAAATCCACGTTGTTCCGATGGGCAGCGATCACTGGCGCTACAGTATTGGTCATCGGATTGGTAGTCGCCGGGTGGTTGTTCCAAGCTCGCAAGGCGCACGCGTTGACGAACAAGGACACCATCGTCCTCGCGGACTTCACGAACACGACCGACGATGCAGTGTTTGATGGCACGCTGCGGCGGGGGCTTTCTGTCCAACTGGAGCAATCTCCCTTCCTCAGCATTATCCCTGACCAGCAAATCCAGCAGACGCTCGGCATGATGGGCCAACCAGCCGACACAAAGCTCACACCAGCGATTACACGGGAACTTTGTCAGCGGACAGGCAGCGCGGCTGTCATCGACGGTTCGATAGCAGAGATTGGTTCGCGGTATCTACTGACCCTCAAGGCGGTCAACTGCCTAAGCGGGAAAACGCTGGCGAGTACGGAAGCTCAGGCCAGCGACAAGAACGATGTGCTCGATGCTCTGGGAAAAACGGCTTCGGAAATCCGAAGCAAATTGGGCGAGTCGCTAAGCACCGTGCAGAAATTTGATACCCCTCTTGAACAAGCCACCACGTCTTCGCTTGAAGCTCTTAAGGCATACAGCGCAGGTTACCAGTCGGCAATCGGAAAAGGAGATTTCACGGCTGCAAGACATTTGTTCCAGCAGGCCCTAAAACTGGACCCGAATTTTGCGATGGCTTACCTCGGGCTTGGACTCAGTTCTGGGGTCGTAGGAGAACGGCTCTGGCGTCTGAAAACATCCGGAAGGCATTCGAACTGCGTGCTGGCATGAGCGAGAGAGAGAAGCTATGGATAGACTCTGAATACCAAAAAACATTACTGGCAACCGCGAAAGGGCGCAGCAGGTCTTTGAAGTTTGGACGCAGACGTATCCGAGAGACTGGGTGCCACGGCACGAATTGGGCAGCGTCTACTGTGAACTCGGACAGTACGACAAGGCACTTCCGGAATTTCGCGAGGCGCTTCAGCTTGACCCGGAAAGTGGCCTGATACATGACAGTCTTGTTCTTACCTATACGGGACTGAATCGCTTGGAGGAAGCTCGCGCTGCGGCGGACAAAGCGAAGACGAAACGCATTGATTCTCCTGAATTGCGACTCAATCTCTACGCGCTGGCTTTTCACCGAACGATGCCGAGGGGATGGCGCAACAGGTAGCGTTTGGTGCGGGCAAGCCGGGACTGGAAAACCAACTTTTGGGGAATGAAGCGGATACGGCAGCTTATTCTGGGCGGCTCAGGACGGCGCAGGATTTCTCACGTCAGGCGGTCGCTTCAGCCGAGCGAGCGGAAGAGAAAGAGGCAGCAGCCACCTATGAAGCAGACGCCGCGTTGAGGGAAGCCTTATTCGGAAATGAACGAGAGGCGCGTCCGCGGGTCGCTTCTGCGCTCCGCCTTTCCACTGGGCTCGATGCGCAGTACAGAGCGGCGCTGGCGCTGGCCTTTGAGGGTGATACGTCTCGGTCAGAAACGCTGGGCGATGAATTAGGCAAACTCTTTCCGGAGGATACAAGCGTCCAGTACAACTACTTGCCAACCCTGCACGCGCAACTTGCTATCAGCCGGAACGACCCTGCGAAGGCCATCGAAACCCTTCAAGCCACAGCACCGTATGAACTGAGTGGAGCGGGCGGTTTATATCCCGTGTATGTGCGCGGCCGAGCCTATCTGGCCGCACATCAGGGCAGCGAGCCGAAGCGGAGTTCCGGAAAATCCTCGACCACGCGGGGTTCGTGTTGAACTGGCCCATCGGCGCACTCGCGCATCTCCAAATCGGCAGAGCCTACGCTATGCAAGGCGACACCGCTAAAGCCAAGGCGGCCTACCAGGATTTCCTCACGCTCTGGAAAGACGCCGACCCTGACATTCCGATTTTCATCGCTGCGAAAGCGGAGTACGCGAAACTGCAATAGACGCCTCTGTCTTCGTTGACTTACCCTCGCCGCAACCTAAGATGAGCGCGAAATGGCGGACGCCTCATCGTTCATCGGCCAGACCATCTCGCACTACCGCATCATCGAGAAGCTCGGTGGCGGCAGTGGGAGTGGTATACAAGGCTGAGGATACTCGCCTCCACCGTTTCGTCGCGCTGAAGTTTCTGCCGGAGCATGTTGCCCGAGATCCGCACGCTCTCGCCCGATTCCAGCGCGAGGCGCAGGCCTCCTCTGCCCTCAATCATCCCAACATTTGTACGATTTACGATTTGGAAACAGTGCTCTCACTCGGCATCGAGATTGCTGACGCCCTCGATTCAGCCCACGCCAAAGGAAACGTGCATCGCGACATCAAGCCTGCGAACATTTTTGTAACAGAACGCGGCCACGCCAAAATCCTCGACTTCGGCTTAGCCAAACTCTCTTCGAAACCAGTCAGCGGAACGGACCCAACTGCCGCGGGCAGCCGGGCGACAGACACTTGATACCCTGCTGGTCACAGCCCGCTCTGGACATCGGCCGTTTCACGTTATACTTCCACGGCATCTTCCTCGCACTCGGCACCATCGTCGCCTCCGCCGTCTTCGTCCAACGCGCGCGTGTCTCTTCCCTCGGCGCTCGAACGGCGCTGCTTCTACTGCTGCTTCTCATTTCCGTCGGATTTTCTCGGCAGCCATCTGATGTACGTCGCCTTCGAAGATCACGGCTCGCTCTTTCAACCGCAAGGAATCAGCTCTCTCGGAGGGATTCTCTCGTGCCTTCTCATGATCGCTTGCTTCGTCGTGCGTCGCCTGTCGCGCTGGCTGGATGCCGCTTCGTACGCCGCGCTGTGCGGAGCTCTCGTCGCTCGCTTGGGCTGCTTTCTCGCTCACGACCGAATCGGGCTTCCTGCCTCTTCCTGGCTTTCCGTGAATTGCCCTGGCGGGCCATATTACGACCTGGCATTGTTCGAACTAATCTTCTTGGCGGTCCTTCTAGGTTGGTCGAGTTGGATGCAACGCCACCGAGGTCACCGGCACGAGGAGTCGTCTTTGCCGTGATCGCGGTTTCGTATCGATGCTCTCCCGGCTCGCTTTGGGCCAACTGCTCTACATGCCTCGGCATTACTTTGGCCTCGCGTCGGAACAATGGGGTGCCGCAAGCCTTGCCGTCGCTGCTGGCGCCTGCTTCTGGTTCCTCCTGCGGCACCGGTCGCCCGGACCTTCGGCCGCTGCCTCTACGAAACCTTGAACCGCAGCCGCTCTAGCAAACTCGCTGCCCTTCTAGTTCTCCTCACGCCACTCTGGCGCCGCAACCGTTACCGCAACTTGCGTCCACGGCTTGGCTGGATGAATCCGCTTCATTTCCAGCACCAACCGAACGTCGACTACCCCTTCGCCCCCTTCACTTTTCTCCACGCGCCGGACGCTCGCAGTCGCAGTCCGCCCGGCTGATCGGCGGGGTAGAGGCTTCCACTCCCAAGCAGTATCCGCGCGGGCTCAGCTTCAGTGCCTCCATTGGGTCGGTAAGTCAAGAACACGAAGACTTCGAACGCAATCTTGTTTGGATTCACCACTCGCGGGAAATGCAACTCCAGGACTGGCGGCGCACTCTGCACAGCATCCGCTGGCACGGCCAGAGACACCTCAGGATGGTCGTTCGTCAGCTCAGCCGATCCCGCCTGTTCTTGTGCACGGCCCGGTTCAGGCGGCTCGCCGCCAGCGCAGACGAATCCCCACAACAAGAAGCCAACGAGGAACGTATGAACCAGCCACAACACATGCGCTCTCCCTCTCTTGATTATTCCCTTGATTGGATGCACGCCCGGCTCACCGGGTCTCCCGCTCAGAAGTGCGCCACCGCCACCTCAAGGCGCCCAATCGTCAGGTGTTCGCCGGCCGCCTGCCGACGCGCAAAGGGCACGGGCAACAGGCTCACGTGCATTTGTGACGTCGTGAGCGATCCTGCCTGATTTAACTTCTCTAGGGTGGGCCTGAGGTCGATCACGAATCCAGTCGACAGACGCCCCTGCCGCCCCTCCGGCCGCGTGATCCATCCCCTTCATGCCCGACTCGTCGAAGAAAAAGGCAAAGCTGCCGGCAAAGTGCGGATCGTCGATGGACATCTCCCTCGGTGGCGTCGGGCTTGTTGATGAAAACGCGCACGTAAAACTCCCTCTTCGGAGGCATCTGCGCTTCGCCCACGGTCAGCACGATACGCGTGTGTGGCCCTTCCTGCAGTGCTCTCACCACTGTCGGCATCTCGACGTTGAGAGCGGTGGTAAACACCTTGCCCACCTCTGCCGTCATGGACTGTTTCAGTTCGAAGCGCGGTCCGAACTCCAGCTTCGACGGCGCGCCGGCTTTCAGGAACGCTTCAAGCTGCTTGCCCGTCAGTTGGCCCTTCCCGACTTGTCCTCCAGCCAGTGAGCAGGGCTCGAACTGGTCAGGTCAGAGCAGGTACCGGACCGTCGGCCGCCTCAACGCTCGCCGGGTTGCTGTTTCTCATCCACGAAATCATTGATGGCGAAGTCACCCATGCCGATCGTCGGTATTGGCATTGTTCAGGTCGATGTTCCATCGGCCCGCATGCCAGTCGCACATGTTGTGATGCATGCAAAAACGAGATCAAGGCGACATGAACGATCCCATGTCTCCTCCGACAAAGCCGTGAACACCGTTGTGCGGCGTCATTCCAGTCCGCTCGTCGCGTCGGGGCCATTCTGCAGGTTCGACGTCGGCCGTGGACCGCTGGCAAAAAGGTTGAAGTTCGTCTCACTGAGGATGCCCTGAAGCACGCTAGTACCGACGATGAACCGAGACGCTTCGTCCGTCTGTGTGATCCCGCGATTCGAATCGAAGAGCAGGCTCGAGATGTCCCAGAACGGATCCGAACGGCCAGATGCATCTCCAATTCCAGTATGGCGGCGAAACTTGTCATCACCCGTCAGCTTCCGGCAAATACGCTCCAGATACAGCAGATAGACTCGATGCCACGGCAGCCACAGCCAGTTCCGGTGGATGCACTTGTTTGTTGTGCAGCAGCGCCTGAGCCTGCCAGCTTCGCGGGTCGCTCGACGGCAGCGCCTTCATGGCGGCTACGGCGTTCTTGTATGTCGTGATGACGGGATCGGAGTGATTCGCGTTCCAGAGTTCTTGGATATTCTTGCGAGTGGGCCGATTCTGAATTTGTTGCTGGCAGGATTCGCACCCGCCCGCCCAGTGAGCCGTGCCTACAAGCCCCAAAAGACCGGCTTCCTTCAAAAAGTCGCGCCTCGACAACAGATTGAGGTAGTCCATCCCGGCTCTCCTTTCACGACCTTCAGCAGTTATCCCTCTAACCGTTGTCCGTCATACCGACCGGACATTCCCGTTGCTTGAACAATAGTGAACAACCCGTTACAACCGTTTCATCTCCGGCTCCCTCTCTCGATTCGCTCCGGCTAGCTTCCACACCCATACCGCCACCGCCGACTCTTTCAAGGATGCGATAGTGGGAAACGGTCTGCCCGAGGAGTGGCTGAGCGTCCGTCATAGTGCGGTCATCTTAGGTCGCGTGCCTGGGACAAGTCAATGAAGTGACTTGGTTAACGCCGGTTGCGGGAATATTGGTCTGATACCTAGACGAACTGTTGGTGTTCGATGACCTTCTTCGGTTGGCATCGGTTCGTTCAAGGGAGTTCGTACGAGAGGCGCAGACAGTAGGCTAGTTCTTTGCCCGAAAGAGGCCAGAGTTGATCAGGGCCGCAGCGTCGTTTCCATCGACCATCTGCTCGGGCTCCGCTGACGAAAAGTGGTAAACCTCGCGAGAGTGAGCGCCAGCCACGAGGTATTCTCCCGTCCCAGTGAATACGACCCTCGTGCACGGACCATCGGGGGCAACCGGGGCCGGATTTGGCGTGACGTACATCTGTCGCCGCTGTTGAAGTTCTTCGCGCTTTCTGCCGCAACAACTCACGTCATTTTTCTCCCTGCGGAACCGTTTGCGTGGTTCCTGGACAGTCGGTCAGGCGCTCCAAAAGACACGCCGCTCCCGAAATCGCCAGCCACAGCATCGGCCATTCGCGCCATCTGCTCATGACCAGATACGCAGCCGGAGCCGCCATCCAAAGGCTCAGGCAATAAAAACAATCCATCAAACTTCCGACAAAACCATCAGCAACACGCAGCCGCAACGCGACAATTGCGTCCCACGGTCCGTCTTCTTTCGCCAGCAGATGCGTCACTCGCCATGTTGCCAGCACGGCCACCGCGAGACCGTACCATCGCTCGTGATACATCCAGATATCCTCACAACCGCCTGAAAGTTGAAGCGGTCCACAGCCTGCGCCATTTACGCTCCCTGTTAGAGCGATTATACGTTCACAACCGCGACCGAGAAGGACGGGTCAACCCAGTTGTAAACGGGGTTATAGTTCCAGTCTACCAACTGGCCACCGTCGCCACCGGAGGGGTTGAACGCACGGGTATAGGCGTTAATACCGAAGCTATACACGCCTGCCGGGTAGCTCGCCGGGATTTTGAACTGAGCGACGCCCGAGAAGGAGTTATCGGCCGCATTCTCATACCAGTGCTGCGTTGCGGACGTTGGCGATAGAGGAATCGCACCTCCGCTGCACCCACCTGAGGTAACATTCGCGTCTCGCAGGTGCGTTGCGTTTACCGAGAACGTCACCTGGACATAGACATCCACGGGTGTGGCTCCGCGGTCGATGACGACGCAGTCCGTAGTCGGCAGGGGCTGTGCGCCGCTCATGTCGGACGCAAAACTCCACTCAGCGCTCTGCACAACTATTGGATACGAGTTGTCGACTGTGAACCCAACCGGGGAAGACGCGGCCAGCAAGGTTTTGCTCGAGTCGGCAACCTCAAGTTGCACCATGTAGAGACCATCCGCCCAAGTGCCGTCCGCCGTGTTCCATTCCAATACCATGGAATTGGGAAACCAGCCGTCGGCGGTTGGGATGACCGGGTACCATCCTTGCGAATCGGACGCCGGCCACATCGTTTGCAGAACGCCGCCAACCTCACGGTAAAGCGGCCACGTTAACCCGACAAAAGGACCCAGCGCCGTAGGGGAACCCCCAGGCGGTGTGTACGTGTACTGCAAGCGGTAGTAGGACGCGTTATCCACGTTCGTGCACCCGTAGATTTGCAAAGTATCCGTGTACGGCGCCGTCGCTGGCGGCACACCGGCTTCGCCAAGCGTTCCGCCCGGATGCGGCGGGTTTGGCCGTGTGGCGAATCCTGTGGTCGCGTCGATGTAGGGCGCCGCGGGAAGCGACGGATTCACAAGCGGCATCAGGCCGACGTATTCGAGAGACGGCACGTCCCCGCAGGGAACCACTGGCGTGTTACAGGTCGTACTGGAAATCGCGTTCGGGGAAGCCACCAGCGTGACATTGGAATCTCCGTTCGCATCCCACGACACATCGAAAAGCCCGGTGCTGTAGATCGTTTGCACCGTGCCGTTGATGTTTTGGGTTACGCGAAAACTGATATCCGGCACTTCGAAGATCGGCACCCATTCAGGGACGATAATATCGAAGCAGCGAAAAAACGGTCCACAGTAACGCCCAAGATCGACATCCTTCAGCACACTCACGTTCAGGCTGAGTTTGTTGGCTAGCGTGCTTTGCACGGCCGCTCGGTGCTCGGACGCATTTCCGCGCGCAGGTTTGCGGAATTCGCGGGGCAGGGCCGGGGCCACCGATGTCGAGAACGCCTGGCGCGACAGCAACGCCTGCTGAGCCGTATTTCTCGCTCCGAGGGTTGTGCCGCGTCCGAATTGAGCGAGCTGACTGACCGTCTCTTCACCCAGCACCGCCGCGGCTTTCTCGTACAGCGCCGTATCGGGCTTCAACGTGACCGGGGCCTCGGGGCCAGGATCTGGACCGGGACCGGGTTTGATGGGCTGTCCTTGCAAATACTTTAAAACGCTGCCAACCGTCGGCCTTTGGAAGATTTCGACGTAGCAGATGCGTTCGAGGCGCCAGCGCAGTATCCATTCGATTTCAAAGCGCGGAACCCAAACGCAGAAATTGCCGCAGGCGTCGGTTGTCGTTTGCGCGATCACCTCGGTGTGGCAGAAGAACGGGAAGAACCACGACCAAGGAAGGTTGGCGGGAAAAAGCCCGAGCAGAGAGCAGATTGTGTCCTCGGCGTAGACCGTGGCGAAGGGAACACCATACTCAACGCCGGTGTTCGGGTCTTTCTTCACAACCTTGCCGCATATGCGGCGGAACATAAACAGATTGGGGTCAATCTGCCAGCGGAATTGCGTGGCGATTTCGGAGGCTGAAAGTCCGGCGAATTTTGCTTTGTCGATGCCCGTGAGACTTGACAGCCTCTCAGTCTGGATCTTGGTCAGAATTCTCTGGTCTGGTGCTTTTTCGATGCTCGTGCTCTTTGCGCTCATGCGGGACTCTCCTGCCGTTTTCCTTTTTTTCCTGGAACAACTTCGACCACGTAATCAGCAATCCCGCTGCCAGAAGCCCAGCATGGCCGCGCCTAGACGATGCGGCTTTCCCCAAGGCTATGATTCTTTGGAAGATTTACTTCTTCGCTGGCCTCCAGGAGATTCAAACCGACTGCTTGCTTTTGCATTTTGGTCGGCGTTGTCTATCGGATCGGATAGCGGCAACCGTAGTTGCAGGGTATACAACGAGCCGCTATACATCATCAAACGATTGCTTTTTCTGTGAGCCGCTAAACAGCCAACCTCGATCTAGAAACTCCTGGAGGAACACATGGAGAAAGTAGGAGGTTATGGTTGTCGCGGGACTTCCAATGCCGCTAGCTCAATGATTTAAACCGCTTGAGCTCGGTCATTCCGGTGTCATCTCTGATCGATGCATCACCAAGACCGAGAGGCAGACCCAAAACACCTAATAAGGCTGAACACTCAAAGCCCCACCAAATGGCCACTTTTGCAGATTCTTGTACAGAGCCACTTTTTCTTTGGGTTAAATAGGAAAACTATCCGAATGGATAGTGTCTATCCACTTTTGTACTCGAATCAAGCTCTGAGCAGAGCTAACGGGCCAAAACGATTTTTCCTTCAACAAACTGAACCCAAATAGCAGTGACGAAACTGACTCACTACCGGACTCCGGGTGTGCTGTGCCAGTCTGCATGCTTCAACTCTTTTAAGACGGGATTGATCTCCGCCTGCCATCGAACGCGCCGTCCTTCAATAATTGGGGTGGGCGTGACGATCAACGAGCCTCTATGACGATCTGCCACGGATAGATCAGCGCCGTCTCGTCTCCAAATGAAACTTGCAGACGCACCCTCCGTTGTTTCCACGACGGCCTTGATCGTTGCCTCAACTCTGCCGCCCGACAGTTTCAGACCACGCAGTCACAGGGTACTTGCGGGTAGTCCACCAGTACCATTCTTCCCTGCAGTGTATCCGGCGACGCTCAGGCATGCACCAGAGCGTTCCAAAGCTCTATGACCAGACTCCGATAGCTAAGGGTCGGAGGAATTGTGAAGACGCCTGACGACAGGCGGAAGGAACTACCTTGGTTGACCGACAATTTGATTCCGGCAGCCAGTCCCGACGATCTTAAGACCTCTGCAACCAAACTGGATGGGAGAATTATTGCAGGCCGCACAACCATGCGCACACCGTACGGCTTGGAGATTATTGAGAATTGCCTTTCTTGTCCGCATCGTGAAGAACGGCTTTTTTGCAACCTGCCGGAAGCCAGCGTAAGAGCGTTGTCCGCCATCACTTCCTCCGCATTTTATCCCAGAGGAGCGAAACTGTTTATTGCAGGCGAGCCAGCGCGGGGCATTTTTATTCTTTGCAGCGGAAGAGTGAAACTATCTACATCATCTGTCGATGGCAAGGCGCTCATTCTGAGGATTTCCGTAGCGGGTGAAGTCCTAGGCCTTCCGGCGAACGTCACGGGCACATGTTACGAACTCACAGCGGAGGTTCTCGATCCTACACAGTCAAAGTTCATCTCACGGAATGATTTTCTCGCTTTCTTGAAGGACAACGGAGAGGCAGCGCTCCGAGTCGCGCAACAATTGGGCGAAACCTATCATATGGCGATCGCACAGATGTGCACTATCGATCTTTCGCATTCCGCTGGAGAGAAACTGGGGCGATTCCTCCTTCAGTTGGCGGCGAGTCATTCGGAAGAGAAAGGGCAAGTGCGGATGGAGCTGACGCTGACTCACGAAGAGATCGGACAGTTGATTGGGTTGTCGCGGGAAACCGTAACACGCTTGCTTGCGGACTTCCGCAAGAATCAGTGGCTGCAAGTCACCGGATCAACGCTGATCATAAAGAACAGGTCGGCGCTACAGAGTTTTGTAGATGGCGCCGGGTCTTAGTTAGGACGGGCCGTAAAGGAAGATGGAGTCTTCTACGTTGGAGTGAGTCAGGTTCGCGAATTTCTGGGCGGCTTCGCACGCTGCGGCAGAAGTTTCGTACTGCGAGCCATGGCCCGCGTAGTTCCCGTTGCGTATCGCACTCCAATACCACCAACTGTCTGGCGCACCAGAGAATTGCCAAACGTCAAGTCGCCATCCGTCAAGCACTAACTGGTAGCTCCTGGGCAAGAATTTCTGCCACTCGGCAGTCCTTGTCGTGATTGCGTTAGACACGTTGGTCTCCTTTCACCGAGTTTCCAGAGGGCTATGGCACTGGCGGATAGTCAACCCGACATCGAGCAAGACGAGCAAAGTTAATATTCGAGAACTGATGAATCCTTAAGCAGGATGACCGCGCCAGAATTAAATCCTCCTGTCGACCGGTCTAAAACCTCGAATCAGCCAAGAGAGCATAGGACCGAGTCGAGAATGAGCGGCAATCATTTAACGACGGCCCGCCGCTCGGATGGACCGGCCGGAGTGTCCTGGAGAGTCTTTACGTACTCAGCGAGATTGTGAATACGTATTTCCGTCACATCGGGCGGGTCGGCATTCATAGACCTTAGTAGAAGTTCCCAGATGGGCATGTAGCCCTGCCCCTTGGGCGGCCGTCCTGTTCCGTAACGGAGAATCTGGCAAACCCTTTCGGGGGAGTAGATGCCGTGGTTTTTCCGGGCGAGTTGCGTCAAATCGGCCGGCGGCACGGTGCAGTAACGCGAGGAACGACCTTTCCCCTGGCCGTCTTCGCCGTGACACCCGGCGCAATAGTTTGTGTACATCTCATAACCGGAAGTAGAACTCAGGTCGACCGAAAAGTGGCAAGAACCTTTGTTCGCCACCGTATCCCCGTTGATCGAAAGCGGGTAGCCGGATACTCCGAAGAACAATAGCCAGGATATGGCGGCCTTGGCATAACGAGTTGCGTTTAACATAGACCACCGCCACTGAGACAACTAGAATCGCGGGCAGCGGAAAGCAAGGACATGCATCACAGTTTTGAGTGACCGCCGGGCCTGTTCTTCACTCGTTCCGGCGATTCCGAACTGCACACCTGCGAAAGAACCGGGTGCCGTGGGATTTGCAAAAACTTTGGCTCGGTCACGCTAATCGTGATGTGACCGATAGATATGCGGAGCAGCTGAAGGAAGATGTTGAATGGCGGAAGGAAGTCGCAGAGAACACTGGCTTGGGATTCAAGTTGCCTGCTTTAGAAAGTTCAGTTGGGCTACTTGGGCTACCGAGCGGTAAGAAAATCAAAGTGAAGAAAGCAGCCTAAACGATTGAGGGATTGAAGATTAAGTTGGCTCCCCGGGCTAGATTCGAACTAGCAACCCTTCGGTTAACAGCTATTAGGTTCGTACATTCAGGGTGACCGTTTTGAGGGGTCACGAATCCGAAAACAAAGGGCTTAGCGACAAACAAAGACCTGGAGGGTGACTTCCAGGGCATTTCAAATTGACAGCAGCGAGACAGTAGAAACACGATAGCTCGATTCAGACTTCTCTGCCATCCGCGAAACCAGCCCACCCTTCCGTCGACAACCATGGAGTGAAATCAAACAACTCGTTTCTCTGGCGTCAGTTGGAGAACGGAGGAGTCGCAAAAATACCCTGGATCCTGCACCCATCTTGCACCCACCAACGGTTACGAGAGGGGCCCAATCCCGAACTCGGATTTCGGGCCCTCTGCTTGCAAGACAGTTGCGCTGCCGACACAGGACGCCGCATCGGCTTAAATGGTACGCTTGACGTAACGCGTAATTCTCGTTATTCTTCGGTTGTGATTCTTAGCTATCGGGATAAGAGAACCAAAGACTTTGCCTTCGGGAAACGGGTTAAGGCATTCTCTGGATTCGAACGTTCCGCGCGCCTGAAGCTTGACCGTTTAGAGGCGGCCACGTCGCTCAGGGATCTTGTGGTATTGCCCGGCAATCGGTTTGAAGCGCTGATTGGCGACCGCAAGGGTCAGTACAGCATCCGCATCAACGATCAATGGCGGGTTTGCTTCGAATGGGACGATCGATCGCCGGGGCCAACAAACGTGGAGATTGTCGATTATCATTAAGGAGGATCGCTATGGCACTCACCGCTATCCACCCAGGTGAACACCTGGCCGAAGAACTGGAAGCGCTCGATATGAGCGCAGCGGAACTGGCACGACAAATTGACGTGCCGACAAATCGTGTTACGCAAATTCTGAATGGAACGCGCGCCATCACAGGCGATACCGCACTGCGCCTGGCTCATTTCTTTGGCACTAGCGCGCAGTTTTGGCTCAATCTCCAGAGCCTCTACGACCTGCGGCTTGCCCAGGAGAAGGCAGGAAAATCCATCAAGGCACTCCCAACGCTGAAACGGCATGAGCCCATTCACGCATGAAAACCGCTGCCTAGAACGAATGGAAGAAAAAGGAGAAGATTGGCTCCCCGGGCTAGATTCGAACTAGCAACCCTTCGGTTAACAGCCGAATGCTCTACCATTGAGCTACCGGGGAACAGGACTGACTGTCTTTCTCCAATTGTAGCAAATTCCCCCACATGCTGTTCAAGCGCTGTCACGATTATCGAGCATCAAGCCGGACATTGGCGTGACACTCGAGTCCCCTTCCGCGCTTTCGCCAACTCGCCGCCGGGACCAGGGCAGCCTCGTCGGATTTTCTTAGGCAGTCAGAAACCGCACACCGCGAAAGCGCCTAGGTCTTGCCGGCAAACTCTTCAACTCTAAATGGCAACGACGCTCTAGCGAACACCAGCCGAAGTTTAAGCAAACGCTGAATAAGCGGCGCTCCACAAATCCATGACCTATTGAGAATCACGGAATTAGTGTTGGTCGCGGTATTGCCTCGCGTCTAGCGGCAGCCGTAAGCCCAGTCCCCTGAAGCCGCTACGGTTTTCGCAAAAATTCGATGGAGGGGTGTGAGTGCCATCAAAAAAGGCCGCATCCAATCGCAGGTAAGCGCAATCCAAGTCGGCAGACTCATATATCGATGTGGCGTGATGCGGGGTGCGCTACCCGGGGGGAAGCATGAACCTACTCTCAAAATATAAATTCTGGATAGCGGGGGCCTTTGGCCTATTCGTTATCGGCTTGATTATTGGAGCCATACGCCCCAAACACGTAGCCGGAGCGCCGGCGAACGCGCCGCTGGAAGTCGAAGTGGTGCAGGTTGAGCAGAAAGACGTACCGATTTATGGCGAATGGATCGGCACGCTCGACGGTTTCACAAATGCCGATGTCAGGGCCGAGGTCACCGGTTACATCATGCGACAGGCCTACCAGGAAGGAGCATTCGTCAAGAAGGGCCAGCTTCTTTTCGAAATTGATCCACGGCCATTTCAAGCCGCGCTCGACCAGGCCGAAGGGCAGCTGGCGCAGGCCAAGGCCATGCTTGCCAATGCCCAGGCGGTTCAAGGCAGAACTCAGCTCGACGTCGAGAGATATGCGCCGTTAGCCAAAGAACAGGCCGCCAGCCAGCAGGATCTTGATAATGCGGTTCAGAATAATTTGGCGGCCAAGGCCACGGTGGCCACCGCCGAAGCGCAGATCAAGACAGACGAAGCGGCGGTGGAAACGGCAAAGATCAATCTCGATTTCACGCGCCTGGTTGCGCCCATCGACGGCATCGCCGGGCAAGCGCAACTTCAAGTAGGCGCGCTCGTGAATCTCAGCAGCGGGCCTGTCACCTCCGTATCTACCGTCGATCCCATCAAGGTCTATTTCACGGTTGGCGAGCCGCAGTACCTGGCATGGCGAGAACGGTTCCCGACGGAGGCGGCGCGGCTAGAGGCGGACAAGAATCTTCGTCTCGAACTGGTTTTGGCCAATGGCTCCACGTACCCGCACACCGGCTCCTTTTATTTCGCCGATCGCCAGGTGAATGAGAGCACCGGCGCGATTCGGTTGGCGGGTCTATTTCCCAATCCAGGAAATGTTCTGCGTCCCGGGGGCTACGCCAAGGTTCGCGCTGCCGTCCGCACGCAGCAGGGCGCGTTGCTTGTGCCGCAACGAGCAGTGACGGAGCTGCAGGGCGGCTATCAAGTGGCGGTTGTGGACAGCGATAACAAGGTGAGCATACGACCTGTGAAAGTCGGCGACCGCGTCGGCAATCGTTGGGTTATTGCCGAAGGACTGAAGCAAGGCGATCGCGTGGTTGCCGAAGGCGTACAGAAGGTGCACCCCGGCATGCCCGTCAACCCCAAACCTTTTGCCGCGGGAACTGCGGACACTAAAGGAAGGTAAGGCCATGTCAAAGTTTTTTATCAATCGACCCATCGTTGCCATGGTGATTTCCATTGTGATGGTGATTGTTGGCGCGATCACGATTCTCAGTTTGCCGGTCGCGCAGTTTCCCAGCATCGCTCCGCCAGAAGTTCAGATTATCGCCACGTACACAGGTGCGGACGCGCAAACCCTGGAGCAGGCGGTAGCCACTCCCATCGAGCAGCAGATGAGCGGCGTGGACAACATGAATTACATGTATTCGCTGAATGCCACGGGCAATTCCACCACCAGTCTGATTGTGGACTTCGACGCTAAGACCGATCCCAATACCGATTACATCCTTACGCAAAGCCGGGAAACGCTGGCTGCCTCTCAGCTTCCCACGGATGTTATCAATTACGGGGTGACCGTTCGAAAGTCCGTTACGGCTCCGCTGATGCTGGTGGCCGTTTACTCGCCGCGCGGAACGTATGACGCCACCTTCCTGGCCAATTACGCGTACATCAATCTGGTGGATCCCATCCTGCGTTCTCCGGGCATCGGCAACGTTCAAGTATTCGGCGCCGGCCAATATGCGATGCGCCTGTGGGTAAAGCCAGACACGTTGGCGAAGCTTGGCGTCACTGTCCCGGAAATCGTCAGCGCCATTCAAGCGCAAAACACCGTGAACCCGGCCGGAAAGGCGGGGGGAGAACCCTCGCCCAAGGGCCAGGAATTTACCTACACCGTTCTGGCGCAAGGGCGCCTGGTGTCGCCCGAAGAATTCGGACAGATCGTGGTACGCGAAACGCCCGACGGCGGCACCGTGCGCGTCCACGACGTCGCGCGAATCGAGCTGGGTTCCCAGGACTACAGCACCGCGGGACGTTTGAATGGCAAGCCAAGCGCCATCGTTGCGGTGTATCAACTGCCTGGTTCAAACGCCGTGGATGCGGCCGCGGGCGTCAGGAAGCTCATGGCGCGAATGAAGGAGCGCTTTCCCGAAGACGTGGATTTCGTAGTCTCGTTGGACACGACGCGCGCGGTCACCGAAGGCATGAAGGAAATCGTGATAACGTTGGTGATTGCGCTGGGGCTGGTAATCCTGGTGGTCTACCTTTTCCTGCAGGGTTTGCGCGCTACCCTGATTCCCCTGCTGGCCGTGCCCGTCTCGCTTGTAGGCACGTTCATACTTTTCCCCGTGTTCGGTTTTTCCATCAATACGCTTTCTCTGTTTGGTCTGGTGCTGGCCATCGGCCTGGTGGTGGACGACGCCATCGTGGTTGTCGAAGGCGTCGAGCGCCACATTGAGGAGGGCATGACGCCGAAGGACGCAGCGTTGAAAGCCATGGAAGAACTTTCTGGCCCCGTGGTTGGCATCGCCCTGGTTCTCTCCGCCGTCTTTGTGCCAACAGCTTTCATTCCCGGAATCACCGGCAAGTTGTACCAGCAATTCGCGGTAACCATCGCCATTTCTGTTTTACTCTCCGCGTTCAACGCGCTCACGCTCAGCCCGGCGCTGGCCGGACTGCTGCTGAAACCAAAAAAACCGAGCAGCGGATTGCTGCAGCGATTTTTTGATTGGTTTAACCGTACCTTTGAACGCGCAACCGATGGCTACGTGCGTTGGAGCGCGGTGCTGGTGCGGAAAACCGCGGTTGTGGTTGTGTTGCTGCTGCTGTTTTGCGTAGCGGCCGGCTTCTTTGCCAGTCGGCTTCCATCGAGCTTCCTGCCGGACGAAGATCAAGGATACGCATACGTCAACGTGCAGTTGCCGAATGGATCTTCGCTGGAACGCACCACGGCGGTTACCGCGAACGTGGAAAAAATCCTGATGAATACTCCAGGCGTCGAAAACGTAACCTGCTTCGTCGGATTCAGTTTGCTGAGTTTCGTGCGCACCACCTACAACTCCACTTTCTTTGTCACCTTCAAGCCTTGGGATGAACGCAAAACCAGTGCCGAGCAATTTCAATCCCTCAAGGCAAATCTCAATCAGAAGTTGAGCCGACTGCCCGAGGCGGTTGCCTTCGGCTTTTCTCCTCCTGCCATTCCCGGTGTCGGCACCGCCGGCGGATTCACATTTATCCTGGAAGACCGTTCGGGCGGCGATGTTCAGTTCCTGGCGAAGAATCTGAGCACCTTCCTGGAAGCGGCCCGCAAGCGCCCGGAAATTGCCAGCCTCAGCACCACTTTCTTGGCCAGCGTGCCGCAACAGTTTGTGCAGGTCGACCGCGACAAAGTTTTGAAGCAGGGTGTGGCTCTCAACGATGTCTACCGCACCATTCAGGCCTTCATGGGCGGCTATTTCATCAACTACTTCAACCGTTTTGGCCGCCAATGGCAGGTCTATATCGAAGCGGAAGGCGAGGACCGCGCCAAGGCGGAAAACGTTGGGCAGTTCTATGTACGCAATAACAAGGGCGAGAGCGTCCCGCTTTCCACACTCGCCACTCTGACGCCGCGCCTCGGCCCGGAATTTACTTTGCGCTTCAACGAATATCGTTCCGCGCAGATCAACGGAAGCGCCGCGCCGGGCTACAGCGCGGACCAGGCCACCGCTGCGCTCGAAGACGTTTTCAAACAATCCATGCCGCGTGAAATGGGTTTCGATTATTCGGGCATGTCGTTTCAAGAACAAAAGGCGCGGCAAGGCGTGCCCGCCCCGGTGATCTTCGGACTCTCGCTGCTTTTCGTGTTTCTGATTCTGGCGGCGCTGTATGAAAGCTGGACCTTGCCGTTCAGCGTTCTGCTGAGCACGCCCGTGGCAGTATTCGGCGCCTTTGCGGTTTTGTGGTTGCGCCGCGTGCTGCTGGGCGTTTTTCTGCCTCCGTACATGGTGCAGATCGAGAGCGATGTGTACTCACAAATCGGGCTGGTGATGCTGATCGGCCTGGCGGCCAAGAACGCGATTTTGATCGTCGAGTTCGCGAAGGAGCAGTATGAAAACGGGAAGCCGCTGGCGGATGCCGCGTTGGAAGGAGCCAGGCTCCGTCTGCGGCCAATTTTGATGACCTCTTTCGCGTTCATTCTCGGTTGCGTTCCGCTGTGGACCGCTACGGGCGCAGGTTCCGTTGCGCGTCAAATCATGGGCACCACGGTGATCGGCGGAATGTTGGCCGCCAGTTTCATCGGAATCTTTTTTGTGCCAGCCATTTTCTACATGGTCGAAAAATGGTCAAGTACAAGCAAGGAACGCGCTTCGGGAGCGCTGCCGGCAACGCCCTCTCCGGCGCCGGGAGACTAACATGCACCGCCGCGACGTGGTGAAACAAGGACGCCGTAGATCAGCTGTGAAGAAACTGGCATCGCTCGTGGCCGCTCTGATGGTTTCGGGGATAGTCGCCGGATGCAAGGTCGGCCCAAACTACCAGCGCCCCGCGGTGCAAACTCCAACCGCCTATCGTGATCTCAGCGAAAACCCGCAACTGCAGGCTCAGGCCGCATCCTATGCGGATCTTCCCTGGTGGCAGGTTTTCCAGGATCCGCAATTGCAAGAACTCATCCGCACGGCGCTGAAGCAAAACTATGATTTGCAACTAGCAACGGAGCGCATCAACGCCGCGCGCCAGCAAGTTGCCATAACGCGTTCCAGCCTGTTTCCGCAGGTGCAAGGCAACGGCAATTTCGCCGGCGGACAAGAAAACAACTTTCAAACCAGGTTCAATTTCCTGACTTTGACGGCCGATGCTGCCTTTCAGTTGGATTTGTTCGGCAAGCTGCGCCGAGCAACCGAAGCGTCGCGCGCTCAACTGCTGGCAACCGAGGATGCGCGGCAGACAGTCATCCTGACTCTGGTGAGCGACATTGCCAGCGATTACTTCACCCTTCTGCAACTCGACCTGCAACTTCAAATCACCCACGAGACCGTGAAGACGCAGCAAGATTCCGTCAAGCTCACCACCTTCCGCGTCGAGCACGGCGTCGCTACCAAGCTCGACGTTTTGCAGGCTCAGCAAGTTCTCGACGAGGCCAATGCCACCATTCCCGACTTGGAGCGCCAGATCGCTCAGGAAGAAAATGCCATCAGCATTCTGATTGGCAACTACCCGCAGTCTGTATCGCGCGGGCGTCCGCTGGTGGAGCAACCGCTTCCTCCCGAGGTGCCACCGGGCCTGTCATCAGCGCTCATCGAGCGGCGTCCCGATATTCGCGAAGCGGAACAAAAACTGGTCGCCGCCAACGCCGTAATCGGAGTTGCTAAAGCTGAGTTCTTTCCGCAAATCGCTCTCACCGGTTCCGGCGGCGGTTCCTTTGGACGAAGCAGCGCCTTCTCTGGCTTGATGAGCTCGCAACTGGGCATCTGGGCTTACGGCGTGCAAGTGAGCCAGCCACTTTTCACCGGCGGAGCGCTGACCGGAAACCTGAAGCTGGCGAAGTCGCAGAACGAACAAGCTCTCATCTCCTATCGCCAAACTATTCAGCGCGCTTTTGGGGATGTATCCGACGCGCTGATCGGCTACGAGAAATTTCATCAGGTGCGCGTTCGCCAGGAAAATACCGTCGCGGATTTGCAGGAGTCTGTTCGCCTGTCCAATATGCGATATAAGGGTGGCACCACCACGTATCTTGAAGTCTTGGACGGGCAGCGATCCCTCTTTTCCGCGGAACTCACGCTGGCACAGGCCCGCGGCACGGAGTTCCAAAGCCTGGTGCAACTTTATAGGGCACTGGGCGGTGGCTGGCAGCAATAGGCTGGGCGTTCAAACTCAGACCCTAGCCTCCTATCCACCTTACTATTCAATCGGCGAGCCATGGCCTGGCGCGCCGTGTTCCAGTTTCGGACTGCCCTTATTTATGCTAGAGTTGAACGGTTCGGCGGAAGAGTGGCGGGTTTTTGCGACTCCTCTGTTGCGCACCGAAGGTCTCCGCACAAGTGGCCCCGCATCGCAGGTTGAATGGCCACGCGTCCATTCCTTGGCAGGGGCGGGATGCCATTTAACCAAAATTCACATGGCCGGATACCGGTCACGAGTTACAAAGAGGATGTGTCATGTCTGGGCATTCAAAATGGGCAACCATTAAGCATAAGAAGGCGGCCACCGACGCAAAGCGCGGCCGCGTTTTCACCCGAATCATTCGCGAAATCAGCATCGCCGCGCGCATTGGCGGTGGCGATCCCAATTCCAATCCTCGCTTACGTACCGCCATCCTGGCGGGCAAGAACGAGAACATGCCCAATGAAAATATTGAGCGCGCCATCCTGCGTGGCACTGGCCAACTGGAAGGCGAGGTGTATGAAGAGGCCACGTTTGAAGGATACGGCCCGGGCGGCGTTGGTATGCTGATCCAGGTCGTTACCACCAATCGCAACCGCATCGTTGGAGAATTCCGCCACCTCATGAGCAAAAACGGCGGAAACATGGCGGAAGCCGGCGCGGTTGGCTGGATGTTCCATCGCAAAGGCGAGATCACTGTTCCAAAAGAAGGCGCGTCGGAAGAGAAGCTGCTGGACGTGGTGTTGGAAGCGGGCGCCGAAGATATGAAGGACGATGGCTCCTCGTGGTACATCGTTACTCCCCCGGAATCGTTTGAACCTGTGAAGGAAGCCCTCAACAAAGCCGGCATCAAGCCGGAGTCTGCCGAACTCGCCATGGTGCCGCAGAACTACATTAAATTGACCGGGCAGCAGGCCCAGCAAATGGTGCGCCTGGTGGAAGCGCTGGAAGAGCACGACGACGTGCAGCACGTTTACGCCAACTTCGACATCGACGAGTCGGAAATTCAGGCCGCCGTTGGCGCCAACTGAATTTCGCAAGCACTTTGATCCGGCCATCGAGTCGAATTCTCGGTGGCCGGTTTTTCTTTTAGGGCGCTAAGCAGCACAATTTGTTGGAAGGCGTGAGTGCTTCGCCGTAGACTACTGACCATGACCGCAATTCGCGAATTGCCACTGAAGAATGGCTTGCTGCGTGTGCTCGGCGTTGACCCCGCCGCGGTTGGTCCCACGGGCTACGGCATTATCGATAGCGACGGGCGCGCGCATCGCGTGCTGGGATATGGCGCGCAGCGAATTACGGCGAAACGCCAGAAAGAATCTTCTGGCGCGGCGTTGCACGACGTGCACAACCTGCTGTGCCGTCTTCTGGAAGAATTCAAGCCCAACGTGATGGCCGTGGAATCCGTTTTCACCGCGCTGAATATGAGGACCGCATTGCGGCTGGCGGAAGTACGCGGCGTGGTGCTGCTGGCTGCCGAGCAATTCGGCGTGCAGGTTTATAGTTATTCACCGCGCGAAGTGAAGGCTTGCGTAGCCGGTTACGGCCAGGCGGGCAAACGGCAGATGCAGATCATGGTTCGCGCTCTGTTGAACATGAAGGAATTGCCGGAACCGTCGGACGCCGCCGATGCGTTGGCCGTCGCTCTGTGCCACTTGCAAGCAGCGGTGCTGGAACATCGATATGGATTGTCGCGAGGGAAACAGGCAAAGACCGGCGTTCAGCGAATCGACGTGCGTGCCGTGGCTCCCATCAGCGCAACACCTCTTCGCAGCTCCGGCATCCAATCAAACCGATGAATTTCCGCCAGCGCAAATTCCTGATTGCCGCTTTCTTTGTCGCCGTCTTCGGCATGGCCAACTTTGCGCTGGCTGTTTCCGCTGAACCGGTTTTTATCTATAAGCGCGTTTTCAAAGAGAGTGTGCCGGAGTTTATCGAAATCAAGATCCCCGAGAGTTCCGGGAATCCCACGTTCGAGATCAGGCAGCTGGACGAAGAGCCTGGAGCCACGGCCTTCCAGGTTACCCCCGCGCTGCGCTCCAAAATTTTCAGCCTGATCGGCCAGCTGAATCATTTCAAGGGCGTGGACCTCGATGTCCACCGTAAAATCGCCAACCTCGGCGAAAAAACATTTCGCTGGGAGGATGGCGCCGAATCCTTCGAGGTGAAATTCAATTACACGCTGAACGTTCCCGCCGTGCAGCTTTTGCAGATTTGCGAAGGCCTGGCGCGTCAGCAGGAGCTGCTGGAATTGCTGCAGCGCCGCATGAAGTACGATCGCCTTGGCGTGAACGATGCCCTGATGCAATTCGAGGCGGACCTCAACAAGGGCGTTTTCCCCGAACCTCAACGCGGCCTCCCGTTGCTCGACCAGATCGCCGGAGACTCGCGCTTCGTAGAAATCGCGCGCCAACGCGCCCGGGCACTTGCGGAGCGCATCCGCCACTCAGGCTAAGGAATAAGATTCGCGCGCTCATCTATGGTTTCCTGTAGCAAGTCGCTGGAACCTATGAATACCTGGAAGTATACGAACCAATCCACTTGAGTCCACTTCTAACTTAAGATAAATAAGCAAGTTATTCAGGTGACTATGTTTAGCGATGGCATAAAACGTGCCATGTAGAAACACAACGGTTGCCGCTTTTGCGTGCTTATCGGCATTGGACGGGGATTTGGATTGAGGGGAATGACGCCGATACTGCTTAGGTCTTAACGCCTCGCAACCGACTCTTAACAACGCGTTCGGTGGGTTAACGCAGTTTACGCGTGCAGATATTCAAACAAATTATCTAGTGTGGAAATCTAGAGGAGGTTTTCAGTGCGCTCAAGAAATAACTTTTCTGCGAGCATGTGGCTGTCAGGTTTTGCCTGCATGTTCGCTCTGTTTTTCGCTTCTCTTTTTACAACTCCGGCAATGGGTCAGTCCCTGATCGCTGGTGATATCTCTGGAACCGTCGTCGACCCGAGCGGAGCGGCTGTGCCAGATGCTGGCGTACTCTTGAAGAGCCTAGACACCGGCGCGGTGAACGAAGGCAAAACGAGCTCTGACGGTTATTACCGTTTTTCACTTTTGAGACCGGGACACTACGAGATCACTGTGTCAAAGGGCGGTTTCAAGACTGTAGTTCAGAATGTGGACGTAAACGTCGGTAAGACGTCGTCAATGACGATTTCACTGGAGATTTCGTCCAAGGCGGAGACGATCGAGGTTACGACGAGTCCAGAACTGCTAAACACCGAGACGAGCACAAGCACGTCGTTCACACAAGAGCAAGTCTCGAAGCTGCCGAATCCGGGGGGCGATATCACAAACATCGCATTCACGGCTCCTGGTGTTCTAGTTGCATCAGCTCAACCCGGAATGCAAGGTTACGGCAATTTCACGGCCAACGGTTTGCCAGGCACCTCGAACTTGTTCACCACGAACGGTGAAAACACCATGGACCCGTATTTCAACATTAACAATACCGGCGCGACGAACCTGACGCTGGGATCCAACGAAGTGCAGGAAGCCACGGTCATCACCAACCCATATTCTGCACAATACGGGCAGTTGAGCGGCGCGCAGGTCAGCTTCATCACAAAGGCGGGAACAAATCAATTCCACGGAAATGCGCAATACTGGTGGAACGGCCGCTACTTGAACGCGAACGATTTCTTCAATAAGTGGACGGTGCCGGCAGGCCAGGCGAACCCGGCTCCGTTTTCTAATGCCAATCAATGGGCCACCTCTTTCGGCGGGCCAATCATCAAGGACAAGACGTTCTTTTTCGTTGACTATGAAGGAATGCGCTTTGTGTTGCCGAGTTCGACGCCCGTTTATATACCAACGCCGGCGTTCGCAACCGCGGTGCTGAATAACATTCAAAATACGCAGCCGGCGGAGTTTCAAACCTATCAGACAATGTTGAATCTGTACGAGAACGCCAAAGGCGCAAGTGGCGCAACTCCACTGCCCAGCGACAAATACTGTAAAGGCCTGAATCTGCCGGGCTTCGATGGCACGACGACGTCATGCGTTGGGAATTTCGTGGCAAATCCGACGGCTCTAGCGACCGAATGGATTTTGGCCGCACGCGTTGACCAGAAGCTCGGAAGCAACGACAACCTTTTCGGGAGATTCAAGATCGATCATGGCCTCCAGCCGTCTCTCGTTGATCCCATCAGCCCGAATTTCAGCGCGCTGTCAAATCAGCCGGCGTGGGACGTGCAAGTGAACGAAGCCCACACCTTCAATGCCGCGATGACCAACGTATTCACGGCCGCAGGCAGCCACTATGTGGCGCAATTCGCGCAGAACCACGATCTCGCAAATAGCACCTTCCCCTACGACGTGGTCACATCGGGTTTTGGAAGCTCTGTCCCTTGGACTGAATTGAACCAGATGCGGCGCTTCCCACAGGGTCGCAATATCACCCAGTACCAGTTCATTGATGATTTCTCCTGGAGCCATGGGAGACACACATTCAAATTCGGCGGCAACTTCCGTCGTTATGATGTCAGCGACCACAATTTCTTTTATACTTCGCCGACCGTGTACTTTGGCTCCACCACGAACGGACTGCAACAGTTTGCTGATGGACTCGGTTATCAGTATCGGCAGGCCGACACACTGGCGAACAACGTGCCGATTGCTAACTGGGGGCTCGGTCTGTATGCCGAGGACCAGATTAAGGTAAAAAACAACTTCACCCTGACGCTGGCACTCCGGGCGGAAAGAACCTCCAACCCCGTCTGCCAGAAGAACTGCTTTGCGAACTTTACCGGCACCTTCAGTAGCCTTGCGAGCTATACCTCAGCGGACCCGAAGGACGTGCCCTACAGCCAAGACATCAAGTACAACCAGCATCAGGCATTTCCAGGGGTAGACACCGTGGATCTTTCCCCGCGCATCTCCTTCAGCTGGTCTCCGGGACAAACCAATCACTTCCCTTGGATCCCTGGCGGCGGAAAGACCGTCATCAGCGGAGGCTTCGGGATGTTCTATGACAATCCGGCCATAAGCTTGGTGGATAACCTTTTGGCCAACCCGCCCGTGTCCGTGACTTTCCGCGTGCGTCCGACCAGCGGCGTGCTGCCCTTCGATCCAGGTCCAAATGGTGGGGCGGCCACTTGGCAAGCAGCAGCAAACGCCTTTGACATCACCAAGAGTTTCAACGAAATCCAGGCTTCCATGCCTGCAGGCGTAAGCTTCAGCCCGCCTGCGTTCAATTCCGTCGTTGGCACGGTGCACGCGCCGCGAGCCTATGAATGGAATTTCCAAATCCAACAGGAAATCGGACGGTACACAGCGTTGCAGGTGAACTACGTAGGTAACAGCGTCCAGAATCTACCTTACTCGAATACGTGGGGCAACGCCTTCGATCAGTACAAGATTTTCGCGACACCGCTTATCCCGCTGGCGGCTCCTGACGGGGCTTATGGCACTATCAATCAGTTTCAGAGCGGCGCGATCTCTAACTACAACGGCTTGACTGTCACACTTCGGGAACAGATCAAGTCGATTATCGTGGCGCACTTGAACTACACCTACAGCCATAACCTCGATGAGTCGTCGAATGGTGGCTTAAACGCGTACGGTTTTGCACAAGGACAATCGATCCAGGAACAGCTGAATCCCGCCAGCCTTCGCGCTGGAAACTATGGGAACACGGACTATGACATTCGTCACTTGATTAGTGCTGACTATGTCTTTACTCCGACATTCCACAGAGGGAACGGCTTTGTTCACGGATTGATCAATGGGTGGGAATGGTCAGGTAAGGTCTACTGGCACACGGGCCTGCCCTACTCCATCCAGGACGGGAATATTAGCGGAGCGGTAGGAAATGGGAACGGCCCGTTCCTCGGTACTCTCGTCGGCGGACAGCCTGCGCAAACAGGCACTTGCGGAAAGGGAGCGATCAACACGCCGTGCCTGAATGCCGGCGCGTTCTATGACACTGCGGACAATCTATTGACTGCCTTCCCCAACCAGACCCGCAATCAGTATCACGGAGCGGGCTATTTTGACATGGACATGGGGCTGTTCAAGAACATCAGGTTCAAGGAGCGGATGAACCTGGGCATCGGATTGATGGCGTTCAACGTCTTCAATCACCCGAATATGCCTTTCCCGAATAATACCTTCAGCACAGGCGATTCGACCTTTGGCACGATCGTTTCCGGACCTGCGATAGGCGTGCCGACCAGCCCGTACGGCAACTTCCTGGGCTTCGACTCTTCACCACGAATCGTTCAGCTCTCGGCGAAGATCACTTTCTAACACCGAAATCAACTTCAACCAAAGGGGAGCCGGGAAACCGGCTCCTTTTTTTATTGGCTCGGTCATGTTGCGGACAAATGCCAGACATGCCAGAGACACTGAGCTCCAAGTCAGACTCCGGAAAAAGAAAAATACCTACAGGAACCCGTATAAACAATCCAACATTCCGGAACATTTCCGGGGCCATCTCTATAAACGAATCCCACCTTCCGTCATAAATCATTGATATTGACGCATATATTTCCTTTCGTCCGTTGGCATTTCTCTTGCACTAGGGATTCCCGCCCTGAATCGTCATTCGCTCTAAACGCTGAACAGGCGTTCCTACCGGGTGCGAATGACGGCGGAATGCTGCGAGTGGAAAAGGTGAATTAGCCGGTTCGCAGCATACGGTCGAACAAACAAATATCAGTCAGCACTGAAGCTTCGACTTCACAGCTGGGTGTGCTTGTGTGCCTTGCTTCGTGCGGGTTCCGCATCGGGTCGTAAGGTGGCGTGTTGAAGTTTGTCTAAATGAGAGGAATGAATCATGAAGAAATATTTTAAGCACGCTCTACTTCTGGCTCTCGCGCTCATGTTGTTTGGCGCCACGGGCAGTTGGGGACAATCCATCGTTACCGGAGGTGTCGCTGGAACCGTCACCGATCCCACGGGAGCGGTGGTTTCCGGTGCGGATGTGACCCTGAAGAGCGCATCTACCGGTGCGCAATTCAAGACCACCACGTCGTCCAGCGGTGACTATGTTATTTCGTTGGTGAAACCCGGCGACTACACTCTCGAAATTGCCAAGCCCGGGTTCAAGACCGCCGCGCGCAACATCACCGTGCTTTTGGGAACCACGGTTTCCGGCAACGCCGCTTTGGAAGTTGGATCGGGCACCACCACGGTTGAAGTGTCCGCGGAAAATCTCGCGCAACTGCAGACCGAAAACGCCAACATCTCTACCGTTTTTGAGACCAGACAAATCCAGGAAATCCCGAACCCGGGCGGAGACGTTACCTATGTGGCGCAAACCGCTCCCGGCGTCACCATGAGCAATACCGCCGGCGGCGGATACGGCAACTTCAGCACTTTCGGTTTGCCCGGCACTTCCAATCTCTTCACCATGAACGGCAATGATTACAATGATCCCTTCCTAAACCTCAACAATTCCGGCTCCAGCAACCTTTTGCTCGGCGGCAATGAACTGCAGGAAGTCTCCGTCGTCAACAATGCTTATACCGGCCAGTATGGTCGCCAGGCTGGTTCGCAGGTGGACTACAGCACCAAGTCCGGCACCAATGCCTGGCACGGCAATGCCGTTTACAATTGGACCGGCCGCTACCTCAACGCCAATGACCCTATCCTGAAGGGCACCACGGCACCCGGAGATCCAATCCCCGATCGCCCATTTGAAAACAATAATCAGTGGGCTGCCTCCCTTGGCGGGCCGATCAAAAGGACAAAGCGTTTTTCTTTGTGAACACGGAAGGCATTCGCTACATCTTTGGCTCCGTGAAGCCAGCGACTGTTCCGACTCCGGAGTTCCAAAGCTATGTGATGAGCAACATTCCCCAGGACGCGGCGACGCAAGCCTTCTACCAGAACCTCTTTAAATTGTGGAATGCCGCTCCGGGCGTCACTACCGCCACGCCTAACGCAAACAGCTGCTCCACGAATGGCATTGCCGCAACAGGAATACTTTCTGCTGACCAGTGCACACAATCCTGGACCGACAGTTCCGCTGCAGGCAACAAGGAATTCCTGGTTAGCGGGCGCCTCGATTATTCCTTCAGCGACAGGGACAAGATCTTCGGTCGTGTGAAATTCGACCGTGGCGTCCAGCCGACTTATACCGACGTGATTAACCCGGCCTTCAACACTGATAGCAACCAGCCGCAAAACGAGGGCCAATTAAACTACACGCACGTTTTTAGTCCCACGATCGTCAACAACTTCATCGGCTCGGTGCTGTACTACTCGGCGATTTTTGGCAAGATACAAGCCGACTCGCCGGCACTCGGCCTGATCCCCGGCAACCTGGCGTTCACGGATAACTCGCTGTCGAATCTCGGGTTCGGTTCCGGGCAGGGAGGTTATCCGGGATTTCTGTTCCCGCAAGGGCGCAACGTAACCCAGTGGGGCTTGGTGGACGACTTGTCGATCACCAAAGGAAATCACTCCTTCAAAATGGGCGTGAACTTCCGTCGCGACGACATCAGCGATTTCACCGCTTCATCGTTGGCGGTTTATCCGGCGATGAACACCACGTTGGCCCAATTTGCCACCGACACGGCGCAGTATACCCAATTTAACTTCGCGCAAAACCCCGTACAGCCCGTCGCTTTCTATACCTTCGGCCTTTATTTCCAGGATGAGTTCCGCGCCAATTCAAAACTGAAGTTCACGCTCACGCTGCGCGCCGACCGCAACTCCGGCGGCGTCTGCCAGCATAATTGCGCGGGCCTTCCCGTTCAGCCTTTCGACCAACTCACCCATGGCCCAGACGTTCCTTACAACCAATCATTCAAGACGGGAAACCACACGATTATTCCTGGCATTGAAGCGATTGCCTTTCAGCCCCGCTTCGGCGTCGCCTATTCTCTCAACTCGAAGACTGTCCTTCGCGGCGGCATCGGGCTGTTTGCTGACCTCTATCCCGGCACAATTCTCAGTCCCATCGACACCAACTTCCCGCAAGTTAACCTCTGGACTGTTCCTGGTGGCAGCCTGGCTTGGGACTTGAACTCGCCCACGACGACGGCCTTCCCCACCAGCGGTGTCAGCTACGTTCAGCAATGCAACTCCGCGTTCACCAACAATTACAACAACGGCGGAAACCTGAATACTTATTTGAGTTCCTTTACCGATCCGGCTTTAGCCGCCTCCTGTGCCACGACACCAACCCTTAACGACGTGAGCCGTAGCCTCTCCAATCCAAAATATCTGCAGTGGAACGTGGAACTTCAACACGCGCTCACCACCAATACCATTGTTTCCTTCAACTATATCGGCAACAAAGGGTACGATGAGTTGTACTACAACGATTACCTGAACGCCTTCGCAGGCGCCGGCCAATTTGGATTCGGAGCGCTGCCTGGCACCGCGCCGGATCCTCGCGTCGGCCGCGTCAATTTCCTCAACAGCGGCGCCATCTCCAACTACAACGGCCTGACCGCGTCTATTCAGGAAAATAGCTGGCATGGTTTGAGTGGCCGGTTTAGCTACACCTTTTCGCACGCTTTCGACGAAAACTCAAATGGCGGTGTAGAGCCGTGGAGCATCTACAATAGCGTCTTGGGTCAGATTGACCCCACTAATCTGCACGATAACTATGCTTCAGCGGATTACGACGCTCGTCATCAGATCAGCGCCAGCTATATTTATGTGCTGCCGTTCAAAAGCAGCAATCGCTTGCTGAACGCAGCCATCGGTGGCTGGCAACTCTCCGGTACCGAATTCTGGCGCTCGGGCTTCCCCTTCACCGTGAATGACTCCGCGACAATCGCAGGCCTTTCTGGTCAAAATATGGGCCTGGGTTTCGTTACGCCCGGCAACGCGATCATTCTGCAACCACTATTCACACGGCGGGACTTTTCCAATGGCGGCGCTTGCGTCGTGAACGCCTGCTTCGGTATTCAAGGCGGCGTAAACCCCACCGCACCTTACTTGTTCGCACAGCCGACCAGCTTCACCGGCAACGTCGTGGGCCGCAATGCTTTCCGCGGTCCCGGCTTCTTCGGCGGCGATATGAGCATCCGCAAAACGTTCCAAATCAACGAGCGCATGAATTTCCAGCTGGGGCTGAACGCGTATAACTGGCTCAACCATGCCAATTACGGCGCGCCATCCTCGCAAACGCTCATTAGTTTCGGAAAAACCATTCTCACCTCGTCAACGCCGACGACTCCGTACGGCGCGTTCGCGTCTGCCGCAACCGACATGAGAATGGCCCAAATAACGGCTAAACTCACCTTCTAACCAATTCCGCGAAAACGCGCACGAAAAAGGGCGGCTCGCTCAAGCCGCCCTTTTTCTTTTGCTGTGGTAACTGTGCGCAATCTGTAGCTCACCCCTTCAGGGGGGGCTTTTCTCTTGGGTTTGACTTTGAGCGACCGTGGGGTACCAGTCTTCGTTATTGCGTGGCAACGACAGGCTGCGCGGCCAACTGCTTCAGCGATTCCGTGAAGGGCGCCTTGGCCACTCCGCGCTCCGTAAAGATCGCATGAATATACCTGTTCGGCGTGACGTCGAAAGCCGGATGCGCCGCAGGGACGTCCGGCGCGATGCGCACTCCCTGAATATGCGTGACCTCTTCCGCGCTGCGCTCCTCGATGGGAATGTGCTCGCCATCGGGAATCGACAAGTCGAACGTGGAAACTGGCGCGGCAATATAAAACGGCACATTGTTCTCTTTTGCCAGCACCGCAATCTGGTAGGTGCCGATCTTGTTGGCGGTATCGCCGTTCGCTGCGATGCGATCCGCTCCCGTCACAATGGCGCCCACTTTTCCGGTTTTCAGGAAATGTCCCACCATGTTGTCGGTGATTAATGTTAGGGGAATGCCGCCACGATGCAATTCCCACGCGGTCAGCCGCGCACCCTGCAGATACGGCCGCGTTTCTGGCACCAGTACGTGAATCTTTCGTCCCTGCTCGTAGGCAACGCGAATCACTCCCAGCGCGGTACCGATTCCAGCCGTCGCCAACGCTCCAGCGTTGCATTGCGTCATTACCTGGCCCTCTTTGGGCATATATTCGGCGCCGAATCTGCCGATGGCTTCGTCCGAAGCTTTCTTCTCGAGATGAACCTGCAGCGCTTCCGCAATCATCTCTTTGCGAATCTCCGCCAGATCGGATGTAGAACCGGTGACCACCGCAAAGCGCGCCTTCATCCGTTCCAACGCCCAGAACAAGTCCACTGCCGTCGGTCTGGTCTTCGCCAGCGTGTCGCAAATCTGTGCGAGTTCCTTTTTCAGATCATCTACGGAACCAGCCTTCGATTTCTGCACCCCGATCGCGACTCCCATGGCGGCAGCAACGCCAATTGCAGGCGCACCGCGAATCACCATGTCTCGAATCGCTTTGGCTACGCCGATATAATCTGTGTAGGTGTGGCTGACCTCTTCGCCAGGCAGCCGCCGCTGATCCAGCATCACAACGCCGTGCTCGGTCCATTCAATGGGCTGTGCTACGTACATACTTGCGCGGTTCCTCTCCACTTTCTATTTCAGCGTACGAAGCTTATGGCGCAAATCGATCACTTCCCGACAGGCGCCTGCGTGAATCCATGTGTGCCAATCAGCGCGGCCACCGAAATCAGCGAGTTGTATCCCAGATGCATCAGAAAACTGGCAAAAACGCTGCCGGTTCGCGCCCGCACCCAGGTGAAAACGATTCCGACCAGAATCAGCATCGCCACCAGTCCCCACGTCCAGCCCAGTTGCGCTCCATGCATCATTCCAAACAGCACGCCGGTGATCAAAATGCCCGGTGTTATTCCAAACGATCGCGCAAACAAAGGATACAGATATCCGCGGAACAGCGTCTCTTCCACCAGCGGCGCGATTAGCACCGCCATGGCCACGAATAACAGCGCGGTCTGGCGATTCTTGAACAATTCCTCCATCGGAGAATTGTCCGGCGCTTTCAGGCGCGAACTGAGTATGGCCACAACCAGCGACAGCGCACATCCCGAAAAAAAATACACGATGGGATTTCGCGAGCGCTCGCCGGGACGCGCCGCAATCTTGCGCCAGCCCAGACATTCCCAAAAGGAATGGCCGCGAAGCAGTGACAAGGTCACATACAGAAAAAAGAAAATCGCCGCGTACCAGATCACCATGCTGCCCAAAGCGAACTGTGGCTTCGACAACAGGTACGCTTCCAATTGTTGCGCAGACATTGATTGGTGCGGCGCATAAAACACCATCAATACGCCCTGGATGACGGTCAAACTAATGATGGCAAATAACACGAACAGAACTAAGTGCGGCCAGGACCAGCTGATCTGTAAATCCGCTGGATAGCGCAAGTCGTAGGAAGGAGTTCCCATCGTGGCAACGGGCACGCCGCCAGCCACTGGCTCCGCCCAAACTTGGGCCGACGGTTCCGCTTGCGGAGTCACAGAGGACGGTTCTCTGGAATCGGGAGCAGGTTCGGGAGGAACGGAAGGGTAGTCGTCGTCAAACAATCTCAAGTTCTCCTGCGTTTCGCGGATTTTGGCCAACCCTCCGCCAGCGCCGCAGCAACCAGCGGAAAAAGCAGTTCGTGGTGGCCGGTGATCGCGAAGCCTCGCGATTCCTGGCCTTTACCTTGTTTCGATGCTGCCGTGGGGCGCTTCACTACATTTTGCAGCGGCCGGTAATGCTGAATGAAATCGAAATTCGCCGTGGTGATCGGCCGCAACGCCACGCCCAGATTACGCACCACCGAAACCGCTTTCAGAAATACTTCCGGCAACAACACCGCCGAACCCCAGTTCAGATACGCCCCGCCGCCATCCATCTGCTGCACGAGCGCGCAAAATAAACGGAAATCGTTGAAGCTCGCGGCTCCCAGCGCCGCTCCATCCGCCGCCGGATGCATATGTGGTATGTCCGTGCCGATCGCCAGATGAACGGTCACAGGAATGCGCAGCCGGTAAGCTTCCATCAAAACGCTTTCACGGGTGTGCTTGGGTGAAAGGATTCCGCTGCTCAAATACTGTCCCGCCGCTTCTCCGTAACCCATTCGCAAACGCTGCGCCAGCTTGGCAATTTCATTCAGCGTCCTGCCGGTTTCCTCGGCCATTCCAAATGCGCCCGCACCGATCCCCGCTTCCACATCTTCCGATGTGTTGCCCACCAGCGCGATTTCGAAATCATGAATCAGCGCGGCGCCGTTCATGGCCACGCCGGAAACGAAACCCCTTTTCATCAGGTCAATCAGCAGCGGTCCAAGCCCAACCTTAATCACGTGCCCGCCGATCCCCCAAAGAACCGCGCGCCGCTGTTTCTTTGCGCGCTGCACCGCCGACAACAAATCGCGCAGATCTTGCGCCGCCAGAATTTCCGGCAAGCTGTCAAGAAATGGTACCAGTGAACCGCGTTTCACTGACGGCCTGGCAAATTGCCGCGTGTTCACCTTGCTCTTGCGCGTAGCCAACGGGTACGTGCGCACACCACCAAGAACCAGCGGACGAATCGAATAGACGCTCATGCGAGTGTCATCACTGTACGAGGAAGCGCAACGACGCGCAAGTACCCGAAAGTTCGAACGCAGGGCTCCAGGTTACGCACCTTTTTTCAAACCGCTTTCATTTCCATTCGCGTAACCATTTAATCCCAACGACCTTGCCATCGCCTGTCCCGTGTACGATTTCTTTACACGCGCCACTTGTTCCGGCGTTCCCTGCGCCACAATTCGCCCGCCACCCTGCCCGCCTTCCGGACCAAGATCGATGATCCAGTCCGCTTGCTTGATCACATCCAGGTTGTGTTCGATGATCAACACAGTGTTTCCAAGTTCCACTAAACGTTGAAGCACATCCAGGAGCTTGCGCACATCATCAAAGTGCAATCCTGTAGTCGGCTCGTCAAGAATGTAGATGGTTCGGCCGGTTTGCCGCTTGGAAAGCTCGCGCGCCAGCTTGATACGCTGCGCTTCACCACCCGAAAGCGTGGTGGCGGACTGGCCCAGCTGCACATAGCCAAGGCCAACCTCGACAATCGTCGACAGTTTCTGCTGAATCTGCGGAATATTCTCGAGCACCTTCACCGCGTCGCTCGCCGGCAGGTTCAAAATATCGTTGATGGAATGTCCCTTGTAGCGGACCGCCAGCGTTTCCGCATTGTAGCGCCGCCCGCGGCACACTTCGCACATTACATATACGTCCGGCAGAAAATTCATTTCGATGCGCCGCAGTCCTTCTCCCTGGCACGCCTCGCAACGCCCGCCTTTCACGTTGAAACTGAAACGCCCCGGCCGATAGCCGCGTTCCCGTGCTTCCGGCAGCATCGCAAACAGCTCGCGAATCGGCGCAAACACGCCCGTATAGGTGGCCGGATTCGAGCGCGGCGTGCGTCCAATCGGTGCCTGATCGATCTCGATCACTTTGTCGATGTGCTCGATGCCCAGAATCATGCGGTGCGTTCCGGGCGGCTCCATCGAGCGATACAATTTTTGCGCCAGCGCACGATACAGAATGTCGTTCACCAGCGTGGATTTCCCGGAGCCCGACACGCCGGTTACCACAGTGAACAATCCCAACGGAAAGCTTACGTCCACGTCTTTCAAATTATTGGCGCGCGCGCCCAGAATCTGAATCGCTTTGCCATTCGGGCTGCGGCGCTTCGTGGGCACTGGAATTTTCGCCCGCCCCGACAAATATTGCCCTGTCAGGGATTCCGCCGACTCCTCGATCTCTTTCGGCTTGCCCGTCGCCACAAGATAACCACCCGCATTGCCCGCTCCCGGCCCCAGGTCGACAACATAATCCGCGCGGCGAATCGTGTCTTCGTCGTGCTCTACAACCAACACGGTATTCCCCAGATTGCGCAGCTGCTCGAGCGAATGCAGCAGCCGATCGTTGTCTCGCGCATGCAACCCGATTGACGGTTCATCCAGCACGTACATCACGCCGCGCAGCCGCGATCCAATCTGTGTAGCCAACCGGATGCGCTGCGCTTCACCGCCCGACAACGTGGCCGCCGAGCGCTCCAGGCTCAAATATCCCAGCCCGACCGCCAACAGAAAATCTATCCGTTCACCCACTTCCTTCAGCGGACGGCCGGCAACTTCCATTTGCCTCGGTGTAAGCATCGAAAGAATTTTGTCGACGGCAGGCCGCGCCTCGCTCAACGACAGCGCCGTGAAATCCGCAATCGACCACCCTGCCAGCTTAACGGCCAGCGATTCCGGGCGCAGCCTTCTGCCCAAGCACGTGTTGCAAAGCGTCGCGGACATGTACTGCGTCATCCACTCGCGGTAAGAATCGGAATTCGAATCCTCGAAGTTTCGCTCCAGGAATCTCAGAATCCCCTGGAAGCGAAATCCCTTTTCTCCACTCGCCGATTTCCCAGCCGCCTCGCTGCCGCGCTTGGCTCCCGCGGGAGGGTATCCGTATAACAGCAGGTTCTGCACGCGCGCCGGGTATTTCTCAAACGGTGTATCCAGATGGAACCCGTGCGCATACGCCGCCAATTCCAGCGTGCGCTTCAAAATTGCAGAGCTGGAGCCCGGCCCCAATCCTCCATCGAATAACGGCCGCGTCCAGTCCGCCACAACCTTCGCAGGATCGAAATCGTACTTTGATCCCAAACCATTGCACGCCGGGCAAGCGCCATACGGCGAGTTAAAACTGAACGACCGTGGCTCGAGCTGCGGCACAGACAAACCGCAATCCGGGCACGCCAGCTTTTCAGAATAAACGTGCTCACTGCCGCCCACCACGGCCACAGTCACCAGTCCTTGCGCCAGCTTCAGCGCCGTGGCGATGGACTGCCCCAGACGCGCGGCCACTCCCTGTTTCACCAGAAGCCGGTCGATCACCACCTCAATGGTGTGGTTCTTGCGCTTGTCCAGTGCGGGCGGCTCGTCCAACGGGTACAGCTCGCCATTAATCCGCACGCGCACGAATCCGTCCTGTGCCAGTTTCTCCAGTTCCTTGCGATATGCGCCTTTGCGGCCGCGCACGATAGGCGCCAGGATCATGATGCGGTCATCGGCCTTGCACAGTTCGCCTTTCAGGATGGCCTGCACAATTTGCTCGCTGGATTGCCGAGTGATGGGCTTGCCGCAGTTCGGGCAGTGGGGAACACCCACGGAGCTGTAAATCACGCGCAGGTAATCGTAAATCTCCGTGATGGTGCCAACGGTGGAACGGGGCGAACGTGTGGTGGTTTTCTGCTCGATGGCGATGGAGGGAGACAGCCCTTCGATCACGTCTACTTCCGGGCGCTCCATCTGGTCCAGGAACTGCCGCGCATACGCCGACAAGGATTCGACGTATCTTCGCTGCCCCTCCGCATAAATCGTGTCGAATGCAAGAGATGACTTGCCGGATCCCGACAGACCCGTGATTACGGTGAGCGAGTTCCGGGGAATTTCCACATTGATATTTTTCAGGTTGTGCTGCCGCGCTCCCCGCACAACCAGTTTCGTCAGTCCCATAATTCGTGGCAGCCCCCCACGGCAGCCTTGGCGCTCAATGGTTGGAATGAGCCCAATATAGTCACGATAGCAATCGCGCTCAGTGAGGTCAAGGCGCCGAGGGACACGAAGAATCTAAATTGTGGGAAATTTATTGCCACTCGCGCTTCGCACGCGTACCAAACGTAAATTTTTCCCCGGGGGTAGCGCGTTTTTACCAACCGGCCATTGTTCAATGGACTGAAAATAAACACGTTAGGATGGTCAACAGCGTGCAACCCTACCAGCCCGTGGGGGAGGCGAGCCGAGGATCCCTTTAGGGGATTGAGGGCTGGGCCGGCTCGTACTTCCCCTCACTTCTGATTCGCTGCATTTCGCAACAACTTCTCAGGCAGCAAGTCACAAAACAACTCAAGTCGACATCAATCGAACGCAACAGCTCTGCGCCAAGCGCTTGAGTGCGTACGCTGTCTGTCGGTCGGTTTGTAAAGATGTGTTGAATAAACGGAAGCGGGAGCGATCAGATCTGACGGCTAACTGTGTCGTTGATCGCTTGCGACATCGGGAAGCGCACGCCGCGGTAATCCACGCGCGAAATGTAGTCGCTCATGGTCATAAACAACAGAATTGCCAGCCAGAAAATCCCGGCGATAATCACCAGCTGCGTGCGCCGCGGAGTATATTTCGCGTGCATGAAGAACAGCACCACCAGCGTGGCCTTGGCGGTGGCAATCGCCAGCGCCACCACGATGTTGAACTTGCCCAGGTCGACGAACGCTGCCGCCACAGTCAAGCCTGTCAGCGCCATCAGCGTCAGAATGATCGTCAGGTAGATCCCCGGCGAAACAATATGATGACTGCCGTTATTTTCGGACACGCGCGTCGCTCCCTACTTGTGCCGGTCAATCAGATATAACAACGGAAACAAATAAATCCACACAATATCGACGAAGTGCCAGTAAAGCCCCACGGTATCCACCGGAGTGTTCCACTGCGGCGTATAAATTCCTTTGAACGAGTTTTTTAGCAGCCACAGCAGCAGGCCCGCGCCGATCACCATGTGCAGCGCGTGCAATCCGGTCATTCCGAAATATGCGGAATAGTACAGTTGCGCGTGCGAGTTCAGGTCCGGGTCCGCGTCGCTCCACTTTTTCAGCAGGCCGCGCTCGGTTTCCATTTCTTCCGCGCTGATGTCCGCGCACTTATCCGGATTGTTCGAGCAGTAAAAAATATCGAAGGATTTTCCGGGAACCAGGTGGTGATGGAATTTTTGCGCGTACTCCACGTACTTGATGCCGAAGAAGACAAATCCCAAAAGAATCGTCAGCACCAGAAATAGTGAGATGAGTTGCTTCTTGCCCACCTGCGCCGACCAAACCGCCATGGCCATGGTGAAGCTGCTGGCCAGCAGCACGATGGTGTTGGTTCCGCCCAGCTCCAGGCTCAACGTGTTGCTGCCCATCGCGAACGCCGGAAAATACACGTGCCGGTTCAGCGTGTAGACCATCATGATGCCGCCGAAGAACATCACTTCGGTCACCAGGAAAATCCACATCCCGAGATTCGCAGAGTCCTTCTGCTGCTCGAGCGTCTTAAATTGTCCGTACAGTTCGCCGGTGCGATGCACTCCGCACTCCTCTAACGCTCAGTTTCAGGCGCGACCCTTGCGCCTACCCTCCGGACCGAAGTCCAGCCTTCAATCGTCCCCGTGAGCTGGCGCGTGCGCCAACCCCCCGGGAACTTCCAGTCCAAGATCCGGCCGATTATGGAAATCGTACGCTTCCCACGTAACGACTGGTGTCACGGTGAAATTCTCGGTGGGCGGCGGCGATGCGGTCTGCCATTCCAGCCCCGTGGCCGGCCATGGATTATTTCCAGCTACTTTGCCGAAGAACGCCGCGTATGTCAGGTAAATCATCGGCAACAAATAGCCAACGGCAAGGATGGACGCGCCTGCCGTCGACATCACGTTGTACACCTGAAATTCCGGCGGATACACGTGATAGCGGCGCGGCATGCCCAGATAGCCCAGCACAAATTGCGGAAAGAACGTCAGGTTGAATCCCACAAACAGAATCACCGCGGCCAGGCGCGCCAGCCATTCTGAATACATGCGGCCCGTGATCTTCGGCCACCAGAAATGCAACCCGCCCAGGTAGCCCATGATTGCGCCGCCCACCATGATGTAGTGGAAGTGCGCCACCACGAAATAGGTGTCGTGGATGTGGATGTCGGTGCCCAGGCAGCCGAGGAACAAGCCCGTCAATCCGCCGATCAGGAACAAGCCGATGAAGCCAAGCCCGTACAGCATGGGCGTATCGAACGAAATCGAGCCGCCAAACAGCGTGGCCGTCCAATTGAACACTTTTACGGCGGAAGGGATGGCCACCAGGAAGGTAAGGAACGAAAACGCCAGCGCCGCGTACGTGGACTGCCCGGTGACAAACATGTGATGCGCCCAAACCAGGAAGCCGATCACCGCGATCGCCAGGCTGGCTGCCGCCACGAAGTGGTATCCAAAGATTTTCTTGCGCGCGAACGTCGCAATCAGTTCGCTGATCACGCCCATCGCCGGCAGAATCATGATGTACACGGCCGGATGCGAATAGAACCAGAATAGGTGCTGGAACAGAATGGGGTCGCCGCCCATCGCGGGATTAAAAAAGCCCAAACCGAAAAGACGCTCCATGCCCGCAAGACCGAGCGTAATCGCAATCACCGGCGTGCCTAAAATCATGACAACCGACGTCGCGTAGTGCGCCCAGATGAACAGCGGCAGCCGGAACCATGTCATACCCGGCGCGCGCATCGTGTGGATGGTCACCAGGAAATTCAGGCCGGTAAGAATCGACGAGAATCCGGTGATGAACACGCCGACAACGGCCGGCGCCACGGCCGAGTTCGAATACACGGTGCTCAGCGGCGTATAAAACGTCCAGCCGGTGTCCAGCCCGCCATTGATCATGGAATACAGCGTGAACGCCGCACCCACCACGTACACATACCAGCTGAGCAGGTTGATTTTTGGGAACGCCAGGTCCTTCGCGCCAATCATCAACGGAACCAGGAAATTTCCCAGCACCGCGGGAATAGACGGAATCAGGAAAAAGAAAATCATGGCCACGCCGTGCATCGTGAACATGCGGTTGTAGGTATCGGCGGAAAGCAGGTAGCCGCTGGGCGTCAGCAGGTGCAGGCGAATCATCATGGCGAAAAAGCCGCCAATGAAGAAAAAGAATGTTACGGAAAAAAGATACAGCAGCGCGATGCGCTTGTGGTCAGTCGTCAGCAGCCAGGAACGAATCCCGTAGGTTTCGTTCAGGTAGTGTTTTTCCGGAAACACCGGCTGCGCCGCGGTCATTGGTTTCGTACTCATACTATTTCTTCCCTGCCGATGCCGGCGCAACTCCAGCGCCCTTCGCGGGCACGGGTTGCGTCTGCAGCGACTTGATGTACGCGGTCAGATTCATGATCTGCTCCTCGGTCACCAATCCCTGGAACGTGGGCATCACTGGCTGATACCCGGCCACGATTTTTGCTTTGGGCTGAAGAATCGATTCGCGAATGTAGGCTTCATCCGCCGTTACCGTCGAGCCATCCGCCAGCGCAACCTTGCCATCATAAACGCCATTCATCGATGGGCCTCGCCCGGTGCCGTTCGGCAGATGGCAAGTGTTGCAGGCCAACTGCGAGAAAAGTTTCTCGCCGGCTGCCACCGGATTCAGGTCTCCGCCTTCATCCGAAAGCCATGCCGCGTATTCCGCCGGATCCATCACCGTCACCCAGCCGCCCATCACGGCGTGGTTCGTGCCGCAATACTGCGAGCAGAAGAAATGATACTTGCCGATTTTTGTCGGCCGGAACCACATGGTGTTGTAGCGGCCCGGAACCACGTCCATCTTCACGCGGAATGCCGGAACGTAAAAATCGTGAATCACGTCTTCGCTGCCCATGATCAGCTTGATGTTGCGATTCACCGGAACGTGCAGCTCGTTGATTTCCTTGCGGCCGTTGGGCTGCTGCAGCTTCCACATCCACTGCTTGCCAACCACATAAATATCCAGCGTGTCCTTCGGCGTCGTGCGGTAGTTGACGTATACCGCCGCTCCCCAGGCAAACATTCCCAGCGCGATCACCAGCGGGATCAGCGTCCATCCCACTTCCAGCACCATGTTTCCGTGGTCCGCGCTGCCCACTTCGCCCACGGTCTTCCTTTTATATTTCAGCGCCGCCAGTATGATCAACAGCGTCACCAGTACGGAAAAAAACAGACAAGTCAAAAGAATAAACGAGAACAGCGTGTCCACATTTCCCGCGAAATTGGACGCCTGCTCTGGAAAAAATGGAAGCGGTGACTGCACGGCTCTAGTGTGCTCCTTGCATCGGCGAACCCTGGCCCGATTTCCCGGAAGCGTCCGGCCGATGCTCGCGGCGGCGGAAAATCACGAACCCGAGGACCATGCAGAACAGCGTCACAACTCCGCCCATGCGGATCACCCCCAATATCGTGGCGCTATAGCGGGCCTTCGTCGGGTCGTACTGATAACAGAACAACAGAATGTGATCCACCGGTGTGCCGATTCTCCCGGAGGAGGCGTCCACCAGACCCAGGCGTACATTGCTGGGTGGATAATCGACGCCAAAAAAATAACGTGAGATTCGGCCATCCGGCGTCAGCAGCAGAATGCCGCTGGCGTGGCCGAAAAGTTTGGTCTTCGCATCGTAATTGAAACGGAAATCGGCGGCTTTCGTCACCGCGTCAATCGCTTCTTTGGAACCGGTCAGGAAATGCCAGCCCGGTTCGGTCCCGGGGCGCGCAAAACGCGACATCGCTTCGTGTTTTTTCTTCAACGCTTCGTCCGGCGTGTCGGAAGGGTCGAAGCTGATGAACACTACGTCATAATCCGTTCCCGGATTGAACGAAATCATCTTCAATGTGCCAACCAGCGTCTGCTCCACCTGGTTGCACAGCATCGGGCACGTGAAGTACACAAACGCCAGCACTACCGGCTTCTTGCCGAAATATTCCTTCAACTGCACCGAACGGCCGTTCTCGTCTGTGAACGCCACGTCCGGCGGAATCTGCTTGTTCAGCTCGGGATCGAACCCGACGTTAACCAACGCGGGCGGCAAACCATTTGACGATTGCCCCACGTTGTCGGGAATCATTTGCGCCTGCGCAGCGGAACCCGCCAGCAGCAACATCGTTCCCAGGATCGTACTCAACGCTTTCATCGTTACTTCTTTTCTGCCGGCACTGCAGCCACCGCCGGCAAGCCTTTCGCAACAATTAAATCCATCGCATCGTTTACCGGGATCTGCGCGATTCCCTTTTGCTGGTCAACCCATTTCAATTCATTGTTCGCCGCGGTGCCTTCTCGAACCATGTTTCGCCAGTCTTCCTGCGGATCGCTCAAGTGGCCGGGCATACCCTGCAGCATCGGTTCGGGCGGCATTGTGGAGCTGTTGTCCGTGCGAGACGGAGGCGGAGGCGGATACGTGTCTGCGAAATAAGTCGTCAATCCGCGGTAAACGAAAAGCGCGATCACAAAAGAAAGAATCGTGCCGACGCCCAGATAAATCAGGAACTTCAGAATCGGCGTGACGCGCACGTCTTGCGGCTCATACGCTACGTCGTTGTTTACCGGCACGCCCGTTGCCGGGCCGCCGTGCTTGTGAGGATCAGTGCTCATGCGGTGCCATGGCCTCCTCAAGCTTGGGATCGCCCAGCGGCAACAAGGGACGCTGCTTCAGGTTCATCGCGAAGAAGCCCAGCCACAAACTGACCAGCGCCACCGGTACGACGATGTCGATCCAGGTGGGCCAAGCGCTGGATGTAAATTCCGGCCGCGTCATCCAGTACAGATCCACCAGCCGCATTAGAATCATCCACAGCGCCACTTTCCAGATCAGGCTGGTGTTCCTCTTGATATCGCGCGACAGCAACAGCAAAAAGGGAATCGCGAAGCTGAACAGCAACACGATCACCGCAACGACTCCCCATTGCCCGTACAGCCGCGTGCGGTAAAACGTAATCTCTTCCGGCTGGTTGCCCGACCAGATGATCAGCAATTGCGAAAACGCGAAATAAGCCCACAACATGTTGAAGGCAAACAGCAGCTTGCCCAGATCGTGCAGGTACCGTTTCTTCAGCATCGTGGAGTACGGCTCTGATTTGCTCAACATCACCACGGTAATGATGATCAGCGCCATGGCCGTAATCGCTTGTCCGCCCACGAAAATGAAGCCGTAAATCGTAGAAGCCCAGTGCGGCGACAGCGACATCACCCAGTCAATCGCGGCAAACGTCAGCGCCAGGATGTACAGAATGATTCCAGGCCCCGCAAACAGTTTGATTCTGCGCCGCAGCGCCCGGTCGTCGCGGTCCGTGTCTTGCTGCTTGGACCACGCGTTGAATATCCAAACCAGCCCGAACCACACGATGAAGTAAATTACCGCCCGCGTCAGATATCCGCCGCGCGTCAAATAATTTTGTTGAAAGGGAGAAAGCGCGTGTTCGCCGGTCTTCGGCGAATTCAGCCAGCCCAATTCCTCTCCGTTGCCCGAATAAAGATGATTCATTCCCAGCACCACCGGAATGAACATCACCGCCACGAGCCAGATGTTTCGCGACGCGGCTTCCAGCGGCCTGCGAATCACGATGCCCCAGTTGCCGCCCGTCAGATGCTGCAGCATCAGCAGGCCCAGCGAGCCCAGCGTCATGCCCAGCACCCACATATAGCTGTACAAATACGCGTGATAAAACTTTTCCGCGGATGTGACCGCTCCGACAATCGCCAGTAACAATGCCACGCCGCCCACCACGAACCCGATGCTCTGAACGCGGTTGACGCCTTCGGGCGCCCTGTATTCTTGCGCGTTCATTTTCCGGCTCCTCCGGCCATCAATTTCTCCCTCAATCCCGCAGGCAACTCATTCACCGGAGCGTTCCGGCTCAACTGCAACGCGCGTAAATAAGCGACGATCGCCCAGCGGTCGCGCGGCGGAATCTGCGCGGAATAGCTGTACATGGCGCCAAATCCGTTGGCGATCACGTCATAGACATAGCCATTCGGCTCCGCGCGCAGGCGGTCCTGATGAAAGCTCGGCGGATGCTTCATCCCGCGCATCGCCACCATCCCTTGCCCATCGCCCTGGATGCCGTGGCACGGTTGGCAGAAAATCCCATAGCGCTCCTGCCCGCGTTGCAACAATTCCTTCGTCAACGGCAGCGGAAACGCGTTCGAATCCTTCGGCACCACCAGCGCATCTTCCTCCAACGCGCCGCGCATCACCGTGTTCTCTACGATCGGGCGCGCCGACCGGCCATCCGCATAAAAGTGCGAAGGCGAAAGAGGATTCTCTCGCGGTTGATTGGCCATATCCTGCCGCAAAGTGTAGTTGCACCCAGCGACGCCAAAGCCGCCCAGGCACACCAGCGCGAGTGCGACGAACGAGGTCTTATTCCTCATCCTTCACCTCGTCAACGTGCAACGCCTTCACGCTCTGCAGGAATTTCGCGGTCTCCGCGAGATTGAATTTCGCATCTCGCGACTCAATCAGCAGGAAAAATCGGTCCGTTGACGCGCGCGCGAAACGCTCCACGCTAAACACCGGATGATACGGCTGAGGCAATTTATTCAGCGCCAGCATCCCCACAACCGCGCAGATGGATGCGCCCAACACCGTCAGCTCAAACGTAACCGGAATGAACGCCGGCCAGCTGTTCAGTGGACGCCCGGCGATATTTTGCGGATAGGTAATCGCCGCAACCCAATACTGCAGCCCAAATCCCGTCAGGCCACCGCCGAGGCCGCCAAGTAGCGTAATCAGCGGAACTGCTGTCCATCGGAAGCCGATGGTCTCTGCCAAGCCCTCGATCGGAAAAGGTGTATAGGCATCAATATGCTTGTAGCCAGCTTCGCGAGCCTGCCTCGCGGCCGCCAGCAATTGTTCCGGCGTCTCAAACTCGCCCATCACGCCGTGCATGTGTGTGCCGTGTTCTCTCATTCGTGGCCCTGCTTCGAGTGCGATTCGTGCGCTACCAGTTCACGCATTTCGGCAATCGCAATCGCGGGCAATCCCCGCACAAACAGGAAGATCAACATGACGAACAACCCGATGGTGCCAATGAACGTGCTGTAATCCCAGAATGTTGGCGAGTAACGTCCCCAAGCCGACGGCATGAAGTCGCGCGTAAGCGAAATCACCACGATCACGAACCGCTCCAGCCACATGCCGGTGTTGATCACCAGCGACATCACGAACAGCGCCGCCACGTTTCGCCGCACCTTCTCAAACCACAACAACTGCGGCGTCAGTATGTTGCACAAAATAAGCGCGTAGTAGAAATGCGAGTACGGGCCGTGCAGGCGCTGCTGCGCCAAAAATACGTCGAACTTGTTTCCGCTGTAAAACGCCATGAAAAATTCAATGAAGTAGCCGTAAGCCACAATCAGGCCCGTGGCCAGCATCACCTTCGCCATATTGTCCAGGTGGCGCATGGTGATGAAATCTTCCAGCCCGTAGGCTTTGCGCAATGGAATCGCCAGCGTCAGCACCATGGCGAAGCCGGAATAAATCGCGCCAGCAACGAAGTAGGGAGGAAAGATGGTGGTATGCCATCCCGGAACGATGGCTACCGCGAAATCAAAGCTCACCACTGTGTGTACCGACAGCACCAGCGGCGTTGCCAGTCCGGCCAGCAGCAAATAGGCCGACTGGTAGCGGTGCCAGTGCCGCGCGGAATTCCGCCAGCCCATGGCCAGCGCGCCGTAGATCAGTTGTTGCCAACGCGTCTTTGCGCGGTCACGCAGCGTCGCCAGGTCTGGCAGCAGACCAACAAACCAGAACAGCAGCGACACCGTGCCGTAGGTGGATACCGCAAACACGTCCCAGATCAGCGGGCTGCGGAATTGCGGCCAGATCCCCATGGTGCTGGGGTACGGCATCATGTAATACGCCATCCACGGACGCCCGGTATGAATCAGTGGGAATATGCCGGCGCAAGCTACCGCAAACAGTGTCATCGCTTCCGCAAATCGGTTGATGGAGGTCCGCCACTTCTGATTCAACAAAAACAGAATTGCCGAAATCAACGTGCCGGCGTGGCCGATACCAATCCACCAAACGAAATTCACGATCGCGAAGCCCCAGCCAATCGGAATGTTAATGCCCCAGATTCCGACGCCCTTCACCACCAGCCAGCCAATCGAACCGAACAGCACCATCACAAGGCTGAACGTCAGTGTAAATCCCGCCAGCCACCCCAGCCCCAAGGGACGCGACAGCACGACCGCTGCAATCTTGTCGGTAACCGATGCATAGCTATGCCCCGGTTCCAGCACCGGGTCGAGCCGGCGAATTTCAGGCGAGTCCAAAGGTGGCTTTGTCACGCTCATGCCTTTTCCAGCTCCGCGTTCGGGTTGCGCACTGCCGCAAGATACGTGGTGCGCGGCCGCGAATTCAGTTCACCCAGGATGGAATAATTCCGTTGCTGCTTCTTCAACTTGGCCACCCGGCTGTTTGGATCGTTGGCATTCCCGAACACAATCGCTTCCGAGGGGCAGGCCGACTCGCACGCGGTGACAATTTCGCCGTCGCGGATTGGCCGGTTCTGCTTCTCGGCATCGATTCGCACGTTGTTGATGCGCTGCACGCAATACGTGCACTTTTCCATCACGCCGCGGCTGCGCACCGTCACTTCCGGATTGCGCATTAATTTTAGTTGCGGCGTCTCCCAATCCTGGAACCGCAGAAAATTGAAGCGCCGCACTTTGTATGGGCAGTTGTTGGAGCAATAGCGCGTGCCCACGCAGCGGTTGTACACCATGTCGTTCAGCCCTTCCGCGCTGTGCACCGTCGCTCCCACGGGACAAACCTGCTCGCAGGGCGCGTTTTCGCATTGCTGGCACGGCACCGGCTGGAAAAATGTCTGCGGATTATCCAGTGAAGGATTGTAGTCTGCTGGATCGTTCGTTGCCGATTCCGCCTGGTAATACCGGTCGATGCGAATCCAATGCATTTCGCGGCCCCGCATCACCTGATCTTTTCCCACCACGGGAATATTGTTTTCCGATTGGCACGCAACCACGCAGGCGTTGCAGCCGTTGCATTTGTTCAGATCGATGGCCATGCCCCACGCATAGCCGGGGTAAGCGAATTCCTTGTACAGCGACATATCCTTCGGCGGCATTTCCGCGCCTTCGTGCGCAAACGCCGGATTCTTCTTGTACTCTTCCAGCGTTCCGGTGCTCAGAATCTGCCGGCCTTCCATGTTGAAGTGATATTGCGTGCACGCCAGCGGATAGCTGTCGCCATTCGCGGTCATCTTGCCGTCGAACGAAGTCCACAATGCGTTCGACGTCCGCACCACGTAGGCGTTGAATCCTTTATTTGTTCCGGTGTAGCCCGCGCGGCTGCGCCCGTAGCCCAGCGGCAAAACGATCGTGTTCTCCGCCTGCCCTGGCAACGTCCACGCGGCCGCCGTCACTTTGCTTCCGTTCAATTCGATGTCCACCACGGTGGATCGCACCTGGCCATGTTCGCCGCCGCGGGAAACCACTTTGTGCGCCAGGTCCATGGTGTGCGCGAGCTTCGGACTCACCAGCGCCGCGTTGTCCCACGTCAACTTGGTCAGCGGCTTCGGCAATTCCTGCAGCCAGCCGTTGTTCGCGAATCGCCCGTCGTACACCGTCGGATCCGGCCGGAAAATGTATTCCACCTGATCCGCGGGCACGGGCCTCAGCGTTGGAAGGCTTGGCGCGCTGAATTTCAACTCCGGCGTAATCGGCGCATATTTCGTTCCCGCCACCACGCCATCGTTCAACCATTTCCGCCAGCCGGCATCCAGCGATGTTCCGGTATGCGACGCAGCTTCCGTCCAATACGCTCGCACCGCTTCAAACGCGGGCATACCCGGCTTGTCGCTGAACGCGGCCACCAGATCGTGCGCGTTCTTCGTGTAGTACAGCGGCGAAATTAGTGGCTGCACGATGCTTACGGTGCCGTCATGCGCCCGTGCGTCGCTCCAGCTCTCCAGAAAATGCGATTCAGAGACGTGCCACTTGCAGTACGCCGAAGTTTCGTCGAAATACGGGCTCAAGTGAATGCTGGTGTGCACGCGCTTCAATTTCGACGTGAAATCAAAATCGTGCGGCGCGTCGTACACCGGATTACCGCCCAGAATCAGCAGTAAATCCACTTTGCCGGCGTTCATGTCGACGCACAAATCGCGCAACGATTCCAGGTTGTTGGTGGGTTCCGCGTCCACCGGCTCCGTGTAGTACAGCGTGGTTCCCACGTTTCCCAGCGATGCGTTGATCGCATGCGCCAGTGCGTGTACCACTGCCGGCTGGTATTCGCCGGCAATCACCAGCGATGCGCCGTGCGACGCCTGCAAATCCTTGGCAACCGTTTCCAGCCATTTTTCCGCTTCGCCTTGCAGTGCAACCGCCGGGCCAATTCCCAATTTTCCGGCCAACGCCCGTGTGAACAACTCCATGTCGCTGGCGCGCAGCGGCAAACGATGATCGGCATTCGATCCGGTGACGCTCGGCGTTGGTTCCACCACGTACAAACGATTCAACGAATCGTTCGTCCCATCCAACTTTCGTCGCCGCGCAAACTGCTTGGCGTACGCAATGTGCCCCGGCCCGCTCGCCAGAAAATCGGCATCCAGCGACAAAACCACGTTCGCTTTGCCCGGCACATACACCGTGTTTATGTACCGCCCGAACGCCTGCTTGCTGCCTTCTTTTGCTCCGTCGCAGATGGCCGGTTCCCATTGATGCCACTTCGCCTGCGGGTATTGCGCCAGCAACTTCTTGATTTGCGATGCCAGCGTCGGAGAAGTTACCGTGCCCGTCAAAATGCGGAAACCTGCGCCATTCGTGGCTTTCACGTTCGCTGTCATTACCGGCGCAGCATCCAAGAACGCCGACCACGACCGGATCTCGCCCTCGTACAAAGTGGTTTGCGCGCGATCCGGGTCGTACAAACTCAGGATCGACGCCTGCACAATCGCGCTCGTTGAACCCAGGCTCGACGGATGATCCGGATTGCCCTCGAGTTTCGTCGGCCGCCCTTCGTGGCTTTCCACCAGCACGCCGACGGCATCCGCGCCAAAGGGCATCGCCGTGGCGAAAAAGTTTGGACGCCCCAGAACCACGCCGTCCGGCTGTTTCACGTACGGCACAACGTGCGTCTGATCCGGTAGCCCGCAACCCGCCAGCCCTGCCAGCGCCAGCGAAGCGCCCATCAATTTCAGGAAGTCGCGGCGATCCACCGCGTCGTCCCATTCGGAAGCGTGGCGTGGAAATTCCCGGTGCACCAAATCCGTGAAATGCGGATCGTCCGCCAGTTCTTCCAGCGTCCGCCAGTATTGTTTGCCGCTTTTTTCCCGCAGCTTTTCGCGAACCGCGGCGAGATCCAGTTTGTTCTCGCGCACCGTCAGATCTTCCGGTTCGTCTGCGTCGCCGCGCTCGGCCTGGTGGCTTGGCGCGGGCTGTACGATGCGAAACTCCTTGTGGTTTGCCTGATCGCTCATATCGTCCGTTAGCGGTGACACGTCGAGCAACTGGTCAGCTCGGTCGTGCTTCGCAATTTGTAATCCGCGGCAAGTTTCTTCCCAACTTCTTCCTGATTCGCCGGGGCTTTCCAGTTCATATTGAAGATTTCTTCTTTTGGCCGCAGATTCTCTTGCGGATTGCGGTGACAATCCAGGCACCATTGCATGGTCAAAGGCGATGCCTGGAAGATCAAGGGCATCTCATTCACCGCACCGTGGCACGAAGAACAGCCAATTCCTTTATTAATGTGAATGCTGTGATTGAAGTACACGTAATCGGCCAGCCGGTGCACTTTCACCCACTGAATCGATTGCTCGGTCCGGTAGCTTTCCCGCACCGGCTCCAGGTATCCGACATTGTTGAACAGCACGGAGTGGCAGTTCATGCAGGTTTTTGTCGGAGGAATTCCCGCATAGGCAGAGGTTTCCACGCTGGTATGACAGTAGCGGCAATCGATGCCGTCGTCTCCCACGTGGTGTTTGTGGCTGAATTGAACGGGTTGGTCGCGCGTCACTCGCTGGTTGGTAATATACGGTGACCTCGCCACGACCAGCACTCCAGTCAAGGCGAGCCCGGCCAGGAGAACCCCTCCAAGTAGACTAAATCGAGCCAGAAAATTCGCACTGCGATGAAAAATTTGAGCCATGTCAGCGTTGCGCCTGAGCCGGCCAACTCCCCGGAAAGGATGTTGCCTCGGGAGAATTGCCCACTCTTATGCCGGACAGCGCGTATCCAGGTCCCCAAACGACCGCCTAGTTTCCATCAAATCTGGAAGGAATGCAACTCGAAAGCCCGATTCGCGCGAAGCGAAAATTTGGTGTGCTTAAATTTTGAAATCCTTGTTTGCTTCGTAATTTGCGAAGCGAATTTTTCTGTGCGCGCCTGCGCTTCGTGTTGCGCAACATGAATCGTTATTCCCGCGTCCACGGGCCTTGTGTACCGGAAGCGAACCCTCTCCGGCCTTCCCGTTCATAAGCATTTTTTATATTGCTTTGCGGCGCGTCCCGCTTTTTCTGATACCACGAGCATGTTATTCTGGATTCGTTGGTCGCTGTTTCTCTCGTGGGACAGCGCCTCACTGCCTTGGCTTTTCTTCCGGGCAGTCGCTCTACGCCGCTGGGGCGTGGTCCAACTGGTAGGACACCTCACTGTTAATGAGGACGGTGAAGGTTCGAATCCTTCCGCCCCAGCCAATTCTTCAAGCTTCCCCGCATCATGCCTGCATTCGCCAGTTCGCTTCAGTTTCTCGGGTACAGCCACGCAACCTGTGCGCATTTGCACAGTCGCGCTCCGGCAAAATCCTTATCCTGAACTGGGGTAGCAGCACAGATCGCCCAGGTCGTCGGGCGACCACAGAACCTGCGCCTTCAGCTCATGAACCCTGCACTTCACTCATTCTTTTCCCGTCTCCGCCGCGTGCTTTCGTTCCTACCGGCGCTGCTGAAGAAATTGCCAGGAATGCAGCCACGCGACAACGAGGCCCCGCGTAATCGCATGTGTCCATTCTGTGGACTCATCACCCCGCGCTCCAAACGACAGTGCCTGGAATGCGGCAAATCTCTCAAACCAGCTTAGAAATCCACGCAGAATCAACAGTCCGCCACTGATAAACGCAGTGATCATCCGGTTCGAGTTCTAGAACTTGATTTGTACGGTAACCTAACTCACCGGGAGGTGAGAGTTATTAGGGATGACTATCGCGGGGCATCGACGGCTCGAAGGTACAATCAACTGAAAATACGGCGCCAGTCGTTCTTCATACTAATGACGACCCAGCCCTTCGACTTTGCCTCGTCATAGAGTGCCTGGGTAAAAGTACCGACCTTGCTGTCCGGCAGACCTTGAGCGGGGCCATAGGCGTATTCGCGCTCGGCATCGTCATGGAGGAGCAGCATCGCGAGACGTTCACCATTGCCAGCCTTGGTGTACTCCAACATTTGGCGATCGCCCGTTGAGTTGCCAAATGCGGCGTACGGTTGACGACCTATCATCAAGTGAATGCCTTCGGGCTTGCCGGCATTGTTGTCATTCAGAAGCAGCCTGGGATCTTTGGTGAGGAACGGCTTGCCCGTTTTGTCGTAGCCGAAGGTGGTTCCTCCCATGGTGCCAACCACCTGCTCAGGGGGAATGCCGTACGTCTTTTCGGAATAGGTGCGCACAAAGTCTTGACCACCCCCGGTGACGATGTACGTCTTGTATCCGTTTGCCCGCATGTAGGCGAGCACTTCGACCATGGGTTGATAAATGAGTTCGGTGGGGCGCCTTTTCCATCGCGGATCCCGGGTATTATCGAGCCAATTCTTCGCTTGCTCTTCAAATTGATCGACACTCATTCCGGTCAGCGTGGCTGCAAGAATCTTTTCGAGGTCTGGCATCGAGAGTTTCGCAATTGCATCGCGATTGCCTGTCAGAACCGTCTTGAAGGGTTCGGTGTTGGCCAGTTCCGGCTTCGCTTTCACAACGGCAGGTACGCGGTCGAAACAGTACACGACTTGGGTATACATCGGCTTTTCGACCCACAGCGTCCCGTCTTGGTCGAACGTCGCGATTCGTTCGGGCTCAGGCACAAACTTCGGACTAGTCCGATCTGTCGTCACGTGAACAAAATCGACGATAGCTTTTTTCGTTCCGGTGTCATTCCAAGAAGGCAGCGGATCGTCTGCCGCGGATGCCACACGGCTTATAACTCCTGCAAACACCGCAGCCGCAGAACCCTTGAATAAGTCTCTCCGCGTAAATTCCATGGGCACTCCTTGCTGCCAACTGATGTGTACTAAGCCCCCTCATTTCTGGAGCCAACTTCGCCGTCGGCGGAATCCGTTACACGCGACGAGCAGAGAGCGAAGGTCTTAGTTCACTTTCAAGTCCTTGAGTTTTTTCTGGGCTGTTCCGAAATTACCGAGGTGATAAATTGACACACCACTTGGAGAGAAAGTGAAATCCTTGAACGGTTCGGCGACCATCTTGTCCAGGTATTCTTGCGAGGCGATTCCGGTGGTAACGTGGAGTTCCAAATTCGCGCCTGAATGCTCGGGCACATATACCTCGACGTAGTGAATCGTCGCTTCGTTGATATCGGGATCAGCAGGAGTGGTGACATATGCTGCTGCGGTTCCGGTTGGTACCGTGTAAGGGGCCACGGCGTCGATCAGATCCTGTTGCAGCTTGACCACTTCCGGGGTCGTCTCCACGACGATACCCGACAAACCGATGCCTGGCATAGATTTGCTGGTGAGGTAATAGTATTTGTTTGCCGTCAACTTAAGGTTGGTAACGTGGTGACTCGCCACAACCTTGCCGGCGGCGGCATAAACTTTATCGAGGTCCGCCGTTCGCACGTAACGCTGCAGCAACGAGATATGAGGATGATGCGTGGCGTCGAGGGCGAAGCCTTTCGGGAAGACCGAGCGCAGACGGGCGTTGGTGGCTTCCGCGTGATCTACCATCGTCGCATCCGGCTCCAACGCAATATCTATCGCGGTGACAGGCGCTTGTTGAGCACGGGATGCTGCCGAATAGCCCAGGAGTGAAGCCAAGCATATAGCCACTGAGGAGAGAACTTTTACATACCCGGTCATCATAACCCTCCGGTTATAGGTCGGTAGCCGCGCCACGGATTTTTGGTTCTGGTGAAAAGCTTTGCGAAACCGAGCAACCCAAGAGTTACCGCGCTTCTGAGCACGGACTTCAAACCGTGGTCGCGCCAAAAGAATACTCAACGAGGCGGAAGTTACTACTGTCGCTTGCGACAGGTAGACTAGCTGGTAAACGGGGCGGTCTCAACGGGTCGACGCAACACCTTGTTGAAGTTTACTCACTCGCTTCCTGCTCTACACGTTCCGGACCGGAGTTGACTTTCGCTCCCCTAAGTTCCCTAGGAACGAAAATATCGGACGAGTGTAGTGCCCCCCGCGCAGTCAGAACGGCTCAAAATCTCGCTGCACCAGCGGGCAAGAAGCACTTGAGCACTCGGGCCATCGCCATAATTGACAATGGACACTCCTAAACATAGACTTCGCGTGGGTTCAGTCATAAGACACCGGTTCGATTAACAAGGATCGGACATGCGCACACTGTTACTCATTTCCGTCGCGTTTCTGACTATATCGACTACAACAGGCCAGGAGTGTGCATGGGCTGGTAAGATATTTGCCGACGATGAAATGAACCTAAATGGACGAGTGTGTCAGATTTGTCATAACGGCCGGTGGGTAGATAGGGCTGTCAAGTGTGAGGAATGCAAGCCCAAAACAAATCCCGTGGCATTTAATCCTACCCCGGCTGCAAACGATTGTACTGCCAGACCGAACCGGTCGGCGCCACTGCAAACGTTTACCGATGGTGCCCGTGCGATACTAAATGGCAAATTTCAACTCTGCTCTGATGGTCAATGGCTCGAATCAACTCCCGAGCGCTCGCAAATATGTGCGGCACAATAGCATGAAGGGTTTGTAGCTCACCGATTCGTGAGTGCTTCTAACGCAATTCGGCGGCAGCACTCAATTTCTTTCGCGTTCGCTCACACGATTACGATACTGCCATACTGCCTGCGCGGGACCTGTCCTGGGGGACAGGATTATGATACGGCACGTTGAATCCGCGTTAACGACAAGCGAAGAAAACGGCGTGCTACGCTGAGGCGCGTCGTGGAACTGAGGGAAAAATGCGCCGAACAACCGAACTTTTTGTGATTGCCACACTGCTGGTAAGCGCCGCGGGCTGTAGTGGTCTAACGGATTTGAAGCACACCAGCAACAGTGGAGGCAGCGGCGGAAGCGGCAGCGGAACACAAGGATCGAGCGTGGTTGTCTCGCCGGCAGCGGTGACGGTGCAACCGTTCGGAACGCAGGCGTTTACCGCGACAGTATCGGGCCTGTCGAACAGCACGGTGACGTGGTTGGTGAATGGCGTAGCCGGTGGCAGCCAGACCACAGGATTGATTTCCACCGCTGGCGCGTATAGCGCGCCATTGAAGATTGCGCCCAGCCTGATTCCCGCGAGCGGCGACAATGTCACGCTGACGATCACGGCGATCTCGCAAGCGGATTCAACAGTAACGGGAACGGCCACCGTCACGCTGCTAACACAACAACAAGCGACGCAGGCCGGCGCGGTGAAGCTGGGAACGTCGGGCGGAAACATCAACGACACATCAAGTGGAATGTGCTGCGCAGGAACCCTGGGGTCGCTCGTCACGTTAGGTGGGACGCAATACATTCTGAGCAACAATCACGTGATGGCCGAGAGCGATCGCGGAACAGTGGGAGATGCGATCAGCCAGCCGGGATTGATCGAGACGAATTGCAGCACCACCGGCACCCAGACGGTCGCGAACCTGTCGCAGTTCTTCAATTTGGAGAGCGGACCGACGCCGAAGATTGATGCGGCGCTGGCGCAGGTTGCATCCGGAAAAGTGGATAGCGCCGGCAACATTTTATTGTTGGGAGCAACGCAAAGGAATGGCGTGCCGGATCCCGGCGCGCCCGCGCAAGGCTCGGGAATCACGCCAACGCAAGCGATGGCTGCACCACACAATGGATTGGTGGCCAAGAGCGGGCGCACCACGGGACTGACTTGCTCGACGGTGCTGGCAATGAACGTGTCGTCCAGCGTGGATTACTACGCGCACTGCGGCGACAGCACCGTGGCGTTTACGGTGGATTACACCGACCTGGTTTCCGTGTCAGGCGGAGACTTCAGCGCCGGTGGCGATTCCGGATCATTAATTGTTACGCAGGACACGGCAGAAGCGGTGGCGTTGCTGTTTGCCGGGTCGGACACGGATTCGGTGGGAAATCCCATCGGCGATGTGCTGAACGCGTTCACCGGAAACAACGGGGCGCCGACGTTTGTGGGCGGGACGACGCACCAGGTTCTGGGATGCAGTCTGACGCTGACACCGGCGGTGGCAAAAGCTCGAAGCGCGCAAGTCTCCGCGGAAGCGCTGCGCAGCGCTTCGCTGGTGCGTGACCTGCACGCGCCGGAACTGCTGGGGAATATGGCGGTGGACGCGATTGGCGTTGGCCGAAGCTACGACCATCCTGGGCAAGCCGCAATCCTGCTTTTCGTGAATTCGCGCGGGTCGCTGGCGGGACTGCCGCAGAGCATCAACGGCGTGAGCACGCGTGTGGTTCAGGGAACATCGTGGGGATTGCACGGCATGCTGAGCAGCGAAGAGAGCTCGCAGTTGCTGAGTGGTGTTGCGGATCCGCTGGTGGTTTACACGCTTCGCTCGGGAGAGCTGGAGCGCGCGAAAGCCGTGCAGAAAGCGCACCAGGCGGAGTATTTGAGCCGGCCGGGAGTTTTGGGAGTGGGGATTACGTCCAGCGTGGATGCGCCGGGCGAGGCCGCGTTGCTGATCTACGTGAATCACGGGGCACCGGTGAGCGGCATTCCCGCGGAAATTGATGGATTGCGCACGCGGGTGCGTGAGACCAGCCGGTTTGTGGCAGGGCGCGACGGCAACAGCAGTAACGCATCGCACGGGTGCCGTGTGCCGGCATCGATTGCAAGCGTGCTCAAGCTCAAGCCCTGAGGAAACGTTCCTCTGACTAGAGTTGAATGCGGCTTGGCGCCGGGGTTACTGCCACGTCGCGGCCGGTCCGGCCGGTCATGGGCCCTTCTTTTGCGCGCGCCGCAGGCGTAGAATCAAAGCGAATAGTCCTTATCGCTCCACAGACAATTTGACCCCAGGGGGTGTATATGCGACGCAGTATTGTGTGGTTCCTCAGTGCAGCTGTTCTTCTCCTCGGTTTGGGCGTAGCCCTAGCGCAACAGAAAGATTCGAAGGCGCAATCCGATGCTCCATTGGCGCCCATTCCCGCAGCCGATGCGGAAAAAAAGAATCCGGTAAAGCCGACACCGGAAGGATTGGCGGAAGCCAAGCGGTTGTACAAGTATCACTGCGCGATGTGCCATGGAGAACAAGGCGACGGCAAGGGAGATCTGGCGGTTGACATGAAATTGGGACTGAAGGACTGGCGCGATCCGGATTCGCTGGCAAAGATGACGGATGGCGAGCTGTTCTACATCATCACGAACGGCCGCGGCAAAATGACGGGCGGCGAGGGAGATCGCACCAAGGAAACGACGCGGTGGAATCTGGTGAACCTGGTGCGTTCGTATTCGGCCAAGCCCGCGGAAGCGCCGGCGCAGTAGTTCGGATGGAAAAACCTCATCCCTGAAGGGATGGGCTACAGTTGCAGCGGCTTTCAGGAGCAATCGGGCGTCCTTTGCACAGGGGACGCCCGATTGATTTGGCGGCGCTTCGCGGTATGCTAAGGCTCGACAATCTGCAAAAAGACGGGAGGCTGATATGGCTCATGCGCCGAAGTTTCTAGGGTTGGTGAACGACGCGAAGAAGCGCATCAAGGAAACCAACGTAGCCGATGTGAAACGGCGAATGGATGCCGGAGAAAAATTTGTGCTGGTGGACGTGCGGGAAGAGAGCGAGTGGGCGCAAGGACATTTGCCGGGAGCGATTTATCTGGGCAAGGGGATTATCGAGCGAGACGTTGAGGCGCGCGTGCCCGATACCGGCGCCAAAATGATTTGCTATTGCGGCGGCGGATTCCGTTCGGCGCTGGTGGCCGACAATTTGCAGAAAATGGGATACACGAACGTGGAATCGATGGACGGTGGATGGAAAGGCTGGGTGTCGGCGGGGCATCCCACGCAGAAGGATTTGTAGACCAACTAGCGAGGAACCAACAGCATTCGGAGACCGGTCCGGTACCCACTTGATTGCATAACAATGTCGGCTCCTCGCCCCGAGTAGACTGTGGTTGCGTAACGACCACAGGCTCGGGAGAAGGAGCCGAACATGATGTTGATAGGCGTAGATTACCACCCGAGCTTTCAGACGATTGCATTTTTTGTGGAAGAGACAGGGAAAGAATGTCGTGCATCCTGCCGCCGTGATGACTGTCGTGCGTAACGCCTCGGCTCGGGAGAAGGAGCCGAACTTCGACTGTTGATATGCGTAGATTACCCTCCGAGCTTTGCACCGATTGCCATTTCTGAGGAATGACGACCATGAGTAGGCGAATTCAGGAACTGCACCACGGGGGATGCGACAGCGTGAAATTCTGTGAGTTGTACGCAGAAGAGCTCCGACCTCAGCGGCACTTGCACAGCAAAAGCCATGGGAAGCATGGCAATCACAGAAAAAGTCGACGGCGACAAGATCACGTGGACTATGAAGTTTCAAACTATGGTCGGGCCTGTCACGGCTACCTATCATGGAACGCGGAAGGCCGAAAACAAGATCACCGGTATCGTCAACGCCCAGGAATTTAAGATGGAAGGTGGATTTAGCGCCACACGGTACAAACTTGTCTGGTCTGACGAGTTCAATCAAGACGGAAAGCCCGATCCGAAGAAGTGGGCCTTTGAGACTGGCTTTGTGCGTAATCGCGAGTTGCAGTGGTATCAGCCGGACAATGCTCGATGTGAGGATGGACTTCTGATCATCGAAGCCCGCCGCGAGCGAATTAAAAATCCGAATTATGTAGCTGGGAGCGATGATTGGACGAAGGACCGGGAATATGCCGAGTACACGTCGGCCAGCTTGGAGACGCGGGGTCTGGCAAGCTGGAGATATGGGCGTTTCGAGATGCGGGCTCGCATCGATACCCGGCCGGGCCTCTGGCCTGAGTTTTGGACTCTGGGCACCAATCGGGAATGGCCGTGGGGCGGGGAGATCGACATTCTTGAGTCGTGGGGCGGGTTGTTAAACGCCAATTTCATCTGGGCGGGACAGACTCCCGGCTATAGCCGCTCCTCCTCGAAGCGCAGGCCGATCGCTTCATTCGGCGATCCTGACTGGAGCAATAAGTTTCACGTTTGGCGCATGGAGTGGGATGAGGAAAAGATTCGCATATCGATGGATGACGAATTGATGAATGAAATGGACATCGATAAAGCCGCCAATGGAGACGGAACCAATGCGTTCCGGCAGCCACACTACATTCTGCTCAATCTCGCCGTGGGTGGAGTCGCGGGCGGTGATCCGTCCAAGACGCAATTTCCAGCACGTTATGAAGTGGATTGGGTCAGAGTTTATCAGTAATCCAACTATCGGCCTCAAGTTCCAGCTGCTCGTTCCGGTAAACAGGAAGTAGTCCAACATGCCGTAGTGTCGGGCAACCGGACAGGAGGAAGAAATAAAGGTTCGAGACAAAGTAATGGTTGTCACGGGAGCGGGAAGTGGGATTGGGCGCGAACTCGCACTCCTCCTCCTTTCTAAGGGCGCACGCGTCGCGGGAGTAGATCTAAACCCAAAGTCGCTTGAAGAAACAGCGGGCCTTGCAACTCGATATGAAAGCCGATTTGCTCAGTTTATTGTCAACATCACCGAAAGAAGGGCCGTCGAAGTTCTGCCCTCACATGTACTATCGCGCTTCGGCGCGGTAGATGGGATTATCAACAACGCAGGCATAATTCAGCCATTTTCGACACTGAACGAGCTGGACTATCCAACCATTGACCGCGTGTTGAACGTGAACCTATACGGCACGTTGTTTGTCACGAAAGCGTTCCTGCCCCATCTGTTAAACCGCCCCGAAGCACACATTATCAACCTCTCGAGCATGGGTGGCTTTGTTCCAGTGCCGGGTCAAACAATTTATTGCGCGGCGAAGGCCGCTGTGAAGCTCATGTCAGAAGGTTTGGCCTCCGAACTCGGGCGGTCCAACGTTCGCGTAACGGTTGTGTTCCCAGGCGCTGTCGCGACAAACATTCGCCAGAACTCGTCTATCAACAGTCCCAAAAAGATTGCGGATAGCGGTGACACCAAGGCACGATCAGCAGCCAAGGCTGCAGAAATAATAGTTCGCGGCATCGAGCGTGATGCGTACCACGTATTTGTTGGAAGGGATGCGATGCTGATGGACAAGTTATACCGGCTAAGCCCCGTTCACGCGGCACGAGCAATTGCTACCAAGATGCGCGCCCTCCTTCCCAGTTCGTCGTGAGAGGTTGAAGGTGACGCAAAAACAATGGCGCGGTCAGCGGCTCGTTTCAGTTTTCTTGGGTGTCTTGGTGTTTTTGGTCGGCACTTATTTTGTCAGCAAGGCGTGGGACATCCACCGAGTTGACCGCCAATATCGTGTACCTATGCTGTGGGCGCCGACGAATTATCTCCACGCATCAACCGTTTCGGCATTGCAAAAACGCACTAGCGTACCGGACCTTTCCGTTGCGAATGACATCACGATCTCTAGCAGAGATATACGGATCGACGAGGCATCCGTGCGCGTTTACATATACGAGAGTAAGAACAAGAAACCACACAGTGCCGCATTGCTTTGGATACATGGCGGAGGCTTCGTGCTAGGCAACGCAAGGGCGGACACCGAATTCCTGCAACCGATTCTGCGTGCGCTCAATATCGTTGTCGTTAGCGTGGAGTATCGTCTCCCTCCTCAGCATCCATACCCGCAGCCTTTGGATGATTGTTTCGTGGCTCTCCTCTGGATGCATGATCATGCGGATGAACTGGGCATTGATGCGAGGCGCATCGCTATAGGCGGTGGTAGTGCTGGGGGCGGTCTAGCCGCTACTCTTGTCCAACGTGCTCATGACGAAGGTCAAGTAAAACCTGTATTTCAAGTATTGATGTATCCAACGATCGATGACCGCACAACGCTAAAGAGCGAAACAAACGGTCGTGGCAAGCTGATTTGGACTCCAGAGCTGAATCTTTTTGGATGGAAATCCTATTTGGGTCAAACGCCCTATTGGGAGGACGACCGACCCTACGCCGCAGCGGCGCGTCGAAAAGACCTTAGTGGTCTGCCGCCGGCATGGATTGGAGTTGGAGACCTCGACCTCTTTTTCGACGAGGATGTTGAGTATTGCAGGGACTTACAGGTAGCGGGAGGCAGCTGCAAAATAGATGTCGTGCTAAACGCTTACCACGGCTTCAACCTGTTGGCCAAAAAAGCGCCGGGCTCTACAGCTTTCAACGAGCGCATAATCGATGCCCTCAGAGTGGGATTGGAAGCGACTCCTCAGCCATAAACTGTGTGCACAATTCTCGACGAAGCTCTGAGGGCATCCCTTCAATGCAACGCCTTACTCTAGGTCGCGCCAGTTCGGCCCCGTCCCGATTTCCACCACCAGCGGAACCGCGAGTTCGTGGACCCCTTCCATTTCTTCCTTCACCAGCTTTTCCAGCGCTTTCCGTTCTTTGATGGGCGCCTCAAACAGCAGCTCATCGTGTACCTGCAAAATCATCTGCGCCTGTAACTTTTCCGCAGCCAGGCGCTTGTCGATCGCGATCATGGCGAGCTTGATCAAGTCCGCCGCGGTGCCTTGCAGCGGCGAGTTCAGCGCGGTGCGCTCTGCAAAATTACGCAACTGCACCTGCGGCGACACGATATCCGGAATGGGACGGATTCTGCCGAACAGCGTTTTCGCCACGCCGGTCTGCCGCGTCTCCACCAGCACGCGATCCAGATAATCCTTTACGCCTTTGTAGCGCGTGAAGTACGCGCTGATGAACTGCGCCGCTTCTCTCTGCTCGATTCCCAATTGCTGCGCCAGGCCAAACGCCGACAAGCCATAAATAATTCCAAAATTGATGGCTTTCGCCGCGCGCCGGTGCTCCGCGGTCTGCGCCATCGGTCCCACGCCAAAGACTTCCTGCGCCGTTCGCGCATGAATATCTTCGCCATTGCGAAACGCCTCGATTAACACCGCATCCTGCGAGAAATGCGCCATCACGCGCAACTCGATCTGCGAATAGTCGGCCGAAAGCAGCAGCTTGCCCTTGTCCGCCACAAACGCCGCGCGGATCTCTTTGCCAAGCTCGCTGCGAATCGGAATATTCTGCACATTGGGATCGCTGGAGCTGAGCCTGCCCGTCGCCGCCACCGTTTGCGAAAAACTGGTATGCAGCCGCCCCGTCTCCCGATGAATCAGCTTTGGCAGCGCGTCGACATACGTGGATTTCAGCTTCGCAATTTCCCGGTACTCGATCACCTTGCGCGGCAGTTCGTGTTGCGCGCTCATCGTTTCCAGAATGTCCGCCGCCGTCGACCGCACTTTCTTGCCCCCACGGCGCCCCGGTGGCTGCAAATTTAATTTGTCGAACAGAATCTCCGCAAGCTGCGTAGGCGAATTCACATTGAATTCCGCGTCCGCCAGCAGCCAGATCTCCTTCTCGATTCTCCGTATTTCCTTTTCCATCGACTCCGACATCTTCTGCAGCGCTTTGGGGTCGACGCGAATTCCCACTCGCTCCATTTCCGCCAGCACCCCGGCCAGCGGCAGTTCGATCTTTTCGTACACGCCCAGCAAATCCTGCGATTCCATCTGCTCGCGCAAAGCCGGCGCCAGCCGTTGCAGGTAATCCGCCCGCTCTCCCGGACCGCCACCCATCGGCACGTTGAATTGCCGGAAAATTACATCGACAAAATTGTGGTTTGCGGTCGTCGGCCGCAACAGATACGAATAAAACTGTGTTGCGTGTTCGATATTTTCTGTTTTGCCCGCCAACAACTGGAACAGTTTGGGGTCGTGCACGATCTTCCGTCGCTTGGCGTCGCGCAACACCGGCTCCAGCGCTTTCAGGGCCTCCCCTTTTTCGTCCGCCCACACCGCGCGGCCTTCGCCCACCTTGGACGACACTTCGATCGACGCAACCCGCGTCCCAAATCCCTCGGTCCCGCGTTCTCCCAGTTCCAGGTTCAGCCAAATCGCCAGGGAATCTTTTGCCGCCAGGTTTTTCAGATAAGCGCGGAATTCTTCGGCATTCGCGAGCTGCACATAATCTTTTGGTGTCTGCGCCGTCGCGCTGTCCGCAGCAGCAACGCCCAAAGCTGCGGCGGCGCTTCCGCTTTGTTGCGGCGCGGCGCCAGTAGCCAGCAGTTCTTTCAGTAATGAGTTAAATCCCAGTTCGCGATACAGCGCCGACAGCGCGGCAACATCCGGTTCGCGCGCCTTCAGTTTCTCCGTGTCCAGTTCCAACGGCACGTCCATTTCAATGGCCGCAAGCTGCTTGCTCAGCTTCACTTGCTCCACCTGCTGCTGCAACGCTTCGCGGTAACGTTTATTGGGCACTTCCGCGGCACGCTCCAGCGCGCTTTCCACGCTGCCGTATTTCTGGATCAGCTCGGTGGCGCCTTTTTCCCCGATTCCTTTTGCGCCGGGAATATTGTCAACGGTGTCGCCCAGCAGCGCCATCAAGTCGATCACTTTGTCCGGCGTCACTCCCAGAATTTCTTCTACCTTCTTTGCGTCAACAATCGTGTCCGCTTTCGCTCCACCTGTGCCCGTGCGCAAAATCTTTACGCCTGCGTTCACCAACTGCATCATGTCCTTGTCGTTCGACACCACCAGCACGTCCAGGTTCTTCGCTTTCCCCAGCTTCGCCATCGTGCCGATTACGTCGTCGGCTTCGTAGCCATCCAGTTCCAGAATCGGCAGATTCATGGCCTCCATCAGCCTCCGCACGTACGGCAACTGGATACTCATTTCGTCGGGCATGGGCGGCCGCTGCGCCTTGTACTTTTCAAACAATTTGTCACGGAACGTCGGCTTCCGGGTGTCGAACACGATGGCCACGTACTCCGGCTTGTAGTCCTTCAAAATCCGCCGCACGATGTTCAAAAATAAAAATGGCACTTTCGTGGGCATTCCGCTGGGCGCATTCATCCGCACCATTGGCGCGTAAAACGCCCGGTAGATATGCGCCATCGCATCAATCAGGAAGAGTTTCTTTTGTTCGGCAGGCATCCCGGCGAGTATAGCAAGCGCGAGCCGCTGTTATCGAATCAACAAAACAAAAAGGGCGCACTCGCGCGCGCCCTCTGCTCAACAGTGATGCAAGCACACTACGATTTCGGCCCCGCTGCTGCTCCGCCGCGACCTTGGGTCACCAGCAACAGTTGCGTGTCGCTGTCCAGATGCACGTTTTTGCCATTCGACGTAATTACCGAGCCCTCAGCAGGATTCGTCGTCGTCGGACGCAGACTCGCGTCCTTCGTCCCGTAAATGCCGCGGCTATCGGGTGTCAGTCGTCCCGTGGCGTCCAGACCTTTTTCTGGCGGGGCACCGTTCGTGGCCGCTGTGGTATCTACGGGAGGACCGGTGGGAGCGCTTGGTGTTGCAGGCGTCCCTCCCATCGCGCCCATAGAACCAGGTCGGCCCATGTTAGACGGCGCACCCGGCGAAGTGACCGGCTCGCCGCCGCTGTTGTTCATATTTTGTCCCGCGAACGTCGATTGCGGCGGAGCCACCGCGACAATCGCGACGTTCAAAGGGAGTTCCTCGCCGCCCTTCAGGATCGCTTTGTCGAACGTGATTCCCAAAGAAGAATCGGCGCCACCTTTTGCGCGCGCCGCCGCCTCGGTTACGTGCCCCACAAGTTTCGTCCCTCTCGGCAAAATGGTTTTTCCGTCAGCGCGAATGTCCGCTGTCGTGCGTGCTGTCACCGCGTCGCCCTGCTTCGTTTTCTTGGAATCAACCGATGAGCTCAGTTCGGCGACGATCGGCGAACCGTCTGCCAGCGAAGCATTCAGCTTGGGATTTTCCGCCGAAGTCGACGGCACCGCCGTAGCTGAACTAGCCGTCTGCGTTCCAGCCTGCGCTGGCGGCTGCGTCTGACAAACCGCGGAGCCGGCAAAAACTAGCGTTCCTAAAATTATGAATCCGGTGCGTTTCATTCTAAAACCTCCAACAGCCCTCGATAATTTTGGGCTGGAGCAAACCCTTCCAGACAGAAGGGCAATAAGGGCCCACTAGTTAGATGGCAAAAACCATGCCAACAGTGCTCATCTTTATCTTCAATTGTTTAGCTAAGGTACAAGACAGGTTCTCAGACCGACAAAAACACTAGCGAGCAGAAGAATTTACAGAAGAACCGGATGGTTCTAGGCGACGAAGTGAATTTCCGTTACACGATTCCCAGCGGCTTGGCCACTTCAGCCAAAATATCTGCCGCCTTTAGTAAATGCTCGCGCTTGTGCGCCGCGCTGACAATTGCCCGCAAGCGCGCTTTGCCTTCCGCAACTGTCGGATAGCCGACCGCCGGCGCGAATACACCCACATCAAACAATTTCCGCGAAAACTCGAACGCCTTCGCCGCGTCGCCCACATGAATCGGAATGATCGGCGTCTCGCTGGCCTTGAACTGAAATCCGCGCTTCTTCAATTCCCGTTTGAAGAATTTCGTATTTGCCCAGAGCTTCTTCACCAGTTTTTCGCCCTCGGCAGAGTCCAGCAACGTGAACGCCGCCTGGCAAGCCGCTGCCGTGGCGGGCGGATGCGACGTGGAAAACAAAAACGGCCGCGCCCGCAAATAAAGAAAATCGATCAGGTCGCGTGATCCGCACACATAGCCGCCCATCGACCCGATGGCTTTGCTTAGCGTTCCTACCTGGATGTGCACGCGCCCGTGGCAATCGAAATGATCCACGGTTCCGCGACCGCTGCGCCCCAGCACGCCGCTGGAGTGCGCGTCGTCCACCATCATGATGCAGCCATATCTTTCCGCCAGGTCGCACAAAGCCGGCAGCGGCGCAATATCCCCGTCCATCGAAAAAACGCCGTCGCTGATAATCAGTTTTTTGCCGGGGAACGACGCGTTCTCCTGCAAAATCCGTTCGCAATCCGCCACGTCCTTGTGCTTGAACACCTTGATGGTCGCTTTCGAGAGCCGCGCTCCATCGATAATCGACGCGTGATTCAGCTCGTCGGAAATGATCATGTCGTCTTTGCCTAATACCGCCGACACCGTTCCCGCGTTCGCCGTGAACCCCGACTGAAACACCACGCAAGCTTCCGTGTGCTTGAATTTCGCGATCTGCTCTTCCAGGTCCATGTGCAGCTTCATGGTGCCCGCGATGGTGCGCACCGCTCCCGCGCCCACGCCCAGTTTTCGCACCGCTTCGATCGCCGCCTTGCGCAACGCCTTGTGCGACGTCAGCCCCAGGTAATTGTTCGACGCCAGATTGATCACTTCGCGCCCGTCGAACATGCACACCGGCTTCTGCTCGCCTTCCAGCACGCGCAGTTTCGGCGCAACTCCCTTGTTGCGCAAATCCTGCAGCGTCTCGCTCACGTACTGCAGCGGATTTTGTTTCGTTTTTTGTGCCCCGGATTCGTTCATTTCGTCCTTCTCCAAGCTCTGCGCTCTCTGTGTCCTCTGTGGTGAGTTCTTCCGCTACTTCTTCATTCCATTCGGGTACATCAGAATTTTGCCCGCCAGCCCGCTATTCAGTTTCACGAATGCCGCCTCAAAATCGTCCAGCACCATGCGCTCGCCGAACAATGGCTCCAGGTTCACGCGCCCGGCCTTCAGCAACGCCGTCATCTGCACCCACGTCCCGTACATCCGCCGCCCGTAAATTCCCTGAACGGTCGCGCCTTTGAAAATCACATCCTGCACCAGGTCCAGCGGAACGTTTTCCGTCGGAATTCCCAGCAGCGACGCCCGCCCTCCCGCGCGCAACGCCTTGAACCCTTGCTGAATCGCCGCCGGCTGCCCGCTCATTTCCAGCAGCACATCCACGCCCGTGCCGCCCGACGCATCCAGAATTTTTTTCACGGGATTTTCTGAGAGCGGATTGATCACGTGATCCGCGCCCATCTCTTCGGCCATCAAGCGCCGGTGCTCGTTCGTTTCTGTCGCAAACACGGTGGAACTGCCGCAAGCCTTCGCCACCGCGATCGACATCAACCCGATCGGCCCGCATCCCGTCACCAACACCGTTTGCCCCGCGATTGCTCCCGCCAGCACCGTGTGCACCGCATTCCCCAGCGGATCCAGAATCGCCGCGTAGTGCTCGGGAATGGCGTCATCCAGCTTCCAGATATTCGTCGCGGGAATTTTCACGAACTCTGCGAACGCGCCGTCCAGATCGATGCCGATGATCCTCAGGTTCTGGCAGATGTGCGCTTCGCCCAGCCGGCACTGGTGGCAGTGCCCGCAATTCACGTGCATCTCCGCGCTCACAAAATCGCCGGGCTTCACCGCGCTCACGTCTTCGCCAACTCGCTCTACGATGCCGCAAAATTCGTGCCCCAAAGTTACCGGCGGCTTGATGCGCCCTTGCGACCAGCGATCCCATCCATAAATGTGCAGGTCCGTCCCGCAAATCGACGTCGCCGACACGCGTACCAGCACGTCCAGCGCGCCAATCGGCGGCACCGGCACCTCTTGAATTTCCAACCCCTTGGCCGCTTTTGTCTTTCGCAACGCCTTCATGGTTGCAGACATTTAGGCAGGCTCCTCAGGCAGGCCCTTTCTGATTGCAGATTTACATGCTAACACACCGCGCGGTTCACAATCAGATTACAACACTGCTGCGTAACTCAGATGACACCAGCCAACTTCACGTCTTCGACTACGCCGATTTCCTGCAGCGCTTTCAAATATTCCTCAACCAGCGGCACGGGCACTGGACCATATTCTGCCGACACTGCATCCGCAATCTGCTGGACATTTCTCTTGCCGTCGGCGAAATTCAGCACTTCGTAAGCGTATTCTTCTCCGCCGCCCCACAACCCTTCGTATTCCAGCAGTTTCGGCTTCGTCGTGTGTCCCCGTATCGCCCACTCCACATCGAAGTAGTCGTACCCAAACACCGCCAATGGTCCTTTAGGGTTCGACTTTCGCTGGTAAACCCGTGCGGGCTCCCCTCCATCGTTGAGCGTTCTTGCGGACATTCCTTCACTGTTGCGATCGAGATTCTGGCTCATGTGGGCCAGCGTGGCAGTGCCGCGGCTAAACGAGACACCCGCAAAATTCGTCACCGACTCTACCTTCGGCCGCAGCAGAGTGCCTTCCGATCGTTGTATCTCTCCTCCGTCGTACTCCGAGACTTGATTTCGTTTCTGTGCAATCTCTTGAACGATCCGCAGCGAGTCCAGATCAATCAACCGCAGAACCGCCGGAAGGTTTCCTGCGCTCATCTGCGCAAGAAAATAACCGCTGGTGGTGCCGATGAAGCCTGCACGTTTCAGTTTTGTGGGATCGATATTCGCCGCGGTATCCCAATTCGTATGAATATAGCGGTCTGGCCAATCGTTCAGATAAATCGCCGGTATTCCGAACGACGAATCCTGATACACATCGTGGTCGCTGCCCATGCTGTACGCGGAATATCCGGCCCGCAGCGGTTCCTTGCCACCTTCCGGCGACACCAGCGGGTACGCCGCTTTTCCCGTGGCCGCATATTCGTAAGACTCCTCATTCACCCACTCCGCAAACGCCCACGCCACATCCTGCACAAAGCTCGGCAGGCTCATCGGCCCGCGTGTCACGTGGAACACTGCCTTCGTCTCCGGCCCTCCGCCCACCATGTCCATGTGAATCACGGCTTTGATGCGCCTGGCAATTTCCGGTTTGCCATTCAGCAGCGCCATGGTTCCTTCGATTTCCGATGGAAACACAAAACGCACGGTCCGAGTCGGCCGCGCCAGCTTTCCTTCAGCGATCAGTTTCTGTAGCGTTCGCGCTACTTCCAAAATCGTGGCGCAGCCGCTGGCGTTGTCGTTCGCCCCGGGGCGCTGGTGATCCAGGTGGCACGAAAACACAATTTCCTCGTCCTTCAGTTTCGGATCGGCTCCCGGAATCGTCGCTGTGACAACCTCATAGTTCCCAGGTTGCTGTCCGGCCTTCACCACTGCGTGCAGCGTGACCTTCTCTCCCTTCGCCAGACGTTCCTTGAGTTCGCGCGCCGTTTTCAGCGACACCATGAACCCGAATGTTTTGTTCGCTGAAAACGTTTCCAGATGCCCCCAGCGAATGGCGTCCTGGTTTTCGCCCGACCACGCCGTCTTCTGGTTTTGCGCGTAACTCACAATTCCCGCCACGCCGAACTTCCCCACCGCCAAATCCTGCACCGCGCCGGGCTGTGCGCTTACCAGCACGATTTTCCCTTTCACGTCCTTTCCCGCGTAATCGCTTTCCTTCGTTCCCTCTCCGACGTCCACCAAATCCGCCGTCACATTGGCCGAATCGCTGTCTTCCGCCAGCACTACCGGCTCGGCCTCAAAACTAGCCAACTTCACTGCACCGCTATCCTTTGTCTCCCATAATTCCGCAGACTCCGCATCCCACGCCGGCCGCGACCTTTGCGTGCCATAGAAAATCTTTCCATCCGCGGGAAATTCCAAAATTGCTATGTCGCTCAATCCATACGCGCGCAACCGCTCCGCCACCAACTCCGCCGCAGCATGAAATCCCTGCGAACCGCGCTGCCGGTGAAACCGCGCAATGGCCTCCAGGTTCCGCTTGGCCGTCTCGCCGCTGATTTCCTGCGCAATCGCCGACACATCTTTCTCCGGCAACAGCGGCGGCTTCTGCGCCCAGGCAGTACCGCCCGCCAACAAACCGGCCAACACCGCAGCAATCCGTTTCATCGCTCTCCTTCGCAAACGACGTTTACCAGCCGTTATCCTTGCAAGATGCGTCTCCAGATTCCTGATTGCTAGTCGCTGATACCAAACTACTTCGGGCACAATCTACTTCGCGCGCTTCTTCGCCTTCATCGATTCCATCGGCTCTTTCTTATTTAGCCGCGCCGCCGCGTCGATCAATTTCTTCAATGCCGGTTCGCTCACATCCTCCGCGGTACGCAACTTCACGTGTCGCAGATTTTTCCCCGTACCTTCCAGCAGCCCCGCCGGATCGGGCAGCGACGTTCCGCGCAAAAAGCCAAACGTCACATGATATTTCCCAACCGTAAAAAAGCACATTGGCCCATTGGACTCGAAGGTAGGAATCTTCCACGGATTCACCGATTCCTTCGTGCCCTTCACCGTCTTCTGAACCAGCTTACGCAATTTCTCCGCAACCTCCCTCAGTTCCGCGGGCTTCGCATCGACATACGAATCGATCCATTCCTTTACGCTTTTCCCGTCCAGCATTGCCTGCTTCCCTCCTTTGCCTGCTTCAACGCCCCTAAGCCACCCGCATTCTATGCCCTTTTACCCACCATGTGCTCCCCGTCACTGACCGGTCTCGGCCCTGGGGCTACGCTCCTCGCGTACGGGTGTCCACGATGCATGCCCCGGCGATTTCCCACTACCGTATCCTGCACAAGATCGGCACCGGCGGGATGGGAGAGGTGTACGAAGCTGAGGATCTGCGCCTTGGCCGCCACGCCGCCCTGAAGTTCCTGCCTGAATCTGTCGCCAACAATCCTCACGCGATGGAGCGCTTTGAGCGCGAAGCGCGCGCTGCCTCTTCCCTCGATCACCCCAACATCTGCACCATCTACGAAATTGGCGAGCATGAAGGGCGCACCTTCCTCGCAATGCAATTGCTCGAGGGCACCAACCTTCGTGATCATATTGCCGGCCGTCCCTTGCGACTCGACTTGCTGCTCGACATTGGTATTCAGATCGCAGACGCTCTGGACGCGGCGCATACCCGCGGCATCATTCACCGCGATATCAAACCCTCTAACATTTTCCTCACTCCCCGCGGCCAAGTGAAGCTTCTCGATTTCGGCCTGGCAAAGATCACCACGGAAAACGCGAGTTTCATCGCCAGTTCCGCCGAGGGTTCCACGGTCAGCTGGGATCCCGTCAGCAGCCCCGACAGCGTAATCGGCACGGTCGGTTACATGTCTCCGGAACAAGCCCTGGGCAAGGAACTCGACGCCCGTTGCGATTTGTTTTCCTTTGGGGCGGTCCTCTACGAAATGGCCACGGGAGTTGTGCCGTTTGCCGGCACTACCTCCGCCGCTATCTTTGACGCCATCCTGAACAAACATCCGGTCTCGCCGCTGCACTTGAATCCCGTGCTGCCCGAAGAGCTCGATCACATCATCCGCAAAGCGTTGGAAAAGGATCGCGAGGTTCGCTACCAGACCGCCGCCGAAGTTCACGCCGACCTGAAGCGCCTTAAACGGGACACCAGTTCCGACCACGCAAGCGGAGTCTCTGTTCCGGTGGCGCAGGCCGCAAGCACGGGTAACAGGCTTCGCTGGCTGTGGGCCGCGCTGTTTCTTGCGCTCATCGGCATAGCGCTCGGCTTTGTCCGCTATTTCGTTTCCGTCACACCGCCAAAGGTCGTCGGATCCACGCAAATTACCTCGGATGGACTCGCCAAAAGTTTTACGGTTACGGATGGCGTCCGTCTGTACTTCTCGGAACTCTCGGGAGGACATTTCGTGCTCACACAGGTTTCCACGGCAGGAGGCGAATCCGCTGAAATCCCCACGCCCTTTCGCAACCTCATGGTCCAGGACATTTCGAAGGATCATTCTCAACTTCTGGTCGCCACAGCTGAAGGAACTCACCATGAAGCCAAGTTGTGGTCTGTTCCACTGCCATCGGGCTCTCCGCGGCCAATTGGCAACTTCCTCGCTTCTTCCGCTTCGTGGTCGCCCGACGGCAAGCAACTCGTCTACACCAAGGATTCTGCAATCTACTTGGCGGACGCCGACGGCACCGATCCTCGCCCCCTGGTCACAGTTGAGGGATCCCCGATGTATCCGCGCTTTTCCGTTGATGGAAAACGCATTCGTTTTACGGTCAGCGAGAAAAACAGAATTGCATCAGCGATTTGGGAGGTGCGAGCCGACGGCAAGGATCTGCATCCTCTCCTCCCTGGATGGCGCGATCCTCCGTCAGAATGCTGCGGCAATTGGTCCCCTGACGGGCGCTACTATTATTTCCTCAGCTTCACCACAACATTGGGCGATGTCTATGCCGTGCAGGGCCGGCCGGGCCCGATCCGCAAGACCCCGTTGGCGCCGGTCCAACTGACGGCGGGACCCTTGCAGTTTTACTCGGTAACGCCTTCAACTGATGGAGAAAAGTTGTTTGTACATGTCATGCAGCGTCGCGCCCAACTCGTTCGCTACGACTCGATGTCCAAACAGTTTGTCCCGTTCTTGCCGGGAATTTCCGCAACTGATCTGGCTTACTCTCCGGACGGCCAGTGGATCGCTTACGTTACCATTCCAGAAGGCAGTCTGTGGCGCAGTCGCGTGGACGGTTCAGAACGATTGCAACTCACCTATCCGCCCGCGCGAGCAGTAATTCCCGTGTGGTCGCCGGACGGAACGCGTATTTTGTATCAAAGCTTTGTAGCGGGGGAAGATTGGAAAGCACAATCCGTGCCTTTCCTGGGAGGCCCGTCGGAAGATGCCATTCCCGGCGGCCTTGGCGGCGTGGATTTTAATTGGACTCCCGATGGCAAACAGATGATTTTCTCGAAGGGACCAAATTATCCGCCGGTCAGCATCTTCATTTTGGATCTTACAACGCACCAGCGTTCCGAGTTTCCCGGTTCCCAGGGCTTGTTCAGCCCGCGCATTTCTCCCGATGGCACTTATCTCGCTGCGCTATCTCAGGACTCTGGCACGCTTAAGCTGTACGATTTCCGCTCGCAGAAATGGATGGATTGGCTCACCGAGCCCGGCAACATTGCGTATCCGACCTGGTCTAAGGATAGCCGCTACCTGTACTTTGACAATTTCATGACCGATCATCCTACCTCTCGTCGCGTCAAGCTCGGCAGCACGCATTCGGAGGAATTGTTCAGCTTGTCCGGGCTTCACCGTTTCTTCGGAACTGCCTCGGGAACTTGGGGAGGAATGGCGCCCGACAACTCCCGGCTGTATGCGCAAGACCTCAGCACCCAGGAAATCTACTCTTTGCAGCTGCAACTCCACTGAAATTTTTGTCCCTGTTTCGACGTATCATTACTGCGCCATTTGATCGCTGCCACTATGCCCAACGCTGACTCCGCCATCCACCTGGAACATGTTTCCCGCTACTACGCCATGGGCGAAAGCAGCGTCCGCGCGGTCGATGACGTTTCGTTCTCGATCGCGGAGGGCGAATTCCTCGCGCTGCTTGGCTCCTCTGGCTCAGGCAAATCCACGCTTTTGAATCTGATCGCAGGACTGGATCGCGTTACTTCCGGCTCGATTCTTGCCCGCGGACAGAACCTGGCCGAACTTTCTCCCCTCGAACTGGCGCGGTATCGTCGCAACACTATCGGCATGGTCTTCCAATCGTTCAACCTTCTTCCGCGCATGACGCTGGAAGAAAACATCGAGCTGCCGCTGCGACTCGCGGAAGTGGAGCGCGCCGAACGGGCCGGCCGCGTTCGCGAGGCTTTGGAGCGCGTGCGGCTGACGCACCGCCTTGGTCATCGCCCCACGGAACTTTCCGGCGGAGAGCAGCAGCGCGTGGCCGTCGCGCGAGCGCTCGTGAATCGTCCCAAGATTCTTCTCGCGGATGAGCCGACCGGTAATCTGGACTCCGCAACCGGCGAGTCCATTCTTGCGCTGCTGCGCGATTTGCAGCAGCAACTTGGCATGACCATCGTGATGGTTACGCACGAACGGCCGCTCGCCGAGCGCTTCGCCGACCGGTTGGCGACGATGGGCGACGGCAAGCTGCTATCGGCGGCAGCGTCGACGAAAGGCCTGGCCTGATGAAGCCTCGCGACCTTACTGATCTGGCGCTGCGCAATCTTCGCGAGTCCATACTGCGCAACACGCTCACGACATTGGGCGTCGCGGTCGGAGTCGCATCGCTTGTTGCCATGCTTTCACTGGGCGTCGGCTTACAGCAATTGGCTTCGAAACGCCTGTCGCAAAGCGGCTTGTTCGACACCATTATCGTTACTCCAAAAAACAATTTTCGCGGCATGGGACGTCCGCAACGCGAACCGCAATCCGACAAACCTCCTCGCGTTCTGGATGACGATGCGCGCAAGGAAATCGAGAAGCTCGCCAACGTTGTCGAGGTTTATCCGCAGGTGCGCTTCTTCACCGAAGTGCGCTTCAACGACAAGCCATTCGCCACCGTCGTTGCCGGCATGCCGGATTCGTCGCGGAGTTCCGGTTCATTTGACGGCATGACCGGCAGCTTCTTCTCGTCGTCAACGGCGAATGAAGCGATTCTGCAAATCGAATTCGCCAAGGACCTGTCGGACAAACCGGCTTCGCTGGTAGGACAAGACCTGGTGCTGCGCTACGCCGAACGGCAAGCGCTTCCCGCAGACAGTTCTGGCGGCGCAAGCTCGGATGGTTCAAGCGGCGGATTTTCCGTTGTGCCCAAAGAGCTGCGGCTGAAGATTGTGGGCATTGTAGAGACCGAGCCAGCGCAAGGTTACGGCGGCTACGGGAACGCACGGCTGCTGATGCCGCTGCAGACTGCGGCGACGCTGCGCGCGGCGCAGGTGAACGACCTGCGCGATATCGTGCGCGACGGAGCGGCTAACAAAACCACGTATCCTTCGCTCTCGGTGCGCGCGAAATCTCCTTCGCAGGTTGAGGCTATCGAGACGTCCATCAAGGGGATGGGTTTTGCGGCGTTCTCGTTACTGGATGCGTCTAAATCCTTGCGGACATTTTTCTCGGTGTTCGATTCGCTGCTGGGCATTTTCGGCAGCCTGGCGCTGGCGGTTTCCACGTTGGGAATTGTGAACACGCTGGTGATGGCGATCCTGGAGCGGCGTCGCGAAATCGGCGTGCTGAAAGCCCTGGGCGCGACAGATTCCGATGTGAAAAAGCTGTTTTTTGTGGAAGCCGGAGTGATGGGATTCTTCGGAGGGATTTTCGGGGTGTTGTTCGGCTGGTTGCTGGGGCGAGCGATTACGATTGGAACAAATCTCTATTTGAAGCGGCAGAATCTGAATCCGATCGAACTATCTTCTGTTACGTGGTGGCTGATCCTTGCGGCGCTGGTGTTTGGCGTGCTTGTCAGCCTGGCGGCTGGACTTTATCCTGCTTCTCGTGCGGCAAAACTCAATCCCGTCGACGCGCTGCGTTATGAGTAGAGTTGTTGTCTGGCTCGCGTTCGCGATGCTGCTGATGATTCCCGCGCCGTCGCATGCGGCAATGGGGCGCGTGGAATGCAACCAGATACAGAGCAAGATTCTGGAGCGCAGCGTCAAGTATTGCATCGTTCTTCCCGCGTCGTTCGACGCAGACAAGACAAAACATTTCCCGATTCTGTATTCGTTGCATGGTCTAGGCGATAACGAGCAATTCTTCGTCCATTCGGGATTGTGGAACCTTGTGGAAGACATGCAGGAAAAAGGGGAGTTGAAAGAATTTCTGATTGCGACGCCGGACGGTGGCGCGGGTTTCTACATCAATTCAAAGGATGGAAAGAATCGCTACGAGGACTTTTTGTTGCAGGAATTCTTTCCGTCGATCGAGAAACGTTACCGGGCCGCGGCCGGTCGTAGCAACCGCGCGATTTCAGGAGTGTCGATGGGCGGATACGGCGCGCTGCACATGGCGTTCAAGCATCCGCAGTTGTTTGTATCTGTCAGCGCGCATAGCGCGGCTTTGATTGAGAAATTGCCGGCGTTTCTTGGCAACGCGCCGGAATCGCCGCGGGCGCGAGTGCTCGGCGGCGTATTCGGCGCGCCACCTGATCTGGCGTTTTGGGAGCAGAACAGTCCGCTGACGCTGGCGCGGACAGCCAATCTTGCGGGGCTGCACATCTATTTTGATTGCGGCGATCGCGACGACTATGGATTCGATGCGGGCGCGCAGGCGCTGGATAAAATCCTGACGGCGCGTCACATCGCGCACGAATTTCACCTGTATCCGGGGCGACACGATGTGACGTACTTCGCGGAACATTTGCCCGCGTCGCTGGTGTTCACTTCCAAATATTTCGGCGCACAGACGCACAAATCCGCGTGAAGCCTAACCACCCGGGCTGGTACGGGTGGCGCGGTTTGGGACAGTCGTTAAAGTGGGCGGGTGAAGCACCCTTCTATTTGTGCAGAATCTTACACCAAGTTTTCGTGATTTCTGATTTGGTTGTCTCGTATATGTTGATAGCGGAAGGATCACGCGACCATGGACGTTTGTGGATGGTCCGCGGACGCTTGCGCAGATGATTGCGCGGCGTTTGGGTGTAGAATGCTGACCTCTTCCGAGAGACTAGATGCAGGAGGATTGTGATGCGCCGATTCACTGGTAAACTGTTGATGCTCGTCGCTGTTTTCTGTGCGATTGCTGCGATGGCCGCAGCGCAGGACAAGCCCGCTGCGGCGGCGACCATGTCGGTTCCTGGACCGCGTGGAGAATTTCTGGACGAAGTTGGTTACTACGAGCAGCGGTTTACGCGGCTGGCCGACGCGATTCCCGCGGACAAATATACGTGGAGGCCAGCGGAAGGTGTGCGCTCGATCGGCGAGGTGTATGCGCACGTGGTGTCCGCCAATTACGGCTTCGCGAAAATGCTGGGAACGGATTTCCCAGCGGGAGTCGATCCCAAGGCCATCGTGGCTACTGCCGGCGATAAGGCCAAAATTGTGCAGGAGCTGAAGGATTCGTTCGCGCACATGCGCGCGGCGATCCTGGCGATCAAGGATTCTGATCTGGAAAAGCCGATGAAGTTGCCGGGAAACCGGCAGTCGACGCTGCGCGGCGCGTTTATTTTCATCACCGGACATTATGGGGAACATCTGGGGCAATCGATCGCGTATGCGCGGCAGATTGGGATTGTTCCGCCGTGGACGGAAGAACGACTGAAGCAGGAAGCGGCCAAGCCGAAGCAGTAGCAGTGACGAAAGTCGAAACACGAAACTCGAAAAGCGGAACGCGCCGACAGCCTGTTCTGAAAAGTAAGGAGTTGTGTGGAACGGATGGCTTTCTGGACAAGTTTTGCGAGGCGGCCGGAATCGGCGTGGAATGGGAATTGAGTGAACAGTGCGGAGTCTTCGGGGGCTAAAGCCCAATTCATAGCACGGGCTTTACGCCGGGGCTGAAAGCCCCGGCCTCCTGAAGAAAGATTCCAGGAACTTACGGGACGACACTAGGTCTCGCACTCCAAAAAATGTCGGCGCGCCGACATTGGGGACCCGGGTAGTGGTGGAGAGAAGGAATGACAGGGGGAGGGGAAAATGTGCGCGGGATTGAGGAGGATTGGGAGGCGAGGAACGGAAGGGATTGCAGGTAAGTGGTTGATTGCTGCGGGAGTAAACTGGCGGGGAAAAATCGACTCCTGAAGTGGAAGCAATCCTGCTGTTAGCAGCGGACCGGCCAATCCTTTAGGAGGAACGATTAATGAACCGGAAAATTCTATTGTCGGCGTCGCTGGGCAGTTTGTTGCTGGTAGGCGCGCCAGTGATCACGATCAGTGCGGCAGCGCAAACGCCGTCGCAGGGGCAAACGAAAGCAGCACCAAAAACAGTAACGGGGAAAGTGACGACCATCGGCGACCAGGGAAAATCGTTCGCGGTGGAAGTGGACAATGGGGGAGCGAAACAGACCATGCAGTTCGTGGTGGATAAGAACACGCAGGTGGCGGGACAAGTAAAAGCGGGGACGGTGGTGACGGTGGATTATCAGCCGATGGATGGTGGACAGAATCTGTGCGTGCGAGTGGCGCCGCAGAACACGTAAGCGGTCACGGGGCCGATCTCATGAAGAAGAGTGGCGACCGAGCGAGCGGTAAACGCGGGTCGCCACTTTTTTATTGCTGGCAATTTTTGGCGATGATTTGTTGCTTCGCTTGGCGATGAGCGAACTGGAAGTATGCGGGCTGCGCTACCCCCTCCCCCTCTTTTTGTAAGTGTTGATTCTAAAGACCGCTAGCGGGCACTTTTCGGAAGTGTTGATTCTAAAGCGCGTCAGGCGTTATTTCGGTTGAGTTGCGCGGGAAGCGACGATCAGGGAGGTATAGGGGTCAAGCGGTGGGAGGCGGTTCGCAGTTATCGGTTTTCAGTTTTCAGTTGTCAGTTTCGGAAAAAGCTGGGGACACAGGCTTGTTACCGACGGCGGGCGAGGCAAGGATTAAGTTGAGGTCCTTCGCTTCGCTCAGGACGACAACGCAAAAAGGGAGGCTGGGGTGAGAACCGACCTGAAGGTCGGCCACTACAAAAGACGAACACGAGGGAACCAGTCTAGAGGCTGGCGACTACAAGATGAGTGAAGAGCGCGCATGTGAGAAGGCGGCCGCTACAGGTGAGCGTCAAAATGGCGGCGTAAAGCCGCCGCTACAGGCAAACACGAGAACCCATGCAAACAAGGAGGAAATGGTGCGCGCGGGAAGTGCCTCACCCCTGAAGGGGTGAGCTACAAGAATGAGGTACAGGAGTGAGGTAGAAGACTGAGTTACACGAACGGGTTGCGGGGGAAATGTTGATATGATGTGCGGCGTGTGGCGGTGGCGGAGGACGGATGAGCCTGGGGCAGCGGATCGAGGAAGTGAAGAGTGGATTCGAGCGGTCGTTCTGGGTGGCGAACGTCAGCGAGATTTTTGAGAGGCTGGCGTATTACGGGTCGTTCGCGTCGCTGGCAAACTATCTGCGCGAGACGCTGAATTTTCCTACACAACAAACCGGAACGCTGACAGGAATTTTTGGCGGGATGGTGTGGTTTCTGGCGATTTTTGGCGGAGCAGTAGCGGACAAGCTGGGATTCCGGCGAGCGCTTTCAGTGGCATACCTGATTTTGACGGCGGCGTATTTTCTGCTGGCATCGATTGGAGCGCCGTGGCTGGCTCCGGTGCGCAATGCGGTGCCGCTGGAATTATTCGTGGGATGCATATTGATTTTGCCGGCGCTGGGGATATCGCTGGTGAAGCCGAGCGTGGTAGGGACGACGGCGCGGGCTTCGAAAGAAAACGTGAGGACGCTGGGATACTCGATTTACTACACGATGGTGAATATTGGAGGGGCGGCGGGCCCGCTGGCGGCGTCGCTGGCGAGGAGGCACCTGGGAGCGGGAAAGATTTTTTACATCGCGGCGGCGGTGGTGTTCGTGATGTTTTTTCTGGTGGTGACAATGTTCCGCGAACCGAAGCGCAGCGACGACGTGCCGAAGCCGAGCGTAGGGGAGACGCTGCGGAATTTTCTGACGGTGATGCGCAATCCGAAGTTCATGATCTTTCTGCTGATTTTCACGGGCTACTGGATCGTGTTCTGGCAGCAGTGGATTCTGATGCCGGTGTACCTGCACGAGTACGTGAATAAAGATATCGACGTGGAGCTGGTACTGGTGACGGACAGCATTCTGGTGATTTCGTGCACCATCGTGGTGAACCATCTGCTGCGAAAAATGGCGGCGTTCAACGCGATTGTGCTGGGGACGCTGGTGACGAGTTTGAGCTGGGTGGTGCTGGTGTGGAGGCCGTCGATGTGGGGAGCGGTGGCGGCGATTGCGGTGCTGGCAACCGGCGAGATTATTCAGCAGCCGAGGTATTACGAATATATTTCGAAGCTGGCTCCGCCGGGCCAGCAGGGAACGTACATGGGATTCGCGTTTTTGCCGCTGGGAATTGGGTCGTTGATTGGCGGATGGTTTGGCGGGAAGATGCTGCACTATTTTGGGGAGGAAATGGGGAAGCCGCAGTATGCGTGGTACGCGATCGTGATTGTGGGATTGGCGACGACGATGATGTTGTGGATTTACGACCGGATTGTGAGGCCGGTGGAGAAGGCGGCGTAGGAGAAAATTCGTCGGAGCGCGGAGGAGTGCCGCGCCCACGGCGCTCGAAAGTGGTGGGCGACGCGTACCCAGCCCTTACGGGCTGGGCTAGTTTCTGGCGCGACGCCGTCGCTCTGGGGTCGTCTTACACTGTGGGCCGCGCTTGCACTAGCGAAAAGCCTCATCCCTAAGGAGTTCTACCTAAAACTGAAAACTTATCACTGAAAACTAATTGACCAGGCGGCGGAGGGAGGCTAAGGCTTGGCGGGCTAGGGTGTATTCGGGCTCGACGTTGAGGGCTTCCTGGAAACAGCGGATGGCCTGGCCGTACATTTCTTTGCCGAGATACGCGCGGCCGAGATTGTAGTGCGGGAAATGTCGCGGCTCGTAGCGAGGAGCTTCGACGGCTTGCTGCAACCAGGGAATGGCTTCATCGAACTGGCCAAGCTCAATCATGTAAGCGCCAATGTCGTTGTAAGGATTGCCGAAGTCGGGATCAAGAGAGATGGCGCGTTTGCATTCGGCGATGGCATCGAGAAGTTTGCCCTGGAAATGATACGTCCAGCCGAGAAAGGTGTGAGCTTCGGCGGTGGGATGAAGATCGAGCGAGGACTGGTAAAGCTCGACGGCGCGATCGTAGTCGCCTTCCATTTGTGCTTGATAAGCGTCTTGCAGGACTTCCCAGGCGCGCGTCAGGGTCTCCTGATTCATGGAGCCATTGTGAGGGGAAAGAGTGGGTGGGTCAAAGGTACGAAAGTGCTAGGTGTGCATGGCGGGAACCTGTACCTTTTGACGGGCAGCGAGTGGAAATTGCTTGCAAGAAAAGAGAAGATGGAGGCGTTGTTTCATGAGGAAGCGAGGGGGAACAGTGAATCGGATAATGCGGAATAGCATGTTGATCGCGGGATGCGCGGCGGTGCTGGCGGCAGGAGCGCTGATGGCGCAGGACTCCGGGAAGAAAAGTGGAAGCGCGAGCGGGAACGCGGCGGCGGTGGCGAGGGGAAAGTCGGTGTTCCAGCAAAAATGCGCGGTGTGCCACTACGATAACAGCGACCAGAAGAAGATCGGGCCGGGACTGAAGGGTCTGGCGAAGCGCGGAACGTTCAGCGTGAATGGCGCGAAAATCACGGACGAGAGTTTGAAGACGTGGATCGAGAACGGAGACCAGTTGATGCCACCGTTCAAGGAGACGTTGGAGCCGGGACAGATAAAGGATGTGATTGCGTACGTGAAGACGCTGTAGGGAAGGTGCGAGGAGAGACCTCAGGGGCTAAAGCCCATCCTTGAGAGCTTTCTTGCGGCACGACTGAAGCCGTGCCCTCCCGAGTTGCTGAAGTTCACGAGCGAGCAAATCTGACGAGGTATTAAAGAGAAACCCCCGGTGGCCTGCGAAAGGCAGGGCCGGGGGTTTGCAATTTTTGAGGCGCTCCCTTGCGGGAGAGAAAGCTACTTCAGAACGGCGTCTTTCAGCACCTTGGCAGGGCGGAGACGGACGACGGTCTTGGCCTTGATCTTGATCTGTTCGCCGGTCTGCGGGTTGCGACCGATGCGAGCCTTGCGATGAGCCTTGACAACGCGGCCGATGCCGGGGATGACGAATTTTCCGGCGGCGCCCTTGGCTTCCTTCACCGCGAGCTTGTGAAGCTCTTCAAAGAAAGTGGCGACGGTCTTCTTGGACGTGCCGAGTTTCTCCGCGATGTGCGAAACGATTTTGGTCTTGCTGAGTGGCTTAGCTGCCATTTAGTCTGCTTATCCTCCTGGTTTGTCTATCCGCCTCGAACGAATCGAGGCCAGCCGCGAGCGGAAAAACCCCTAATTTTCAGTGAAAAAACTCGGGCCGCAAGGACTATAACCAAGGAAATAGAGGAACGCAAGGGGGAAACCGCAAAAAAGGCAGGAAAAATGCGGCTTTTTTGGAGGCATGTGCAAAACGTGCAGGATTCATGCGGGTAGGAAGAGTTCGGGAGAAAGAAAAATGGGTGAAAGCGCGTGTGCTATGCTCTTCTTCCAAATTGGACGAGGAGAACCCGCTATGAGCACGGCAACAAGTTGGAAGGCGCTGGACGAAACGATAGCGCGAGTGGTGAAGCAGGGGCGGCGCGCGGTGGCGGTCAGCTTTCGAGACAGCGAACCGGCGGATGTGAAGAAATTCGAAGGGACGGAGCCCTCGGGATGCAGCTTCTGGAGGCTCGCGGCGGAAGGAAAGATGTTTTACACCGTTCCGGAGAATCATTTTAACTGCGCTGTGGGGGCGTACACGCACAACATCGCGCTTTCGCCGGAACGCGAGAAGGAAACCGAGCAGACGCTGAAGATGATGTTTGACCTGGGGTATGTGAAGCCAGAAGAAGTGCCGCAGATTCCGCGGTTGACAAAAGGGCCGAAGGCGATTGTGTATTCGCCGTTGGGAGACGCGCAGATCGAGCCGGATGTGGTGCTGTTCGCGGTGAAGCCGGCAGGAGCAATGCTGCTGCAGGAAGCGGCGAATCGCGCGGGAGTGGGAACGGGAGTACCGGCACTGGGAAGGCCGACGTGCATGGCGCTGCCGGCTTCGCTGCAACACGGGACGATCACCAGCCTGGGATGCATCGGAAACCGCGTGTACACGGGGCTGAGGGAAGATGAGATGTACGTGGTGATCCGCGGGAAAGATCTGGCGAGTGTGGTGGATGCGCTACAGACCATCGGAAACGCGAACGTGGCGCTGCAGAATTATGCAGAAGGGCGGCGGGAACAGCTTTCGACGGTGTGACGTCTGATGAAAAGAAGAGGGCTCGCTTCGCTCGCGCTGTGACGACGGATTTGTGCCGAATGCTGTGGGCTGAAAAGCGGTGGCGAGCCACCGCACTCCAAGGGGCCGGTCCCGGAAGGCGGCCGCTACAAATACGAGGACCCAGGCTGAAGCCTGTGCTACCAGGACTGCTGGCATAAAAGACCAGCGCTGAATGGAAGACTAAACCCGGTTACAGGTTGGCCAGGTCTTGGTAGAGATGAGCTATGGCTTTGATGCCGCCATAGTAGTTTTCCACGGATAGATGCTCGTCGGGCGCGTGGGCATTTTCGTCGGGCAAACCAAAGCCGATGAGAACGCAGGGAATCTTGAAGGTGTCGTGCATCTGAGTGACGAAGGGGATGGAGCCGCCTTCGCGGATGAACGCAGCCTTTTTGCCGAAGCCCTTCTGCAAGGCGGATTGAGCAACCTGAAAAATGGGCGCGTGATAGGCAGCCACCCAAGGCTTGCCGGTACTTAACACTTCAAATTTGCAATGCACGGACTTCGGAAGGAGTTTGCGCAAGTGTTTTTCCACCAGCTTGGCGATTTTCGCCGGCTCCTGCCCCGGAACGAGGCGGGTGGAAAATTTGGCATAGGCCTTGGAGGGGATGACGGTTTTGGCGCCTTCGCCCTGATAGCCGCCCCACATACCGTTCAACTCGAGAGTGGGCCGGATCCAGAGGCGCTCGACGGTGGTAAATCCTTTTTCGCCGCAGTATTCGGGCGCGCCAACGGCTCTCTTGAAATCCTTGGCTTTCCAGGGAAGCGCGTTGAGGGCCTTGCGTTCGGAGGCCGGCACCGTATCGACGTCGTCATAGAAGCCGGGAACGGTGACGCGGAAATTCTTGTCGTGAAGCTTGGCGAAAAGTTCGGTGAGGATGGTTAGGGGATTGGGGACCGCGCCGCCATAAACGCCGGAGTGAAGATCGCGTTCCGGGCCGGTCAACTCGATCTGGTAGTAGTTGAGGCCGCGAAGTCCGTAGGTGATGGAAGGAACGCCTTTGCCGAGCATGGCAGTATCAGAGACGATGAGGGCGTCGGATTTTAGTTTGGCTTTGTTTTTTTGAACGAAGTCCCACAGGCTGACGCTGCCGACCTCTTCCTCCCCTTCGATGAGGACCTTGATGTTGATGGGGAACTGTCCGTTGACCTGGTGAAGGGATTCGAGAGCCTTGAGATGGATGTGGACCTGGCCCTTGTCGTCGGCCGTGCCGCGCCCAAAAATGTTGCCGTCGCGGACGGTGGGCTCAAAGGCGGGAGAAGTCCAAAGGTCGAGAGGCTCGGCAGGCTGGACGTCGTAATGACCATAAAGAAGGATGGTGGGTTTGCCGGGAGCTTCGAGGGATTCGGCGTAGACGAGCGGGTGGAGATTGGTGGGGATAATTTCGACGGTTTTGAAGCCAGCGGAACGAAGGCGGTCGGCAACCCAGTTCGAGGCACGGTCGATATCGGGTTTATGTTCGCTCTTGGCGCTGACAGAAGGGATGCGGAGGAACTCAAAAAGCTCGTTCAGATGCTGTTCGCGACGACTTTCGATGAATTCAGCAAGGTTCATTATTGGGCCTCAGGGGACAACTGTTCGGTCCGGTGAATTAAATACGTAAAATTTCGAACGAAAGTTGCGGCGACGGAGGAGCGGCAGCGAACAGATGCTGCTGTGGTCGCTATGTATATAGTACGGCCAGCGATGCTCGGGTACAAGGCACGCGGGAAGAGGGCGAGCAGGGTTTGCATCGCAGAATTGAAGGAGTTACGTGCGTAAATGTCCAACGGGGACTCGCCAAAACTACGGCCAGGAAGCTGCTTGAGGTTAGGGGACACCTGTCCCAAAGGGCAATTGACGCGTCCTGGCGGCAACCGCATCATGTGCATATGAACGAGACGGCATTTGCTACGGCCCGGCGAAGCCAACGCATCTTTCACAAGATGCGGCTGCAGGCGCAGGGGCGCGCGCACGATGGACGGAAATTCCGCGAAGTGTGCGAGACGGTGGTGGTGAACGCGCACGGCGGCTTGCTGATGTTGAACAATGAAGTGGACCAGGGGGAAACGATCGTCCTGGTGAATCCGCTGACGCAGGACGAGCAAGAGTGCCGAATCGTGTTTACCGGGGAAAGCGGAAGCAAGGGGATTCGTGTCGGGGTGGAGTTTTTGACGCCGGCACCGCATTTTTGGGGCATTGATTTTGAGGCGAGGTATTCTTCAGGGCCGGGCGACGCGGGAAGTTCGTCGTAGTAGGAAGGTATCAGGGATCCGTTATCAGGGATCAGGAAGCCTGCACACCCTAGGTAACGACCGTAGCCTCAAGCACCGGTCAGTTCTCAAGCAACCTCGTAGGTCGGTAAATTCATAACGACAACACGTTTTGGGAGATTTGAGGTTGCGATTCTTCGGGCATCCTTGTCGGATGCCCTCAGAATGACAAGCTGCGGGTCGGCGGAAAAAGCGCTCGCTTCGGAAACGGCCGCTATGCAACTGCGAGACTAGATGGCAGAGTTGCGAGGAGCGGGTGCGGTAGGGACCGCCTCGGAAGGCGGTCCCTACCAAGGCTACGGCAGCTATGACGGCTTTGGGGCCATGGTTTCTGCGGGAGCTAAGGTGCGTTTTTGGTTTACGAACCAAGTGGCTAGGCGCCAGAGAAGAAGGACGGAAAGGATTGCGGCATACATGAGGGGCTCGCGGACATCGGATTTAACCAGCCAGTAGTAGTGAATCACGCCGCAGATAGCGGCAACATAGATGAAGCGATGGAGAATTTGCCAGCGGCGCCCGCCAAGGCGACCGATCCAGCCCTTCGTGGAAGTGATGGCCAAGGGAATCAGCAAAACAAAACCGAGAAAGCCTACGGTAATGTAGCGGCGTTTTTCGACGTCCTTCCACATTCCGGCGAGACTGAACGATTGGTCGGGGCCGATGTAAGTAAGGAAATGCAGGCAGACATAGAAAAAAGCGAACAAGCCGAACATGCGACGAAAGCGAATGAGTTCGGGAAGGTTCAAAAGTTTGCGCAGCGGTGTGATCGCGAGAGTGATGAGCAGAAAGCGCAGCGTCCAATCGCCGGTGAAGTGCTGGACGAATTCCACGGGATTGGCGGTGAGGCGAGCATTGAAGCCGCGATAGACGAGATCGCCAAGGGGCACGAGGCAGAGCAGAAAGACGGGGAGCTTGGTCCATTTGCTCGAGAGGAGTTTGCGCGAGAACGAACTCACGTCAGTGATATTTCTTCAGGTCCATACCGGTGTACAGGCTGGCGACCTGGTCTTCGTAGCCGTTGAACATGAGTGTTTTGCGCATAAAGATTTCGCCGAGGCGGCGTTCGCTGGCCTGGCTCCAGCGAGGATGATCGACATTGGGATTCACGTTGGAATAAAAACCATATTCCGTTGAAGAGTACAGGCCCCAGGTGGTCGGTGGCTCGGACTTCACAAAACGGATTTTCACCAGAGACTTGACGCTTTTGTAGCCGTATTTCCACGGAAGGATCATGCGAACCGGCGCGCCATCCTGATTCGCCAGCGTTTCGCCATACATGCCGACGCAAAGCAGGGTGAGGGGATGCATGGCTTCATCCATGCGCAAACCTTCAACATAAGGAAATTCGATGCCAGCATGGCTGGCTTGCGGCATCTGGGAACGATCGAAGTACGTGGTGAAGGCGACGTACTTGGCTTTGTCCGTGGGCTGGGCGAGCTTTACGATGTTGCTGAAGGAATAGCCGATCCAAGGCACCACGATGGACCAGCGCTCGACGCAACGATGACGGTAGACGCGCTCTTCGAGTGGCGCAAGCTTCAGAATGTCGTCCATGCTGAGTTTCATGGGCTTCTGAACTTCGCCTTCGATGGAAACGGTCCACGGGGAGGTGCGGAAATTCTGGGCGTGCTTTGCGGGATCGCCCTTGTCGGTGCCGAACTCGTAGAAATTGTTGTAGTGCGTGACGTCTTCGAAGCTGGTTTGCTTTTCGGTGGTGCTGAATGGGCTTTTGGAAGCTACGGCTAATTTTGTTCCGGCGTAGACATTGCTATCCGGCAACGCGAGATTGGAAACGAGCTTTCCGCCGATGGCCATGGCTCCGGCGATGCCCATGCCGCGGAGAATTTGGCGGCGATTGAGATACACCGATTTCGGTGTGACGTCGGCATAGGTGAGATCGGGATCTTTGCGAGTGGTCATGTTGATTTGATTCAGCTTTGTGGCTGCCCCCAATTATAGCCGAGCACTTTTGTCAGCTAAAGCTCCGACCCCCTAAAGGAGAAATCCAAGAATCCACACGCAAAACCGGCGTGTGGAGCACCCGGCGTTTTGAGGGAAGCAGATCCCTCGCTTCGCTCGGGATGACAACGAATTTCTAATCCCGCAACTAACACTCCATTAGATGCGGGCGGGGCAAAGGACGGCGACTAACCATCCATGCATGGGATTCGGGCAGCCTGCGAAGGTTACAAGAGAGTTGGTGGAAAAACCAGCCAGGAGCGAGGCTGATTCGGGCTATTTAATGTCCACTTTGCCGGTGAGGGGCAGATCCTGGGACGAAGGTCCGGCCACGAATGTGTAGCTGCCGGGAACAAGTTTCCAGCCATCGGGATTTTCCGTGTAGATGGAAAGATATTCGGCCGGGACCTTTACCGTGACTTCGCGGCTTTCGCCGGGATTCAAGTGAATTTTGCTAAAGCCGACGAGCCGCTTGAAAGGTTCGCCAGCACTGGCGGGAAGCGCTGTGTAAACTTGCGCGATTTCGTCTCCGGGGCGCGAGCCGGTGTTTTTTAAGTTGAACGTGACGACCGTTTCCCTGCCGGGATTCACTTTCAGATCGGAATACGCGTAGGTGGTGTAAGAAAGACCGAAGCCAAACGGAAACAGCACAGGCTTGTGTTCCGCGTCGTACCACTTGTAGCCGACCTTCATTCCTTCGTCATAAGTCACGGCGAAGGTGGGTTTGGCATGGCCTTTCCCGTCCTTTGGGGGACCGACGAGATTGGGATGAGGCAGATCGGCTTCGCGGCGAGGAAAGGTCATCGGGAGTTTGGCGGAGGGATTCACATCGCCGAAGAGGATGTTGGCAACGGCGTCGGCGCCTTTGCTTCCGGCAAACCAGGCATCGAGGACCGCGGAAACATTGTCGAGCCAAGGCATGAGGACCGCGGTGCCTGATTCCAGAACCACGATGGTGTGCGGATTGGCGGCAGCAACTTTTGCGATGAGCGCGTCCTGATTGTCGGGAAGCGACAAATTTGGCAGGTCCTCTTCCTCGGAGGTCCACTGAGTGACGAAGACGATGGCAACGTCGGAATTTTTGGCGAGATCGGCAGCGGCGACGGGATCTTTGCCGGAATCGAAGGCCACCGTGGCGCCAGGAACTTTAGCACGGACCGCTTTTAACGGTGAAGTTGGAAACCAGATGTGCTCTTTCCACTTTGAAGGAGGACGGCCGGGTGCGTCGACCTGCGCGGAACCGCCGCCGGAAATCATGCCGGTATCGGCGTTTTGACCAATGATGGCGATGGAGTGAAGTTTTGTGTGATCAAGAGGAAGCGTGGCGTTAGCGTTTTTCAAGAGGACGGTACTTTGTTCGGCGATGCGGCGGGAGGTATCGAAGCCGCCCTCGACGTCGATCACACTTTTTTGCATGGGGAAATCGACGAGGCCAGCGGCGAACTCCGAGCGGAGGATGCGGCGGGCGTGCTCATCGATTTCGGAGAGAGGAACTTTGCCGGACTGCACGGCTTCTTTTAGTTTCGCTGCGAAGAATTCGTCCATAGGTTGCTCATTGTCGAGGCCGGCAGCGGAGGCTTTTACAGTGCTGTGCGTGGCCCACCAATCGGAGACTACAAAACCGGGAAAGGCCCAGTCTTTCTTGAGAACGTCGGTAAGGAGGTATTTGTTTTCGCAAGCGTAGTCGCCGTTGAGCGCGTTGTAAGAGCACATGACGGCCGCGGGATTGCCGATGGCGATGCCAATCTTGAAGGCGAGGAGATCGCTTTCGTGAAGAGCGCGTTTGCTGATGATGACGTTGACTTCGTTGCGGCCGCTTTCCTGATCGTTGACGGCGTAATGCTTGATGTCGCCGAGAACGTGCTGGGCTTGTTCGCACTTGATGCGATTGCCGACCAAGGTGCCGGCGAGGATTGGATCTTCACCTTGATATTCGAAGGTGCGGCCATTGCGCGGTTCGCGAGTGATATTCGTGCCGCCGCCGAGAGTCATGTTGTAGCCCTGCGCGCGCAGCTCGCGGCCGATCAAGGCGCCATATGCGCAGGCGGCTTGCGTGTCCCAACTGGCCGCGGCTGCTAAATTCGAGGGAAGCGCGGTGGAGTAACGGCCGTTTTCGCCGCTGTTGCGAATGCCATAGGCGGCGTCGCTCATTTGAATCATCGGAATTCCGAGGCGCGGGATGCCGAGCACGTAGCCGGCGCCACCGTTACTGAGAGCGTCGCTGGGGCTAGGCTTGGTGACACCGCGCATGCCGTTGCCGTGTAGCAAATCGATCTTCTCGTCGAGGGTCATTTCTTTGAGAACGAGATCGGCGCGGGCATCGGGAGAGAGTTGGGAATTCATCCAGGGCTGCTGCTGAGCGAAAGCGGGAAAAGCGATAAGCAGAAGAGCGAAGAGTGCCGCCGCGAGAAAGAAATAGCGGCGGGCAAGCAGGGTGATAGTCATCAGGGCGGCTCCGAGAGCGTTAAGTTGCTGTGCTCATCATAACCAGAAAAGAGGGATTGGCGCTGTGTTGAGTGTGCGAAGTGTGAACTAGTGGTAGATGTGAAACTCAGAGGAGTAGCGATTGTCACTGAAGTCGAATGGGCAGGACCTCTGTTGGGTGCGGAAGTGTTCCAGAGGCCCTTGCCATGACGGGGCGAGCGATGAAGTTGCCAGTTAGATTGCGGGATGGTGTGCCGGCGTCATCGCTTGACGAGAGGACTGAGGCGCAGCTTTCCAGGTTCTTGCCTGGGCGATGCAAATTACGTGAAAAATCATGTACAGGGGCACGAGGAACGTCGGCACCAAACTGAGCGGCAGGACTGTCATCGCGGCGGTCGTAGGTCCCTGCGGGCTAAGCAGCGCGGCAGTTGTGCCCAGAGTAACAGCCAACAGCAGGTCGGTGATTCCAAGCAGTTGCCAGACAATGAAGGTATTGCGATGGCGAGGAATGGCAAGCCTCCATGCTACGAAGGCCGCGGTCGCGCCGATGGCCATGTCGCCGTATCCCGCGGGCAATGCAAAGACTGCCGGGAGGATGCCGCGAGCCTCAAGGAGTACGAAGGAGAATCCGATAAGTCTGGAGGCTTGCAGCGAAGTCAACACTGTTGGGTTCAAAGACAAAGCGAACTGTCGAAACTTCTGAGAAAGGGCAAACCACAGCGAGAACAAAACCAGCGGCACCGATGCAGCGATACCCACACCAACTCCGATGCGATTGGAACCGTTCTCGAACACATGCAACGCTGAAACAGACAACGCGAGAATAAACCAAGCGACGAGCAGTCCGCTGACGAGTTTTCCGTGGTTCTTCATAGCGAGCCTCCTTGATTCGTAACCATGGCAGTCATTTGATTCGTGAGACGAAAAAGATCATCCCAAGCTCTATCGCCAAGTTGACGGCGCAGGCGCGTTTGCACTTGGTCCCAGACCGGCAGGGCACGGCGGAGTTGTTCGTCGCCAGCCTTTGTTAGCCTGAGCCAGCGTTCCCTGCGGTCGTCGCCGCGGCGCTCCGCAATCCAACCTTGGCGGCGCATGATTCCGAGAGTTCGCGTCAGGCTGGTGCTGTCCATTGCGAGTATTTCGCCCAGTCGTCCCTGAGAGCATTCACCGGTGCGTACCAACGCTTGCAGAATGGTGAATTGCGAGGAGCGCAGGCCGAGGGGGCGAAGCACGTGCTCATAGAGTTGCGTGAGAGCACGGGAGGACCTGCGAAGTGTGCCGCAGAGGCAGGGCAGCGTAGGCAACAGGGGCTGGCTCGATTGGCTCATGTGGATTTGATGTATATACATCCATATCGGTTACGTACGATTTTCGCAGCGACTGGTTTGGCGATCGGGTTGAAGGGGCAGCTTAGCGGACCAAAACGTGAACCAGTCAGGCGATGCAGGTCCTTGCAGCAGTGGTTTGCCGGGGCGTAACGTAGTTGATTCAGAGGCTTGCCTGGGAGGTGCGTATGTTCTGCAGTGCCTGCGGCGCTCAAATCCAACCCAACTTCAGTATTTGCCCGAATTGCCAGCGTTCGATTTCCGCTGCGGTCACTCCGTCGCTGCCCGGCCGGTTTGACCGGCACTTGCATACGCTGGGGATCCTATGGATCATCGCCGGCGCGCTGTTCGTGATCCCCGGATTCGTGCTGCTCATCGTCAGCAACATGGTGCGATTTGCAATTCCGGTGCATGAAACGATGGGGCGATTCATTGCGCCGCTGGTGCTGTCGATCATCGGAGGGTCGCTGTTCATCGTGGCGGCGTGTGGGATCCTGGTGGGCTGGGGATTGATTCGGCTGCAGCCTTGGGCGCGGATGGCGGCGATCGTGATCGGCATCGTCGCGCTGCTGCACCCACCTTTCGGCACCGCGCTGGGCATTTACACGCTGTGGGTGCTGCTGACGGACCAGGGCGGCGCGGAATACGACCGCCTGTCTCACGCGGCCTGATGGGCTTTTGACAACGAAATCGAGACGAACGTTCCAAGTGCCGATGTGATGCGAGGCACTGACCGCGAGCGGCCCAGGCAGGTTAAATAGCGTAACAGGTTGAATCAGCAAGCTACCTCCTTGGCGGAGTGACCAACCATTGATTCGCGATTTCCGTTACGCGCTGCGAATGCTCAAGAAGTCTCCGGGCTTCACCTTTGTCGTAGTGTTGACGCTGGCACTGGGCATCGGCGCGAACAGCACGATTTTCAGCTGGATCAGCGCAACGCTGCTGAACCCCATTCCGGGTGTGACCCACACAGCCAACCTGGTGACGGTAATGCGGGGAGAACGAAGCGACCACCCCACGCCTCCGTTTTCTTATCCTGACCTTCGAGACCTGCGCGACCGCAGCCGCAGCTTTTCGGGCCTGCTGGGATACCATGACGACTTCATGTCGCTGACCGGAGCTGGCAAACCGGAACGGATTTACGGAGCACTGACCTCAACCAACTATTTTGACGTGCTGGGGCTGCGCATGATGGTTGGGCGTGGCTTCGTGCCGGAGGAAGAACAGCAACGCGCCGGCGCAACGGTGGCGGTGATCAGTTACAGCGTGTGGCAGAGCCACTTCGGGCTGGATCCGACGGTGGTAGGCAAGACGATTCAAATCAATCGACACTCATACACGATCATCGGGGTTACGCCGCGGGAATTCCGCGGATGCAAAACGGGGCTGCGTACGGACATCTGGATTCCGTTGGCGATGGATCAGGCCGTTTGGGGTTCGAACCGCCCTGATGATCGCGGTAATTTCTGGCTTAACGTTCTGGGAAAGTTGCGGCCCGGCATCACGGATCGTCAAGCGGAGGCCGAACTCAATGTGATTATGCAGGAGATTGCAGAGCGATTCCCGGAAGCGCATCGCGACAGCCCGAACCAGATCACACTTGATCCGCTGTGGCGCTCGCCGTTTGGCGTGAATGGCTACCTTTATAAGGTGTTGCCGATGCTGATTGGACTTGCCGCGGTGTTGCTGCTGCTTGCGTGCGCCAACGTGGCCAATCTGTTGCTGGTGCGCTCAGTAGCGCGGCGGCGCGAGATTGCGATTCGGCTGTCGATGGGAGCGACACGAGGACAATTGGTGCGCCAGCTGCTGGTTGAGAGCCTGATGCTGGGCCTGAGCGCCGGAATTGTCGCAGTTTTGATGACCATGGGGACGGCGCACAGCCTGGCTGCTTTCTTTCCGCCCTCGACTCTTCCACTGACGCACGACGCGCATCTGGACCAGCGCGTGCTGTTGGCTACCACGGTGGTATCGATCCTCACGGCACTGATCTTCGGAATCCTGCCAGCGATCCGTTCATCAAGCATGCCGTTGCAAGCAGTGCTGAAGGAAGAGGCCACAAACGTGTCTGTGGCGTTCCACAAAAATCGTCTTTCCAGCGGCCTGGTGATTGCCCAGATTTCGCTTTCGCTGCTGCTGCTGGTTTGCGCTGGGTTGTTCACGCGTAGCCTGCAGAAAGCGCAACAGTCGGACCCAGGGTTCGTGCCGGACCACGTGCTGCTGGCATCGTATGAGACTTCTCCTGCTGGGTATTCACGAACGACTTCCGTGGCCTTCAACCGAAGCGTGCTTGCCAAGCTCGCGGCTTTGCCCGGCGTCGAGGCGGTGACCTTGGCGGATTTTTCGCCGCTGAGTTTCAGCATCCATACGGAGTACTTACAGTTGCAAGGATATGTGCCGCAGCCGCACGAATCGATGGAGATCAGTCGCGCGATTGTGGGTCCGAATTACTTCCACACGATGAGAACGAGTCTCATCTCCGGACGCGACTTTACGGACCAGGACGCGCCGGAATCGCAGCGCGTGGCGATTGTGAATCAAGCGCTGGCGGACCGCTATTGGCCGGGCGAGGACGCCATTGGCAAGCAGGCGAGCGACGGCGACCAGTCGTTCACGATCGTGGGAGTGGCGCGGAATGCCAAGTACCGCCTGCTAACGTACGCGTTTGAGCCGGTCATTTATCTGCCGATGTATCAAGCGTATCGCTCAACGCAGGACACCACGATTCACGTGCGAGTTTCCGGCGAGCCGAAGGCCATGGCGATTCCGGTAGAACAAGCGGTGCATGAGCTGAACCCGGAGTTGCCGTTGTTCAACGTGAACCCGCTGACGGAGACGATGAAGTTTGGCACCATCTTTGAACATGTGGCTGCCACATTCGCAGGCTCATTCGGTTTGCTAGCCATGTTGCTGGCGGCTGTCGGCATCTACGGAGTAGTGGCTTACACCACCAGGCAGCGCACGCGAGAGATTGGGATTCGCATGGCGCTGGGCGCCGAGAAGGTGCAGATCTACAAGTTGGTGTTGGGGCAGGGCCTGCGCTTGACGCTCGCGGGTCTGGTGGTTGGCATGGGGCTTTCGCTGGCGGTAGCGCGCTTGCTGAAGAGCAAGCTGTATGCTGTCGGATCCACGGATGCGCTGACATTTGTGAGCGTCGCGGTGTTGCTGTCTGTGGTGACGCTGATCGCTTGCCACATTCCCGCGCGACGGGCGACGAACATTGAGCCGACAATCGCGCTGCGATGCGAGTAAAGTTCAGGAATCAAAGTTAAAGAATCAGGATTTTGCGCGGCTGTGAGCGCGGCGATCCGCAATCTTGCCCTTGTGCGACAAAGCCGCCGGACCCTTAGGAACTTTCAGACACGAATCCTCGTGGGCCAGAAAGCGGAGTTGGCTATCGAGCGCGTCCGGCTGTGAACTCTTAGCGCTACGGGTGTAATGGCCGTCGCTTTGTAGGTGATGGGATTTTTTCTCATCGGCCAACTGAACGGTGAGGACGTCCTTCAAGCGGCGAAGCAACTTGGGATTGGTTACCGGGAAAATAATCTCGACGCGATGGCTTAGATTGCGTCGCATCAGGTCGGCGCTGCCGAGATAAATCTCCTCGGCGCCGCCATTGCGGAAATAATATACGCGGCTATGCTCCAGGAAGCGGCCGACGATACTGGTGACGCGGATATTGTCGCTGAATCCCGGCAGCAGAGGCCGCAAGCAACAGAGTCCGCGTACCAGCAGATCCACCTGCACGCCCGCTTGCGAGGCGCGATAGAGCAGCCGGATCATTTTCGGATCTTCCAGCGCGTTCATTTTGAAGATCAGATGGCCGCGCTCGCCTTTCTGCTGGAAGTCGATTTCCCGCAGAATCATTTTTTCGAGGCGCTGCCTTAGATTGACGGGCGCAACCAGAAGCTCGTGCGGTTCGTTTTTGCGGGAATAACCTGTGAGCGAGTTGAAAAAGTAGGTGACATCGTCGGCGATTCGTTCGTTGCAGGTCAAAAAGCCAAAGTCGGTGTACATCCGCGCGGTAGAAGGATTGTAGTTACCAGTTCCCAGGTGCACGTACCGGCGAATCACGTCGCCGTCGCGGCGAACCACCAGCGCGACCTTGGAATGGACCTTCAGCCCAACCAATCCGTAGACCACATGAACGCCGGCATCTTCCAGCGTTCGCGCCCACTCAATGTTGCTTTCCTCGTCGAAGCGCGCTTTCAGTTCCACCAGGACGGAGACCTGCTTGCCCTGCTCAACGGCTTCGAGGAGAGCGGCAACAATCGGCGAGTTTCGGCCCACACGATACAACGTGACCTTAATCGCCAGGACGTTCGGATCGTGGGCGGCTTCCTGCAAGAATTCCACGACCGGCTGAAAGGATTCGTAGGGATGATGCAGCAGGAGGTCTTCGCGGCGAATGGCGGAAAAGACGTCTTCCTCGGAATCGGCGGCCAGGCACGGGGGGATGTAAGGCAAGAAGGGCTTGTCCTTCAAGTCGGGCCGGTCAATGGAACAAAGATCCATGAGGCGGCGCAGACCGATGGGTCCGCAGATGCGGTAGACGTCTTGTTTGTCGATGGGAAGATTGCTGGCCAGGATCTCGAGAATTTTCTCGGACATGTTGGTGTCGACCTGCAAACGGACGACGGAGGTGAAGCGGCGCTTGCGGATGGCCTCTTCGACGCTTTCCAGCAGGTCGTCGCTCTCCAGTTCCTGAATGGCTACTTCGGCATCGCGAGTCACGCGGAAGGGGTAAGCCTCCACGATCTCCATTCCGGGAAACAGCAGCTGAAGATTTGCAGTGATCAACTGCTCTAGCCACACGAAGGTTGTTGCCGACTTTGCGGATTTCGAAGACTTTCCTTTACCCGCGCCAGAGACTACCGGAACGAGCTGAGGCAGGGAGTCTGGCACCTTCACGCGAGCGAAGTTTTCCGTGCCCTGGTTATCTCCCACGACCACGGCCAGATTCAAACTGCCACTGGAGATATGGGGGAAGGGGCGGCCGGGATCGAACGCTAACGGCGTGAGAACCGGGAAAACGTTTTGTAGGAAATACTCATCCATCGCGGAGCGTTCTTCCGGGGTCAAGGAAGCAAGGTCCAAGACGCGAACGCCTTCGCGATCAAGGGCCGGCAGAAGTGTGTCGCGCAGGAAATCATGAATTTCTTCAACGAGTTGCCGCACTTCCTGGCGAATCAGTTGAAGCTGAATCGCCGCGGGCAGGCCGTCGACGCTGGCCTCTTGAACGCCGCTGGCCGCTTGTTCCTGCAGACCCGCGACTCTGACCATAAAGAACTCATCCAGGTTGGAACTGACGATGGAAAGGAACTTGACCCTCTCGAGCAGGGGATTTTCCGGATCCTGCGCTTGTTCCAGGACCCTTCTTTGGAACTGCAATAGGCTCAGTTCGCGATTGATGTAGAGTTCGGGCGACTCCAGGGAGAGATTTGGGGGATTGGTTGGAGCTTCCGAAGAAGGCGGAGCAACGGAAGTTGAGGAGCCCGAAGACTCTTTCGGCTCGTGCGAATTCAATTCACTGATTGGGGAAGGTTGCATAGAGGCCCCTGTTGCACTTGGTTCTTGCACGAAACAACTCCCTTAGGTCTGACACCATGATGACCGCCCCACTAGTTTCCTCGCCACGGCGTGCGATGTCAAAGCGGCGTACCCCCGGGTCAGCCAGCTGAGCCAGCCGTGGAGGAGGACGAATGAGACTGAGATTGGGAGCCGTGATCTTGCGCTTTTGCGCGCAACACCAGCACCGGGCAGGTTGCTTGCTCCACCACCTTCTGAGCCACTGAGCCAAACGCAATCCGGCGCCAGCCGGTCATGCCGTGCGTGGCGATGACGATCATGTCGGCGTGGTCGTGCTCCGCAATGCGCACCAGTTCCATGCCCACGTCGTTTGCGGTGCCCACCTCCGTGCGCACATTGAGATTCTTGTCTTCCAGCCTGGTTGCAAGGTCCGACAGCTGCTTCGCAGCCGCCTGATGGAGTTCGCTGTCGTACTCGCCTTCCTTGAAAATGGAGACGTCTTTCGGAAGATCAGGGATGGCAGGGACGATATGCACCAGGAGCAAGGCTGCGCCCAGGCGCGTTGCCATGTCTGTGGCAACATCGAGCGATTGTTGGGAGGACTCGCTGAAATCGATGGGAACGAGGATCAATTCAGGTGGCATCATGGTTCTTCCTTGGCGCGGCTTCCCAGGTAACGATAAGGGCGGAAGTCATGCTATCAGAGCAATTTTCCGCCATATGACGGAGGCATTTCAGTTTCGTTAAATTAATCGTGGAGGTTTTGCGTCGCGAGGCTGGGCGCCCCGGCAGCCCGTTCTGGAACTAGAGCACGGACCTCGTATAGCAAGCTCCCCGCTAACTCGCCGAATACGTTAAAATTAAAAGTGGAGGAGTGGGTGAGTGGTTGAAACCGGCGGTCTTGAAAAATAAAATCGCTGATTCGCTATCTCGTAGAAAACTCAACTAAATCCCTTTGCCAGCCGTAAGATAGCGACAATTCCTCTTTTCCGGGTTTGCTCTGTTTAAGCTCGTTTTGCGCGACGTATAGTGACAATTTGGTGACACTCACCGTTTTAGAGCTCATGCAGGCTTGAGTGTCACACGCTTAGATTTTCCCTTGCAAATTCTTAGCGCCGCTTGTCTCTCTTTTGTCGCGCGAATATCTGGAGGTCTTCATGTTTGCAACACGCGCTTGGTCCCCTCTCCATCCGGGACTGGCTAAAGCCTTCCTCCCTGGTGAACAAGTGAACGCTGAAAGCGGTGAACTGGCCCGTTCAAGGTAGCGACGCTACCGCTGGCAGGAAAAACTCGACCGTGCAGCGCTCCTCAGAAAGCGCGGCAGTTAGGCCGAGGTAGATTGAACGAGCGTTCGAGCAGCCGGCAAGTAATTGCTTAATAATTGAAGCTAACCGAAACGTCTTGCTCTCCATATAAAAAGCCGGGTCTCTCAACCCGGCTTTGTCAGAATTAGGAAACTTATTGGGGAGATTTAGCGCAAGAACTTTTTGCGCGCGAATCCTCCAAGGCCCATCAAACCGCTGCCTAGGAGAAGTAGCGAAGAGGGCTCAGGAACTCCGGTCCCGCTGCGACTTGCTCCCGAACCGATTGTATTCCAGTTGATCGATTCGTTCCCGTCTGAACTTCCGTTGATAAAATCATAACCGCCAGTGTTCAGGATTTGTCCAGTATCGGTCATCGTAACCAGGTTGCCGTTTTCCATAAACGAAACCATCGGAGCATTGGCGGCGCACTTGGCCGCGTCGACGGGGTCTGTTGCAAGGATCGCCGCTGTACTGGAGCATCCTCCAATCTCGTTGTTACCAGGGACGGTTGGGGCCAGGGCTGCGGGAGGGAATCCTCCGAAGATCCCAAAGTCGCTGCTGTCAAAGTTGTATGACGCGGTCTGAGTGAAAATCCCAGTCTGTCCGGGGCTTATGGTCAAAGGGCTCCAAATGGCGACCGTAGTGCTGCCGCCGTTAAAGGCAACGCTAAAGTTGGTGATCGTGATGGAGGTAGCGCCTGTGTTGTCAATCCGGATTGCCCCCGTGTCGAGACTCTCGCCTGGGGGTGTTTGAGATACCACTGTGCCTGCCCCAAGCCAAGGCGTAGGGAAAAACCCGCTGGGACGCAGATTGTCTGCATAACCGACAAATACTGAAAAACTGTCGGCCGATGCCACGGAAGGAAGAGCAAGCAGACACGCCATTGCCACCAACGGGACCAATCGAGGCAATTTGAGCATAGTTATCCTCCTGAAGTTAGGGCGGGTGGTGATTGGACTGGAGCAAGAGAGAGGCCGTACTTGCTCTGCGTTGATTTCCGCAAGTCCTAGTTACTGCTTGACTTATATAGCAAGGACGGAATCGTCAAAGGGCACTATGCAAACTATGTCCCATATGTTGCAATCGTTTACCATTATTATTGGTGTGAGGAAGTTGGCAAGGCGAACCTCTGAGGGTAGTGAAATACGCCATTTCACGCTCGGAGTTCTGAGCATGATCGCCATCATCCCGGAACGGGTGATCGGCATGCCCCGGAACACTGATCGGCATCGTCCGGAATCCGCAGAAAACAATCTTCTTCCTGTGTTTGCGCACAAAACCGGCAAGATCCGACCCGTTCCTATCAACAAAGAAGCGCGGAAGGTATTGGAGTTTTGGGCTTTAGGGCGAAAGAACGACTCCGTTTTCTACAACCACGAGACCGGCAATCCGTTCGTGGATCTGGACGCGGGACTAGCTTTAGCGTGCCGAAAAGCCAAAATCGAGGGTGTGACATGGCATGTGATGCGCCACTATGCCGACCTCCTGACTATGCCGGGTGGGCGGAGGACACAACGGGGATTTGCCTATAATTGAAGAGCTTAGGATGAGTCTGCTCGAACCTATGCCCGGCATAGTTTGATCGCGATTATAAATGTTGAAGGAAGGCCAGCAATTCGTCGTCAGCCTTATAGCGTCCCGGTCTTCCTTCAGGCAGCATGGTCTTTGCCAAGATTTCTTCCTTTAAGGCGAGATTGGCATCAAGATAGATCTGCGTGGTCTCGACCGACTCATGACCTAACCAAAGAGCGATTACAGCTCGATCGACACCTGCCTGTAGCAGCTCCATCGCCATGGTGTGCCGAAGTACATGTGGGGTGACACGTTTTTTGCGAAGCGATGGGCAAGTGAGACTGGCACTTGTCACGTGTTTGTCGAGTAAGTCCTCCACGCTATCTGCGCTGAGACGACCACCACGGGCAGTGGGAAACAGTGTTTCTGTCTCAAGTCTGGCCGGCTCCGCCAACCATGCTTTCAGAACCGCTACGGTCGTCCTGGTCAGTGGCGTGCATCGCTCCTTGCGCCCTTTTCCCATGCACTGGATATGCGCTCCTGTTTCCAAAGTCACATCATCGCGCCGTAGTCCGGTCAGCTCGGACAGGCGCAATCCCGTTTGTACGGCAACCAACAGTAAGGCATGGTCGCGTCGGCCCAACCAGGTTTTTTGGTCGGGAGCTGCCAGCAACGCTTCGATTTCAGGGCGATCAAGAAAGTGAACTAAAGCACGTGTGTGGCGCTTGCTTGGTATTGCCAGCACGCGTTGGATTTGAGCTGAACGCGAGGGCTCCTCGTAAGCGGCAAAGCGAAAAAAAGAACGAATCGCTGTTAACCGGAGATTCCGGCTTCGAGTTGTGATTCCTCGACTCTTTTCCATGTCCTCCAAAAATGCGGCGATCAACGGAGCATCGATCTGTTCGAAAGCTAAATGGGAGGGCGGCTTGTTCAGACGCCGCTGAGCGAATCGTAGAAGCAGGCGAAAAGTGTCACGATAGGAACTGATCGTGTGAGGACTTGCCTGCCTCTGGTTCATGAGACGCTGAGTGAAGAAGCTCTCCAGCAGAATGGCGAGAGTGGCAGTGGGCTTCATGCTCTGCCCTCCCAACGTTTTTCAAGGCGCCTCATGGCTAAGCCCATGAGTTCGGGATGGGCCGTGAAATACCAGTAGGTATCGCTAACATGAACATGGCCCAGAAAAGTGGATAGGATCGGCAGGCGACGTTCGGCGTCTTGTCCGGAACGATACCACTCCAGCAGTATCTGAACTGCATATCGGTGACGGAAGTCATGAAGACGTGGTCCGTGGCTCGCGCAGAGACCACGTAGCCCAGTTTTCCGTGACAGCGTATAGAAAGTTCGTCGGACTTGGCTGGGTTCCAATGGTGTTCCTCGTCTGGACACAAAAAAGAACAAGGGGGGAGGTCCAGCAAGGAATTGATCGCGCTCGGATGCATAATCCGAAAGTACTCGCTGGGTCGATAGATGAATGGGAACTAAGCGGGACTTTCCGAACTTCGCGCCTCGGATGGTAAGAACACCCTCTGTTAAGTCCACATCTTCTGATCGTAGGTGCAGAGCCTCGCTGATGCGCAGTCCGGTTACAGACAATAATCCCAAGAGACAGTAGTAGGTTTTGCTTGGTAGACCGTGAAGCGATGGCAATTGCAGGGCGGCTTCGAGCAGTCGCTGTATCTCCGTGTCGCTATATAAGTAAGGCCGGGCGCGGGCGGGGCGGTGGGGCAACAATCCCCACGGTGGAACCTCAGTTCGCGGATCGGTCGCACTCCAGTGGCGCGCAAATCCCCGCACGAAACAAAGCCGACGAGCCCATTCGCAAGGACGCGCCGAAGGATTTTCCTGCGCCCATTGCATGGCCAGATCGATCGTGATGTGACATGCGTTGTGTTTTTCGAGGAACGAGGCGAATTTCAGTAGACCGATCTGAGCATCGTGTAGTTTGAATCCCAGATTTCGGCGCATCTCAACGTAGCCTTGGATGGCCTTGCGCAGCGTGCTCATTGAGCACCTCCGGGCCATGGCAAGGCCAGCGTCCGCAGAGAAGTAAGATCAAAGGACTATACTGTCCTCAGTTACGAAGCCACCGCAGCCGGGACCCAAATGCCAGCGGAAAAAGAAGTGAAATATGGCGCATTATTCTTACTGGGTGAAACGGTACAGCAAGAAAAGCAGACGGCAAGTCTCCCTGATGGTCAGCAATCCGCTTTTGTCTTTTGACATCGGCTTGCCGTCTTTGTGATGTAAGGCGCGAACCCCGCTGTTCCTCGTAAGTATTTCGACAACAACAAACGTGTCTATTGAAACTCACGCTCGCTATGTCACGCTTCTCTGTATCGCGACTCGCCACCAACGCTCTACTGCTTCCGTTCGTAGAATTCGTAGGCTTCTTCCTTTGTCCCTTGATTCTGTACGGTCAACACGGTGGTCAACATCTTATCCCCTGATCCTCGTTTCATCACCCGGGTCGTGACCACTGTGCCGCTCGGAGTCTTTCGCTTGATCGTTAGCACCAATCGCGTGCCGTCTATATCGCCCCAAGAAACGCTCGCGGTAGCAGCCTCCCCCGAATTAGTCTGCTTGACCTCGGTGCCGTCCGTGGTCAAATCGAACACCTCGTCTCGAGCGCCTTCTTTAGTATCTGCCTTAATCTCGATGTGCAATTTCGGCTCACGATGTTCGATGGTCAGCGTCATACTGTTTGGGGCGGGCAGTTCCTTCGGGAAGCGGCTCATCACTGTATCCAATTGCCACTTCCCGCTGAAGTCGGGCTTCGTCCCGGCCGCAAGCGCTGCTCCGCCGGCAACTGCAAGAATACAAATAGGAAGAGCACTCTTCACCGTTCCTCCTCTCTAGAACAAAGTATTTGCGTCCTGGATTGTTCGTCTGCGGCTCATCGTTTGCCAATGTCCTCCTTTTCGGTAATCTTCCCAAGTCACTCTTCCGATCAGACCGCTCGCTGCCCCGGCGCCTCTGTCTGTAGAAATTCAGCACGGCATATACGGATGGTTGCAAGTATATCCACAAAGTCCTGGAAACGCGCTTATCGTCAACATCCAACCCGCTAGACCGCGGATACCGGAATTTCTGATTGTCCAGTGCCCGGTAAAAGTCCAGATGGCTTTATTCCGATTTAACGCCCTTGCAGGGACCGACCAAGACCTATCAGGTTTTGCGGATGCACGCGAATAGTGCCCCGACGCGGGCTGTCAATGTCCGCGATAGCGAAGAAAGAAATGCTTAAAACAAGTGGCAACACCAGCAATCGGATTCCTCCCGCTCTCGTGTGGTTCGCACCGTAGCCGACCAACAGATTGGAGCAGATGGCGACCGCCGCCATCAAAAGCCAAGCCCCAGTAGGAATTCGGTTCCACCATGCGGCCTGCGTGTATCCCTGCGAATTCAACACATCGTTCATGCCCGAAAGGACCAGGGCGAGAACAGGTGTCTGCTGCGTCGCAACCGGACCCTTGACGTTGGACCACAATTCAGTCTGTAGTTGAGTAGTCTGGACATCAATCTGCAGGAGCGCATGCTCATCCCGCGTTACATAAAACAAAATACGTTGATTGAGATAGTTCTTCAGCAAGGCTCGCACTCTCGCTGCGTCAGCGGCGGGCAGCAGGTCCGCCCGGACATATTCCGTGCCAATAGCATTGGCCTCGGCCTCCTCGTAGATTTTTCGCTGATCGTACCGGTTGATGGCCATCGAAAAGCTAAACCCGATAATGAGGCCGAGCAATGTGAGGGTGGCGGTCACGATAAGATCGAGATCATGACGCTTAGCTTCCTCCATGTTCTGTTGCCCTCTGCGAAGGAAGTACCCGATCCTCACCGCTAACCACATCGCCAAAAAAGAGAGAATTAGAACGACTAGGGGAAATTTAGCTGGATTGTCCATATGCTGTAATCTTGCACCGTGATTGGACACTGTACAACATCGTGTGAGCACACTCAAACGCCACGAGCCTTTTCTAGAGCTTCCCCTGCCGAAGTAAACTCAAGAGTCCATCTGGTAAACGTTAGTGCTTTACCGGATGCGCGTTTCGGCTGAAAGCCGGACGGGTTGCGAGGAGTTCTGCGCCGTCCGGTAAAGCCGTTGAAGGAAGCCGCCCGTGAGTGCGGTGGACGCGGGCACTATGCAAATTCAATTGAGGGAAGGGGTGAGTTTGGGGTGTGCCGAGGCTGTGTTGTCGGGCGCAACCCACGACACGGCACACCCAGAGAATTGGCTAGCAGGAAAGAGTCCCGCCCAGGCTGTGGTTGAAGAGGGCGCGAGAAAGGATGTGTTTGGCAGCGAGACGGAGAAGTAGTTCGCGCGTCGCAGCGTGTAGGGTCTTCGGGTTGCAGAGAGTGCTTCATGCGGCAGCGGTGACCTCTGGTGGAGAACGAAGCTGGAGTTCTGCAGCGGTGAACCGTTCGATGACTCTCATTGGTCCACCGCATTTGGGACAGCGCCAAGATGGCCAGGAGTTTTCGGCGCCGCAGGGGTGTGCTGCGACTTGCGGCTGTGGTGTGGCGCCGAACAAGTGAAAACAAAGTGGCAGGGTCTCCGTGGAAGTGCAGTTGGCCATTTTGAAAAGTCTCTTTGAACGCGTCGACGAACTTGCCGCGAAAGAGTTCCGCCAGCACTTTCTTAGGCAGGAAGTAGTTGTCGCGGGAACGAACCCAACGGGTGTGATCGTGCGAGAGACCGCCCGGCGGGCACCCACTACCTCACGCGAAGCGTCCGCCGCCGGGCGGCTACGTCCAAACGCGCTAATCGCCCTTTTTATAATGTGTGGGTCCCGGTACCCAGGGTCCGATAAACGACTAGCCAGGCGTTAGCTGCGTTTCCGACGAATCGGTGATACAACATAACCTGAAGTGGTCCCTCCTAGAAACTGTGAAATGATTGAACGGATTGCAGAAGCGTCGCCGCGTTTCAAGGCCAGGATGGCCGGTGTCTTTCAACTGCTCGAAGCCCTGACTGCCACATTTGGCCAAGTAATCGTTCGTAACAGGCTTGTTGTTGCTGGCAAGGCCGCTGCCACAGCGGCCAATATCCTGGACCACGAGCGGTTATTTTGGTTAGGGTTCGCATCCTCGCTCATCGGGGTTGCGTTCCATATCGCCTGGGCGCTTCTCATGTATGAGTTGCTTAAACCAGTGAACAAGACCCTCTCTTTACTCGCAGCGTTCGTCATTCTCGTGGGATGCGCAATTCAGGCACTTACCAGCCTGCTGTACCTCGCTCCTCTGCTCATCCTGCAGGGCGGTAGCTCCTTGAGCGCATTTACGCCGGAGCAATTGCAGGCGCTGGCGTTCATGTTTCTCAAATTGAATCAGTACGCCTTCAACATCGACCTGGTATTTTTCGGACTATGGTGCATCCTGACCGGCTACCTCATTTCCAGGTCCACCTTCCTGCCCCGAATTCTGGGAGTGCTGTTGGCGATCGGTGGTTTGGGTTATATGACCTATCTGTACCCGCCGTTCGCATATTATCTGTTCGTCCCCTACATCGCTGTCGCCGCTGCCCTCGGGGAAATACCACTGATGCTGTGGCTCATCGTGATGGGTGTGAACGCCCAACGATGGAAGGAGCAGGTTAGCGCCGCGGTCGCGGGACGAACTACTCGAAGTAATCAACATGCCTGGTAAACGCTGCCGTAATCGGAAATCACTTGGCTACTGGGCCGCGTACGCTTAGTCATGGCATGTGGTAGGACGGTAGCGGGCGTCGTTGCGCTAAAGCAACTACGTCGCTGGGTTCGAGCAACTAAGGAAAGACCACAAAACAGAAAAAGTCCCTCATCCGGTTTGAGCCGAGTGATGGGCTTTTGCATTTCCAATCAGCTGATCTGGTTTAGTTCGAAGTCGGCAATTTGTGACCCAGCAGATACTGGGGACGCCGAAACAGTCGCAAGTTCGAAGTTTGGCAGCGAGAGCAACATCAGGAACCGCAATAAATTTTGCGGGATCCACCCGCGAAAGCGCGAACGTGGACTTCACCCAGGAACTGAAGAGCGATTCTGGTTGTTGGTCTTGAAAGGCCGGGGCAACTCGGCCTTCAAGTGCAAACCATTTCCAGGCAGTACTAGTAGCCACTTCTCCGGTAACGCGACTTACCGGATCTGGCGCAGCTCGCTGCCCCAATCCATTTCTTCAGTATCGACGTTACCCACTGTTTGAGGTTGTAGAAGGCCGGATTCCAGTGGCGAGATTCTCCCACAATGGCCGTTAGGTGGGCCTGCAAGTAATCCGTTTCGGTACAAATCTTTAATTTCGTTCTCAGTGGTTGCTCCTGCAGCGGAAACTTACCTTGGGCCAAAACAGCTTTTCGTGAACAACAATCTTTCGTTGAAAAAACGCCAGCCTCAGTCCCGCAGCTCTGTGACCGGCTGGGTTGCGACTGACGGCACGGCTGCGTGCAGCCCTCCTCCGAATCCCTGCTTTATGAGTTTGAAAATCGTGCGCCGATTTTCAAGAATCGTTTTCAGCCATGCGAAGCGGCCCATTTGCGGAAAATAAATTCCCCGGAAGCAGAGGCGTGCGATTAGGATGTTGATGCGATAACCCAGCGGCTTGTGGTTCAGTGAATCCACGGCCCTTTCGATTGCCTCCGGATTGTAAGAGCTGATCCACCCCTTGCGTACCTCGTTATGCGCTTCGTCGATGCTCATCTTCAGCGGCGTATGGGCCATCGCAAAGGGAATGAACTCTTGCCAGTGTTTCGGGCGGGTGAGCCGCCCCGCGGCTTCCAGCTTTTTGTACAGGGGCGTCGCAGGAAGAGGGGTCATCAAGCCAAAGATAGGCAGCCCCGGTGGCCAACTGCGAATTTCCTTCAGTGTTCGCTCGGCCACTCCAGGCGTGTCATTGTCCATGCCAAAGATAAAAGAGGTGATGGCAAAAACGTTGCGCTGGGCGAGCCGATCGAGCACCACGCCATATTCACCTGGCTTGTTGAAGCCCTTTTTTACGTCAGCAAGATTGGCCGGATCGATGGATTCCATTCCGATGAAGATCCACTTGCCTCCCGCGGCCGCGATCAGATCAACTAGCTCCTCATCGCGCAGTAGATTGGCGCTGATCTGGCCGACCCAATGCACTTGCGCGTCAGCTGCAATGATGTCTCGCAGCAATGATTTTGTGCGCTTTACGTTGATGGCAAAATTGTCGTCGATGAAAAATACGGCTATCTGGCCGCCCTCCTCCCGCGCGCGCGCTTTTAGCAGCAAGAGTTCGTTCACCACGCTTTCATTGGTACGAAAGCGGATGGAGTCGCCAAAAAATCCCGTCACGGTGCAAAACTCGCATCCGTAAGGGCAGCCGCGCCCGGACTCCACGGGAATAATTCGAAAGGTTCCCCAGCCAGCTCCGATTCGCTTGAGTAGTGGCTGCAATATGCTCGGAAGTAAATTGAATTGGTCCAGTTTGATTTTGTCCCAGGGAATCTCCGGATAAGGCTGCAGCGATGGTTTGCGCTCTTGGCCAAAGTCGTCCACTGGCGCGTAGACATCCTTGAGCGTGCCCCGCACGGCATCTTCCACAATTCTGGGCCATGTCTCATCAGCTTCGCCAAGAGCAACCGCGTCGGCATGGCGCGAGCCGCCGTCACGCCCGAGAGCCTCATCGGCCATTTCCGTGACGTGAGGGCCGCCCATTACGACCTTTACTCCCACGGCGCGCACTGCATCCGCCATGCGATAGGCCTTGGCGATCATCCTGGTCATCGCACCTATGCCGACCAGTCCCACATTTTGTTCACGCACGTATCGCGCAATACTTTCTTCATCCATGGGCTGCGCGTTGCCGTCAATCAGCACCACTTCGTGGCCAGGCGGAGTCAGTGCTTGCAGCAGGAACATCCAAAGATGCGGCATGAAGTTGCGCGTCACACCGTTGTCAGGGTTGTACAGTAAGATTTTCATTTAAGGGGAATTTCTAATCAATGCAGTATGAGCCACCAAGGAACGCATAACTGTTAAAAATTGCACGTCCGATGGGTATGAGTCATCGTCTCCAAGGTCCATCTGGTTAACGCTGCCGGCTCAGACGGTCGACGCAACACCATCCAATCAGTTGATCGGACGATACTTCCCCTGAAGATCGGATCTGTTTGGCTGCACTCGGTCAAAACCTAGCCAGGGTAGCGTTCCGACTGATCTAACCTAGCGAGGGGTTTTAGCTTTTGTTTTCAACGCAAAGTGTTCGAACAGAGTGTTGCATCGACCTATTGAGACCACCGCCGAAACCGGAAACTTGGGTACTAGCAGGAGCTGCTTCGGTTAAACTACGGCCTGTTTTTCACTCGGCCGCACGAAAAGATAGCCGACACCTTGGCACTGCGGGCAGTCTTTATTGCGGTAATATCCGGTCGCCTCACAGTTTGAACAATCTTCCCAATCGCTACGTTCGAGGGCACTCGCATTAGTGCCGTTGCAGCGTTCTCCAGCGATAGTCTTACTACAACGACGATCTGCCACTCTACTGTTGTAACCCGCGCCACCACATTGGGTGCAATGCGTAACGGGGAGTTCTCTCTTCAACATGTGCCCATGATACGTCCGCGTTTAGGCATTAACCAGTGCCGGATGATGTTACCGGGGGAATCCCAAACAAAGTCTAAGTCCTGATACACGCCGTACCCGTCCATTTGAATTTCAAGTTTCCGGTTTTGTTACTCAGGACTTAGCTGCCGCTGTCGATTGACCGAAAGACTTCACGCCCGCCGCCTCGTCATTCATGATGTCGAAGACGGTATATAGTTTTGTAATTTGCATTAGGTAGGTGACCTTATTTGTGAGGTTGAGAAGTTTCAGCTCTCCCCCCTGCTTCCGCACGCTCGCGAAGGCACCGACCAAAGAACCAAGGCCCATGCTGTCGATGTAATCGACAGCACCAAGATTGAGCAAAATCTGCTTATGTCCCTTCCTTAACAGGTCACAAACAACGTCGCGCACTGAGGCGCTCTCTTCGCCAAGTACAATCCGCCCTTTGATGTCCACAATCGTGACACCACCGACTTGTCGAGTGCTTGTCGTCATGCTCATTGACAACCTCCTAACACATTCTAATGCTCGAAGACTTCACCCCTGACAAATCGGACATCTCTAACAATGTCGGCCCTGTCAAATAGTTTTTGAGCATACTTCGCCGCTCACTCCAAAGAGTGGTCTTCGTTGTCCTTCTTTGACTGCTGCTTCGACGACCACGGCTCGCTCGTAATCTTTCGGTCGGCTTCAGTCCGACCTAAACATCTCTTCGATCAAAACTTCGACCAAGATTACTTCTTCAAACTCCCCTTTCGGGGAGCGGGACGCCCAATCAAGTGGACGACGCTCTACTTCACGCCATGTCCGATTCCGAGCTGTCCCGCGTACGAACCGAACTCTAGCGATGGCGAATAGTCGGAGCTATTCCGCCACATCCAGTACAACCGAACCGCCAGCCGGCGCCCCATCGCTACCTTGGCAACGCTTTTGTGTCGACGCATCGCCAGGTGCATGTAGCGGCGTCGCCAGTCGGGATGAACACGCGCCGCTGCTTGGGCCGCTTCCACTAACAAGAAGCGCAACAACGAATTGCCTTGCTTGCTGATGTGTCCAAGTCGCTGCTTGCGAGCACTAGACTCCTCACACGGGATCATCCCCACAAGAGTCTTTAAGGCGGCCGGAGTAAGCGGCGGTCTCCGCTTCCAGGCCCAGCATCACGTCCTCGATTCCACGTTGGCCGGCGGACTTTGCACCTTGCTGTTCCATCCCAGAAATATCGTTTTGCAAAAAAGCAATTTGATACAGGGCGATAGGGTCTAAGGCGTTAAAAACTTTGCGTTCGAGAGCTTGTCGATATGTGGTCTTCGCTTCATGGGGCCGGTTCAGGGCGATGTGGCCCGACATAAGAAAGAAATAAGAGATAGGAGTATCCGGCTGTAAACGGATTGCTTCTCGCGCTTCTTCAACTACACTTTCGTATCGACCCAAGACCGGGTAGATCGCACCCGATAAGTAAATATGTGGCATTTCGGTGCGTGGATAGGATTGGATCCAGAGTTTGCAGGATTGTTCGGCCTTTTCAACGTCCCCGGTCACCTCTTTATAAAAGACAGCTGCGAGAAAATACTTTTCCGCCTCACTGGTCCGGTCGCGAAGTTCGTACGCTTTTCGAGTGTAGATTGCGCCGGTGCTGGGCTCTCCAATAGAGGTAAATGCGATGCCCAATCGTGCGTAGGCAAGCGCGAAATTAGGGTCGAGCTCGATGGCATGTTGAAAAAACGGAATCGCAGCGACTTCCCCATGAGTCTGAACCTTAACACCCGAGCTGAAAGCTTTGAGGGCGTCAAGCGACGGAGTGGTGGCTTGCTCCAGGGACGTATCAAACTTCCGAACAGTGCTCAACGACTCGCCCAATTTGTTCCGGATTTCCGAAGCGGTCTTTCCCAGCGCATCTAGTACGTGGCTTTTGTCACTCGCCTGAGCTTCTGTGCTGGCTAGCGTTGCACCGTTTATGCAATCGACCGCTTTGAGCGTAAGCAAGTACTGCGTTCCAAACTGCGCTATCGCGCCGTCGATGACGGCGGCGCTGCCGGTGCGTTGGCAGAGGTCGCCGAAGATGGCAGGCGTAAGTTTTGCATCGGCTGGCTGGCCCATCAAACTGAGGGTTCGTCGGGTCTGCTGGTCAGAGATGATGCTCAAGAAAGGCGATTGCTCCAGTTGCACGGAGAGCCCTTGCCGCAGCGTGCCATCAAAGACCGCGTCTCCGGTGTTGTTCGTCAGATCAGCCAAAATGACCGTGTCTCTGTCGGTGAGCGCGTGAGTCTTGCGCGTGAAGAATAGCCAACCGCCCACGGCCAGGCCGATCAGTATGACGGTGACGACAGAGAGCGCTGCCAATTGCCTGGGTTTTTCAACGAGCTTGGGCATGGCTGACGCTGCCGCCACGGCGATTTGAGAGGAATGGGAATCGCGCTTCAGACGCTGCAGATCGGTGTGAATTTCGGCAGCGCTCTGGTAGCGTAACTTTTTGTCTTTCTCCAGCGATTTGTTGATGACGTCTTCGAGCTTTTGGGAAAGGTCAGGATTGAGTCGCACAGGCGCAACGGGTGCACGATTCAAAATCGCTTCGGAAATCAGTCCGGTGGTTTCGCCGCGGAAGGGCTGAATCCCGGTCACCATCTCGTAGAGAACCACACCAAACGAAAATAAATCTGTGCGTGTATCAAGGGTCTCGCCACGCACCTGTTCGGGAGACATATAAGGGACGGTTCCAATGGCCGTGCCAAGCCGGGTGAACTCTTCTGCTTCGCTGGCGGTGGGCATCGCCGAAAGATTCATGGCGGCGCCCGCGGGGACGAGTTTGGCCAGCCCAAAATCCAAAATCTTAGAGGTACCACGGTCAGTGACAAAGATGTTGCCGGGCTTGATGTCTCTATGAATAATGCCCTTGCTGTGAGCCGCGCCGAGCGCGTCCGCAATCTCAATCCCTCGTTCCAAGACTTCTTTAAGCTGGAGCGGTTTGCCAGAGATGTGCTGTTTCAAGGTCTTCCCTTGGAGGTGCTCCATGGCAATGAAGGGCTGTCCGTCGTGATCACCGATTTCATAGACGGTGCAAATATTGGGATGATTCAATGCGGAGGCCGCTTGAGCCTCGCGGTTGAAGCGGCTCAGAGTTTGCGAATCTGGCGCGAATCCGTCAGGAAGGAACTTCAAGGCAACGAAGCGATGGAGTTTGGTGTCCTCAGCCTTGTACACAACACCCATACCGCCGCCACCGAGCTTCTCGATGATGCGGTAATGCGAGATGGTCTGGCCGATGAGCGAGTCTGTACCTGACATGTGCGCTCATGTTAGGTTGGGGGCAGGAGGCAAGTCAACGAACACAAAGTGCTCACCGGGCTTGAACTGAAGCAGCAATCAATTTGTTCTTTGGTAGCCCAAGTAGCCCAACTGAGGGACCGAAAATCAGCATCTTTCCCGGTAAGCGACACCAAACAAGGCATTTAGATTTTGAATTCTTCGGCTGTTAACCGAAGGGTTGCTCGTTCGGGAACCACCTGTCCGACGGCTTCCATCATGCTTTTTCACTTCTTCAACCTGCGCGGCAGGCTCTTGAGCGCGGCGGCGGCGGTGCCCGGGTCAACGTCGATGTAATTCTCTTCCGTGACTTCACTTCCTGACCCGTGCCGTAGAATCTGCGCAATGGTCTTCGTCGGAACGCCGTTGTTGTACAGGCGCGTTCCAAGACCACGACGGAATGCGTGGAATCCATGCCACTCGACGCCAGAACCTTCAAGCGCCAGTTTGATGTGCTTCGACCCAAGTGTCGCCAAGTCGAGCGGGAAGACACGCGGCCCCTCAAAGACCCATGTCTTGGTGGGATTGCTCTTGCGATGCTTCTTCAGTTCTGCGATTACGTTCGGCAAAAGATGCACAGCGGCGGCACGGTGAACTGTCTTCGTGTCGATGACTTCACGGTGCCATACTGTGCGCGACACGGTCACGGTCTTGCTGTCGAAGTCGATGTCTTCCCACTTCAACCCGCGCAGTTCTGCGAGCGACAATCCCGTCCACGCGGCAACAACGACGGCGCAGCGTGCGACGCCATCCACGGCGGCGGTAGTCGTCTCCACTTCGGCGAGCGTGTACTTGTGCGTCTTCTCCTTCCGCTTGCCTTCGGGAATCTCGACACCATCCATCGGATTCTGACCCTGTAGCGTTCCACTTCGGCGAGCGTGTGTGAAGAAGGCGGAGAGCAACGAGTTGATATTCAAGAAGGATTGGTGCGAAAGTTCTTCCGCTTCGTCGATGCTGTAAAGAAGACGCTGACCATCGGCAGTCGTGAACGTGGCGAGACGCAATCCGCCTATCCGCGGCTGAATCTGCTTGGAGTAGAGGTTGAAGTACCCCTTATACGTGGAAGGCTTCTTTTTCGGCTTGATGTTCGGGAAGTACACCGTCTCCACGTACTGTTGCAGCGTCGTAGGCCCGTTGACTTCCCGCCCTTGATTCAATGGGTCAAGAATCTCTTCGGCCAGTGGACGGACACTACGCTTCGTGCGATATTGGTCGTTGTAGTCGGCCAGCTTGCGCGAAACCTGCTTACCGCCCACTCGGTAGCGGACGTGCCATGCGCCATTGGCCTGGTAGATGTATCCCTTTTGCATGAGGAAAGTCTATCGAGCCGGGGGTGAATGTGCAACAAAATGTGCAACACTGGTTTCCACAAGCGCAATAGAATCAGTGTGGAGGAGTGGGTGAGTGGTTGAAACCGGCGGTCTTGAAAACCGTTAGACTCGAAAGGGTCTCGGGGGTTCGAATCCCTCCTCCTCCGCCATATCCTAGAAACACGCTAAAAATAGGACTTTTTTCACCTTGCTACACCCGTGCTACAATCTGAGCACGAGGTCCCAGCATGGCTAGGGTCTATATCCGTCGAAAAGAGCCGGGAAAGGGCTGGCGTTACAAAGCCGTTCCGAAGGGTGCGGGGCGGCGTCCCACGCTCGAACCGGGCGCGAAGTTCCACGTTCGTTACCCCGATGCCTCTGGCAAGTTCGTGTGGAGCCAAGCATACGACACGTTCGAGGAAGCGCAGCGTGAAGCGGCTGGTCTGGAACTGAACGCCAAAGCCGTAGCGATGGGTCTGACTCTGGAAGAGTTCAAAGATCGCCAGAACGCGAACCGCTTGCCGCTCAAGAAGGTGGTCGAACATTTCCTGTCAGAGGCGAAGAAGACGAAGAAGCGCAAGACCGTCGTCGGTTACGAACTCAACCTTCAACAATTCGAAGAGTCACTAAACGGCAAGGTGCGTTTTCTGGACGAAGTCGGCAAACCACAGTTGCAGTCGTTCAGGGACTATCTCGCTGGGAAGGGATATGAGGCGCGGACTCTCCACAATCGCATGATGACGGTGTTGTCGCTCTTAAAGGCGAATAGAATTAAGACGGACTTCTCGTTGAGCATCGATCTTCCCGAGTTCGAGGAAGAACCCGCCGTCCCGTACGAGCCTGCCGAACTGAAAAGGTTATTCGCAGCAATGACCGACGAAGAGAAGATTCGTTACAAGTTCTTCCTCGGAACCGCCTGCCGCGATAAGGAAGTTACCTACGCCTCGTGGCAGGACATCGACTTCGCCCGTGGCATCTATCACATTCGCCGAAAGCCGGATGTCGGGTTCACGCCTAAGAAGCATGAGAGTCGAGACGTGAAGATGCCGACTGAATTGGTGGAGATGTTGAAGCAGCGGAAGAAACAGGCCCCACACCCGCGCTGGATTTTCGTCAACGAAGAGGGTCGCCCGGACAATCACTTCCTCCGAAAATTCAAGCGTATCGCGTTACGTGCCAAGGTGAACTGCGGACACTGCACCGCACCGTGGACAGCCGGGCGGTACCACACGACTCGGAAGATTGAGGTGACGTGCGAGACGCACCCGGTTTGCCAGCACCACTATTTGCACCGATTGCGGAAGACATGCGCCAGCAACTGGGAAGCCAGTGGCATCCCGGTACGCACAATTCAGTACATGCTGGGGCACAAGAGTTTGGAAACCACGCAAAAATATCTCGGCATCACGAATTTGGATTCGCTCACGGACAGGATTGATGCGGCAGCAGACGGACTGAAGTGATGCTACAAAGGGTGTTAGAGGAAGTAAGGTACGCAGAAGTTGGAATGTTCCTTAGGATAGGATTAGCGAGCCTATTCAACAACCTGCGGCAAATTAATTAGCGCGGTCTGATCTCCGAACGAACCCTTAAGCGCACGCCTGGGATTTGAACTAGCAACCCTTCGGTTAACAGCCGAAGAATGCAAAATCTAAATGCCTTGTTTGGTGTCGCTTATCGGGAAAGACGATGATTTTCGGTCCCTCAGTTGGGCTACTTGGGCTACCAAAAGACAAAATGATTGCTGCTTTAGTTAAGCCCGATGAGAAGTCTGTGTTCGTTGACTTGTCCCCTTTCGCAACCTAACATGAGCGCAAATGGCAGTTACCGATTCGCTCATCGGCCAAACTATCTCGCATTACCGCATCATCGAGAAGCTCGGCGGTGGCGGTATGGGTGTGGTCTACAAGGCCGAGGACATCAGACTCGGCCGCTTCGTCGCGCTGAAATTCCTGCCCGAAGATCTTGCGCACGATTCGCATGCGCTGGAACGATTCAAGCGCGAGGCTCGCGCCGCCTCAGCCTTGAATCATCCCAGCATCTGCACCGTTTACGACATTGGAGAGCAAGATGGCCAGCAATTCATTGTCATGGAGTTTCTCGATGGCCAGACGCTAAAGCACCGCATTTCCGGCAAAGCGTTGCCGGTCGAGGAGGTTGCAGACTTAGGAATCGAGATTACCGATGCGCTTGCTGCGGCACATGCCCAAGGCATTATCCACCGCGACATCAAACCAGCGAACATTTTCGTAACTAAGCGTGGTCATGCCAAGATTCTAGATTTCGGCCTCGCCAAAATCACCACCTCGGATCCTGCCGATGCATACACTGGGCCGACCTTGTCTGACGACCCAGAACATCTCACCTTCCCGGGAATGGCCTTGGGCACGGTAGCCTACATGTCGCCTGAGCAGGTCCGCGGTAAAGAGCTCGATGCTCGCACGGATCTTTTCTCCTTCGGTGTTGTACTCTACGAAATGGCGGCTGGTACTGCACCTTTCCGTGGTGGAAGTTCTGGCGTGATCTTCGATGGCATCCTCAACCGGATCCCGGTATCTCCCATTCAATTGAATCCTGATCTTCCTGTGAAGCTCGAAGAGACTGTAAACAAGGCTCTCGAAAAGGACCGTAACCTGCGCTACCAAAATGCCGCGGACATTCGCACCGATTTGCAGCGTCTGAAACGCGACACGGAAGCAGCCCGCACCGCGGCTACGGGCGGGATCACCGGACCGATGCCCATCGAGCCGAAGATCAGGCACGACGTGAAGCTGCTTCGAGCGGGGCTCGCTGTGCTGGTCATTTTGATCTTGGCGGTTGCCACGGGAATCTGGTGGATTCACCGGCAACGCCAACCAACCACCGAGGCTTCAGCTGTAGCAAATGTGAACAGCATCCACTCGATCGCGATCCTGCCTTTTCGGAGAATCGGTGGTTCTGGAGAATACGATTATTTTGGTGCCGGCCTCGCCGATGTCCTTAGTGCGAAATTGACTAACGCGCGGCTGCTCGAAGTGCACCCGCCTCCGGCGACAGTCAATCTCGCTGACCCGAAGCTCGATCCCCTTGGAGTGGGCCGAGGAATGAGAGTGGATGTGGTGTTGAGCGGCAGCTACCAGATCGAAGGTGGAATTCTGAGTTTCAGTTTTGAACTTCTCGACGTTCGAAGGAATGTGCAGATCGCCGGAAATGCCTACACGCGGCGTTTTACCGAGGCGATTGAAGTTGAACACTTGATGGCCGGTGAGATCGTGGATTCACTTAAGGCCTCTGCCGACACGGAACAACGGGCTCGCTTTATCAGTCCTCCCACGCAACAAGCAGATGCGTTTCAAGCTTATCTTCGCAGCAACTACGAGATGGATGTGTTCTGGAGAAGCCCGAGTGCGGAACAACTCGCGCGCGCTGAACAACGGCTAAACGAAGCGCTAGAGCTTGACCCGCGCTTCACACTGGCTTTAGTGAGCTTAGCTAAACTGCACTGGGTTGCCGTATTCTGGGGATACTCGGACGCTCCAACAAGTCTTCGTATGGCGTTCGAGGAAGCCAACCGCGCTATCGAATTGGATCCTGTCCTTGGAGAGGCTTATGCGGCCCTGGCGCTCATCGCACTTCAAGAGGGGCAATTGAGTCAAACGGAAGCCCGCCTGCGCGAAGCTTTCGCGCGCTCGCCAGGCTCCGCACTGGCCTACTATGCGGCCGGCTTTTATTACATAGATCGTGGGCTCCCCGAGCAGAGTGTACGTGCGTTTCTGCGTGCCAAAGAATTGGATCCCAACTTAGTCCGTCGAGAGTTGGCCATCGCCTATCGGTATCAACTTGATTTAGATCGAGCCGAGAAACAGGCCCGCGAGGCGCTCAGCCAGCATCCAAATGATCTTCTCGGCGAAGTAATGCTGGCCCGTGTTTTGGCGGCGCGCGGCAAACTTGCTGAAGCTGGCGAAACCGTCCGCACTCTCTTGCAGCGGTCACCTCATGACCCAACTGTCCAAGGCCTGGTAACGCTGCTCGACGTCTTAGGAGGCAAGCCCGTTTCTATATCGGCATGGCTCGGCGAGTATCAACGTGTGTACTGGTCCGACGCCGGGTATTGTATAGACGTCGCAGAAGTTCTGGCCGCTGCCCATCAGAATGGCGAAGCACTTCGCTGGCTGCGAAGAGCAGATGAGCTCGGTATTCGCAGTTACCCATTTCTCGCTCGCAATCCGCTCTACAAGAATCTGCAAAAGGATCCAGATTTCCAGGCTTACCTGAAATCTGCTCGACAAACCTGGCTGGAGGCCACACGACACGACACACAAGAGCCGTTACTCCCCGCCGCTTCTTCTTAGTCCGCCGATTGCTTCTGCTGCCTTTTCACTCCTACGCCGGCAGCGTAGAGGACTGATTCGCTGGTGCCGTCGAGGCCCAGGTCCGTCTCGATTTCCTGATCGACGAGAGCCGCAGTACAGAACGGCGCAAGTTCCAACCAGGTGGCAACCAAGCAAAACGTCTGGCAAAAATGTCCCGCTTCCAAAAGAACAGTGCGATACGCGCGAGAAAAGCCGTAACGCCACATCACCCGGGGGAGCACTCCCGTCATCACGAAAAGCGCGGCGCAGTCGCGCACCCATTCCTGACGAGCGCACAACTCAACAACACGAGCAGATTGTGCACCGTTGTGAAGTCGTTCAAGATAATGCCCATCTCCGCGGTAGTGGTAGATGCCGCGTGGCAAACCCGTGACCCGCAACGCCCAGCAGTAAGCTTCAATCGGGTGACGAGCGCCGCCGGAAGGACTCGTCTTCAATATTAGCTTTCCTAGGCCCGGCCACGCCAGCCGTCCGGTCACACCCCATGTCAGCCACAGCAGAACGGAAAGGTGTTCGAGTGAAAGCCCTCCGCGGCCGAACTGCCGAAGAGTGCGCCTCCCAAGCAGTACTCGTGGGAACTCGGAGTTCAGAGAAGGACCTGGGCTTGGCAGAACGATATGATCGGCGCTGCGGTAACCTTTGATCAGCTCCGGCTGTGGACCCTTGCGCAACAGCGCACGAGCAAACTTGCTTTCGTCCGGTAATGGCGCATGTAAACGGAAGGCATTCTTGGTCGCAAAGTGGAAAAAACGCGCCTCAAGATCCCATACCTTCCACAACTCCAAGCTCGCTTCGCGATTCGCCTCAGCCGAGTCCTTTTCGATCAACAACGTGTGGTCCAGAAGTTGCCGGAGGATTCTTCGAACGGAGGTCAGACTATAACCGCGGAGCAGGTGCTGGATTTCTTCGGAGGTCCTCCAGCGATCGAAGAAGTTCAGGACCGCGACTAGTATAGGAGTACTTGCGACTGTTATCCCGGTTAGATAGTTTGTGCAGCGGAGACCTTCATTCTCGAAGGAAAATACCAGGCAGGCGGACCGCTTAAGTAGCTTCTTGGCAGTGTTGCCCGTCCCTCGCGGCCGATGCATATTTTTGAAAAGCTATTCCACGCTCGACAACCGTAGTGATGGTTCGGCCCGCTTAAGACCGCTGCTTCTTCTCAACTTTCACGGGAACAAGATACCTGCCATGGGCCGCAATGATCACCGCATTCTCCAGTTTTTTCAAGGGAACCTTCAACTTTTGAACATCTGGAGAGATCTTCGCTGCATTTTCGACCACTTCCTTGAATTTCTCGAATTCCTCATTGAGTTTCAGCTTGGCTTCGTGGTCTTCTTCGCAGTTTGCTGAGGTGGCTGGAACCTTGGGGTGGTTGGACATGATACCCTCCAGAGTATCTAGACATTGATTAACAGTCCCGTTATTCACCACACAGACTTCTACCAACTTGGTTGAGGTTTGCATTATACGAGATAAATGGCCTGTTCCAAGAACAATTAATTCCAAGTCTTGCAGCACAGATGTTGCCAAGCGGTACTGAAAGGCAGATCAGCGCTATTCCTGCGGAACGGATCCGCACTCTTCGAGCGCAAGGACGCACAGCAATTTGCGCTACCAATTCGGGATTGACCCAAATACACTTCTTCATCTTCTCCGCGGTCAAAGCTTCGCCCCATCTCGTCTGTCGCGTTTCTGGCAGATTAACGAACGGACATTCAACCCTGGCTAGAGGCCGCAGCTTCTCAAAAACCTGGCGGCGTGATGCGGGCACAAAACCGTTTCGGATGCGAGCTACGTAGGTGAGTCCTCCGTCGCCGTGGCAGCCGACAATGATGGCGTCAATGCCGTGCGGTTTGATTCTCGTGTTGCTCGGCACAACTGAGCTTTACGCCCTGGTCCCGCTCGAAGTCACAGCAACGGTTGTGCTCGGTCTCGCTCCAATCCTCGCCGCTTGCATGGCAACGCGTAATCCGAGGTCAGCGTCTCGCGTTGCGCTCTGCGTCACCCCGTTCGCCGTGTTTTTGAACAGGCTCCCACTTTATTCCTTGCCGGGTCAAGTCCCGTAAGTCACCAGCTGGTACGAAAAGACGCCGCCAGACTTCATCTTTGCGGCGAAGGTTCCGCAGGTCGTGGCACACCAGAAAGCGTTGAAGGACAGCCAAGCGGAATGGTGGAGTAATCAAGGCGTTCCGGGCGGCCTTGTCAGAATCCCTGCCAACTTACGCGCCAGGAAACGTCGATGACGCAGCTGTTGGAACTCTGCGAACTGTACGCAGTCGCGTCGATGATCAGATAGATTGATCCCTTTGGGCAAGGACCCGTAACATGCTATCGGTGGATTGAAGGACTTTGTATGCTGGTTGCGGTTGCGTGACGTCCGAAAGCAGGTGTTCCTGACTATCGGCCCAATGACGACCTCGCGACAAGGCGCGTCCGATGCAAAGCGTCGGACTGTCGCTGCTCTGCGCCTCGCCGTGGTCGCAGCGATCATCGTCGTCCTGCACTTGGTGACCCGATTCACGCCATGGCTTCTGGTGATCATCGGTATCGCCGCCGCGCTCCTGCTGGCGAGCCGCTCGGTCACCGGCTTGGGGTTTTTAGCGCGATTGCATCGCGCGGATCGACTTGCGCTCTGGATGGTGCTGGTCTGCCTCACCGTGATCGGGTACCTGCACGACGCCAATACGTGGAGCTCCGACGGCAAAGGGTTCGTCCGACCGGCCAATGTCGCGATGTGGAAAACGGAGCTCATTCTCGCCGTAGCCCTCGCGGTACCGCTACTGAATACACTGGCGCGCATGTTATCGCCCCGGAGAGCAGCGACTTCAGGACAAGAGTTCGCCCGCGAATTTGCCCTGTACATCAATTTCTCGGGGATTGCGCTCGTTTTATGGAGCGGCGAAGCGGTGCTCTCTCGTGCAATTGTTGTGACCCTTGTCGCTTGGGTCGCACTGGCGGAGCTAACGCTGTATGCGTCGGAATAGGTTGTGGGCTCATCGCTACCCGACGCCAAGGGCTGACCGGATGCACCTGCTACGCGAGAAACTACGGCGCCGTTGTTGCTTCAGTTCCCGTGGTTCAACAAACATGAGATTCAAACAGATGAGTTCTTCCTTCGCCTGCGATTCTTTCTCCAGCGGCTGAAAGATTTACCCACCATTCGGTTTGTCGTGGAAATTCGTAACAGGGCTTGGCTCGACAAGCGGCTAACCGATTTGCTTCGCGAATACAATGTTGCGCTGGCACTGACAGACATCTCTCGGATGCCGCGTCCTTGGGAGAAGAAGAAGTTTGATTGGGTAACGACTGATTTCGTCTATGTGCGTTGGCTGGGTGACCGCAAAGCCATGGAAACGTTGACGACGACGTGGGACAGAACGATTATCAACAGAACTGATGACCTTCACAACTGGGCTGAGCTGTTCCGGCAATTTATTTCGAGGAATCTCAAGGTCTACGCCTACGCCAACAATCACTACGCGGGGCATGGGCCGGATACGAGGCTACCGGGCCGCTTTCGAGAATGTCGTCGAGCTGTTTCCGCTGCGCCGACGTCAGCTCCAATGGCCGGCCCGAGCGATGCCCCTCGAGCAGGCCTTCCACGCCAAAAGCTTGGTAGTGTGCTAACCACTCCGAGACCCTCGAACGCGGAGATCCGAGTAGCTGGGCCAGCTCGCCGCTGGTACGTCCCTCCGAGTTCAGTACCACTGCCTGCAATCGCTTGGCAACTCGGTAGGCTCCGTCTCGTTCTGCTTGTTTGCGCAGGCGGATTAACCGTTTATAGGTCTTCGGATGCAGGTGCAGGATTCGCGGAACCATGGCACCTCCTTCCAGGAGTATGCCAGATGTACTTATCTTATGTCCTGTTAATTATGCGCGGACATATAGCATGGCTCCTTACGACGCGACAGCTCCTCGAGGTCTTGAAGCCTGGTCTGATCGACGGCCAGGAAAACTAGCGTGTTTCAGTATAGTCGCGGTGTGTTCGCGCGGGACTCGAAAATCAATTTCGCCAACACCATCGCAGGACCTCCCGGGTCTTTGCTGTAGGCGTGTTCTATATCGAGGACAACCAGCCGACCATATCGTCCGGCACGTCCTGGCCAGAGTGTGAGCTCTTTACGGAGGCCGAGTTTTAGTCTTTTCTCAACTTCTTTGCCGGGAAGTGCTTAGTTGTACCCTTCAACCGCGCTGCGGGTCGGTTTGGGTATCTGCCAAAGAATCTGGGAATCCGGAGCTAGATTGGGATAGAACCGCACCGACTCGGCGTTGCTAGGCATGAGAACGATGTCAACGCGGCGATTGTAAGCCAGCCAGGTCGCACGGGAATCGCGCACCCGCTTTTCCGGAGGCTGGTTTGGATTCTGGGTTTGCAGGTTGCTAACCGTGGCCTTGTCCAGCGGTTTCTGCTTGCCGTACGCTGAGGTATCGATTTTTTCTGCGGCGATTCCCTGCGAAACCAGGAATTCCTTGACGCGTTGGACCCTGAGTTCGGATAAGGAATCGTTGTACGGATCCGCACCGCGCTCGTCCGCGTATCCGCCAAGCGACAACTTCGCTTCAGGGTCGTATTCGAGATCCTGTTTGAATCCGGTGGCGAGGGTTGTCAATATTTCCTGCTGACTGCGAACGAGTCCCAGCGTCGGGTCCTCCTTGGTAGGATAGGCGGTCGGGAAAAAAACGCTGCGGAGAAGCACGGTCGGAATGGGGTCGACGGAGCCTTTCAGGTGTACCGCTACCGTCTTGGTGTCCGTGCCACCGCACGCGTTCGTCGACTTCAGCGTGTATTTGAACTCTTCGTCCACCGGGCCGGCGCCGCTTTGCGTTGGGCTCAGGGTGATGGATTTCGTCCCGCTGGCATCTACGGAGCCACCCGGATCCAGCGAAACCGCGTCGGAGTTGGACGACGACCAAGTCAGAGTAGTGCTCCCTTGTTCCATGATCTTGTCGCCGATGCGGCGGTACTTGACCTCCATCGGAGAAGCGCTCAACGACGATTGCACCACCGGGTTGACTTCCACCGTTGTGCTCGGCGTTACCACGCCACCTGGTCCTGAAGCTGTAAGCTGATACACGGTGGTTTGCCGAGGCGAGATTGTTTTCTCGCCCGACGTCGGCACGGGGCTCATGCCGCTCATGTCGGCTTCGACAGTTTCGTTGGAAACCCAGGCTAGCTGCGTACTTTGGTTGCAATCGATTTTCGGCGGATTGGCGGAGACCGTCCCGCTGACCGGAGCCACAACGACGGTGGCGCTTGCAATACCGGCTGTAAAGCGTGGCGCCAGTTTAGGCAGTTCACATTGGGGGCGATATGTTGGGCACGACGAGCCACGTGGCCAAGGCTTGGTCTTTTCTTTTCCATTCGAGATATCAACAATCACGCGCTGGTCCGCCGCGACCGTGATCGGGCCGGACCACAATTCCTTACCATCCCGAGTGACCGTCACTTGGTGCGTCCCTGGTGGCACAATCAACTCCTGGTGCCAATTAAAGTCGTTATCGAACTCATCCACGTGGCCTACGAAGTACAGAGGCTTCCTGCCGTTCAGCAGAACGGCGGCGGCTGTTGCCCCGTGGTGCCATCCTGCTTCAATCTGGATGCGACCACGCGGGCCTGGCACGGGTCCGCCAACGGGTTCCAGCTTTATGTCCACCGGCAACGTCTTGTCCGAATCCAGCGAGACATCTTGCTCGACAAACTTGTACCCGTAGTTGGCCACAACCACATGGTGGGTGCCGACATCGAGCTTGATGACCCGATTGCCGGGACCAATGGCCTTGCCATCAACAAATGTGTAGGCCTGCTTGGGGCTTACCGAAATCTTCAGTTTTCCTGGCTTTGCGTTTTGCGCAAAGGCAACCGAGCTGAGCAAAACCGTTGCGCCAAGCGCTAGGCATAAAGTTTTGATTCTTTGAGCGCTCATATAATTATCTCCTGCATACCTCTCCCCGTGTCCTCGGGCAGACTCACTTGATCGCGGGGCGGCGTAGACGTCCAGTGGCGGGCGCACAACTGGTGACTCTGACAGAGGCCGCGCAGTCACCCACGCGGTTCTGAAAAACACGCTTTAAACACTGTCGACGACCGTAGAGTGCATGAGGGCAACGACAAGATCGCCGCAAGTGTTGATCGATTATGTAACTCCCTGGCGATTGCCCTGTCAAGGACGCAAGATATCCTGGTATATATGGTTCTAGTAGTCCTAGGACTATAAATGCTCCGGAAGGCCCTTCTCCATACTGTCGCCGCGCTCTTGGCCTTAGCCTTTGCAACCTCCCTATTTGCCCGCGGTCAGTTTTGGGACTTCCTGGGCTACATGCAGATCGACTGCAGTCAGGATCATGGCCGAATTCAAATCAACCGCCGTGATGTTCACTTTCGCACCATTCAGTTGCGCGTTAGCGGCGACGCTGTTTTTTTTGACCGCCTCGTCGTTCACTTCGATGATGGGACCTCTCAGGAATTGATGGTCAGCGACCGGATTTCACCCGGGGGAAGGGACTACGTGATCGACCTCCTCGGCGAGCGTTCCCTCGAAAGCGTCGAGCTTTGGTACTACAAAGAGCCTCGGGTCCACAATCCGAGAGTGAGTCTGTACGGTGTCCGTTCGCCAGAAGGCGACGGCCAAAATATCGCGCAAGTACCTTAGAGGTCGTGGGTCAGTTTCGCAGTGGATGTAAGGCGGCAGATCTGCTGCGCCAAGAATCTGGTACCCGAAGAGCACCTCTACGTCAGCAGAAGGTTCAGCAGCGGCTAGGTGAAATCAAGTCTCGGCAAAAGAACTTGTCACGTTGTCAGGGCCTGCTACTTCACTCGCAAGCCCACAAGTATTAGATCCAAGAGATGCGGGGAGTGAAGAGGACAAAGGTCAGGGATTGCTACACTGTGCTACAGAATGTGGCGGAATCAGACGCAGAGCAAATGCAGTGTTTATGGAGGTGAATGTCTAAATCCTTTGCTGTCAATGTCCTCGATGTAACGGGCCAACGTATACCAACAAATTCCGCCCTCATAGTACGGAAAGTTGAATCCCTCCTCCTCCGCCAGTTTTGAACTGTACAAAATCCTTTACAGAACGTACCTAAGACATAGGTTACACTTTTGGGCCGAACGTATCTTCGAACAAGTGACAACAAGAACCGCCCGCAAGCAACAACGTTCCAGAATTTCCGATGCTCTCTATTTCAAGTCTCTCGAGGACTATTGCGATGAAGCGAATTTTCAGTGTTTCCACTAGCCTGTTGCTGGTCATGCTTACTGCAGCATGGGTGACAAGGTTTGAGGCAAAAGAGCCGGCGCACTTCGTTCCGGCGAATGTCAGCAAAGCAGGAAACATTCCGTATCCCGCGAGTAGCATGGACGCGGGCGTGGTAACACTCTCGGTAGACCTGGACGAGACAGGCCAGGTAACTGGAGTGGCGATTCTGAGGGACATTCCGTCGGTATCTGGGCCGGCCACCGCGGCGGTGCGCTCTTGGACGTATACGGCCGCGACGCTGGATGGAAAGCCCGTGACATCGACGCTGACGATCAACATCGTGTACGATCCCGGCTTTCTTGGCGCGGACAACATCCCGCTGCCACCGCCAACGCAATCTCAACCCATCTCTAAGAAGGATCCGGCATTTTCCCCGCCGCAACTGAACACCGCCGCCTTTGCGCCGTATCCTGCCAAGACGAAAGTCCAAGGAGCCGTGGTCCTGAACGTCACGCTGGATCAGAATGGTAATGCTGCCAAGGTTGCGACTCTGCGAGACGTTCCGCCGCTGACGACGTCGGCAACTGGCGCTTTGAAGAAATGGAATTTCAGCGCAGCAACATACGACGGGAAACCGATCCAATCGCACATGGCTGTGGCGTTCGTGTTTCGCCCTCCGTCCGCCCCGGTTCCCTGAAAAGAAGGGGCACGAAAACCCAATGTTTATGGGATGGCAAGAAAACTCGGCCCTGGTGGCAAATCGCCGAGCAGTGTGTTTTCCGCGCTGTCGCCGAAACAATTGAAAAGCTCGATTCGTTGGCCGCCGCTCAAGGCCGCCCCCGCAGCTATTTGATCAACGAGGCCATCGCCAACTACATCGAACTGTACGCTTACCAGGACGCACTGGTTCGCAAGGGACTGGAAGATCTGCGGGCAGGCCGCGTGGTGAGCCACGAAGAGGTCGTAAAAGGACTTAAGAGGACAAGGCGTGCTCGCCGGTGATCCAATGGACCGAGCAAGCCGCGCAGCAGCTCTACCAGGCTCAAGAATACATCGCGCTGTCCAGCAGCGAGGAAGTCGCTGCGCGAGTCACGATGCGGATCGTTTCCAGTATTCAACAACTTACTGCCTTCCTCATGTCGGGCAGGGCAGGTCGAGTTCCCGACACGCGTGAGTTGGCGATCCCCGATACGCCCTTCCTTGCCTCGTACGCCGTCGAGAAAGCGGACATCGTAGTGCTCGCCATCTACCACGGCGCGCAACGATAGCCGAAGGGCTTCTGGTCACTGCGGAGTCCTGTTGCCGTCTGACGGACCACGAAAAGGACGGGGGCTTCCTCATTCCGCAGACTCTGTTCGGAACGGCAAATCGAACTTTTTCAAGAGGAGAGAATGCCGGCAGGCCAAAAGCCCTCGCACACTTCAGTCGTGCGGCAGGCCGACGGCGCGAAAACACAATTGCTGCAGGCGGTGAACGAGGCGGGCTCGGTTGACGTGCTTCTCTTTGATGTGCGCGTCGTCAACGACACCGTGGAGCGCGCTGAACAGGAAAACAGCGACGAAGCGAGGGTCTTCGACGGACCACGCGCGGGCGCTAGAGCCAGCCTGAAGTAAATCGCAGAGAAAATCGATGGTGACATTTTCGACCAGCCCTTCGCGCGTGGGAGGGCGGGAGCTGTAGAAAAGGATGTCGTGCAGGCGAATGGAATCGAGATAACCCGAGACGCTAGACGCGGCCCACTCCGCAAGTTTCCCCTTCCAGTCCTCAGCGGGCCTTTGGGCCACCGCGGCTTTCACCTTCGCCAGACGATCTTGCCCGTAGCGATCGCCAAGCGCGGCAAGCACATCGTCTTTGGAGGAAAAATAAAGATAGAAGGTGCCTTTGGCGACATCGGCGGTGGATGTGATCTGCTCAATGGTGGTGGATGCGACGCCGTGCTGCAGAAACAGGTGTTGGGCGGCGTTCATCAACTCACTGCGGCGTTCTTCCGGCGGCTTGGTCCTGGGACGAGGTTTGAATTTGGCGGACATGGAGTCGATAAGCCCTCTGCGACTGAACCCGGGTCAGTGACCGTAGGATAACGAACGCGAGCGGCGAACGCGAGAGCAAGAAAAGATGGAACGCGGCGCGCAATTGCCGGTCATTGGACGGGCGCTTAGAGTGGCTGGCATAAAAGCCAGCGCTACATTGAAGAAAAAAACCACGTGCGCTCGTGTCGGTGAGCCGGCGCGACGTGTCAAACCCAAGAGCACAGCCTCACTGAAGGGGTGAGCCACAGGATTCGACATCGTGGGCCTTGACTAGCTTGTCGGCGCTACGCAGTTCGGGAAACAACCTGGCCCAGAGCGCCACCACCGCCAAGGTGCCGACGCCACCCAAAAATGCCGCAGGCACGGTGCCGAAGAGCGCGGCCGTGGCGCCGGATTCGAATTCGCCTAGTTCGCTGGAAGCGCCGATAAACATCCATTGCACCGCGCTGACGCGTCCACGCATCGCGTCCGGCGTTGAGACCTGCACGAGTGTTTGGCGAATGACCATGCTCACCATGTCGAAACCGCCGGCAGCAGCCAGGGTGAAGAGCGAAAGCCACAAATTCCTGGAAAGCGCGAAAACGATGGTGGCAAAACCGAAGCCCGCCACACAAAACAGCATGCGCTTGCCCGCCCGGCGCTGGATGGTGCGATGCGCCAAGATGAGACCAACGATGGCAGCGCCAACACCCGGAGCGCAACGAAGGCAGCCGAGTCCCGCAGGGCCGACCGCGAGAACATCCTTGGCGTAGATGGGAAGCAAAGCGGTGACGCCGCCCAGCAGAACGGCGAAAAGGTCGAGCGAGATGATGGAGAACAACAAGCGGCTCGAGCGAATGTAGCGAATGCCCCCCAGAGGACTGGCGTCGTTCGGTCCGGTTTCTTCCGAACTGGCCGGGTGTCGTTCACCGGTAAGCCGTAGCACCCGCGTCAGGGCGACGAGATATAGCAGCGCGGAAAATAAAAACATGCCGGGACCGCTGAACGCATAGAGCAATCCACCAATGGCCGGGCCAACCAGCGCACAGATCTGCCACGCGGACGACACGACGGCGACCGCGCGGGGGAATTCTTCGGAGTCCACCAAGCGGGGCAACGTTGCGGCCATGGCTGGAGAGCAGAAGGCTTGTGACGCACCGATGATCGAGAGAAGTAAATACACCGGCAACATGGAGAGCGTGGCGGAAGCAGACAAAGCACCGAATGCGGCGACACCGAGAGCCTGCAAGAAAAGGGAGAGACCGATGATTTTGCGGCGGTCGAGGCGGTCGGCTGCGTGCCCCGCAAACAGGACCATGGCGAAATTGGGCAAGAAGCGCGCCAATCCGACGTACGCGAGACCCATGGCATTGTGAGTGGCGGAGTAGACGTACCAGCCGACGGCGACGTTGAGCATTTGGGAGCACAACTCATCGAGTGCGCGGATGGCGATAAAGCTGCGAAGGGCGGGTTGCCGGCGAAAGAAGTGGAGCAGCGGGAGATGAACGGGAGTGTTGCAGGCGATAGCGGCCATGGTAAAGAGGCTCCTTGGTGCGAGCTACAGTAATATTGACTGACCGTCGGTCAGTTGTCAAGCAGGGGCAGATCGTGGGCGCGCTTAAACCACGCCACCCCTCGAGCACGGCGGGATTCTGAGAAAATCCCTCTAACCTCGCCGGTTTATGCTTTGGCCATCTAGGAATGAGCTGCTTCCGCTGGGAAGGGCGCGACCGCCTAGAATGTAAGTCAGCCCTGAACATGGTGAAATCTCGCACAACTATCTGGATCGCGGCCTGGATTGTTTATCTGGGCGTGTACGTCATGGTGTCTCGATTCCTGGGGCCCGGGCGGTCGCTGAATACATTTGGTGATATCGCGCAGTGCTGCGTGCCGTTGCTGGCCAACGCGGGCCTGCTGATCAACGCGGGCACGCCACACTGGCGGCGGAACGTGTTCTGGATGCTGCTGGCGCTGAGCTGCACGATGTGGATGGTCGGGCAGTTCCAATGGACGTATCACGAAGTGTATCTGCAGCAGGAGGTGCCGGGCCTGGACGCCTGGGACATTATCTATTTTCTGCGCGGGATTCCGCTGATTGCGGCGCTGACGCTGCGTCCGTATTTGCGGCGCGGCGAGCTACGCATCGGCTTGGGTTACATGGATTTTACGCTGCTGTTGACGTGGTGGACGTTCCTGTATGTTTACGCGGTTTTGCCGTGGATGTACGCGACGCCGACGCTGGCGTACTACGACCGTAATTTCTTCATCTTAACGAACATTCAATTTGTGGTGGTGATGGCGGGGTTCGCGGCCTTCTGGTGGAAAACACGTGGGGCGTGGCGGATTGTATGCGCGCATTTATTCGGGGCATCGACGCTGTACACGGTCGCATCGCTGTTGACGAACCGGGCGGTGACGCAAGGAACGTACTACACCGGAAGCTGGTATGACCTGCTGTTGATGACGGTATTTTTCTGGTATGCCCTGGCGGGCGCAATCGCATTTCAAAAGCGCAATGAATTGGACGGGCCGATGGAGTCGAGCCCGACGGCAGACACAGAAGTGGTATTGGGCGATAGCGTGTGGGCGACGCGATTCGCGATGGCGGCAGTTTTTTCGCTGCCGTTCTTTGCGTTGTACGCGCAGTGGTTTGCGCACGACACACCTGCGGTGAAGGACTTCCGGGTAACGGTAAGTTTGATTGCGTCGTTGCCGCTGGCGCTGATGGTGTTCTTGCGCACGCACCTGGCAGACGCGGATCGCGCGCGCTTGCTGGCGCAGTCGGAATCGTCGGTAGTGAATCTGCAACGCCTGCAAGCGCAAATGGTGCACTCGGAAAAACTGGTATCGCTGGGACAACTGGCGGCGGGAGCGGCGCACGAAATCAACAATCCGCTGACGGCGATTCTGGGCTATTCCGATCTGCTGGCCGATGACCAGGGTTTGCCAGAACGGACGCGGGTAACCGCGACAAAAATTCGGGACCAGGCGCGGCGCACCAAGAATCTGGTACAGAATCTGTTGAGTTTTGCGCGGCAAGTTCCGGCAGAGCGAACGTTGCTGGACATCAACACGGTGGTGACGAACGCCGTGCAACTGCGCGCGCTGGATCTGCACAATGGCGGATCGCGGATTGAGCAACATCTGGAATCGGTGCTGCCCGGGGTGCGCGGCGACAGCAACCAGTTGATGCAGGTATTTTTCAACATCATCAACAACGCGCTGGACGCCATGGCCGAGCAGGGCGGCGGCGTGTTGACGATCAAGACGCAACGCGATCGCGCCAATGTGGTGGTGCTGTTTTCCGATTCGGGACCCGGCATTCGCGAACCGCACCGCGTCTTCGACCCGTTTTACACCACAAAACCAGTGGGCAAGGGCACGGGCCTGGGCTTGAGCATTTGTTACGGAATCGTGCAGGAACACGGCGGCAATATCCGCTGCTACAACGGGCAGACCGGAGGAGCGGTGTTTCGTGTGGAGTTGCCGGCGGTGCTGGCGGCGCTGCCCACGCGCGGAGGTTCGTCATCAGGTGCCACACCGGTTCCATCGAGCCACCGGATTTAGTCTCGTAGAATCCTCACTGATACTTGCGGCAGCGGCGTGCGTAGTTACTCATGATAGAGTTTTGCGGGCGGGTGTGAGCGAATCGAGCTGAATCCATGCCAGAAATCGCGATCAAGACAGAAAAACTGACCAGGCGGTTCGGAGCGCTGACCGCAGTGGACGAGATGGACCTGCAGGTCGAGGCGGGACAATTCTTCGGATTTCTGGGACCGAACGGAGCGGGCAAATCGACCACCATCAAGATGCTGACCGGGTTGCTGGCGCCCACTTCGGGACGAATGGAATTGCTGGGCGTGGATTTCACGGCCCATCCGGTGGAAGTGAAGCGGCAGATTGGCGTGGTGCCGGAAGGAATGGGACTGTTCGAGCGGCTGACCGGCGTGGAATATTTGCGATTCGTGGGCAGGATGTACGGACTGGATCGCGGGACCACAGAGAAACGCGCGCAGGAATTGCTGGAGTTCATGCAACTGGCCGACCGCGAAAAAACGATGGTGGCTGACTATTCTCACGGGATGCAGAAGAAATTGGCGCTGGCCGCGGCGGTGATTCACGGGCCGCGCATTCTGTTTTTGGATGAACCGTTTGAGGGAGTGGACGCGCTGGCTGCCGGAGCGTTGAAGGCGTTGCTGGGAAGGATGACGGAACGCGGGGTAACCATTTTTCTGACAACGCACGTGCTGGAAATTGTCGAAAGACTGTGCAGCCACGTGGCCATCATTCACAAAGGAAAGCTGGTGGCACAAGGATCGCTGGAAGAGTTGCGCGCGGGCGTGCCTGGAACGGAAGGCGAGGAAGGGCAAAAAACGCTGGAGCAGATTTTTCTGTCCATCGTCGGACAAAGCGGCGGTGAAAGAGCGAAGTTTGAGGAACTGACGTGGCTGACGTAGCGCAAATGCCGAATGTGTGGCAGCAACTGAAGCTGATTGGCGGGTTGCGCTGGCACATCTTACGAAACGGTCTGCGCCGAAAGAACAATCGCTGGGACCTGATCGGGATGATCTGGGCGGCGGTTTTCGGCGGAGCGCTGGTGTTGGGCACGTGCTTCGGTTTTTACGCGGGCATGTACGAATTTCTGATGAAAAACCGCCCGCAGTGGGTCGCGCTGTTATTTTGGGGACTGTTTGCGTGGTGGCAGATATTTCCCCTATTGGCCGCGGGATTCGGAGCAAATTTCGCATTCAAAACGTTGTTGCGATTCCCGCTGAGCATGCGCGCGTTCTACCTGCTGGGGATGGGCTACGGGCTGGCGGACTTTGCGGCGGTGTCGTCAATTGCGTGGATCATGTCGATGCTCGTCGGGGCGTTGGTGGCCCGGGCCGGCGTTGTGCCGGTGCTGTTGCTGGTAAGCGCGCTGTTCGTGTTGCTGAACGTGACGATTGAGCGGTTGATTGGATCATGGCTGGAAAAAATACTGGCGAAGCGCAGGACGCGGGAGCTTTTCTTTGGGCTATTCATATTGTCGATGGTGTCTCTAAATTTTCTTTCGCCGATTATGCGGAGGATGGGAGGCGCTCCCAATCCCCGAGCGTTTGAGTTCGTGCGCTACTTGTGGTGGACGCCTCCGTCGCTGGCAGGAAGCGGAGTGGCCGGAGCGGCGCATGGCGACTTGCGGACATTTCTGGTGGGCTTTGCGGGGCTGCTGATCTGGATTGGAATCACCAGCGGATTTTTGTGGAGCCGGTTTCGCGCACAATACTTTGGCGAAGAGCTGGGCGAAAGCGGTGCCCCAAAGGCGGCAAAGAAAAGGGCGTTGCGCGCCGATGATCTGACCGAACTGCCGCGCTTCATTTCGCCGCCAGTAGCCGCCGTAATGGTCAAGGAGTTCCGCTATTTGACACGAAATGGCTTTGCGTTCATCACATTCCTGCTGCCGCCGATCATGGTGATCTTTTTTTCGATGCAATTCGCCGGGAAGAACTCCGTTTTGAAGGAACACGGGCTTT
>CAWGXB010000018.1:0-398941 GCA_963826335.1 Candidatus Acidiferrales bacterium | reverse complement strand
GCGGACAACATGGGGAACGCGGCCGGCGGCGTTCACGTCGGAGCCCTTGGCGGGCTATGGCAGGCCGCGGTGCTCGGCTTTGCTGGCTTGCGCGTCTGCGGAGAGAGGCCTGAGCATCGCGCGAACCTGCCGCCAAGCTGGCGCAGCCTGTCGATGCGGTATCAGTGGCGGGGCCAATGGCACCAACTCACGCTTCCGGAAGGTGCGGAGCGCCGGAAAGCGGAGGATGATGAATGAGCGAACCACTCATCCTCGTCCCGCTTGACGGCTCGAAGCAAGCACTGGCGGCGCTGCCGGTGGCAAAGGTGCTCGGCGAGATTGAGCGAGCGGCCGTCCAGATTTTGCACGTCGGCGAGCATGAGTTGCCACGAGACGAACTGCGAAGTCGACTCGGACGCGAGGCACCGATGCTCGACGACTTTATCATCGACGTCCGCGTTGGGACGCCGGCGGTGGAAATTCTGCAGGCCGCGGGCGAGATAAAGCCGCGAGTGATCGTCATGTGCAAGCACAGCGGCGCCGAGCGGGGGAAGATGCTGGGCCGCACGGCGATGAAAGTGCTCCACGACGCTCCTTTGTCCTGTGGTGCTGGTCCCGCCGGAGCGCGGTGCAACACCATGGCATCTTCACCATATCTTGGTGCCGCACGATGGGACACCCTCCACCAGCGCCGCACTGCAACCCGCGGCAGAGCTTGCCAAACGTGGTCGCGCCGAACTGCTGGTGCTCCACGTAGCGGACACCAGGGCCGCTCCGGCGGAGCTTGGCTCTCTCACCACCCCACGTTACGTCGATCAGCCACAACACGAATGGCCCGCCTGGAGCAGCGAGTTTGTCAAGCGTCTCGCAAGCGCTTGCCCGCTCGGCGACTTGCACGTGCGATTATTGCTCGCCCATGGCAATACCGCCGCGGAAATCCTGCGCCTGTCCAAAAACAATCCACGGACCTCATCGTCCTCGCCTGGAGAGGAATATGGGAAGCCCCTCGCGCGGCGACCCTGAAGGACATTCTGCGCGAGGCGCTCTGTCCCATAATGGTGGTGCGCACCTGAAATCGTCACGAACCTTAGCGCCTCCATGGAAATCGGAGCGCCACCGCGCGAGAAGAGATGCTCGTTAAATCAGTCACGATAAGCCGGCGCGACTTCGACGCCGCGATCTTCGATCTCGACGGTGTGCTGACCAACACCGCAGGCGTCCACGCGGCTGCGTGGAAAGCAGTTTTCGATGCGTTCCTGCAGAGGTGGGCGCAAGGGCAAGGGGGACGCATACTCTAACCTCACATCCTCTATCGTAGGGCTACAGCTCAAACCTGCTCTTCTTTTATGTAAAGCGAAGTCGAGTAAAATGTCCGATACCGGACATTGAGCTTGCCGCGACCTCCAAAAGGCGCAACCTATTAAATGTCCGATGGCCGTAGGAGGCTGCAGTGGACAGGTTCATCAGCCGAGAAAATATTGAGCGATATCGCAAGCTTGCCAGCAAATCGACAGAATTCTATCGAGCGATCAAGGATCATGAAATTGCTGGCCGACGAAGTGGCCAAGATCAAGTTGGAACTGAGGCGCAGAGGCGACGCTTCCGAAAGACGATTATCCGTCAACGCGGCAGCCAAGAATCCGGTCGAGCATGACGGAGAGGAGCAGCAACGTGGCGGCTAGCCGCAAGGTTGCGGACCGCATGCCAACCGGTTGCCTGTTCGAAGCCGGCGCGGATCCCGAGATTCCAATCTGAGGAGCGGCGAATCATATCGTCGTACCGAACACAAAGGTTCGATTGAGACGAGACCGGTAGCGCATCTATCAGCCAGATAAACAGGAGACTCTACCATGATGAACGACAAGCAACTGCAGCAATCCGTTATGGACGAGTTGGCGTGGGACCCGTCGGTCACGTCAGCCCATATTGGCGTTACGGCGAGAGAGGGCGTCGTGACGCTAAGCGGTCACGTACCGAGCTATTGGGAAAAACGATCAGCCGAGGCCGCCGCCAGCCGTGTCAAAGGCGTCAAGGCAGTGATTGAGGAAATCGAGGTACAATTGTCCGGTGGCAATATGTGGACGGACGAAAAGATCTGCGCACGTGCATTAGACAACCTTGCCTCGGACAGCTCCGTGCCGAAGGACCAAATCAAGTTGGAAGTTGAAAAGGGTTGGGTCACCCTCACGGGAGAAGTTGATTGGAACTACCAAAGGAGTGCCGCGGTATGCGACGTCAATCGAATGAACGGCGTAGTCGGCATCACGAACGAGATCAAGATCAAGCCGCGTGTTCAAGCTCACGAAGTCCGCGAAAAGATCGAAAAGGCGCTTGAACGCGTAGCTCCTTTCGATGCGGCGGATATTTCGATTAAGACCGACGGCGGCAAAGTCATACTTAGTGGTAACGTCCGCAACTGGTACGAACGCGATCTCGCCGAGAACGCGGCATGGTCGGTCCCTGGAGTAACTCAGGTGCTGGACAAGATCGAGCTCACCCGGTGATCCCCGCCAACGGCTGGTGATCGCGGCCTCATGCTGGCCATCAATCGCTGCGGCCTCGCCTGTGCCGCGGCGCTGGCGCGAACCGGTTACGTCGTGTGTATTGGTGGTGGAACAGCACTGCGCCCCCGGTGGCGATCTATTTAAGTCAACCAAAGCAATCGTTGACCGATTATGACTGGCGTTCCATCGTAATGGGCCGAACAATTGTGACGAATCGGACCCATGAGCAAAGTCAGTTGTCGCCACTTTTGCCGACCTCGCCAAAGGGCAAGCGAGTGGGGTGACGGTTTTTTGGGGGTGTTTTTGGCTGCTGCCCTAAGGCGTCCAGCAGCAACGGAAATGGTGACCCATCATCATGAATTGGGCGCGAGCACCGACAGTGGTATGATCATCAGAGCCCACTGTTGTTTGCCGATGCCCTCGGGGCGGCCAGGCAACGATGGATCCGCAGGGTTTGCTCAATCCGGGAGTGCTGATCGACCTCTAGGCCACAAGGTAGAAGACTAACGGCGCACGATGGCTGGGTACAAGGATCAGGCCGTGGAGATAGAAAGTACCACATTCGGCACCATCACGATGGACGGGAAGACCTATGATCACGACGTGGTCGTCCGCCTCTCCGGCGAAGTCGTGAAAAGGAAGAAAAAACTGTCGAAGAAGTACTACGGCACCTCGCATATCCTCTCGAGAGACGAAGCGAAGTTTGTCTTCGAAAAGGGGTGCGAGCAGCTCATTGTTGGTTCGGGCCAAATTGGCAATGTGCGTCTATCGCCGGAAGCCGAAACCTATTTCGCGAAAAAGAACTGCAAGGTTCTGTTGCAGCCTACCCCCGAGGCGATCCATGTGTTCAACAGGTCAACGGCAAAGAAGATTGGGCTTTTTCACGTGACCTGCTGAAATGGACGGGTGCCGGCCGCGACTGCGCTGTTGTTGACATACGAAGTCTCGTCGATCCGCCACGGCGGCGGGAAGCGGCGAGCAGCGGAATGGAAGGCGTACCCTGTCGGCAGGACGCAGTCAGGCCACGCCTGCGGCGACGCGGGGCCTTCTACAAGCGGGGCATCCTGTTCCGTGCACACGTTGATGACGCCGGACGGCTCTCCATCGCACGAGGCGTCCTTCGCGATGCCAACGGCGAACGTCTATCGACTTGCAGGACTCGCGTGTCGTGCGACCGCCGAAAAGCCGCCGAGCCAGTCATGCCGTGGCTCACTGCGCAGCCTCCTGTCGCGCAACGCGGGCATCGACCTCGCCCGCGAGCCCCACCAGGGCATCCGCAACCTCCACCGGATAAGATCCCGGTTCCAACCGCCGCAAAGGCTCGGGCAAGCACTCCAGCTCGCGGGCTGCGTGTGCCCGGATCTCGGCGAGGGTCGGCTGCGGCTGAATTCGCTGCCCGGCTCTCATCACTGGTTGCAGTAACGTCGCGCCGGACTGATCGTCATCCTCAGTGGACAGGACGTCACCGGCCATCCGACCATCCGCTCCGTAGCGCCGCCACACCTGCTTGCGGCCCGGCCAGGTCGCCTTGCCGACAGAGCGTTTGCGGCGCGGCAGTCCGGCATATTCCTGCAGCTTGTAGGCGCAATCGAGCGCCGGCGCGTCGGATGACGTGGTCAGGCTTGTACCGATGCCAACACCGTCAATGGGTGCCTGCTCTCGCCCAAACGCAGTGAGCACCTCCTCCTCGATCCCGCCGCTCGCGAAGATAGTCACATCGGCGAGCCCGCCATCATCGAGGATGTGCCGCACGCTCCTCGAAAGTGCAACTAAGTCCCCGCTGTCGAGACGGACGCCGCGGACCGTGATACCGGCGGCCTTCAGTCGCGGTGCCAGAGCCACAACCTTGGTGGCCGCCGCTTCGGTATCGTACGTGTCGATCAGCAGCACGAGGTTGTCGGGCCGGGCTCGCGCGAAGTTCTCGAAAGCGGCTGTTTCATCATCAAAGGCCTGCACAAAGGAATGCGCCATGGTGCCGTAGATTGGGATGCCAATTCCTTTTTGGCCAAGACAGTCGCCGTGCCCGCAAAACCGGCGATGTAGCTTGCGCGAGCGGCCATCAGACCAGCGTCCGCCCCATGCGCACGCCGCAGGCCGAAATCGATGAGTAGCTTATTTGGTGCGAGGAGCACCATGCGCGCCGCTTTCGCCGCGATCAGCGACTGGAAATGCAGAATATTGATGAGCGTGTTTCGACGAGCTGAGCTTCGGGCAGGGGCGCCGTCACGCGGAAAATCGGCTCGTTGGCGAAGAATACGGTGCCCTCGCGCATCGCATGGACGTCGCCGTTGAAACGAAAGCTTGCGAGATAGTCGAGAAGTCCTGCTCCAAACCGACCCTCGCTTGCCAGCCATTCGAGTTCTTCAGCCGAGAAGCGCAGGTTTTCGAGGAACTCGAGTGCTTGCTCGAGCCCGGCCGCAACCAGGAATCCGCGCTGAGCGGGCAACTTGCGTACGAAGAATTCGAACACTGCAGTCTTGGTCTCGCCATGTTCCAGATAGGGCTGGATCATGTTGAACTGATAGAGATCGGTGAGCAGTGGAGTCGTCGTGAGATCCATCTGAGGGCCCCTGGTGGGTCGTGTCTAGCTTTAGTTCAACGGCCCCGGGCCGTGATTGTCAGTCGGCGCCACCACAATTCAGGCGCGCCCGGTGAACCGCCCGCGTTTGGAATCCGTCATCAGCTTCCGAAAACTTGTCCCGCTGACATGGACTAAGTTAGCGTGGTCACCCCCTTCGAAGTAGACCTCGGGCTGCTGGGCCAAGCTGTCATCCACCACTACATTGAGCCCGTACGCCGCGCCAATCGCCGGCACCGATCCGGGCTGACAATCAAGAAAGAGCGTTTCGATCTGCTCCTCACTGGCCATGTTGACGTCGTCGCCAAGCATTCGCCGGAGCTCGTCAAACTGGATATGGCGCAAGGCCGGAAGCAGCGCGACCTTGAACCCATCTCTGCCCGTGAGCACGACCGCCTTAACGACACTTTCAGCCGGCACCCCGCTCGCTGCGGCACTTGCCGACGCTGTCTCCGTGTGGGGATGCGGCACTAGCTCGTAAGCAACATTGCGGTCGAGGAGATACTGCGCGAGCGTGACTGCAATGCCCATATCCTGCCTCCTGCTTGGTTGAAATTTTATCTCTGCGGCAGTCCCAAGCCGATCAAGTGGCGAACTCGGTCGGTGGGGATGGCCAATCATGTGGTTGATGGGCGAAGGCTGCGATTGATCCAAATCAAGTTATGCAACGAACGAGAAGCTATTTTTGTCATAGTTTCGCGCGGGCGCACCGATGGAATTGGAACGGATCCGAAAACGTCCTGGGGACTTTGTCCGCGCCAACCTGCAGAATTACGAACGTTGCGTAAGCGTGTTTTCGTGGGCGCAAGCGCGAGGGCTGCTCGACGGGCTGCCCGACGGCGGGCTTAATATCGCGCATGAGACGGTCGACCGCCATGTGCTGGCGGGCCGCGGCAGTAGGCTCGCCATACGCTGCATCGGCCGGGATGATGCGGTTCGCGACTTCAGCTATGCGGAGTTGCGCGCGCAGAGCAACCGGTTCGCCAACGTCTTGGCGCAACACGGCATCTCCAAGGGCGACCGGGTGTTCGCGCTGCTTGGCCGGTGCCCGGAACTCTACATGGCAGCATTCGGCACGCTGAAGAATGGCAGCGTATTGTCACCGCTGTTCTCGGCGTTCGGACCCCAGCCGATCAAAGCCCGGATGTCCATCGGCAGCGCCAGAGTTCTCGTCACGTCCGAGGCGTTCTACCGGCGCAAGATCGAGCCCTGGCGCAGCGAGCTTGCCGGCCTTGAACTTGTACTGCTGACCGAATGCTCCGAGCATCCGCCTGCTGGAACAATGAGCCTTGCGGCAGCCATGACAACCGCATCGGAGTCATTTGACATCGTGCGGACCGTGGCGGAGGACATGGCCCTGGTTCATTTCACGAGTGGCACAACGGGGCGCCCCAAAGGAGCAGTGCATGTCCATGAGGCCGTGGTCGCTCATCACATCACCGGCCGTCTGGTGCTCGATTTGCACGAGGATGATGTGTTCTGGTGCACTGCCGACCCCGGATGGGTCACAGGCACCTCCTACGGCATCATCTCTCCGCTGACCAACGGTGCGACGTTACTCGTCGACCAGGCCGAGTTCGACGCCGAGCGCTGGTACCGCATCCTGGAGCGGCAGAAAGTGTCGGTCTGGTATACGGCGCCGACTGCCATTCGCATGCTGATGAAAGTGGGCGCGCGCCGACTTCGCCAAGAGATTCGATCTCTCAAACTTGCGATTGATGGCGAGCGTAGGCGAGCCGCTCAATCCCGAGGCAGTAGCGTGGGGTGTGGAGGCATTCGGCAAGCCGTTCCACGACAACTGGTGGCAGACCGAGACCGGCGGTATCATGATCGCCAATTACCCGTCGATGGACGTCAAGCCCGGATCGATGGGGCGGCCGCTCCCCGGGATCGAGGCCGGCATCATCGAGCGCGTTGGAAGCGGGGAGGTTCGGGAAACCACACAGCCCATGGCCCTCGGGGAGCTTGCGTTGCGGCCCGGCTGGCCTTCGATGATGCGCGGTTATCTTGGCGAGGAAGAGCGCTATCGCAAATGCTTTGTCAGCGGCTGGTATCTCACCGGCGATCTCGCCATGCGAGACGCCGAGGGATATTATTGGTTTGTTGGCCGCGCCGACGATGTGATCAAGAGCGCAGGTCATCTCATCGGTCCGTTCGAGGTGGAAAGCGCACTGATGGAACACCCGGCGGTGGCTGAGGTCGGCGTGATCGGCATCCCGGATGAGACGGCTGGAGAGGTGGTAAAAGCGTTCGTTGCCCTCAAGGATGGCATCGAACAAAGCGAGCCTCTGCGCAAGGAGCTGCTCGGCCATGCGCGCAAGCGCCTCGGTCCGGCAGTCGCGCCCAAGGATATCGCATTCCGCAACAATTTGCCGAAGACGCGCAGCGGCAAGATCATGCGTCGTCTGCTCAAGGCGCGCGAATTGGGACTTCCGGAAGGCGACATTTCGACGCTTGAGAGCGAAGAACGATGAGTAGCACGGTCGACAAACCGCGGCTGTCACGGGCGCATGCACTGGAGCTTCTGAAGCAGATGATCCGCATCCGCCGATTGAGGAGAAGTGCGCCGAGCTCTACACTTTGGAGAAGATTCGCGGATTTCTGCATCTCTATGACGGCGAGGAGGCGGTCGCAGTCGGTGTGATACCGGTCCTGGAGAAGCGCGACCGGGTTGTCGCGACTTATCGCGAGCACGGCCAGGCGCTCGTCCGCGGTGTGCCGATGACGACGGTTCTCGCCGAAATGTATGGCAAGCAGGAGGGCTGCAGCGGCGGGCGGGGCGGTTCCATGCACCTGTTCGATCGAGCAACCAATTTCTACGGTGGAAATGCCATCGTCGGCGGTGGATTACCACTCGCGGTCGGGCTGGCGCTGGCTGATCGCTTGCGTGGCGACGACATCGTTACCGCCTGCTTCTTTGGCGATGGCGCCGTTGCCGAAGGTGAATTCCACGAGAGCCTCAATCTCGCGGCGCTGTGGTCGCTGCCGGTTCTCTTCGTGTGCGAGAACAATCTCTATGGTATGGGGACCGCACTCGCGATTGCGGAATCGGAGACGGACATTCATCTCAAGGCGCAAAGTTATCGGATAACCTCCGAGGCCGTCGACGGCATGGACGTGATCGCCGTCGAGGCGGCTGCGCGGCGCGCCGTGCAGGCGGTGCGCGAGACCGGCAAGCCATATTTTCTCGAGTGCCGCACCTACCGTCTTCGCGCCCATTCGATGTTCGACGCTCAACTCTACCGCGACAAGGCCGAAGTCGAGGCTTGGCGGCAAAAAGGGCCGATCGTGCGCTTTCGCGGATGGCTTGAGGCGAACCACATGATCCATGCCGAGGAGGAGGAACGCATCGAGGCCGAGGTCGCGGCGGAGATCGCCGCAGCCGTGACGTTTGCCGAGGCGGCAACATGGGAACCGGTCGAGCGCCTCACCCGCTTTGTGTATGCAGAAAAGGCCAATTGAGCGGAAATGTCCGATGCTGCAACGCCAAACCTCATCTGAAGCCTTGGAGCTCACTTATCGCGAAGCCGTGCGGCAGGCGATCCGTGATGCGCTGACGCGTGATCAGCGCGTCTTCCTCATGGGCGAGGACGTTGGCCGCTACGGCGGCTGCTATGCAGTAACCAAAGGGTTGCTAGCAGAATTCGGCCCGGAACGCATTCGGCGCTCGCCGCCGACGACATAGAAGCGGAGGTCATTGATCTGCGCGCCCTGCGGCCGCTTGACGACCAGACGATTATCGCTTCGGTGACGAAGACCCGGCGGGCAGTTGTCGTCGACGAAGGCTGGCGCAGCGGCAGCCTGGCTGCGGAAATCTGCACGCGCATCGTCGAAAACGCATTCTGGGAACTCGACGCACCGATCGGCCGTGTCTGCAGCGAAGAGGTGCCAACGCCGTACGCGCGCCATCTCGAAGAAGCAGCAATGCCGCAGGTGCCGAAGATTGCCGCGGCCGCCAAGGCAGTGCTCGGGCGCACCTAGCGGGTAGCGTCATGGCGGAATTCCGGATGCCCTCGCTCGGTGCCGACATGGATGCGGGCACGCTCGTCGAATGGATTGTCAAACCGGGAGATCGCGTAAAGCGTGGCGACATCGTCGCCGAGCGAGCTCTCGCCGGAGTCGCTTCAAATTGTTTTTGGAGGACTAGCGAGCGAGGGTATTGAGGAAGGCGGCGATGCTCTGTGAAATATGCCGAGGTCCAGCCGTTGATCATACGCCGCCAGGTTACGACGGGATGAAGATCCGCTGTTCAACATGCGGCAATTATTCCATCGCCGGGAACGTGCTGAACAAGCTCCGACAGCTATCACTCGATGAGCGCTACAGGGCACTTCAGAGAGCCAAGGGCCACGGGTCGCTAGGGTCGCCGTTTATAACTAGCAGTGAGCTCTGAGCTGCTGAGAGGCCGCCAACTGAGGCGGCCGATCTTGAAGGAAAAGTCATGGAATGGTTTAACCAGAAAAACTCGATAGCGGGCACTCAAGTTCCCAATTGGTTGATCGTTCTCGGTGCTGTCATTATAGTCTTGGTCATCTATATACTCATGCGACACTGAGTTGGCCTCGATTCAAAACCAGCCACTCCTAAATTCAAATCCGGCCACCAGGCTCGGCACACCGATGACAAATCAAACTTCCTATTATCGACATGTTTTATTAGCCGGCATTGTCTCTTCGCCACCACCGTTATTTTATTTGTGCGGGCCCGGCACCAAGGCATAACGGTCTTCGACCGCGATCGTCAACGAGGGAGCATTATCGCCATCGAAGTGAGTTTCGGCTTCATGGAAGAGCCGAACGTTGAGCGGCTGTTGGAAGACATGGCCCGGCACAAAGAAATCGACCTGTCGACCGATCCCCGTCGATGGGTCGTACACGCGTCTCAGGAAAATCTGCTGCCGTCGCGGCGGATGAACTGTTCAGGCGCGTGCGTTTTCGCCTGTTCCTGTTGCTCCGCCTGGTTTCTGCTTTCGTCATAGCGCACCAGGCCGTCTGTCTCGCGCATAAAGCATCTGTTTTTCCACCGACGATCTGTCCCAACGTGTTCGGACGTAATTATTTGATCGGAATGTTTTAATTCGCGGCAGATGATGACACGTGTGAGTTTCCGATTTGGTAGAGAACCTGTCTGCCTGCAGGCTTCAGAAGTGACCCTCCCCCAGGCTGGACAGGCCGGGGGTGGCTCGCGCATGCATCGCAGACCGTCAGGCGGGGGGTGGTCTCGTGGAAAAAGTAGTCGATCTGTCCCAGCGTGTTCGAACTCCGTCCCAACGTGTTCGGACTTAATTGTTTGATCGGAAAGTATTAATTCGTGGCAGATGGTGACACCGTGTAACTTGGCGCGGCATTAGACGCTATCGGCGAGGCTTTCGCACCGTGCGGCTCGGCGACCCTCCCCCGACGTTGGACGGGCCGGTGGTGGTCTCGCGCATAAGGGGGTAGTACCGGGTGGGGGTGGTCTCGCGCATAAATGGATTGGATTTTGCGCCTATGCGCTGGGTCGTTACGCTGCTGCGAGCGCGCACGGCGTCTGTGACGTCGTTTTCGCCTGTGGGCCCCATTGTAATCGCAACAAGATTGTTTTTAGCATTAAGCGGTCAACCAAGTTCGCCCGAATTAAATTCTCACCGGTGCGTAATCTTGTAGAGGCCAACGCTTATAGCGCCAGTCTCGAAGCCAGCCTGACAATATGCGAAGTAATATTCCCAGGTTCTTTTGAAACGCTCATCGAAGCCGAGCCATTCGATTATTGGCCAGGATTTCTGAAATCGCAGCTGCCAGTGTTCGAGCGTTCGCGCGTAGCTTTCGCCGAAGTTCTCGTGAGCGACAAGCCGAAGTCCCGCTTGAGCAATTTCGCGCTCGATGATGTGCTTCGTGGGAAGCATGCCACCGGGGAAGATGTATTTCTGGATGAAGTCGGGCCTTCGACGATAGTTCTCAAATCGAGCCTCATCGATCGTGATGACTTGCAGTACGGCTGACCCGCATGGACGCAGGCTGTCTCGCAGTTTTTCGAAGTATGTCGACCAGTATGTCTCGCCGACGGCCTCCAGCATTTCGATCGAGACGATACGATCGAAGGTGCCACGCACATCGCGATAATCTTGCAGACGCAGGTCACAACGCCCCGCCGCAGCACGATTGCGTAGCCGTCGCTGCGCACAAGCCAATTGCTCGGCTGAAAGCGTCAGACCGGTCACGGTGCAGCTGTGCCGATCCATCAACCGCTCGGCAAGGCTGCCCCAGCCACAGCCGATTTCGAGCACCCTTTCTCCGCCTGCCAAGTCCAGCAGACTGATAACACGGTCGAGTTTGGCTTTTTGCGCCTCTTCTAGGGTCTGGCTCGCCCTAGAAAATAGCGCCGCCGAGTAAGTCATGCCTGGATCGAGCCACTGCCGGTAGAACTCGTTTCCGAGGTCGTAGTGGGCGGCGATATTTCGCCGGCTTCCGCGACGCGTATTGCGATTTATCGCATGACGCAGTCTGAGCCAGAACCGCGGCCCGCGCAGAGCCTTCAGCGGCTCCACCAAAGCGCTGTTGTTGCAAGCAAGCTTCAGCAGGGCGACGAGATCTGGCGATGACCATTCCCCAGCGATATAGGCCTCCGCGAAGCCGATATCCCAGCTGGAGATCATGCGCCATAGGAAGCGCCAACTGTGGATGCTCACTTTCGCCTGTGGGCCGGACCGACGCCCGCGAAGCGCCAGTCGATCTCCAGCGGGCTTCTCGATCACAAGCTCCCCGCACTGCAAATGACCCACGATCCGGCGCAAGAACGCTTCCGCGATCGAACTTGAACTGAGCAAAATTCGCGGAGTCATGGATCGCGTGACAGCTTGCTGGTGCTGCATGGACATGACGTTTCAATCCGAAATCGCTGAATTCGCGGTGACAATCGTCGACGAGCGCCGGGGCGGCAGCGGCCGCCGGCGCAGGCCAATCCCCTTCGCCAACAGCCGAAATGCCTCCCAGTGAATGGCGGCCATTACTTTGATGGTGATCGCAGGTATCTTCAGGAAGACGATCATCAGGTTGCGATCTGTGAGGTCTCTGCGTGCTCCCGTCAAAACCGCGTGCAACACAGGCTTTGCAGATGAACTGGCGCTTATCCCGACGGCAATGCGCTCATCCGGACCCGTGATCCGGAAGTCATAACGCAGGTCCATGTCCAGAAAGGGCGAGACGTAGAAAAGCTTTCGGCAATGCTGGTGAAGCGCGTCACTATGATCTTCGACCCGGATCACGTAGCTATGCCGCTCGCCGAAGGTATTGTGCACTTGGTAGACGACCGCGACGAGCGTGGTATCTGCTCGGTAGCAGAAGAATATGCTCAGCGGATTAAAGCAATAGCCGAGCGTGCGCGGCATGCAGAGCAGGTCAACCCGGCCGCCAGCAATATCGACGCCCGCCTCACGGATCCGACTTTCGATCTGGGTTCGAAGCGCCGTTGCACTGCCGTCGCCGTGGTCGGCGTCATAAAAACTGAAAACATTTGGCCGGTTATAGGAGAACCATCTTAGCTTTCTGGAAAGTTCGGCAAGTTCATCGAGATCGAGCAGGAACCAGAACGCGTTATAGCGGAAGCTGTGCATGCGAGGTTGCAAGCGCCGATGCATGACCGATCCGACATAGAGCGACGAACGAAGCGTCATATCTGCAGCTCCGATGCTTTCGCGTCGGTCGTTCTCGCCGTAAGGACAATACGTCCGGACTCGTTTGCCACCTGCCACGGTCGGCGCACGTCGCCAAGCTGCTCGGCGACAGCAAGTCCCGCCTGCAATCCGTCTTCGTGAAAGCCTGCGCCGAAATACGCACCGCAAAACCAGGTGTTCTGCTTGCCTTGCAGCAGCCACAACTTTCGTTGAGCGGCGATCGCCTTGGCATCGAAGATCGGGTGATCGTAAACTTCACTGTGGAGCAACGTTCCGGCACGCGGCGGGCGCGGCGGATTGAGCGTGACAAACAGCGGCTTTTCGCTTTCGATGTTCTGCAGGCGGTTCATCCAATAGGTTACGCAAACATCGTCCCGCACAGCGTCTCGAGAACCGATATAGTTCCAGCTTGACCACACCGCGCGTCGCTTCGGCATGAAGCTTTCATCTGTGTGTAGCGCCGCGAGATTGCGGCTGTATCGGAACGCCCCGAGGAGATCACGCTCCGCGGCGCTCGGGTCAGTGAGCATCTTGAGGGCCTGGTCCGCATGGCTCGCCATGACCACACGGTCATATCGTTCCGAGTGCCCCTTGGAATCGGTGACGACGACCCCTTCTTTCATGCGACATACTTCACGAACGTCTGTATCCAGCCTAATCCGCTCTGCAAAGGATTGGGTCAGCTGCTCAACATATTTATGGCTGCCACCGACGACAGTCTCCCAAGGAGGGCGCCGCCTCAGCTGCAACAAGCCGTGATTGTTGTGGAAGCGGATAAAGGCGGCGGCTGGATACGACAGCATTTCTGCCGGCGCGGCCGACCAGATTGCGCTTGCCATCGGCAGCAGATGATTATCTCGAAAGGCCTCTCCATATTGGCCCTTCAACAAGTAATCGCCGAGACTGATCTGCTCGTCGTCGACGAGTTTAGTATCGAGAGACGCCTGTCGGTAGAAGCGGACAAGGTCCGCAAGCATCGACCAGAAGCGGGGACGGATGAGGTTGCGGGGCTGTCCGAAGACCCCTGACAGCCCGCTCCCGGAGTATTCGAGCGCACCGCCATCCATCGAAACGGCAAACGACATCTCCGATACCTGGGTCGGCACCCTGAGCAATTCGAACAGCGCCGTCAGGTTGGGATAGGTGCGCCGGTTGAAGACGATGAAGCCGGTATCGACGGGAATGCAGCGACTGCCCACCGATGCTAGAATTGTATTCGAGTGTCCGCCGATCCGATCGGCGCGCTCGTAACTGGTCACCTCATGGCGTTGGCTCAGGAGCCAAGCGGCGGACAGCCCTGAGATCCCGGTTCCGACAACGGCAACCTTGAGACGAGTATTGTGCATGTCGCTCTGTGACCAGGTGGAGACTTGGGAAACGCGCCCTCAAAGCCGCGAGGCCAGGCGAGCTTGTCTGGTGGGGAAACGGCCAATTCAGCCAGTTGGATCACCTCCTACTGATCTGAACCGAGGTGATCCAAAAAGCGACCCGCCTCGTTCCATGAAACATGGGATTGGCCTTCCAAAGTTATTCTTCGCCTATAGCGCTTATGGTGCCTCAAATGCGGCGAGCGGCGCGATCGCCGGCTCATGCGTGGAGGAGTCCACCGCAGATGCCCTCTGAAACCGAGGTCACCACAGACAGAATGCAATGGGGACATCTGATCCGCGCGATCGCGGCGCATCAGGACCGCAGCGCCTTTGCCACTCTGTTCGAGTACTTTGGCCCACGGATCAAAGCATTCATGCAGCGTTCGGGCGTCAGCCAGGCAACCGCCGAGGAACTGGCTCAGGAGACGATGTTGGCAGTCTGGCGAAAGGCTGCGTTATTCGACCCGGCGAGCGCCGGTGCGGCGGCCTGGATTTTCACGATTGCCCGCAATCTTCGCATCGATGCGCATCGGCGCGAACGCCGCGGCGGCGTGATCGAGACCTCGGATGTCGAAATCGAGTTCCAAATCGACGATGCGCCACAACCCGACGCTCGGCTGGCCACGGCGCAGTCAGAAGAGCGGATCCGTTCGGCCCTTTCAAATTTGTCTGCTGACCAGATGCGCGTAGTCGAATTGTCGTTTTTCGAGGAGAAGGCGCACGCGGAAATCGCGCAAATCCTGGGAATTCCGCTGGGCACGGTCAAGTCAAGGCTGCGCTTAGCCATGAGCCGACTTCGCAATCTGCTGAGTGAACTGTCATGAGCATTGAACACCATCCCACCGATTCGATGTTGGCGGCCTTCGCGGCCGGCACTCTCGACCATGGACAGCACGTTGCGGTCGCAACCCATCTGGTATCCTGTCCGCAATGCCGCGCCTTTATGCGTTCGATGGAGCAGGTCGGCGGGGCTGTACTGGCGAGCCTTCCGCCGGCTGCGATGTCCACTGGCGCGCTGGCTGCAGTTGAGGCGCGGTTGAATGAACCAGTACGGCCGGCAGCGGCGGCCATAACACCCACGGTGCCCGAAACTGAGGTTCCTGGGCTCCCGAAATTTGTGCGTCGCTACCGCTTCGGAAATTGGAAGTGGATCGCTCCTTCAGTCCATTTGCGGCCGATCGCACTGCCCTACGAAAGCGACACGAGGGCGTTCTTGCTAAAGTCCGGTCCGGGGACAAAGATGCTTCAGCACACTCACACTGGGGTCGAGCTGACTTGTGTCCTTTCCGGAGCGTTTCGACAGGACGGCAGCCGTTACGGACCAGGCGATTTCGACCTCGGAGACGAGACGATCAATCACCAGCCCATCGTCGAGGGCGGCCAAGACTGCATCTGTCTGGTCGCGATGCAGGGTGAGCTCCGTCTCAATGGTCTGCTCGGTCGGATCATGCAGCCGTTCGTCCGCTTGTGACCCTTATTCAGTTCACGATCGCCACGATCTTCGTCGCAGCCGCGCTCAGTTCAATCATGGCGTTGGCCTGGTTCGTGCAGCGGAAAACCGGAAATTCAGGGTGGATCGACGTGACTTGGTCACTTGGTGTCGGCGGAGTGGCGTTCATCGCCGCGGCGTGGCCCCTGGGACAGGGCTGGCCTCACTGGCGGCAGATGGTCGTGGCGGTTCTCGCCGTATCCTGGTGCCTGCGGCTGGGTATTCACATTGCCACACGCACCCGCGCCGCAACTGACGATCCACGCTATCGCAATTTGCAGAACCAATGGGGTAAAGACGCAGCGCGTCGTATGTTCTGGTTCCTGCAGTCGCAAGCCGCAGTCGGGATCATCCTCGCGCTTTCAATCGTTCTCGCTGCGCAAAACCCGAATCCAAACCTGCGGCTCCAAGATTTGATTGGGCTGGTAATCCTTTTGGCGGCCATCGTTGGAGAAGCGATCGCAGACCGCCAGCTGCGAGCATTCAAAAGCGACCCCGCCAATCGAAACGCCATTTGCGACGTGGGTCTTTGGCGATGGTCACGACATCCGAACTACTTCTTCGAATGGCTTTTGTGGCTGGCCTACCCAATCATTGCAATCGATTTCGCCGGCCATAACCCCTACGGATGGCTTTCCCCGGCCGCGCCCATCTGCATGTACTGGATCTTAGTCCATGTATCAGGCATCCCGCCGCTCGAAGATCATATGCTGCGCTCTCGCGGCGAAGCATTCCGAGCTTATCAAAAGCGAACCCGCGCCTTCCTCCCATTACCATCGAAATAGCGGGTATCAACGATTGGCAGAAATAGCTTTTGCTGTCAAAAATTTCCGTGCCGCCTAGGATCGCGACCGTTCCGCGCCGAACGCCAAGCATTTTGGCTGCGTCCTCTAGGGATAGACCGGCAGGATTCCACAACAGCGCCTGAGGCTGGTCGGGGACCATAGCAACCGACTCAATCTTTCGGGTCGCGATCAGCCGTCACCGTTGGGGAGATTGCGGCTGGTTCTCATGCGAGTTGCGACCGTGAACTATCACTGAGGCGCGATCGAGTCCGTCCGAGGGGAATTTTTGATCGGCCTCACTTACAAGGGCGGAGGGCATAGCTGCTCCTCTCGAATGATGGCGTGCCCTTGCGACCCGAAGAGACATTTAAGTGATCGAGCTTGCTTCAACGCGTGCGTTAGCGATAAATGAGTGTGGGAATGCGAGCACGTCAGCCAACCCCAATCAGCTTGCTGACAACCCAAAAGGCCGCGGCTGAGGCGATGGCTGCTAAGATAGTGCCCCAGGCAACGTCAGCCAGCGTAAGCTGAAGGGTCCAGTTTCGAAGTGTGGCGTAATTTGTCAGATCGTAAGTCGCATAGGTGAAAAAGCCAAACAGCGCTCCATAAACAATGGCAGTCTCGATCGATCCGCTCTTGAATGCGGGGCTCATGACGAAGACGAGAAGACCGAGAGGATAAAGCAAATAGAAAATTATTCCTGGCGGAAGGTTCACGCTGGATATGAGAATGTCTCCGAGAGTTGGCCGATAGAGGCGAGGCGTCATAATGCCCAACCACGCCATGTCGGCCACAACGAACGTCACCAGTATAGCAATATAGCCAACAAAATAAGTCATCACGGCATCTTCATAAATGCTATCCGTAGGACCATCGCATCACTCCTTCGCACTGGAGTGAACCATCGACATCAATTCTTGCCGGGTCATTGGATTGTCACGAAAACATCCGAGCAGCCGGCTGGTGACAAGATCCGTGCCCTGCTTGTTGATGCCACGGCTAGTCATGCAGTGATGTGTCGCCTTGATCACCACACCAGTGCCCTTCGGCTTCAAAACATGCTCGATGCAATTGGCGATCTGCGCTGTCAGGCGTTCTTGAATTTGCAGCCGCTTGGCATACGCCTCGACTACGCGAGCTAGCTTGGAGATGCCGACAACGCGCTTGTTCGGCACATACGCGACCCAGGCACGACCAATGATCGGCGCGACGTGGTGCTCGCAGTGGCTCTGGAACGGTATACCCCGGAGCATAACCATCTCGTCGTAATCTTCGATCTCCTCGAAGGTCTTCTGCAGGATCTGCTCTGGATCTTGCTCATAGCCGCAAAAGTACTCCCGGTAGGCACGCACGAGTTGCCCGGGGGTTTCGCGTAGACCGTCTCGATCGGGATCTTCCCCGACCCAGCGAAGGACCTCTCGAAACGCCCGCTCGATATCCGATGGCGACGGTGTGGATCTTTTACTGTCCAAATCGCGGGATGGCCGGGCAAGACGCACTATACCGTTCATATGAGAGCTCCAAATGCTGAGAATGAACGCCTGGTAGATGTCGACAACGCTTTGCATGTGACATTCGAGACCCTCGGATAACGTTAGTGCGACGCTAGTGGATCACCGGCGCCAGGCATTCGGGCTAAAATATTTTTGCTCGATAACTGTATAAAAACTGGATTTAGGTCCCCAGATGACCGCACTTGGTGACTTTGGCCAGCTCGCGCGCGTCGGCCCTTTGTCAACTAACAATTGCCCATGACGACAATAGTTTGGTTTCGCCAGCACTTGCGCACGCGCGACAACTTGGCCCTTGCTGCTGCGGCGGCGCGACAGCCGCGAAGGCCGCCGCGTCTCTCAGAAGAGGTCGATCGCTGGCGTGCTGCTCGGGATGAAGCTGACCACCGTCGCAACGCAACGGGTGGCGCGCAGGTAAACCGCGAGGGCGCTTCCGACACCGTCGCCAGCAGCGAATACGATCGCAACGCCTCCGGCGGAAAACGAGGTCCCAGAAGGTCCGGCCGTGTTTCCGCATCCCATTAGCGGACCTCGACTTTCAATTGAGCCAGCTGCCCCGGTAGCGCAATTCCGACTATTTCGGAAACGAGAACGCCTTATGCTATCTCCGCGGCCGCGATCGCGGCCTCGTTCCTCCTTAGGAAAGGCAGCGTGAATGGGGCATCGTAATAGAGGGTGTAAGGCTCCCCTTTTGGTCGCCACCTGGATCCTACAAGTTTCGCGATCAGTTCGGTCTGACGTTCCACGAAATCTCCGCCCGAACCGGAAAACCGCAAAATTGCAACTGTCTCGTCCGGTGTTGTGACAAGTCGCACTCGAGCGTCCGTGGGCTTGGGTGCGTTGTCGTGGCTGTATTTCGCAGGTAAGAAAAACCGCATCCGCACCGTGCTGCTTGTTTCCGTGGTTTGAACCGGAACGGTCATTCCCATCCGTTCCTTGTCGTGCACTTCTACCGGCACAGTCATAGCGATCCTGTCGTTTGTCGATGCTGAAGTGCGGTTCGCCCTTGCGATATAGGCAAACAGTAGCCTGAAGGCTTCGCTGCGCCCGACCTCGCCGGTAACTGTCGATTCGACTTCGGCTGCAAGACGGGGCGCGTAGCGGCGGATTTCGACGCGATCCACGATGCGATCGATCACATCATAGTGCGGCTCCTCGTAAAGACGGATGCCAAACACCCCGATCAGGGATTCCAGGGCAAGCGCGGCATAATAAAAGATCGATTGCCACACTTTATTGTGTTCCTCCTTGTGATTGTACGGCGATCACGAGGCAAGGGTATTAGGAGTTAGTCAACCGGACCCTTGGTCGCACAGGTAGAATTGGCCTTCGCTGCGTTGAAGCCAAGCTAATTACGCTGTCGGCCACAAAGCGGACGTGCAAAATCCGCCGGCCCATCTCGGAAGAGGAGTGTGCATCGTAGCAAGAACCATTTCGCCGGGACACGGTGCCGGGCGGAGCGGGTATGTTCCGCCCCGGCTAGATCAGAGATCTCTACGGAGATTAGGCAGCCCAATCACATCTTAGGCATTAGCACCACATCAATGACGTGGATGACTCCGTTTGAGGCTTCAATGTCAGCTTTCACGACTTTAGCGTTGTCAACCATAACACCATTCGTTGCATCAATTGATACTTTGCCACCTTCCACTGTCTTCGCCATCGTTTTCTTCCCGACGAGATCCTTGGACATCACTTTGCCGGGCACGACGTGGTAAGTGAGGATCGCCACTAGCTTCTTCTTGTTTCCCGGCTTGAGAAGGTTTTCCACCGTTCCCGCCGGAAGCTTCGCGAACGCCTCGTCTGTTGGTGCAAAAACGGTGAAAGGACCATTTCCCTTCAGGGTATCCACAAGGCCGGCTGCTTTAACCGCCGTCACCAGCGTATTGAAGGAACCAGCGGCAACAGCGGTGTCAACGATATCAGCCGCTTTAGCGACCGAGATGGATAGCGCAAGCGCAACAGCACCCGCCGTAACGCTTTTCATCATATTCATTTAGATTCTCCGTCATTATTGGATGTTGAATTGGAACACTCTGATAAACGACGATGATGCTCGCTTGGATCATCGCTGCCGCAAATTGCGTCTGACGGGGATTTCACTAGGCGATCGTACCGGTACGCCTTGCCCGCTGAAGTTTCCGTGATCGGAAAGTCCCGCAATTCGTACCTGATCTCTCGATCGACTAATGGAATCTCGAGGTGATCCAAAGTTAAATTGACATCGTTTTAGGGAGTAGAACGGTTTCGAATGGGAGCTTATTCGATGCGCAAAAATGTAGGTTTATTCGCACTAATAAAGGAAAACTACGCGTTGATCATGGATAGCGATAAAAACCCGCTGCAGAGTATTGCCCGCCGCGCAAAGATCCCAAATCATGATCTATCTTTCCGTCATGTGGACAACGATCTTCTGCGCTGCGTTCGGCGTTTGGTTCTGGTACGGAGAACTTATCCTAGCGCACATCCTCATCGTAGTTGGCTTGGCGTTGACAGGTATAACTTTCTCACGCGCATCCCGAGGGGCGGATGGCGCCGAAACGAGCCAGGTGAGGACACCCCTAGCTTCAATAAGATGATCTAGGGGAGTGTTGCCGTGAAGCAAGTCCTGGTCATTGGAGCACCTTCGTTAAGATGCCTAGCGTCACCGATGCCAAGTATCCGTGAGGCGACGTGGTGCGGATACGGAAAGGAGCGAAGCCATTATAACCCAACAAGAGGTAGACGAATTCCGCGGTTACCTGCGAAACTGCACTTACTCCCGAGTTGTGGGCCTGTGCCAGAAGGAAAATGAAACAGGGCGTGTGGAGTACATGCGCCTTGCGCTCTGGCGTATGTCATCACTTGGCCCGACGCGGGCAGACTTTCTGCGATCCCAAAATACCGCTAAGTTTTCTGCGCATCCTTGTGCTTTGGTTTCGGGTCTTGCCGCGGCAAACTGGTGCCGATCAGGCACGCGAGTTGAGCGACAATCCCATGCTGAACGCTTTTTGTCGCGTCGCACCTACGGTTCGCTTAAGTGTTTTGGCGATACTTGCCGCATGTGTTTTCTTTTTTGCCAGAGTCTTCAAGGTGTGAACTTGCGGTGGCGTCCACGCGCGTCGCTTCGAGTTCTTGGCCATCAAATAACCTCCCAGCCTAAAGGAATGAATGTTGTAGCTGATAGATCTCGTAACGAAAAGCCCGCAGGATGCGGAGCGCTTCTCGGTTGATGCCCCTAGGCACGGTCCACGATCCTTTGATGAAGGCTAAACGGGTGCCCTGAAACCGACCCCGGCGGTTGGGAGGCCATACAGCGCGCCGATGCAGCGCGGTCGGAAATTTACCCGTAACGTATTGATGCGAAACGGTCGCCTTTCTCGGTAGTCGGGAGAAATATGTAAACCGATCAATGTCGTCCCGCGGATTTTGATTCCGCCATTCCCAGGTTCGAATCCTGGCGCCCCAGCCAGATTTCTACTGTCCTTTCATTGTCTTGATTGTGGTGTCTTCACGCTTGCTGTCTTCATTTCGAAACCGATCCCGCGCTTCATTTCGAAATTCTGTTCCCGCAGCGTTCGCTAGGAGATGCGCGTGACGCTTGCGCGTCGCTGACAACGCGCGGTCGAAAGTTCCTTTGGCGTATCCGCGATACGCCTGCGCGGTTTTATGTCCCGACAAGGCGCGGCCCTGCCCCTCAGTCAGCGCCGCTTCTTCCAATTCCGTCATGCCACCGTGGCGGCAGGCATCGAGCGTGAAGGATGAAGGCAGTCCGAGCTTGTCGCGCATCGTGTGGACGATCTTCTGCATTCCGCTGAACGAATATGGCTTCGTTACGCTCTTCCTGACCTCTCGCAGAATCATAGGGATTCCAAGCCGAGGTAACCTCTCCAAGACTGCCTCCGCCTCCGCATAGAACTTCGTGCCGTTCTCATCCTCCAGCGGATGCCAGACAACCGCGCCGGTCTTGTGATGTTCAATTTTGATGGCGTTTGGCCAGTCGGCGCCGCGGTAGTCGGTCCAGCGGATATAGCCAGCTAGGACGTTCTCCGGGCGCTGCAACCATTCAAAACAGATTACCGCCGCCGCTGCCGCACCCGGTTGGTTGTTTTCTATGCAGCCCCAAGCGAAGCGATAAACGAGCGTACGGGTAACGGCCGCCTTAGCTTTTTTCCTTCGCGGTTGCTTTGTTACGCCGTCCCACGGATTCGGTACGGCGCGATCAAATTGATCTGGATATAAGCGATGAACAATGCGCCATGCTCTGCGGCAAAGAGCAACCGCCTTCTCACCTTGACGCGCTCGCTCGCCACGCGGACCTTGAAGTATCAGCTCATAAATCTTGTCCGCGCTAATTGGCGTTATTGCCTTAATTTTTCGGTCCCCAATCCTGTCGCCTTTTTTTGTCACCATGTCACTAACTAACAACATGGTCCGCTCGTAATCAGGGCGCGAGCGTAAGGCAACTTTCTTGAGGTAGGCTTTACTCTGCTTGTATTCGCGGAATAGCCAATCCACTGTGCCGTATCGGACAAGCCCGGTAACTGGCTCACCGTCGCGCTTCGCGCTCCACTCATCAAACAGAGCATTTAGCGCGGCAGCGCGCCCGCCAATGCCATTCTCTCCACACGCCTCCGCGTAATTATGACCAAGCGGCTCGTTTGGAATGGTACATCCGAGCCTGCGAAAGTGAGTTGGTACAATCCAGTAAAAACCGACCTGACCACCGGCAAGATCTCTTGGCCGGACATAGCGTGGCAAAGGCAATGTCATGATCACAAGTCCTCCGCCACGTCTGCGATGCGCACCAGTTCTGGCGGCAATATCGCCTGATCGAGGTCGTCTTTGAGCCATAGGCGTCGGCGTCCCTCGCTTACCCGTGGCTGAGGGTACTCTGAGCCAACGCGCTTTAGAAAGGCACTTGCGCTTGGCTCCCCACAATAGGTCGCGGCCAGATCGGCAGACATTCGACGCGGCCAGCAGCCGACAATAACGACCGGCCGGCTCATGGGCCTGGCTCCAGGTCATCTAGGCCGTCGCCGTCGGCTCCGCACCGAGCAGGCGTTCGACTACCAGCGGGCTCGAGACGGGCAATTTTTTCCGCCTCGGCGCGCTGTAGGCCGCCTTCATATTCGAGGATGGCGGCCCGCTCTTCGAAGCGGATTGATCGGGTCCGACGCCACGGGGGCGTTGCAACCGTCACACCGTCACAATGCCCGTCGTTGTTGGATAACTCTGGCGTTTCCTGAGCGTCACAAACGGGTTCTGTGACGGATGAAAAAATGCGAGAAGTGCCTGCGGCTGTTGGGTTGTGACGCTGTGACGCTCGCAAAGCCGATTTTGGCTTCGGGGAAGAAGTTTCGTCGGGCTGAAAGCCTCCATCCGGCGTCGGCCCATCCCCCTCGTCATCGGGCCTGAGCGCGGGCTTGGGGTAGCGTGTCCAAGCGTCGGCGAAATCCGCCCTCCTGTAGCCCTTCGCGGTCGCCTCACCGATTCGAACCGAGGTGGATATTATTCCGAATGACCCTAGCAACTTCGCCACCTGCCGGTCCGTGATCGGCACTCCGGCCCGGCCGTAGGCCGCCCAAGGTCGCTCCTCCTCATCGACAAGCTTGGCGATCAGCGTTCGTGTAAAGAGTACGTCGTGTCCTTCGAAGACAGTGCCTATGTCGTGCAATAGTTCGACGCCAATTGAAGCATCGAACGTCGCCTTGATGTCCTCGATTGCGATCGCCGCCTGTCGCGCCTTGTCGGCGGCCCCCGCCAACTCGGCGATAGCCAGCAACAGCTTCCAGTTTGCGCGCACGCGGTTGTGAAAGCTGTCGGGGATCGTCACCTCTGCGCTGGCAAGCTTGGTGCCATTGTCATCAGCCCATCGCTGCAACATTCGGCGCAGTTCAGCAAAGCTGGCGTCGTCAACGTGAGCGAAGTCCCGCACTTGGTCGGCGGGTAGCTTGCGCCGCAACTCAACGATGATGGCGCGACTGAGTGTCGCGTCCGGTAAATTGCGACCCTTCATTCCAATTGCTTTTGGCGCGAAGGTAGAGAAGGGGCGCGGGTCGTAGGTCTCCGGATCGCAACGGACTACACTCTGTCCTCGCGTCCATCCTGAATTTACTACTTCTTTCAGGTCGTCATTATTGACGAGTGCAGTGTCGGCCTCGTCGATTACGAAGGTGGGGTGCCATTTCTCTATCGAGCGAAACAGCGCTGGACCCTTGATAGATACGCTGACCAGCGAGCGGCTTACCAAATAGCCAATCACGCCTAACAGCGTGCTCTTGCCGCAGTTGGGCTCAGGCGAGGTGACAAGTAGGATGGGGCTGTGAACCGCCGCCTTGTCATGCACCCATGTGAACATGACCCATAGCGCAACGACCACGGCCTGATTCGCCGTCACCACGACGTGTTTCCGAATGCGCTCCGTTAGCGCCTGGAACAGGCGCCCACTATCAACCGACTCTGCCCATGGCTCGACGTTCCAGTGCGCCCATGCCGAGGACGTGCTTTCCTCCTTGTGTTGTTTGCGGTGCTCCTTGACTTCTTCATCGAGTGCACCAACGCTGACGCCCAACCGCTTGGCCGCGCCCTTGCGCGCGCGCCCGTATTCGATCCGGTCTAGCTTGGCGAGGCGCTCGACCTCCGCGCCTGTCTCGCTGCGATCATCAATTACGGTCTCCGCGTCTAACTGACCATTGCTCGCCGAAGCATCCGGCCGCCATAACAAAGCTCTAGTAGCGCGATCGACCAATTGTTCGGCGGTGCCGCCGTTCGCCATAAAGTCGCTCACGTCTCCTTTCGGTTGGAGTTCGGGGAAGTAGACAATCCGAATTGACGCGGCACCGACAGCGTGCGCCCGTTCGGCCTTTTTTTCGGCATGGAAGCGGCCAGGATCGTCGTTGTCGACGAGGATGATCAGATTTCGGCTGGCCAGATATTCGTCAATGCCATCTGGCAGACCATCGCCAGTGCCGCCGAAGGTGAAAGCTGGCAGATTTAATTTGCTAAATGTATCGACGTCCTTTTCCCCCTCTGGCCAAAAGATTTGGTCATCTTTCAGTTCGGGGTCGAAAGGATTGATGGCTTCTGTGACATAGGGAACAGACTGAAAGTCATCTGGCTTCCTTGCATGCCATCCGTCTTCAACGCGATACCGTTGCGTATAGCTTCCGTCTCTGAGCTTGATCTTGACCTTGACCGCAATGCCGTCTCCCCCGGGATAGATATGACGGCGGAGCTCATCACTTTGCAGAGGCGGCAGATTTTCAGACCCTGAAACGATCTTCGGTTCAGGGAGAGGCGCAGCAGCATTGTTACCCCTGCTGGCGCCATTCGTTAGGGTTGTGGCGCCGTTCGGCTTATGGAGCGGCAAGCCTAGCTTGTCCGCCAGCTCGCGTGCCGCTTCTCCCTGGCGAATACCACGGACCCAGGCCCACAAAGATATGAAGTCACTTCCACCTTCGCCCGTGGCGAAGTCCTTCCAAACACCTCTGATGTTGACTTTGAATGATCCGGCTTGTTGGTCATCACGGCATGGATTTTTCACAACGTATTCTTGACCGCGAAATTTCCCGCCTGGAATGAGACTAGGGAGAACTGAGCGGTAAGCGCGCACCGCGGCCTGATTAATCCCTTCAAAATCTATCATCTTGAGTTTTTTTCCTTTGACGAGAAGGAGGTGTGGCGAAATTGATCGTCGGCGTTTGCACGAATGAAGTCGCCACACGGGGAAAGGCGCGCGAACCCTTCGATGCGATCTAGCGGGTTGGCGCCAGCGAGAAGTTCGGCAGGCAAATGGAAAAGTGGATATGACTCGAGAGGATAAATTTGCTCGGCGAGAAATCGCAGGCTCACCTCAATCGATGGTGGCAACAATAGACTCGGCGAGTTACCGCCAGATTTTCTAACAACAATCGAATGTGCTCGGATCAACCGGGGGCGGCTAAGTTTATTTTGGCTGTAAACTTGCGGATGGGCTTCCTGGCCTGTAAATTGAAGTTGCATTTGATACTCTTTGTGAGCGGCTCGTTCCCGCGAGCAACAATGTCAAAAAGAAATAGTTGAGGCCTCGGCCGCCCAGCCGGGGCTTCGCCTTTTTAGGATGCTAGCGTCGCCCATATGCGGGAGGTCACGCGGCGGACAATTCGGCTTCATCTAATCGAACGAGCTGGGATGCCATCCAGTCATCCAAATCTACCCGCCGGTAGCGAATGGCGGTTCCAATATGAGTGTAGGCGGGCCCCCTCCGCTTGTGACGGAGCTTGGCAAGCGTGGATATTGAACTGCGGAGATAGTCCGCGGCTTCTTTGGGATCGAGATAATCTCGCGCGGTGTTGGCTGACATGGCCGTCCTCTTTTGTAGGGGGAAGTGCCCCCACAGGAACGGATAGACCCTGAGCGCCCACGATAAAACCGCCGAAAATCTCGGAGAATTATCGTAGTCGGCAAGACGTGATATGCGTTTGAGAAAACAAGTCATTTTTCAATGATTAGCCAGCAGTAAGCTGCCGACCGACGTCAGCCATTCCAGACCTGATTGCTGGGGTAGTTGGTGCTCGGGCGCTGCCTCTAAGGCTTATCGGTCGCAGCCCTCGCTGCCTGCTCAAGCCGTTGAATAAATGGGTTGGCTTTAGCAGCCTCTGAAAGATCTTTCGTGCTGCGTAGAAACGCATAGTACTGAGTTTCTAGAGATTTTGGATCTGCGTTCTTCCAACGGCCCTTTTTTCGTGTGAGGCGCTTACATGCGTTTGATATACCGCGATCGGCCGGCTGACGCTCAAAAAAGACGGCCTTTACCAGATCGTGTCCGCCGATTTTTGTCGATCCTGGCGGCCGCCCTCTTTTCTTCCCTTGCTCGCGGTCAACGACGCGGAAGCCGTCATAGCGCTCTTCAGCTAACTTCAGAGCGAGCAAAGACCAGCCGTGGTCATGCGTGATATCAATTTTATATCGACGCGCCAGCAAGGATAGCTTTCGAAGTTTTTCCTCTCTGATCCACGTGTCGGCCTCGCGCCACACTGCAGCTTCCGCTTCCGCCGTTCTCCTAGCAGCCATAACGCCTACAACCCAAGGGTTGACCACAATAGGCTCATCGAGCGGATCACGCGCCTTTAATCTTGAAGATGAGCTTTGCCGCGTTGTTGAAGTCATCGCAAACATCCATGCTAGCAACGCCATACATGATGAGGAAATGGCAGGAAATTAGATACATCATCATGGTGATTTTTTCCAAACAGTTGCGGTCAACTCCAGAACGGTATTCGGCGTGAATTTCTGACATGACGGTTGCGTCCGGCAACCTCACACAGCAAAGCCACTCACTCGGCCGTTTAGACCCGTTCTGACCGGGTTTTTCCTTCCAACGAAAGCGGCTTCGCCCTAAATGGCAGCCCTATAATGCCCAGCAGGGCCTTGGCGACATGGCCTCCGCGGCGCCGGCTGTCGTCGCCCCCCAATGCGAGCTCCGGCGCTCGTCACTAAGCCCGTTGCCCCGCAATCGCAGGTTCTGACTCGCAGGTGCGACGTGCACCCGCGGCGCTACCCCACCTAGTACTCCCCTAAAAACGAATCCACGGCCACGGCAGAGTCAGCGCGGGCATCTCGTTCGCGAAGTTTTGGAAAGCGGCCTGCTTCCAGTTGACAAAGGTATACTTTAGTAACTAGTATATATCTGTTGCTAAGAAACTAAAGGTAACCAGCCCGTTTGTTTGCGGTGCGCCTGCCCGGCGACGTCTACCAAGGCGCTTGCGCACGACGCGGCTCTGCGTTTCGCTCGCCGATGTCGGGCGGATACGGCTTTCATAATAGAAGCACGATCAGAAATAAATTGATGCCCAGCACAACACAGCAAATGGCTGTTCGATAGCAATGCCAATCCTGTCCAATCAGCGTCACGAAGCAGTCGCTCAGGCCTATATTGCTGATCCGGAGAGGGTTGGGTGGAAAGCCTATAAGAAAGTCTATCCAAAGTCCTCGCAACATGGGGCCGAGACCGGATTCAGCCGATTGTTGAAAAATGTGGAGTTCGCTGCGCGTCTTGCCGAACTGCAACATACCGCCGCGACTCATGCGGAAATCACTCTAGAGACCCTTTTGCGAGAGACGGCGGAGGTCCAGCGTGCCGCCATGGAAGCCAAGCAATATTCGGCAGCCAATGGCGCGCTGAAACTGAAGGCCGAGCTCTCCGGACATTACATTCAAAGGAAAGAAGATGTTACTCCCCGCCGATCTGAGGCCGAAATTATGGCCCGACTACGTGAAATCCTTGGATCCGGCAAAGAGGCAGGAAGTCCTGAAACTGCTGGAGGAGCTGCGAAGCTTCGAGATACGCCGCAACTTAACTGAGTGGTGCCGTCACTGTGGCTATGAGCCGGCCAAGCATCACCGCTTGCTGATCGAGAAGCTGGAAAAGATAGCGCGCGGTGAGATCAGCCGGCTCATCGTGTGTATGCCGCCGGGCTCGGGAAAATCAGTATACACTTCGATTTTGCTCCCGCCCTGGTTTCTAGCAAACAATCCGGACAAGTCGATCATTGCAGCCAGCCATACGATCGAACTGGCCGAGAAGTGGGGCCGGCGCGGCCGCAACTTGGTCAGCGACAATAGCCTAACCCTCGGCATTGCCATTGCGTCCGACAGCCAAGCGGCTGGTCGTTGGGCGCTGACATCTGGGGGCGAGTACCTCAGCGCGGGTGTAGGTACCGCAATTGCGGGCTTCCGCGCCGACCTCACGCTGGTAGATGATCCGGTCCGGAATAGGGAAGACGCAGATTCAGAGAATGCGCGAGAGCGGACTTACGAATGGTATCGGTCCGATCTTTTGCCCCGCCTTAAGCCTGGCGGGCGCGTGATCATTATCCAAACCCGCTGGCACGAAGACGACTTAGCTGGTCGTTTGCTCGCCGAGATGGAAAGCGGTGGTGAGCACTGGGAGGTTGTGTCTCTCCCCGCAGAGGCCGAACCTAACGATCCGCTCGGCCGCGAAGTCGGTGAGATGCTGTGGGGCGACGACGACTATGGATACGCGAATTCTCTTCGGCAACAAAAAGCCGAGCAGCCCGCCTACAACTGGTCGGCATTATTTCAACAACAACCAGCGCCCGAGACCGGCTCATACTTCCTCGATGAGTGGCTGCGGCCGTATCGCGTGGCGCCAGACCGTCGGACCCTGCATGTTTATGCTGCTTCGGACTTCGCTGTGACCGCAGCGGGCGGAGATTTTACCGTGCATCTGATAGTCGGCGTAGACCCAGCCGACAACCTTTGGGTTTTGGATATGTACAGGCGCCAAGCTGACACGGCGCAGAGCGTCGATGCGCTTCTGGACTTGGTGCGCGACTGGAGACCGTGGGTGGTTGCTCAGGAGCACGGTCAGATCGAGAGCGCTATCGGGCCTTTCCTGCGCAAAAGGATGAACGAGCGCAGAATCTGGGTTGCCACCAAAACGTTCCCCACCCGCGGCGACAAAAGCGTGCGTGCCCAATCGATCAGAGGAAGAATGGCGGTACGCGGCCTTTATGTGCCGGCAGGGGCACCATGGCTGCACGACTTCCGGAGTGAGCTCTTGGCATTCCCAGTCGGAAAACACGACGATATTTGTGACGCGCTCGGCCTCGTGGGCCAGATCATTGATCGTATGAGCAAAGGCTCGCCGTTGCCGCAAAAGACGCCACCGAAGATCTTCTCCACCGATCCCAGCACCTGCACCGTCACCCTCACGGACCTGTTCGAAGCAAACGAGCGCCGGAGCAAGAAGCCTGGTGGGCGAATTTCGTGGGAATGGCACTAACGAAGAAGCCTTCTGACTGGCGCGGGCGTTCTTATATGCGGGCGCGAAATCGCTTGTCGTTTCGCATTGGGAGGTTGGGTCACTCACCTGCCAGTCTGTGCGATCCTTTTGGTGTGCGTTCGGCTTTTGCTGCACCAGCTCTTCCCAAAGTGGCGCATCCTCGGCGATGCCCAGCAGATTTTCTGAGCTTCGGATTCTTACTGGTCTGCAGCTCGGACTTCCCGTTTGCCGAGGGCTTAGGCTCCGACATAAAGCTCACGCGCACACAAACCATCATGCAAGGCGCGAGCCATTGCGATTTTCGCTACAAGCGACAAAAAGACTGACAGGCTTCAATCGGTTCTCGTACGACATGGCCGCGACAAACGGCAACGTGAGTGCCATCGCAAAACGTTGGCTAGTGCGCGAAGTTCGGAGGGGAAATTTGCTGACCTATCCAAAGGGACGTGAGTTCCAATAGACAGACCAGGAAGACATCGCGCTTTCCGTGTTTCAGAGCATTACGAGACCGCGTTGAGCAGCCCTAGTGACGGCTTCAGTCCGGCTGTCCGCATTGAGCTTTTCCAGAATGGCGGCGACGTGAAACTTGGCGGTGTGAAAAGAAATTCCCAGTCGACGCGCGATCGCTTTGTTGGAGGCGCCGTCCGCCATCGCCGCCAGGACTTCGAGCTCGCGGGGCGTTAATAGGGCGCGGACTGCTTCATTGCCATCGAATAAGTCATCGGGATCCGAGCCTCCGTTGAGCAGCCTCGGCAGGAGTTCGCGCGGCAAGATGGCAAGGCCGTTGATGGCCGCCTTGATCGCGACGACAATTTCATTGCGTTCCACTGAGCGAGGCATACCCGACATTCAATCGCCCCGGCACGTCAACTAAAATGGGTGCGCCCGTTGTCCCTTTACGGAAGGATTGGCCACTAAGCTTGCCGACGCTGACGTCGGCCGGTCTGAAAAAGGTGAAGGCCAGACTTTTCTGATCCTTGCCCAGCATGTTGAGCGCAAATGCCTGCGCTGTTTTCACCGTTTGAGAGGTCCCGTGAATCAGTCTTGACGCCGACGACAACCCATCGTCGAGCAGGTTGACCATCACATAGTAGTCGGGGAAGTGATTGACGCGCATTTGAATAAACCACCGAGCGGACGCCCGGACAACGCTATCCTTGAGATGAAGGACCTCGGAGAGAGCGTTTTTTACGGCGGTTAGGCTAACCGCGCAACGTGTGTGCGGTCAGCAATCGTCGCCGGAACACGCGACAACTTGCTCCGGGTAAACCGTCATCGCCATCTCAGGGCCAGCGGCGAGTGCAAGAGCGAATAGCGCAAAGGCGGCGAACACGAGAACCTTTTTCATGGTCGTATCCCCTCTTCGACAGTCGGTACGTTGCGCCGGATGCGGCGGCTGGGCTGTGACCAAAATCACGAAATGCGCATTTCAGGACGATTTGCGTGATCATCCGAAAGGATGGCGTGGCTCACCTCCACGCTAAAGCAGCTTAATTAGCCCATATGCCAGAAGGCAGATCCAAGCCACGGTCGTGATCAGGCCAGCAGCCAAGCCTACTATCGGTCCGATATGATGCAAGATCGCCCCGATTGGCGTTTGCCGCGCGCTCTTTTGTTTAGGAGGCGCGACAATAACATTCGTGTTGCTCATAGACGCCTCCATACTCCCGCGATCTAGCCTAACAACGGGATCGAAGGGCGGGCTAGTGCAGAAAAACCACACCACGGGACGCAATGACGCTCCACGCGCCTCTGGCGAGATCGGGGTGAGCGGCAGCAAGCTCACGAACTGCTCGCTCCGGTCTACGGCTGGTTCACCGAGGGTTTCGATACGCTCGATCTGAAGGAGGCTAAGGCGACGCTCGACGAGTGGGCCTGATTTAGACCAATTTTGGGGAGCGACCCGACGACCAACTGGCGAATGTCGGTTGAACCGAGGCCCGACAGGAAATACTCTTCGCAAAACAAACGATTTTCTTGGGAGGAGCAACAATCATGACTGCCATTGATCAGCTACTTCGAGATTTCGTCAAACGCGAAGACTTGCCTTTCGTGGTCGCCATGGCTGGAAATTCGAAGGGCGTTACCTACTCTGGCGCGGCTGGGGATGCCGCGCCGCATCGCGCTGCAAATGAAAGCACCGTCTTTCGCGTCTTTTCGATAACGAAGGCCGTCGGCGGCATCGCCGCGATGATGCTGATCGATCGTGGCAGGCTCAACGCCGATACGCCAGTCGAGAACATATTGCCGGAGTTCGCCAGCATCCGCGTCCTTGATCGCTTCGACGGCGATACGCCAGTCATGCGCCCTCCAAAGACCAAGGCGACTGTCCTTAATCTGGCTACTCATACCAGTGGTCTAGAATACGAATTCTGGAACGACCAAGTGACGAAGTACCTGTCAGTGACGGGGCATCCGACCATATTGTCCGGCCTGAAATCGTCTCTCTTCTATCCAATGATGACTGATCCGGGAACGCGTTGGGGATATGGCATCGGTATTGATTGGCTGGGTCAGGTTGTCGAAAAGATTGATGGCCGGCGCATCGACAAATTCTGTCGAGATGAGATTTTCGACCCGCTCCGTATGTCGGATACGGCTTTCGAACCTACCGATTCGATGCGGGAACGGCTGGCTTCGGTATCCATCCGCGGCGAGGACGGTAAATTCGCGCCTTTTGATATCGCGCCGCCAGCCAATCCCGAGGTTTATGGAATGGGCCACGCGCTTTATTCGACGGCTCCGGACTACATGAGATTTCTGCGGATGTTCCTCAATCGCGGGGCATTGGACGGCAAGCGACTTTTGTCGGAATCATCGTTGGAATGGATGCTGGGCGATCGCCTGAATGGTCTAACTTTCCGCAAGATGACGACTGCCACCCCAACCGTGACTGCCGACTGCGATCCGTTTCCGGGCACGCGAAGGACGCACAGTTTCGGCCAATTCAGGATGGAAGAGGATGCGCCGGGTATGCGTTCGGCCGGTTCGCAAAGCTGGGCGGGCGTCTTGAACACCCACTATTGGTTTGATCCAAAGAAAGATGTCGCCGCAGTGATTATGACCCAATCGTTGCCTTTCGTAGAGCCCCGTTTCATGCAGGCCTACGCCGACTACGAAAGAGCCGTCTACGCGATGTGAACCGTGCGAATGTGAGCCGGAACTCGACGAGGCGCATGCTCCAGCGCTGGCGTTGCGGGAGCACACAAGAAATGGACGGCTATAGTCGCCCGATCGCTCCGGTTTACGGCTGGTTCACCGAAGGCTTCGACACGCTCGATCTGAAGGAAGCGAAGGCGCTGCTCGGGGAGTTGGTGTCGTAAGCCTGTATTGGCTTCACAAGCCCGGTTAAGCTCGCCCGAAGATCAGGTTTTGGCGTCTGAAATTGGGGAATTGCATGATTACGGTTCCCGAATTAGCGGCAGAGGCTTTGGGATCCTTCCTGACCACACATATGAATCGCGTATTTGGATCGACGGATGCGAATCTGATTGAGGTCATTCCGTCAGCAGCCCGTCTCGCACTTGAGCGCATCGGCAACAGCGATGCCCTTTATCACAACGTCGAGCATACAATGCTCGTAACGCTCGTTGGGTGCGACATCATGAAGGGGAGATCGCTACTTACATCTACGTCGGCCAGCGATTACGCGCACCTGATTGCTGCATGCCTTTTTCATGACATCGGCTTCGTGCGAGGCATTCTCACCGGAGATGGCGAAGACGGTTACGTCATCGATGCGGAGGGAGGCAAGGTAAAGCTCTTGCGCGGTTCATCTGATGCAGCGTTGATGCCTTACCATGTTGAGCGTTCCAAGCTCTTCGTTATGGATCGAATCGGAAAGAGCCACTTTCTCGATGCGGCAAGAATTTTGCGGGCCATCGAGTTCACTCGGTTCCCAATACCTGCTGATCCAGATGGCCAAGATGACGAAGAAGGTTCGCTCGCGAGGGCCGCAAATCTAATTGGACAGCTCGGTGATCCACACTATCTGCAAAAAGCCAATGCGTTGTATTGTGAATTTGAAGAAGTCGGTATGAACAAGCAACTCGGCTACGCCTCCCCTGCCGATTTGATCGATTTATATCCCCAATTTTACTTCAGCAGCGTTTCGCCATACCTCCAAACAGCTATCCGATATCTGAATGTCACGTCGAGCGGGCGCATGTGGATCGCGGGTCTTTACAGCAACGTCTTCAGGGCCGAACGTGAGCGAAGGTCATCGGGACCGCAGCACTAAGTGAGATCATTTGGTGCCTTTCCGCAAGAACGGGCCTAGTACGGCGGTCTCCATGCCGATGCACAGATTTAAAATCGGTGAGACTGTTTTTGTCGAGGCCGCCCGTCACCTAAACTTCCCGGGCGGGGCGTATGTTGTTACCGCAAAATTGCCGGAACGGGATGGCGAGTTTGAATACCGAGTAAGGAGCAGCGACGAGCCGCACGAGCGCGTGGTTCGCGAGAAGTCGACTAAGAGCCGTCCGATAATCCGTTGGTAGATGCATCGAAACGGCAGGCCCCGGGGAGTACACCGGCCTTATTGAGCGATAGCCGTGAGTTCACGTCGGCGCGTTCGTCGGGTATCTTTGCCGGGACCACCGCAGGGTCTTTCGCAGGGTGCGCCCCAATGCAGCAGATTGCGGACTGGCTTCAGAAGCTCGGTCTCGGGCAATACGCTCAGGGGTTTGCTGATAATGACATCAATTTCACCATCTTGTCTGATCTGTCAGACCAAGACCTGAAAGAACTCGGCGTATCTTCGCTCGGTCATCGCCGTCAGCTACTGCGCGCAATAGCCGAGCTAAATATCCAGACTAGCCCTCCGAAGCTTGCCACTGCGGCTCCGGCGTCGGTTGCCACACAACCGCACGACACAGCCGAGCGCCGCCAAGTCACAGTGATGTTCTCGGACCTTGTAGGCTCGACGGCGCTCTCCGCCCGCATGGACCCGGAAGACCTGCGCGAGGTCATTTCGGCCTATCAGAAATGCGTTGCCGAAACCGTGCGTCGCTTCGGCGGTTTCGTCGCCAAGTACATGGGCGACGGGGCCCTCGTCTATTTCGGTTACCCGCAGGCGCACGAAGACGACGCCGAGCGGGCTGTGCGAGCAGCACTGGAACTGGTCGGGGCGGTGAGCGCGCTCAAGTCTCCCGTTGCCCTGCAAACCCGCGTCGGCATTGCGACTGGGTTGGTTGTCGTCGGCGACCTGATCGGGTCGGGTGCTTCTCAGGAGCAGGCAATCGTCGGCGAGACGCCTAACCTCGCGGCACGTCTGCAAGGCGTCGCTGAGCCGAACATGGTGGTTATCGCCGAAAATACCCGCAAGCTGCTCGGCAATCTGTTCGAGTTTGAGGACCTCGGAGCAAAGGACCTCAAGGGTATCGTCGGGCTGGTGCGAGCGTTCGCTGCACTTCGACCGAGTTCAGTGGAAAGCCGGTTCGAGGCACTGCACACGAGCGGCCTGACGGTGCTTGTTGGGCGGGAAGAGGAACTGGAACTGCTGCTACGGCGCTGGTCTAGAGCCAAGGGCGGCGAAGGCCAAGTGGTGCTCATTTCCGGCGAAGCGGGCATTGGCAAATCGCGGCTCACGGCGGCGCTGCTGGAACGCCTCGCTAACGAGCCACATACGCGATTACGCGACTTCTGCTCGCCACAGCACACTGACAGCGCCCTTTACCCAATTATCAGTCAGTTCGAACGTGCCGCCGGATTTGCGCACGACGATACTCCGCAAACCAAACTCAACAAGCTCGACGCGCTGCTCGCGCGGAGCGCGACGTCGGGGCAAGACGCAGCGCTTATTGCGGACATGCTCGTGTTGCCGAACGACGGACGCTATCCGTTGCTCGAACTACCGCCGCTGGAGCGCAGGGAAAGAACGCTCAATGCACTCGTTTCACAGGTCGTAGCCTTTTCGCGCCAAAATCCGGTTTTGATGATCTTCGAGGATGCACATTGGACTGATCCCACGAGCCTTGAACTGTTTGATCGCACCGTCGCCAGAATACCAAGTCTCCGCGTGCTGCTGATCGTGACGTCCCGGCCGGAGTTCGAGCCGCCGTGGATCGGACGGCCACATGTGACTGCCCTCACCCTCAATAGGCTGGCCCAGCGCGAAGTCAGCGCCATAATCGACGGCCTTATCGGCAATAAGCTCCTTCCAGCCAACGTCCGTCAGGATATCGTCGAACGCACCGACGGCATCCCGCTGTTCGTGGAGGAGATGACCAAGGCTTTGCTAGAGGCGGGAGATGAAAGCGCGGCAACGCAGATGGCTGCAGCCGTGCCGTCTCCCACATCGGCAGTCCCGGCAAGCCTGCACGCGTCATTGATGGCTCGTCTCGACCGGCTCGGCCCGGCGAAGGAGGTGGCGCAAATCGGCGCAGCGATTGGCCGGGAGTTCTCCCACGCCCTGGTAACTGCGGTGGCGCGCAAGCCTGAGCCGGAACTACAATCGGGGCTCAACCGCCTCATTGAGGCCGATTTGCTGTTCCGACAGGGCGTGCCGCCGTACGCAACCTACCTGTTCAAGCACGCGCTGGTGCAGGATGCCGCCTACGGCACGCTGCTGCGAGAGCCGCGTCGCGCGCTGCACGCCCGTATAGCCGAAACCCTCGAAAACCAGTTCGCCGAAGTAACCGAGACCCGGCCGGAATTGCTGGCGCGTCAGTGCACCGATGCCGGTCTTATCGAAAAGTCTGCAGGCCTTTGGAGCAAGGCCGGACAGAGATCATTGATGCGCTCCTCGCTGATCGAAGGGGTCGCTCAGTTCACGCGCGCCCTCGACCAACTTGCAACGTTGCCTGCAACGCCCGCGCTGCGCCGCGAACAGATCAAGCTTCAGGTGGGACTTGCGAACACTCTGTATCATTCCAAGGGCTTCGCGGCCGACGAGACCAGAGCGGCGTTTGACCAAGCCCGCGTGATGATCGAACAGGCGGAAAGATTAGGCGAGCACGTCGAAGACCCGCTCCTTCTGTACTCCGTACTCTACGGTTTCTTTATAGCGAAGTTTATGAACTTCGACGGTGATGCTGCGTGTGCACTTGCGCGGCAGTTCCTTGCGCTTGCAGAGCAGCAGAAGGCGACGGCTCCTATCATGATTGGACATCGTCTGCTGGGCAATACCATGCTGTGCATGGGCGACTTCGCCGAAGGGCTCTCACATCTTGATCGCGCTTGGGCGCTTTACGACCCGGCCGCGCATCGGCCGCTGGCGACGCGATTTGGCCATGACGTGGGAGTGGCTACCCTGACCTTTCGGCCATTGGCTCTGTGGCTGCTCGGCTATCCCAAGACAGCCTTCATGGAAACCGACCGTGCAATCGCCGCGGCGCGCGAGACCGGTCACATCCCAACGCTGCTGTTTGCGCTAGCCTGCACCGCGCTCACTCATATCTGCTGCAGAGATCATGCGGCAGCAGTCACGCATCAGGAGGAGTGCATCGCTTTGGCGCACGGAAAGGTGCCGTTCTTCAGGATGTTCGCTGCCGCTCAGCGGGGTTGCGTCTTGGCCCAAGCCGGCAAAGCAGCTGACGCAATCGAAGCGATCAATACCGAGATCGCGGGACTGCGCGCAATCGGGGCAACGACATGGGGTCCCTACTTTTTGGCACATCTGGCTCTGGCCTATGCAGCGCTTAGGAAACTCGACGATGCTTGGCGTTGCATCGGCGAAGCAATGACAGCCGTCGAAACAACCAAAGAAAAATGGTACCAAGCCGAGATCAATCGCATCGCTGGAGAAATCGCGCTCAAGTCGTCCGAGCCTGATGCAACGAAAGCTGAAACCTATTTCGACCGTGCGCTTACAGTTGCGCGTCAGCAGCAGGCAAAGTCATGGGAACTGCGCGCAGCTATGAGCATGGCGCGACTCTGGCGAGAACAGGGGAAGTCGCAGCAAGCTCGCGAACTTCTGGCTCCGGTCTACGGCTGGTTCACCGAAGGCTTCGACACGCTCGATCTGAAGGAAGGCAAGAAGCTGCTCGACGAACTGCGCGCCTGACAACCAGTTTGGAAACGGCGAAGCACCTCGATGGCCGACGGCTCAGCGACTTACGCTATACCTTCGGAATTCCGCCGTATCGTCACTGAAGATCTGCACGGCCCCAACGATCGAACCGTCTGGCCCTCTGAGGGGCTGAACCCGCGCGGTCACAGGTACCCGCCGCCCCTGCTTGTGCAGCAAGAAAACCTCAACCTCGTGGGATGCGCCATCGTTCAAACTTGCGGTTAACGGGCAAGTGTCACCGCACAAGGGGTGCCCGCCCATGTCAACATGGCAAAGTCCATCCTCCGGACAGCGTTTGCCCACCACTTCATCGGCTCGGTAACCCGTCTGGCGCGCCGCGCCTTCGTTCCAATACACAATGCGCCGGTCCGTGTCCACGATGTACACGCCGTCAGTAACCTGGTCCAGCAGAGCTTTGTATATGCTCGGATCGATCGGGGTCAAAGTTGTCTTTACCTCAAATCACTCTCCAGGAAGAGAGCGATAAGGCTAGGCGGAGGTGGCACGGCGGTAGAGGCGGTTGTGCCCAGGTCACATAGATAGCATGCACCGCGCACCGAGGCCTGTGACCGTCGTCACAGTGGGGCGCCCCCACATGTTCTAACCGTTACTGCCCCAGAACCAGCGGCTAGCTACTGAAACCGCGCCGTCCGGTGGCTGGTACTGGTTGTCGCGCCGCGCCGATGCCACGGACCAAAACACGTTCCAGATTGCCGCTCAGCGGCACATACGTGTGTCCAATGTCATTGACTCCGGCCAGGGCCAGACATAGTATCGCCGCAAGGTGCGCTCCAACCTGAAAATCCGCCGTGTTTCTGCATAGGAGAGACGACCATGCCGCACCGTCGCTGGCCAATCTTGGCCGCAATCGCAGTTTCCTTAGTTCTTCTAGCGTGCTCCAGCGCGCCACCTACCTCTGAGAGTGATACCAGCTTCACCGATGCTCGCAACAACTTCAAAGCGTCGGACTTCAAAGCTGCGTTGAGGAATCTGGACAAGGTAATCAAGGGAAGTTCCGACGAATCGCAACGCCAGCAAGCCATTGTTCTACGCACCGTGCTGGTCACCGCGCTCGCCGACGCCAATAAACAGATGGCGGAAGCGTATTACATCGGCGCCAAAACGCCTGCGGGTCAGTCGCGTTCCGGCTCCTATTACAAGACGCGCTCCGACTACTACAGCACCGCCCGCTCCTATCTGATGGATGGCATGCAGTCGGTTATGGATCAACGCTCCAAGCTGGGCGCAGCCCCGCTGGTCATCGAAGTCACCTTCCCCGGCTTCCAGGGAGTCAACGCCGCAATGAACAAGATCAAGAGCGGCGCGCCGGTCTCGGACAACGAACAGTTGACCGCCGAGCAGCAGGCAACTCGCAACGCTTTGGCGACCGTGCTTTCCGCCATCGCTGGAGCGCCTGATGATCTGAACAAGGGCCAGGAAATCTATGCCCGCGGCAAAGTTCAGATCGATCCGCGCGCCTATCTCATCGAACTCAGCAACAGCTTCTATCAGAGCGAAGCCATGTTTGACTGGCGCGGACTGAATCAGCCCGACAAGCAGCGCCTGGTGAACGACGTGGTGCGCGGCAATCTGGATATCGCACAAAAGATGCTGACCGCCAAGCCCGACAAAACCATGGAAGCGCGCGTCAAGAAGATGCTGTCCGACTGCGACAAAGCCGACAAAAAGAAGGTATAACAGCTCCGTTCCAACGGCTGGGGCGAACCCACAGTAGCGACGGCTCTAAACCAGATCTCACATTTGGAGCGTGCTCCGTTTTGTCTTCCTGCACTGATTTGCCCGCGGCCAGCGGCCAGGCTCTCCGCTATCTCGAACTGCAGTGCACCCAAGGCGAAGTCGCCCGAACCGTCGAACCGACCAGCGCCATCTAACCGTTCGCCCCTCGCGACGATCTCAACTCGCAGCGCAGGCCCACAACCTGGCCCAGAGATCGGCTGCCCAACCTTCGCCGCCTCCGTCTTAAATGTAGTGCTGGCTTTTATGCCAGCCATCTCGAGATCAGAGCTAGCAGAGGGCGCATGCAGTGCGGAGCCCGCCTCGCAGTGCCCTCGAGAGTGGAGCGCGCCCGTAGGTGGCCGCTTTTTCTTTTAACTTTCAACTTTTGCAGCGCGAGCTTCTATGCCATCTGCCGTGTCTATTGCCCGGTGGAAAGACCGGCAGCGGGAGCAGAGTCTTCAGCTTTCGCCTGACTAGCGGTGGATTTGATCTTGGCGTAATTCCGCGAAATTTTCTGCACGTACAAGCGCGTCTCCGTATACGGCGGTACGCGTCGCCCGTAGCGCTCAACCTTATCAGGCCCGGCATTGTACGCGGCCAGCGCCAGCGTCAGGTCGTTGTTGTACTTCGCCAGCATGTCGCGTAGATACCGTGTGCCGGCATCAACATTTTCCCGCGGATCAAAAATGTCTTTCACGCCAAGATGCGTCGCCGTTTTCGGCATAATCTGCATCAATCCCCGCGCATTCTTCCGCGAAACCGCTTTCGGATTGAAGTTAGATTCTACGGCGATCAGGCAATGGATTAGGTCAGCATCCACGCCATACCGCGACGACGCCTGCCGGATAATCTCGCTGAATGGAGTCTTGTCGGTCAGCGGCTCGGGCAAAGGGTCGAACACATCTTGCGGCTCGATGCCCAGCACCTCTGCCGCAGGCACTTCGGCCACGCCGCCAACCATCTGCAGCCGGTATTTGTCGCCCAAAAGCTCGTAGCTAGTCACGTTCAGGCGTGCGCCACTGCGCAGCACCACATACTCGGCGCGCGCACTACCAGCGCACAGCGACAAAACGCTGGCCAGTCCTATCGACGCCACAATCTCCCTCACGCGCACTCAGGAGCCTCCTGCAACGCAAACTGCCAGATCGCAGCTGCTACTCCATCCTCATCATTCGACCGGGTCACGTGCCACCCGCGCGCCTTCAACTCCGGCACACCATTCCCCATCACCACCGGCATACCCGCAAAGGATAACATTTCCAGGTCGTTGTGGTTATCACCGATGGCCAGTATTTCGGCGCCCGCAATGTTTCGCAGAGCTGCCCATTCGGACAGTGTCGAGCCCTTGGTAATCGACGGGTGAATCACGTCGATCATCGAGAAGTCTTTGTCCTCATACAACGTCACCGCCAGTGTGAACTCCGTGCTGAATTCTGCGGACCTCAGCACCCTTTCGGCCTCCCGCATCGCCGCAACGGGCCCGGCCAGCATCACCTGAATGGGATTTTCAGTCAGGCAATTCTCCAGTGGCGCGGTTTCGCCCAGAAATTCGCGATTGCGACGGTAATACATCCCGCGGATGCCGTCTTCAAAGTCGATTTTCTCTACAATCACCTGGTTGGCTTTCGCGCGATCGAAGACCACGCTGGTGCATTCCCGCCAAGCGCTGGTCGCTTGAACGACGCGGCAGGCCGTGTCTTTCGCCAGCAGATGCCTCAGCCGGGTGGCCCCGTCCTTGTCGCGTACCATCGCCCCGTTATTCACAATCATCGTTAACGGCGATTCTATTTGTTGGATCACCGGCAAAGCGAAGTCGTAGCGCCGCCCGGTAACCAGCGCAACCTCAATGCCTCGACGCGTCGCTTCGGCAAGCGCCGCCCGATTCGCGGCAGACACTTCCCAGCGGCTGTTCAGCAGCGTGCCATCGATGTCCAAAGCAATCAGCTTGATCGGCATAACTCCAGTTTACCGGAAAAGCGCCGCATGCCCGAGCCGAGAACTACTCATTGCCTTGCAGTCGTACAGCCAAGTTGGCTGATCGCCGAACCCTGATTCTGCGGAATGGCTGTGCTAGACTTTCGCCCGATGAGCACCCACCGCCTGTATTACGACGACGCCTACCTGCAAAACTTCGATGCTGCGGTTCTCAGTTGCGAGCCCTCCAGTTCCGTGTTCTCCGAATCAGGACCAATCCCCGCGTGGGAAGTCTTGCTGGATCGCACGGCGTTTTATCCCTCCAGCGGAGGCCAGCCCAACGATCTGGGCCGTTTAGGGGAAGCCGGCATTCTGGATGTGCGGGATGCGAATGACGATGTTCTGCATATTGTCGACCGCGAAATTCCGCGCGGCCCTGTGAAAGGCGTGTTGAACTGGCCGCGCCGCTTCGATCACATGCAGCAGCACACCGGCCAGCACCTGCTTTCGGCCATGTTTCAAGAGCGATTTGGCTTGCCCACCGTTTCGTTCCACCTCGGCTCCGATTTGTGCACTATCGACCTGCGCGGGCCGGAGCCCTCCACAGACATTCTTCAGGGCGCGCAACGTGCCGCCAACGAAGTCATCTTCCAGGACCGTCCGGTCAACGTGCGCTACGGCACGGCCGACCAATTGGCTGAGATCGGCGTGCGCAAAGAGGTCGACCGCCAGGGACTATTGCGCGCCATTGAAATTGAATCGGCGGACTTGCAACCCTGCGGTGGCACTCACGTGAAAAGCACCGGCCAGATCGGCCTGATTCTGGTGCGCCGGTGCACCCGGGTGCGGCAAGACTGGCGCGTGGAATTCGTCTGCGGAGGCCGCGCGAACCACGTCGCGGGCACCGACTTTCAGTTGCTGCAGACACTATCCAACCGGCTCAGTTGTTCGCCCGAGGATTTGCTTCCGGCCGTTGAAAAGGCGCTCACTGAGCGCGAAGCGCACTTCAAGGATCTTCGAGGTGTGTTGCAGGAACTGGCGGAAGCCCGCGCGACCCTGCTGGTTTCCGCTGCCACGCTATCGACGAAGGGAACACGCGTCGTTGCGGAGTTGCTTCGTGACGCGCATCCCGATCTGCTTCTGCCTTTGGCCACCGAAGTAGCCAAACACCACGGCGCAGTCGCCATGCTGATTCTCGAGCAGTCTGGCCAGTTTGTTCTGGCACAGAACCCCGTGGCCAAGCAGAACCTGGCCAACGTGCTAAAGGAAGTGTTTGCCGCTTACCCCGGGAAGGGAGGCGGCACCGGCGATTTCATTCGTGCCAAGCTCACCGACCCGCGCGAATCCCCGCAAGCCCTGGCCCTGGCGAAAAAGCTCCTGCAAGTCTGACCAGTTGAGGCTGACGACACGCCGCTGTCCGCGGGCTTCTCTGTTGAGCCAAGACCGCCGTTTCTTCGTTCCACTGGTTCTTTCTTCAATGTAGCGCTGGCTTTTATGCCAGCCCAGGTTTGACGCTACGTAACAAGAACACCGCGCGCAACGCTGCCAAAAAAATCCGCTTTGTCATTCCCAACGGAGTTCCCGTTACATCCCCACAACTTCCTACCCAGCCTGCGCGGCCTTCTTCGCCTCTGCCGAATCGTAACTCTCCCCGTAAATCGAGGGCACTTTGCCGCCCATCGCCCGCAAATACGCGGACAATTGCCCGCGATGATGAATGCTGTGCCGCAGCGACATCTCGAAGTAAGCCACCGCGGGCATCTGGAACAAGCCGCGGAAGTCGATCGGTTTGCACAGTTGATCCGCTTGCAGTGCCGAAAGCTTCTCGAAGTTTTTGCTGAACGAATTGCCATGCCACTGCCCAATCTCAGCGGGCGTGCGCACGCTTTCCGGCCGGTGATTAGGTGCGAAATCGAATTGCCCGGCCACGATCCCGGAATAGAACCGGTGTTCGGCGGCCACGATGTGCCAGGCCAACTCCATCGCGGACTTTGAAATGGGATCGGGACGGTAGTCGCCCTTATCCGCGGGAATCGCTTCAATCACGCTGCGCGTGGTGCGATGCTCGTTCTTAGCGGCCGGCAGCGCCAACTGCAACAAAAACACTGCTTGCTCAGGCTGAATAGGATTCATCAGGTCACCTCACTGCCCACGCAGTATACCCCGCCAAACCCGCCCCGCAATAGCGCAGGAAGCGCAGCGCAGCAACCCGCGCACCTTGCCTTGACGACTATAGGTTTTTGTCTTAAATGTGGCCCTGGCTTTTATTCCAGCCAAGGTTTGTCACCCCAGCGAGTGTTTTGCCTTGTAGCCGCGAACTGTCCTAACTTTTGACTTTCAACTTTTAACTTTTAACTCTCAACTTCCCACCCTAAAAAAACCTCGTAACCACCCGCTCCGGCAACCGCTGCAAATCCACCAACGTCAGAAAATCAATCGTCTTGAACTCCCGATCAATCGCCGGAGGCCCGCACACCCGCGCCGAAATATCCAGATACGCGCGAAATAGCCGAGGTGGCCGCAAAACTTCCACCGCCTCTCCCGTTGACCGGCACTCATATCCCGGCTGTGGCACGGTGCGCAGCGACGGCTCGACCAGATATCTGTGCTTCAACGATTCGTACATCGCCGCGCCGTAATTTTCGTCCTGCGACGAAATGGAGCTGCAGCCCACCAGGTAACGAGACCCCATGCGCGTGGCGTACACGGCAATCCCTTTCCACAACGCGTGAAGCACCATGATATTTCGGAAATCCACATGCACACAGGCGCGCCCCAACTCCAACATCTGGCTGCGCACCGGATCAAACACGGAAAAATCAAAAAGCTGGTTTCCGTAGTAACCGAAATTCCGCCGCGCGGTTTCGCCCGTCTGCAGCCGATACGTGCCGGCCAGTTTCCCCGATTCCAGGTCATGCACCATCAGGTGATCGCAGAAAGGGTCGAACGGGTCGATATCCAGGCCGCAGCGTTCAGAGGTGCAGAGTCCCTCTTTCAGTTCCAGGTTGAAAACCAGGTACCGCAGTCGCTGGCATTCCACTAAATCGTTGGGAGTTATGGCGAGTGATACGCGGAAGAGAGAGGTCGTTGCTAAGACTGGCTCATGAGTTAGTGTCTTCACGGGTAACCTCATATGCGCTGAGTGTCTCGCGGCTCAGATTGCTGTAATGTTTCAAACAGGTGATTTTCAAGTCGCCAAGCGTTACTGATACGAAACGCAACCCACCCCCTCAACTCCAATTTTAAAAGCCGGAACGGCAGAAGGGAAGATACCTGTCGTCAAGATATACACAGATGTGAGAATCCTTTGGTTCGGTAGCGTACCGCTTTAGATCCTGCGGAAAAAGCTCGCGCCTCTGTAGCGTCGGCTTTACGCCGCCACCTCTCAATGTCATCAATCAACCAGCGCAGGCGCACCCCCTCTGCGAGTTGGCCAGTTTTTCGCAAACTGGCGCGCCTTTGCCCTCGTCGCGTTTCTCGGATTACGCTGCTGCCGGCGAACAAACAGTTCCGCGGCGCGCTGGTCATGCAGGATGGCGAATATTTTTTGCAGCGCCAGGATGGCATGTCCCAGTGCCACGTTGCGGCATTCCTGCTTCTGGTAGTCAGCGCGCTCCACAGTGCGAATGGCCCGCGCAATTCTGTCGGCCAGATACGGCTTTGCCAAAGCGATCGCCGTTGCCCCACGTATGGTGTTCGCCGCGTCGATCATTTGTGGACCAGCGATGGGCGCCAGATATTGCTCCAGGATGCGGTCCAGTTTCTTGCCCGTATCCACGCCGCCAAGATTCCCGAGGGCCAGAATCCCGTTCCATCGAACGATGCTGTTGTCGTTCACCAGCAACGCAACCAGCGAGTCGAAATATGGATACAACGTTTCCGGTGATTTCTCGCTTACAACCTGCAGCAATTTGGCGGCCGCGAATTTTGCGCGCGCCGTGGGAGGCGATTCAATGGTGTCGAAGAGCGATGGAATAAGTTCCGGCTCGCGCATCACGAACGTCGTCAGTTCGTGCAGATCCGGCTTTGCAGCAGCGAGGTGTTCGGCAAGAGAAGGCGCAGCAGAAGTTTCGAGCATGGGCATGCCTCAGCCCACCTGTACCTCCGCCCCCAAGAACCGTCAAGTGCCAGCGTCACACCTTTGGAGTGCGGCGGCTCGCCGCCGCTTTCCATTACCGACCCACACAAAAGTCTTCTACCGTACGCTCACCCTATTTCCGCGCTTCCTCCACCGTCATAATCCGGTCCGCATCCACATCTTTCAAAACCTGTTTGATCCCGCTAGGCCAACGGATTTCCATCTCTTTGATTCGCGCATTATTCCCCAAACCAAAGTGCACGCGAGAATCGCTGGAAGACGCATACCCCACAGCCGTCGTCACTTCATTCCACTGCGAATTCCCATCCTCCGTAGTGATACGAATCTGCGCTCCAATGCCCATGCGATTGCTTTTCGTTCCCGCCAGCTTCAACAAAATCCAGTGGTTCTTGTTCTCAGAAATATTATGAAATAGCTTGGCAGGCCCATCGAGCACGCTCACCACCATGTCGATGCGCCCATCATTGTCCAAATCTCCAAAGGCCACTCCGCGGTGCGCTGCCTCCCGCTGAAAATCCGGTCCCGCGGTTGAGCTAACGTCCTCGAATTTGCCCTTTCCGATATTTCGAAAAACCGAATTGGGTTCGGGATAGTGCCGCCCATTTTGTTCGGCGATATTGTCCATCACATTGGCGCGCGCCACGAACAAGTCCTTCCAGCCGTCATTGTCGAAATCCACAATTCCGTTTCCCCAGCCAGACATATCCTTCGTCTTGCCCAATCCCGTTGCCACAGCCACGTCGTCAAAATTGCCTTTGCCATCATTCAGAAACAGCGGGAATTCTTCGCGCTCCACCGCGGTATGCCAGATGTCCGGCCAGCTATCATTGTTCACATCGCGAAAATCGGCGCCCATGCCGGATCGCGACGTTCCATCAGCCGCGTATCCGACACCCGCCGTCACCGCCACCTCTTCAAACTTTTTGCCCTTCAGGTTGTGGAACAAAAAATTCTGCGTTGTATCGTTGGCCACAAACGCGTCCAGGTATCCGTCACCATCGTAATCCGCGAACGTCACGCTCATGCCTTTCCCAAACTGCTGCGCAATGCCCGTTTCCTCCGACACATCCGTGAACGTGCCGTCGCCATTATTTCGGTACAGCGTATTGTGCGTCGGGGCGTAGTTCTTCGGATGGCAATATCCGCGCACGCCCTCTTTGATCGTGCAGTACGGATCCTTGTTCACTTCCCACTTGCAGTAATTCACCACGAACAGGTCCAGCAGGCCATCGTTGTTGTAGTCAAACCATCCCGCGCCCACCGACCACATCTTTTTCCCGTTCAACAGCGCCCCGCCTACTCCCGCCTTCGCCGTTACGTCCGTAAACGTTCCGTCGCCGTTGTTGTGAAACAACTGGTTGCCCGTTACATTGGCCAGAAAAATGTCGGGCCGGCCGTCGTTGTCGTAATCGCCGATCGCCACGCCACTGCCATACCCGGCGCCCGCCAGCCCGGCCTTTTCCGTCACGTCCGTGAACGTGCCGTCATGATTGTTGTGGAACAAGCGATTCCAGTAAGCCGGCGTTTCCTTCTGCAAAGAGGGAATTGCCGCCCCTCCCACCAGGTACACGTCCAGATACCCGTCGCCGTCGTAGTCAAACAGCGCCACTCCCGCCACCATCGTTTGCGGCTGATTTTTGTTTTCCGTTTTGCCGTTCGCGGTCACGTAATTCAGACCAGCCTTCGCCGCGATTTCTTCAAAGCGAATCGGCCCTGTGGGCGCCGCGTTTTGAGGGGACGGCGACGGCTGGTTCTGCCCGAACGCCGGCAACAAAAGCAAAATCAATAAAATTGGCAGTCTGCGCATCAGGTTAGGACGGGTCGGCTCCATTTCTATTGTAATGCACCGGACGACGCGCGACGCGCACCTGGCGCTCCGCGGAGAACTGGCCAATCATCCCGCTGGCTGCCGCCTCGTTTGTCAGTCGTCTCCCGCTGCGGTATCCTGCTCCTGACTCCAGTTTTTGGAGGCGACATGAGTCCATCTTTCACTCCTCTCAACGCGCTGCTCTTTACCATTGTTCTTGCCACTCTGGCCGTCGGTCTGCCGATTGTGCTGGTGCTGGCGGTCCGCTTTTTGCTCGATCGCAAATTGAGCCTCGGCCGTTCGAAAGAACTCGAAAAGCTCATCTGGCAAATGCACCGCATCGCCAGCGCCATGGAGCATCAGATGAATTTGTCATTCCCCGCCGTTCAGCCGGGAACCGAAGAGCCCCACGATCTCGCCTATCTCCAGACCCCTGTGCAACCAGCAGCTGCAGCCCCGCGCGCCACAACTCAAAGGGCCGTGGCTCCGGCACCAGTCCGGCAACAACCTGTCGTGCAACAGCCAGTTGCGCAACAACCGGCAGCGCAGCAGCTAGCCCCGCAACAGCCGATCGTGCAACAGGTGGCTGCGCAGCAACCAGCCATCCAACAGGCCGCCGCACAACAGCCGCCACCGCAACAGTCTGTACCTCCGGCCGCACCCACCGAAGACGACGACTCTCTGCCCGCCCTCGAGCGCCGCGATCCTTCCGTCCAAGCCCCGCGCGCCGGCGTAAACTCCATGTTCGGCCTATGACCCGGCTTTCGTCCTCAATGTAGCGCTGGCTTTTATGCCAGCCCATCCTTCTCCTTGCAACCACAAAACGCTTGCAGTCGCGAGACCGCAACTTATCTCCCGCTACCTAACTTAAAGATCTCTTCAGCGGTCGACGAAGACCCGGCGATACCTGGCGAGCCTCCCACTTCCTTCATCACTCTTTTTGAACACGTCAACTTCCGCGGCAACCACATTCATCTTGTGGAAGCTCAGTCGGACCTCGATTCCTCTTTCGACTTTGCCGGCACCACTTCATCCCTCGTGGTTGAACTCGGCAACTGGTCCTTCTATTCCGATACCGAATTCGATGGCAGCTATCCCGATCAGCCTGTAGTGGGGCCGGGCATCTATCCTGCAACTACGAATATTGGTATCGGCAACGATTCGATTGCCTCGTCAAGGCGTGACGCCAGCGACAGGATCCTTGAGTGCCAGTCCGGGATTAACCGTCGAAAACCTGCTCAGCGCCCCGAGCCCGACGGCGTAACATGCGCAAGCCACCAGCAGAACGATTCGGAATCCGACCATCATTCCGAGCATCAAGGCCAACACGGTACCGATCACGGTGAAGAATCCATTTACGGCCCACGCCCACGAGCCCAGCGCCGATGACCGTTGCACTGCCAGGCGCAGCCCCAGAGGGAAGGGCATGCCCAGCACGAATCCGAGAGGCGCAACCAGAAGCAACGCGATCGCGATGCGCCACGAGATGCCAAGTCCCAAACACCCGTGGAACACCACAGGCGTGATCACCGCCATGATCGGCACCACAATAATTGCGCTGATCAGCACGCGCTTCAGATTCCGTTCCGGCTCCACTGCCCATCTTCCGGCGGCATGCGAGCCGATGCCGGTGAATATCAGTAGCCCCGCCAGCACCACGGCATACGTATAGATCGGTTGCCCCAAAAACAACAGAAACCGTTGCAGCAAAGCAATTTCCACCATGATGAAGCCCAGTCCGAGCGCCGCGAAGTAGCCGAGCCAGCTCCAGCGGGTTTCCACGTGAAGGCCCCGCCGGTCCAGCAATGCCAGCGGCACAAGGATGCACAGCCCCGCCACGATCGTCGACTGCACCAGCAGAATCAGCAGCGTCACTTCCGCAATCGGCCGGTCCTCCAGCGCCATCCTTGCGCCACCCGGCTGTTTCTGTGAAAACAAATCCACGATGGTGTGCCAGCGGATTCTGGACCAACGCGTGTGGTGGTTGAAGAACGGCTTGTCATCCGTCGCGGCTGCCAGTTGCACATCGTTGTTCCGAAATACCTCCTCCAGTTGTGGCGCGCTCACTATCTGCTCGCAAAGACTGTCGCTCTGCCTCTCGTCGGGCGCATAAAGAGTCTTGATACCGCTGGCATCTTTCCCCGGACCGGCCTCCGAACTTAGAATTCTGCGAATCTCCCTCAATTCGCTGGGTCGAAATTCGCTCTTCTTCAACAGAAATCCCGCCACAAAAGACAAACGATCTGCCATCGGCCGCTGTTCCACTTCGCTGAATGCGAACACATGATTCGCAATCGAGCCCATTCCACGGCGTTCGAACACCTCTCGCGCGGTCGAGAGCAGCCGCGGAATCTGAAACTCTGGTCTGGTGAAAAAGATCATGCCGTCCGGGGTCAGGTGGTCCAGGTAATCCTCGAAAGCTTCACGCGTCAACACGTAGCTTTCCGCCAGGCTTAGCGCGCCCGATGCTACCGCCGCATTGCTGATGGTATGTACCGAAATGATGGCGTCGTACTTTTCTCCCGACCGCCGCACAAAACTTCGTCCCTCATCCGTGATCAGGTGTACTTCAGGTTGCTGATAAAGATTTCCCCAGAAATCATTCATGCGGTTTGCGACGATGTCGTTGATGATCGGATTGATTTCAATCGCCGTAATCGAGCTGGCGTGCGCTTGCAATCCTGTCAGTACCTGGTCGCCACCGCCTGAACCGATGATCAGAATCTTTGGATTCGCCTTTTCCGCGTACGCAATTGCGGATAGCTGCTCCACCTGCTCGGGATGCTCCGCCAGGATTTTCCGAACGTCAGGTCTCAGGTCGTTGATACCGGTGGCGGCCGTTCCGGAATCGATGATCATCACCCTCGCTGCGGGGTCTTTGCCTTCGGCCGGAAACTCCACAACTTGTACCAGCGACAGAGTATTCCAGGCGGAATAAATGGCGTTGATGTTTCGCCGGCTCTTGTTCGCGCTTACTCGGATGGGGACGACTTTATCTCCCTTGAAACTTGCCGCCAGCAGCGCCACTGAAACAAATGCGGCTGCCAGCGCCAGAGCGCGCCGTGAGTTCCATGCAAAACACACCGCGGACAACGCCCCAACGAACGCCGCCAGTAGCACGCTTCCCGACCCGCCAAATGCCGGGATCACTAGCGCTACCGCCGCACACCCGGCGCCCGCACCCAACAAGTCGTACCCGTACAGGCGGTTAATCGCCTTCCAGCCGCGCGTCAGCAACAGCGAAATCGCCAACCCCGAGCAAAAGAAAGGCAGCGCCACCAACAAAAAATACAGCGGCATGAACAAAAACTGTCGGTGATCGACCGCCACCGAAAAAGGGTCGAACGGTATTCTCTGCATGCCCCAAAAGCTGAACACCACGCAAAACGCGAAGGCCAGTCCGCAAATTCCCAGCCCCAGGTCTAGCTCGATTCTTTCCCGCAGCTTCGTCCACAGCGCAAGCGTTACTCCGGAAGCCCCGAAGCCAAGCAACGCCGTTGATATCACCAGAAATCCAAAGTGATACCACAACGAAACCGACAGCACCCGCGTCAATGCCAGTTCCAGCAGCAGCGTAGCGAGTGACAGCAGGAACAGCCCCACATAGTGTCGTGTCTGTATTTGCTCTGAGCGCGCCGAAGAAGGAAGTGACACTGATCCCTCCTTGAAATTTGGCGGTCATAGTAGCACGGAGAGCGTGCGTTTTAGTCGCACAGCGTGTTTAGCCCCAGCGCGGCTGTTCATCCAGGCTGATGCCCAGCGCCGTCTTCGCCACAATTTCATGCGTCAGAAACGAATTCGCTGGATGAATGCGCCCCAACCGCGCATCGCGCACCAATCGCTCGTAACCCGCCGCGCGAAAGATTCCGCTGCCGCCCGTCACGTCCAGTCCCAGATCCACCACGCGCCACGAACCTTCCACCGCCCGGTATTTCGCCGCGAAGATTTTCGCGGGCCACTGCGCGCCGTGATCGACGCTATTCGACCAGTCCTCCGCCACCGACTCCAGATGTGGTCCAATGGATTCAAGTTCGATCAGCATGTCGGCGATGGCATGTTGTATTTCCGGATGATACGCCATCGACCGCGCTGGCTTCACTCTCGTAATCGCGCACCACTGGAGCACGAGCAGCAACATCTCCGGTAACCCCACTTCCCGGGACCGGTCGAATGCAGTAATCGCTTCTCAATAAATTTCAATGGGATTCTCGCAGAGTTTCGGGACTAGTGTGCGAATACGAATACTGCGAAATATCCGATGGTGTAAAGAACCACAGTCGCATCCATTGCTGCACCGGCCTTGAAACCCTGTGAGTAGGATTGGCTTCCGTTCGCCACCACCAGATAAACCATGAAGGCTTTTTCAAGTAAGCTGTAGATGAGAATCGGCTTCCGCCATTCGACTTTAAATGCGGCGACGATCATAAAGACGCCCATCAGGCCCACCATGATGCCCCAGTGCTGCATGATGATCGTGTAGTCCTGGACGAACGGGATTTTTCCGGCCGTTTCCGCCGCCCATCGGGGCCAAAAGGCGTAGAGACCGGCTAAGGCCGTTCCAATCCCGGTAATAACAAAGAACGGCCTGAAGGTAAGATCGAAAAAGCGTTTCATCTGTTCCCCGTCCACTTAGATCTGAGAGAGACGCTCACTTAGTTTCTGGAGTCCGGCCGCCAATAGCCAACAGCAACTTTTTAAGGTTGGCGCGCTGGGCCAATCTGCGGCGCACGGACGGGCTTGGCCATACCGTAAAACACAACCATTCCCTGGCCTCCGCAACGGGTCGAAACACCCTCGTCGGGCGTACCGTAGCATGAATTGTAATCTTGCCAGTTGTTGGACATCCAGACGTTGCCCGCAGGATCGATGGATGCATCGACCATCAACTGCATACCACCGCCTTTGTATCCCACGCCTTTCGGGGAAATCGGATCTCCGGTCTTCATGCCTGGCGGACAGGTCTCGGTCCGAGCACCACAAAGCTCAGTGAGGCCGCCACCCGGCGCGAAGTTGGAAACCCAAACATGGTCGTTACCATCGATGGACACCGCCCAAGCTCCCCAGATGCTGCCACCTCCGTGGAATGGGGAACCGGGCGCTTGGCTGCCATCAGGTCGTATCATCGTGACACTGCCCTGGCCGGGATGCGAAGCCAGCCAATCAACCATGACGTGATCGACGTCCGATAACCTGCCCGACAACTTCAATTCAAGAAGATGTAACTTGACGTTGAGAGGCAGAGCATCTCCGGCCGTGTTGGTAATCCACGCGTTGCCTTTGCTGTCGATTGCCATACCCTTACCGCTGGCGCCAGCCTTGAAGATTTCGATTTTGCTCGGGTCGCTCGCGGGAAAGCGCGTGACTGTGTCGCTGATGGCATTGGTAATCCAAATTCGGTCTTGCTGGTCAATCGCCAGATGGAACGGACCGTTCAACTTGCACGGGCCGTCTTTGCCCGGAGTACCGGCGGGAGCCTCGCAGTAGAACTTCACCTTACTCGGGTCACCCTGCGGCATGTATACAACCTTGTCCTTGCCGAAGTCGAGCGCCCAGACATCGCCGTTCGGTGTAACGATGATGCCTTGCATGACACCGAGTTTGCCACCGAAGTTATAGCCCTCGGGTGGCGAAAGCGGCTTGCCGGTTTTGTCGAACAGTGAGATCGTCTGGCCGGCAGTGCTTGTAAACCATATGCGGTCGTTGGCGTCGATTGCCGTTCCGAACCCGGGACCTATTAGACCGCCGCCCGTAAATCCGGTGGTCATCGGCGACAGGGGCTGTCCATTCGGAGCGAACTTCGCCATATTGCCGTCCCACAACGCATCATGCCCCTGGCCTCCTACCATGAAATTAGCGCCGCTCCATGCATTGCCCTCGCTGTCGAACATCACTTTGGCACCGCCGGCGTAACCACCACCTGCGAACTTGAGTGGCAGAACCCAAGCGCCGGGCGCAAAGCTCAGATAAGGCATGTAAGGGGTGGCGCGAAGGTGTTTGCCCTGCGGCACTGGATAAAACGCATCCAACAACGCGAAGACTCGTTCAGGTTTGAAGCCAGAGTTGCGAGCAATTGAATGGGCCGCAGCCAGCGTATCAGACGGCACCTTGCCTTCCGGTCCGGTCGCGGCAGCGAAGAGACGGTTGCAGGCGTCTATCTTTACGCGGGTGACGCAGCCAGCCAGCACACTGGAAAGTGTCGAGAAATTCGCCATCGTTGGCGTTTGCGTGCTGTTGAATCCGTCTTGAATCATGACACCGTAGCCGCCCGTCGCGAGGTCGACGAAGTTGGGCACATTTCCGGCAGCGATGCGCAATCCGAGTGAGGTACCGCTAATCGCAGTTCCATTAAGGAACTGATTGTTTGTCCATACCGATGCCACCGTCGTCATCTCGTTAATTGTGACAATTGACGGGGAGGTGCTACCCAAGACCGTAAGCAGTGCGATTGCGGGGTTGTCTCCCTTAATTGCGCTCCCTGTTGGCTCGCCACCCTTGGCAACGAGATAGAGACTTGTATCTTTGTCGGAACTCCCAGCCAAACGAAGCTCGAATCGACCATCAGCGCTAGTCTGTGTTTGCCCCACTTGCTTGGGTTCGCCTGTGCTGGCCGCCCACAAGGTCACTGTCGAATTGGCGATCGGTGCACCGCCTCCAAGCACAAGACCTACGACGCTGCCGGGAACCGGTGTCAGCTTGAGAATCGGAGCACCGCTGGGCACTTGACCCGACGGGGAGGGACTTTGAACTGTGGCGCTTGGACTCTCCGGAGCGGATTTCTGCGGCCCGCCGCAGCCCTGAATACAAATAAATGTCAATCCAAGTACGAGCGCCGAACTAGCTAAAATCAGAGGTGCAATTGACAACACCCCCACTAACCTAAATCGAATACCACTGGAAGTGTTCATCTGTGCCTCCGCATTAAATTGGGGGTCCCCAGAGTAAGGTCCACACAAAATGAGGTCTATTGTCAAAAGTGACAGACGAACTTAGTTGGTTGGATCAGCTCTGGTAAAGGCGCTAATCGCCGAAGTTCGTACTAGCCCGAACCTTTTCGATTTCGCGATTTACCGAGACTAAGCCTCGCATCAGGGATAACCCCCTGACTAGAGTCGGTGTCTCAATTCGCATCAGCGCTTGATGTGGGTTATGACTGCGGGAATCCGAACATCAACCACGACTGATTTGCTACCCAATGCGGGTATAACTCCGTCATCTGATCGAACAGCTCCTGGTCGGACTTCGCGGTTTTCTGCAACCGATCGAAGTCCTGCAGGTAACCCTTCGTGTCTTGGATCGCCGAGGGAGAGTCGGGCGCGCCAGGCTTCTTGTGACCGGCGACAACAATCGCCGGGTTCAGCGCCGCCAACCGGTCTAGCGCCGCGATCCAATTTTTTCGGCTCTCGGGGGTGGTGTCGCCGACATACATGCGGCATTGGTTGTACACAACGTCGCCAGCGACGATCAGGCCGATCGATGGAACGTATAGAGACGTGGTATCGGCACTATCGGTGTGGCCCTGCTCGATGATGCGCAACTCCTGGCCCTCGAGTGTGAACGTTTCGTGCTCGTAGGGCTGAGGGGCGACCAACTTGGTTGGCACTTGCCCAGGAAAGCACCGGCGGGCTAACCGCTCCACCGGGGGAGTGAAAGACATCTGCATGGCTTTCAGTGCCTTGGGCGTTGTGATCGCCCGAGCGCCCGGAAAACGGTCGAGCAGAATGCCCAGACCGTAGAAGTGGTCGAAATGGGCGTGCGTTATATAGATCGTCTCCAAGTTGCGGTTGTGCAGAGCAACCCAATCCGCGAGCGCCTCAGCCTCAGCCACTGTCATCATCGCGTCTACCAACACCGCGTCGTGCTCGCCGAAAATCAAAGTCGACGAAATCGGGTCAAAGCCGAGCGCTTCGCCGAAGGGCCTGGGCCGCTCGCCGACCATAGCCTTTCCCGGGGCGGTAAAAACGTTCACGCCAAGCGTGGGCTCTTTCGGTCCCTTTGTGCCATCCATCTGGGACTCCTTTCGATATCAGAGCGAGTGACTGTTCGAGGCAGAGATTGCCAGAAGCGCGACGACGAGGCGCAGTGCCGGCATCCTATCTGCTCCAAGGGCTAACCGAACTTGAGGGTAGTGCTTTGTCCAATCTCGATAATATAGCCGTCAGGATCGCGGATGTAGCAGCGAATCTCGCCGTACTTGGGGATCGGTTCCGTGAGAAACTCGGCTCCCCGGCTTTTCCACAATTCATAGCACGCTTGAATATCCGCAACTCGGAAATTCATAAAGCTGTTAATGTGATTCGGGTCGGGAACGCTGAGCGTTACCGTCGGCTTATCCGGAGTCGGGCCGCCCCCCACGTTCAGAATCATCCAGATATTCGCAAGCTGAAGGTACGGAGGGGCGTTGCCGTCACCCATGGTCAGAATGCGAGCGCCGAAGACCTTTTCGTAGTAGCGAGCCGATCGTTCGACGTCGGCGACGGTGAGAAAATACGCGATGCTGATCCCCTCTTTCGGGGGCATCTCATAGCTCTTCTGTTCTACTTGTACGTTGCTCATTGACGACCTCTCGACTTCGTCTGAAATAATGCAGGCACAAAGTCGACGAGATAATACAACAGAAACGCAGTCGTCTCTATTCTGCAAAGTCTGATAAACGCGGTGGTTCTCAATAGGTCGATGCAACACTCGGTTCGAACCCACTGTGCGTTGAAAACAAAAGCTAAAACCCCTCGCTAGGTTGGATCAGTGGGAACGCTACCCTGGCTAGGTTTTGACCGAGTGCAGCCAAATAGATCCGATCTCCAGGGGAAGTATTGTCCGATCAACTGGGATTAGATGGTGTTGCAACGACCGGTTGAGCTGGCCGCGTTAATCATGAGGGATGGCTTCTCTCACAATCCTATCCGGAGAATTGTTTGCGTGAGTGGGTGAACCGCGCACTTCTTCGCCCTGATATGTAATCGGACCGGTCACCGGATTTTCTAAGAGTGCCACAGGAAAGACCGATGTATCATTCGAAATCTAGCCCGGGCGCGTCGCGTTCACGGTACGAGGAATTATCGGGACCGAGGCGCGGATCTTCCGAGAATGGGTCAAGTACAAGTACACGAAATCCTATGGCAGATTGGCAAATGGGGAAAAAGCGGCCGCTCCGAGGACCGGTGCGCGAGGACGCGGGGCCGACACTCAAAAACTACATCACGCCCGCCGGGTTGCAGCGACTAAAAGACGAGCATCTGTTCCTACTGAGTCGCGAGCGGCCCGCGGTGGTGGAGGTCGTAGCGTGGGCTGCTAGTAACGGGGACCGCAGTGAAAACGCCGACTACCTCTATGGCAAGCGACGGTTGGGCCAGATCGATTCGCGGATTCGCTTTCTCACGAAACGCATTGACGCGGCCGTGGTCGTCGACCCCGCCGCTCCGCGGCCAGGGTCAGCCGCTTCGCGCGTTTTCTTCGGCGCAACCGTGACCTACAAAGACTCCGCCGGCCTCGAACACGCCGTCTCGATCGTAGGCATCGACGAGGTGGACCTCGACCGCGGCTACATCAGTTGGCGCTCGCCTCTGGCTAATGCCCTGATGAAGGCGAGCCCCGGCGACCGCGTGGACCTGCGCGCGCCAGCAAAGACGGAGCACCTGGAGATCATTGAGGTCGTGTACGCGCCGATTCCGATGGATCCTTTCCGCGAACCGCTAGGGGCTCAGTCGAGGCCCAAGGTCGAACGCTCCTAGACTAAGTCGCCTGACTTTGACGGGAAGGTTCGATCCAGTACCCACACATTATAAGAGGGCGCACCTCTGGAGTACGTTTTGAGTGTCTTGCTCAAACTTCTCCAGAAAGGAGCACCCTTTTATGACCAGCGTTAAATATATCGGCATGGATGTGCATACGGAAAGTATTTCGATTGCCGTGAGGAACTCGACCGGCAAGCTCGTTATTGAGTCTGTCATCGAGACCAAGGCCAGCACCCTTGTGCAGTTCCTCGAAGGGCTACGCGGAGATTTGCGCGTCACCTTCGAAGAAGGAACCTGGGCAGCCTGGCTGTATGACTTGATGAAGCCCCACGTCACGGAAGTTCGGGTGTGCAATACGCGAAAAAATACCTCGAGAAACGGTAGTAAGAGTGATCGGATCGATGCCCGCAAGCTGTCCGAACAGCTGTATATGTGAGTACCGGGAGCCACTTGATGGAGGATTACGCGTTTGGACTTGTCGGTCATAATTACTTCCTACGCGCCGTACCGTGGCCGCCACCACCGAAAAAGCAGGCGAGGCCGAAAAGGTAGCCGAAGTTGTACCAAGCTCCGTTGTTGTGGAGCTCGTAGATGTTAAGGTTGCTTTTGAAAAGTGAGACCACCAACACGAATGGCGCAATAAAGCCCTGCCAGAGCCCAAGCCAGAAACCCGCGACGACGTTGTGTTCGGTCGCCGTTCCTTTGAACTGGTTAGGTCCGGCAGCACATCCGGCCAGAATAATTAGCAACAGTAGGACCAGCACAAGTAACGTTAGAGAGGATTTCATGGCAAGCTCTCCTTACTTGTGAGTACGTTGGTTGGTGATGAAAAGTCTCAGAATAGAGAGCAGTTCGGGTTCGGGCTAGTACCCACATATTCCATACTCCCGTAACGCCGTTCTGGCCCTTGATCGGACTTTTCCGAGTACGCGACTCTCGTGGCGAGTGGAGTCTAGTCCTTCAAAGCCATACCGCGAAGAAGGCTCTGGAAACGAGGATCGGGATGCAGGCTATCAAGCAACAAGTCCGATTGGAGGGGCAAGGCAAAGTCCAACGACTTCTCTGAGTAAGCCTTCTCCAGGAACTCGAAAGCTTTGTCGTTTTCGCCGAGGCCAGCATAGATCGTGGCCATCGTGTATGGCGAAGCAGAGGGCCCTTTTAATTTGCGCTCCAAATCACGAAGAATCTTCTCCGCTTCGGCTTTTTTACCAGCGGCGGAATAGGCGTGTGCCAACGCGACAGCGGCGTCCGCAGAACCATCTGACATTTTAACCGCCGTCTCGTACTCAGCGATGGCTTCCTGAACTTTGCCCGTACCTTCGTACCCGACACCGAGATTGTAATGTTGCCACCAATCCTTCGGGTCCAACAGTAGCGCTCGCTTGCTTGCTTCAATCAACCGGGGGTAATCCCGAAGCTGATTATAGGTTGCAGATACTACACCAGCCGAACTGGAGCCATAGTCCAGCTGGTCGATTTTCGCGATCTCAGCCAGAGCTTCGTCGCGCCGGCCCATAAAGCCGAGAAACATGGCGCGGTCCTCATGCGCGCAGCTGTAGCTCGGTGCCAGAGCAATGGCACGGTTGAACTCGCGGTCGGCAGCATCCCAGTCCCAATCAAAGCGCCAACTCAGCAGGCCGAGGGTGTCGTAGGCTTCGCCGATGCTGTCGTCCAGTTCCAGTGCTTTGGCTAAAGCTTCCTTGGCAGACTGGTAGGCCTGATCTTTTTGCAGAGCTCCTGCAAACGCCAAGTAGACGTAACTGTCTGCGAGCCCCGCGTAAGCAAGAGCGAAGTTTGGGTCTTTTTGGATCGCTTCCTCGAAGAGATGCTGGGCCTTTTTGAGGGAATCCGGTTTCGTAAACTCGTTGACAAAGTAAATACGCCCTTTGAGATAGGCATCGTATGCGGCCGGGTTCACCGCGTGGGCCCGACGAATCAGAGCCTGCTGCGTTGGAGTGAGTTGTGCGCGGACCTGCCCTGCTATGGCATCCGCCACTTCACCTTGTAGCTTCAGGATATCGCCGAGATCGCGGTCGTATGTCTCTGCCCATAGGTGCTGGTCGGTAGGTGCTTGAATGAGTTGGGCGGTGACACGCACTCGTTGACCCGAACGGATCACCGAACCTTCAACGACGGCGGCGACGTCCAATTCGCGTGCAATTTCGGGCAGGCTCTTTCTCGTGCCTTTGTATCGCATGACGGAAGTTCTGGAGATGACACGCAGCGAACCGACTTTGGCGAGGTCAGTGATCAATTGGTCGGTCATGCCATCCGCAAAGAATTCCTCGGAAGGGTCGCCGGACAGATTGTCGAGGGGCAAAACGGCAATGGAATTCAAGCGAGGAGCAGCGCTGGCAGGAGTACCACTAGTGCGCGCCAGCCAGACGGCAATGCTTATGACGATGACGGCGAAGACCGTGGCGAGCAGGAGGGCATGAGATTTGGTAAGACGCAGGTGGCCCGGCAGGTCGGCGGGAGGCGCGGAGTCAGAAGCACCAGAGAGGGCCGGAAGGTCTCCGGCATCCACCGGCGCGATAAACCGGTATCCGCGCCGCGGCAGCGTTTCAATGTATCGCGGCGTTTCCGCGGAGTCTCCCAGCACCTCGCGCAGGCGGGCAATCGCATTGTGCAGGCTGTGGTCGAAATCGACGAAAGTATCGGCGCTCCAAATCAGCGAGCGTAGCTCCTCGCGCGTGACCACGTCACCCGGACGCTTTAGCAAAGCGGCAAGGACTTGCAGTGGCTGCCCTTGCAGCCGGAGCCTTACACCGCGTTTGCGCAGCTCTCCGGTACGAACATCCAGTTCGAAATTGTCGAAACGCAATACGCGACGCGCTGGCGCGGGGGTAGGCATATCAACGAACGCAAAGTTCGGAAAGTCTATCACACATCCTGATGCCGATAGACAGGTTTCGTTAGGGCGGGGAACACCTTTGTTTTTATTAGCTTAACAATGGAGATAATTTTGGGGAAGGAGGGAGGCCGCGAGGATTGCACGCCTGGCAGGAAGCGGCGAAAGTGCGAACGTTCTTGCGCGCTCACGCGCCGGACCGTGCCTCTCCCCGGCAGGCCGCTGCTGAGCAATTTCCGGCAAGACGTGTAAGGAGAATCCGATCTATGAAAAAGCTATTGCATCTCGCGCTGTTTTTGGCCGCCGTCCTGGTGCTCACTTCCTTTGCCTTGGCTCAGCAAAAAACACAGCCACCGGGACAGGGGGACCAGGACAAGCTCGTCGACATTGTTCGCAATGCCACCATGCAGTATCGGGATGACGTCAAGGCAGCCACTGACGCTGGATACGGTGCTGCCCTCGGCTGCGTAAGCGGCTCCGACCACGGAGCCATGGGCATCCACTACGTCAATGGCAGTCTGCTCAACGGACCGATTGACGCCAAGCAACCGCAAGCTCTGATCTATGAGCCGTCGTCGAACGGTCAATACAAACTAGTTGGCGTTGAGTTCATCATTCTTGCGAGCGCCCTTCCGGCCAACTCTGCTCCACAGGTGGAGGGTCACCTGATGCAGTTCGTCGACTCCCCTAACCGTTACGGCCTACCCGCGTTCTTCGAACTACACGTCTGGGCATGGCGCGACAATCCGCAAGGCCCTTTCGTGGACTGGAACGACCACGTGACGTGCGCTCACCAATAGATCACAGGGAGACGCCTGCCTGCGCTGTGCGTCTCCCGCTAGCCCGCACATCGAGCAACATTTCCAATGTATTGTGAGCGGAGCCGCGCAAGGACACTAGGCAAGCGAGACCTCGCGCGGTCGCCCTTGGACTCGATGATGGCCGAATCAGCTTAATCCAGCCTCACCTGACAGTGCCGTAATCGCGTGGACAGAAGCAAAGCGGTGCCGCCTGTGCGCGGATGCTTGGAACGCGGTTGGTGCACAATCACCGTCCGGTTGATTAGGCTACCCGCCTCCCTTCGCAGGAAGGGAGTTCAACTCAGGTGTGGGGAGCCGCGCTTCGCTTTGCGAAGCCGGTCGGTTATGGTCTGCAACCCCGAAGCCATGCTGACGTAACAAGAAGCCGCGCGACTACATACCGCCAGCAGAGGCGAGGAGGGTTTTGGCTTCGGCTAGCTCGGGGCGATCGGAGCGGATGCCCTCGCAGTTCTTCAACAACTGGGTGCAGTAGGTGGCCGCTTTCTCTTTTTGCTGGAGCTGAGTGGCGGCCTGCGCAGCGCCGTAGAGACCGTTGAAACGATTGGGGTCGGTGCGCAGGGAAATTTCGTATTCGGTCAGGGCTTCTTGCGGACGTTGCAGGTCGAGCAACATGTCGGCAAGCATTTCGCGGGCGGGCAGCTCGGTTTCGCCTTTGCCAACTTTATCCTGATCGTCGGCAACGGCGCGCAACAGGCGAATCGCATCGCCGGAGTTGCCCGCGGCGTAAGCGGCCCAGGCTTGAACAAGTTGGTGTTCGTTCTTCAGGCCTTCGGCGATATAGGGCCGAGGACCTTTGCGCGTGGCTTCGAGCAGTTCATCGTAATGCTTTAACGCGTCCTGCGCAGCGGTTGCGTTGTGAAGATGGCCAGCGGCAACGGCGCGCCCCCAGTAGGTGACCAACTGAACGTCAGGCGGCGCGGCAGCGTCGGGTTGCAGACCCAACGCTTCTTTCCACTGGCGGCGCTCGAGAGCGTATTTGGCGGGCCCTTCCGCCTGGCGGATCAGCAGATAATTTTCAAATTCGGGATCCATTTGTTGGGGACGAATCGCTGCGATCTGCTCGATGGTCGCTTTGGCGCTGGCGTCGTCGCCGATTTGCATGTACGCATATTCGAGGAAGTCCATGGAATGCACCTTGTGATGCATCACGTGATGGTGCGCGGCCATGCTATCGGCGACGCGAATGGCGGCGAGGTTGGAGTCAATGTCGTCCTGCCAAAGTCCGAGGCGCGCGAAGATGTGCGAAGGCATGTGTACGGCGTGAGGGGAAGACGGCGCGATGCTGGCGTATTTGCGCGCGGCGGGAAGCGCGAGACTGGCCATGGCCGGATTGTCGCAACTGTGGATGATGTAGTGCGCGATGCCGGGATGATTTGGTTGCTGGTCGTAGAGCTTGTTGAGGATGGCAACGGCGGCCTTGGCGTTGGTGAGATTGGGGTCGCGGTCGGGACCAGAGGCGAGAAGCGAGAGCGCGTAAAAAATGGCGGCTTCGTGGTCGTTGGGATTGCGTTCGTAGACGCCTTGCATGGCTTTAGCGTAAGCATCGGCGCGCTGATTGTGGTCGAGTTTATCGGCGTCAGAGTAAAAGACGGAGAGCGCCAGGATGTAGTCGCGTTCGCGGGCGGTCGGCGGGTTAAGGGAGCGAGCTTTGGCAAGCAGTTGGGCGCCTTGGGCGAGGTCGGCTTTGCTGGGGCGATTCCAGAGCTGGTGGTAAAGGGTCATTGCTTGTCCCCAATAAGCCATGGCGCAGCGCGGATCTTTTTTGGCGACTTCCTCGAATTGCGCGTCGGCTACTTCGTACTCGAAGGAATACAGAAGGGCGACGCCGCGCTCGAATTGGGATTGGACTGCGGGAGCGCAGGAGGTAGAGAAGGAGACGGTGCCAAGCTCTTCAGCGGCGTCGTGATGGTGCTGAGGCTGCTGGGAAGAGGCTGGTGAAAGAGACAAAGTGGTGATGAAAGCGAGAAGAGCGAATTTTGCGGCGTTCATGATGACTCCAATGTGAGATTTAGAAGCGTATTGAGAGCAAAAGGGGATGTCAATCCGCGGTGGTCATTGGCGATGGGCGGTGCTGGAGTTCTGGTTACCGGAGCAATTGAGCAACGGATCGTCTGGTGGCCTTGCAGAGTTGGGCAAGATTGAGCAAGACTGTTGACGATTCCACAGGATGAAACCATGACAACTGGGAACGGGGTGTGCCGTCTGTCGAGCATGGCGGTCTTGACACTGGGGTTGTTCGCGTACAGCACTGCGGCGGAGATGACGGCGAAGAATGTTCTTGTCTGGCAGATGGGAGAGTTTGATCAGACCTCGCGCGAGTTCGGCCACAATTTCGATCTGGAAAGCGAAACGCTGAAGCCGGTATTCACGATTGGCCAGAGTAAGAACGCGGATTGGCCGGCATGGCAAACCACATGGGTGAATGGCGCGTCGGGCAAACGCGCGACGCCATACACGATTCTTTTTTCGTTGCCGCAAACGCCTTCGGGAATCTACCGGCTCACCATTTCCGTGTTCCTTGTGAATCCGAGCGTGCCGGACCTGATGATTGAGTTGAACGGGCACAAGGGGCGTTTTTATTTCGACCGCAAGATCAGCTACTACCCAGGCGATGATCGCATCGACTCGCCAATTTATGGCGGGGACACGCTGGAAATCGACTTGCCCGCGAAGTTTTTTAAGGCCAATGAAAACAAATTGGTGCTGACGGCGGTTGAAGACGCGGATAACCCAGGGACCCGCGCGTCGTTGATTTATGACGCATTGAAACTGACGCAATCTCCCAACAGAAGAGTCCCGCCGTCGGCTACCGTGAAACCTAGCGTATTTTTCCGGGAAAAAGAAAATCAGACGTACGAAGTGACCCGAGTGACCGTCACCGTTGCTGACAAACTGGAGCCGGGCACAGTCGATCTGTCGATGGGAGGAAAACACTTTCACGCGGCGCTGGCGGGCACAGCCGACTACGGACAGGAGCGAATTGATTTCGACGTGCCGGAATTCTCGGGGCAGATCATGGCGGAGGTGGCGATTCACAGCAGCGGCAAGACGTATCGATCAAGCACGGGGGTTAGCCCGGAGCGGAAATGGTCGGTCTACTTCGTGCCGCACGCCCACCTCGACATTGGCTACACCGACTACCAGGCAAAGGTTGCGGAATTGCAGAACCGCAACATCGACAAGCTGTTGGATTTCTTGCCGACGCATCCCGAGATGCGATTCAGTCTGGACGGTTCGTGGGTGGCGCAAAACTATTTTGCGACGCGCAACGAGGCGGCGCGCGGACGACTGCTGCAGTACATTCACGAAGGCAAGGTGAGCGTTCCGGCGCAGTACTCGAACTTGCTGACCGGCTATGCGAGCCTGGAGGAACTGATTCGTTCGCTGTCATACGCGCACACGATGCACCGTACCGAAGGTATTCCTTTTGACTACGCGAATATCACGGACGTTCCGAGCGTGACGTGGTCATATCCTTCGGTGCTAAATGCCGCGGGCATCCGGTATTTCGCGGAGGCTACGAATAGTGACCGCGGCCCGATTGTGTTGTACGGGAAATGGAATGAAAAGTCACCATTCTGGCGGGAAGGGCCAGACGGCTCGAAAGTATTGATGGCCAATACTCGGCAGTATTCGCAGCTTTGGTTCGTATGCGATTTGCCGCCGGAGGTGGGCAATTGCCGCCAGGGGCTTCCGGCTTATTTGCAACAATTTTCCGCGCCGGAGTACAAGCCGGATGCGGTGCTAATGTTCGGCAGTCAATTGGAGAACACGGATGCCCGGTTGAGCGAACCGGAATTTGTTGCCAAGTGGAATGCGACGTACGCGTATCCGAAATTCATTCTCAGTTCGTTTCCCGACTATTTTCGTTATGTCGAGCAGAAATACGGATCGCAACTGGCGACCGCTTCCGGTGACGGCGGCCCATATTGGGAGGACGGGGCAGGTGCGGATGCAAAGAACACAGCCATGGACCGAAACAATCAGACGCGGGCGGTTTCCGCCGAAGAACTGTCGACGGTTTCGCGCTACCTGAATCCGACCCTGGCTGTGCCGCGGCAAACGCTGGACCGCATTTGGATGAATCTGATGCTGTACGCGGAACACACTTGGGATTCGTGGGATTCCGTGTACCGCCCGGATAGCGAAGAGTCTGTCGGGCAGTTGGCAACAAAGGATCAGTACGTCGCGGAGAGCCGCCAGGCCGTGAATTCACTGGCGCAGCAGTCGCTGAGCCAGATTGCAAATCAGATTCACATGCCGGCGGGATCGCTGATGGTCTTCAATTCGCTGAGCTGGCAGCGCAGCGGGCTTGTGGAACTGGATCTGAACAACGGCACCAATGTTGTGGAATATCCAGGAAACACGCCGGTGGCATTTGAAGTTCTGAGCGAGGGACCGGGGTATAGGCACGTGCGGTTTCTAGCGACAGACATCCCGGCAATGGGCTTCAAATGCTATTCCCTTCAGGAACACAAGGAGGAAGGTGAAAACACTGCTGCTGCAAAGGAACGGCAGGCAGTCCAGACCGATACCGTTGAGAATTCCTTTTACCGCGTGCAAGTGGACGCCGCGACAGGCGCGGTGAAGAGCATCCTGGACAAACAGCTGAACCGAGAATTGGTGGATGCCGCAAGCCCGTACCGCTTCAATCAGTACGTGTACGTGGAAGGCGGTGGAAAGACGGCAACGCAAATCGTTTACATGCGCAAGTCGCTGCCATTGGCGGAATTGAAAATTTCGCCATCGCGTGAGGGACGAATTGTGGGGGTCAGGAAGACTCCGTTTGGGCAAATCCTTGAGGTGGAGTCGAAGGGAGTGCACACGCCATCGGTGCGGTGCGAGATTGTTTTGTATGATGCCGATAAGAAAATCGAGTTCGTGAATCACGTTACGAAGGAGTCCATTCGCGACAAAGAAGCGGTCTATTTTGCGTTCCCGCTGGCGTCGGCCAAGCCATCTTTCAGCTACGAAATCCAGAACGGATGGGTGGATCCGAGCAAGGACATGCTGAAGGGTGCGGGCCTTGAGTGGTTCAGCGTCGGACACTGGGTGAAGGCTTCGGCGGGCGATGCGGAGGTGGCGATCGTTCCTGTGGACGCGCCTCTCGTTACGCTGGGTGACATCAACCGGGGTGTCTGGCCGGAGGCGTTCACTGCCAAGAGTTCGACGATCTTTTCCTACGTGATGAACAACTACTGGCACACCAACTATCGTGCCGAGCAAGGCGGCGGAGTCACGTTTCGCTATGCGATGACCAGCGGCGCGGCACTCGCGCCCGAAAGTCTGGCGCGATTCGGCCGAGCAGCGATGACACCGATGGAAACGGATCAGGTGATCGATCAGGATAAGGTCGGGAATCCAGACCGGCCACTGGCGCCTGTGCCGCTGAGCTTTCTGCAAGTGGATGCACCGAATGTCGTCGTCGAGGCTTGGAAAGCGGCCGACGATGGCAACGGGACAGTGCTGCGTCTGCTGGAAACCGGTGGAAGAGAGGGCACGACGATGCTGCGATTCCCCACGCTGCAACTGCAACGAGCGTGGTTATGCAATGCCATGGAAGAGGATTCAAAGGAGCTTGCGGTCGAGAATTCGTCGGTGAGAGTTGCGCTGCGGCCACACCAGATCGTAACGGTGCGGGTGCTTACACAATTTCAGCGGCCAGGACCATGAAGACTTGTGAGGCGCGCAGTCACATGTGGGGCTCTGTGGCTGCGAACCGCATTGAGGTGGCCCAACAAAGAGATCAAGGCGTTTTGCACGTGAAATTTGCCGCATCGTTCGTGCTGCCTGTGCCGCTGTACTTTGCGACTGCCGGATAGGGACAGATTGGCCGCGTCATGTTTGTATGGTTGTCGCTAACCCGCGACGCGATCAATCGATCGGGCCTTATTCCGGACTCGCGCCAACGCTCTAGCGCGGCCATCCAGTTCACTTGAGTGGGTCCGGGCCCACCTCCGCAATGCGCCATGCCGGGAACCATGAAGAGCCGCAGCCAATCCTGCTGCGACGATCCCATTGTTGCCAAGACACTTTCATAATAATTGACACTGCTCAGCGGAGAGATTGCGCCGCCGGATCCGCCGTCGTTCCAACCATGATAGAGGAGGAGTTTTCCACCATGCGCGCGAAAGGCGGAAAGATCCGGATTGACGGCGTCGATGAAACCGACTTTTTTGTCGATCCGGGAGGTATCGCGGTCCAGGTTGAACGTGCGCCAATCCCACGCCGGGTCTTCGTGGGCGGCGAATCTGAACAAACCGACGTCGATCGATCCGGGTTCGGGGTTGGCGGCTGTCAACATGTCCCAACCCGTTTCACCGCCAGGCACTAATCCGGGGAAAATCAATTCTCCTGTCGAACGCTTTGCGGGTGAGTAGCCCATCTTCACCGCCTCGATCTGTCGGGCTGTCAGGCAATCGTCGCTTTCGGCGCCGCGGCACAAAAGCGTTGCAGGATCGAAGTGGCATTGGCGTGGGTCGGTCAGCAGGCCGTCCGTCACTCCGTCGATTGCGTCGCATGCGGCGAGGACGGCACGGTTGAGGAGGGCAAGTTTGGCGGGAGGGACAACACTCGCCGGGCTCTGGAGGACCTTCGCTTCCACTGCGATCCGCCACGCGCTGAGGCGCGTCTGATTATTCGCTGGAGCGCCAGCGATGATCCCATCGAAATCTTTCGGGTAGCGCTGAGCCTCCATCAGGCCCTGCCGCCCGCCGGTGGAGCAACCCGTGAAGTACGAGAGCCGTGGCGCGCGACCGTAGAACGCGGCAATGATGGCTTTCGATTTCAGCGTCATTTCGTGGACAGCACGATAGGCGAAATCGATGACTTTTTCCGGACGCCCGATAGCGAACGACGCGTTTGCGTTTGCGTGGCCGGTGTCCGTCGATGCGGTTGCGTAACCCTCCTGCAGGGCCGCGGCCAGCCAGTCGTAGGTGATGGATCCCGCCAAGCCGCCATTGCCGACGGCCTGGAATTTTCCGTTCCAGTCAGCTATCGGCAGCCAGAGTTCAATCTTGATTGCAGAGTCCGACGAGGGAGTGAGCGTGGCTGCCACGCGGCAAAAGCCCGGCAACTGGCGGAACTGCGGCGTCGCAGGGCCCGCTACAGGCAGGGCCAATGTTCCAGCAGGCACCAGCTGAGCGAGGGTAATCGAAGTGTTTGGAAGCGCCAGTGATGACAGGCTCTCGCACGACGACGCAGAGTTGAGGGCGTGTCCGTGTGTTGTCAGTGCGGAGAGGAGCATGCACAATCCAGCAGCTAGCATCTTCATTGCACGTTCCTCCGAAGTTCGGATGCAGGGGCCACAGGACAAAATACGCGTTTCGACACAGAGTTTCTGTTGAAGCCCGTAGATTTTAGGACGGATTTGCTGCTTGCCCGGTTAGGTTGAATACGCGAGTGGATCATAGGGCGGAGATTGCTGAGGGGGGAGGGGTGTGATACGTTGCGGCAGCTTAATGGGAGGCGAAACGTGTGTGAGAAGAACAAGGCCGCGGGGCATACCCATCCGGAGCGCGCGCAAACACTGAATCATTCCGCTGGTCATCACCACCACCATGCCGAGGTGAGCAAGGCGGAATTGCGTAAGGGGGATCTGGCTTCGCGTCGAGCGTTTCTGGCGTCACTGGTGTCGGCTTGCGTGTTGCTGCCGTATGCGTATGGCGACGACAAGAGCCCCGAGAGCATGGCCGAACAGTTTCGCCGCATGTCCGAGAAATATGAAAAGGAAGGACTGGCGGAACCATTTCGCGGAATCACAACGAATCGAGAAGTATTGCCGGGACTGTTTGAGATCAGCCCGACGGGCGTGTCGACGGAGGGGATTCGCAACGCGGCGCAGAAATTCGTTGCGTCGCTGAATAATGTACAACTGGCGAAGACCATGTTTCCCGTGGACGATGTGCAATGGCGCAAATGGATGAACCAGCATTTTTATGTGCGCGACGGGATCAGCATGCAGGAGATGACGGAGTCGCAGCGGGAATTGGCGTTCGGGATGATGCGGGTGTCGTTGAGCACGCGCGGGTTCGAATTGACGCGCAACATCATGCGATTGAACGAGACGCTGGCGGAGTTGGCGAAGGATCCAGTGTTCCTGGGCGAGTGGCTGTATTTCGTCGCGATTTTTGGCAGGCCATCGGCCACGGAGCCTTGGGGATGGCAGTTCAGCGGGCATCACGCGATCATCAATTTTTTCGTGTTGGGCGACCAGGTAGTGATGACGCCGCTGTTCATCGGGTCGGAGCCGGTGCGAGCCACCTCGGGAAAGTACAAAGGCGTGGTGGTGCTGCAGGAAGAGCAAAAAGAGGGGCTGCAGATGGTGAGAGCGTTGCCGTCGGCGGCGCAGAAGAAAGCGATCCTGCGTTTCTCAAAGAACGGGAATAACAACTTGACGGAAGCGTTCAAGGACAACGTAGTGCTGGATTACGCGGGCGTGCAGGCGAAGGACCTGGACAGCGCGGCGCAGAAGAAGTTGCGCGACCTGGCGGGATTGTACGTGAGCAACATGAACGACGGGCACGCGAAAGTGAAGATGAGCGAAGTGGAGAAACACATCGCGAACACGTGGTTCGCGTGGATTGGCGGGACGCAGGATGACAGCGCGTTTTATTACCGGATTCAGAGTCCGGTGGTGCTGGTAGAGTTCGATCACCAACGGCCGGCGAACCTGGCGGGATTTGCGAAAGACCCCAAACTGCCGACGCAGCAGCATATTCATTGCGTGGTACGGACGCCAAATGGAAACGACTACGGAAAAGATTTGCTGCGGCAGCATTATTTGACGCATGCGCACGAGAGCTGAGAATTGAGAGGCACCACGGAGGGCGAGGCCAGAAACAACGCAAGCCGTTCGTCGTTGCTATTTTTTATCGGTTACTGATCTTTCGAACGACTGAACAGATCCACCGATATCGTGAAAGAGCATGCGGGTTACCTTGCCATCCGTCCCCTGCTCAAAGGTGATCAGGAGGGAGTCTCCTCGAATCACGAAAGAAGTGTCGGACACCGCGAGGAGTTCGGTCTTTTCATTTTCATTCGACTCCTGCGCCATGAGTTTGCCGCCTTCGCGGGTAAGAGTGACCTTGGGGGCAGAAGGCGCAGAAGCCCAGACGCCTACGTAGGTGTCGAGAATCTTCGGATCGACCGGCTTTGCTTGCAAATCGGCGAAAGGAATAATTGCAACGGCGGAAGCAATCATTTGCCAGCCGGACCCGGTGCGCTGGTAAACCAGAGTTCGCCGGATGTGCTGGCGCGTAACTGCAGTGGCATCGTTGAGGTCGGTGCGCGTGAACACATAGGAAAAGACAGCGACGTCGCCAAATTGGCGGAACATGGTGTCCGACATTTCCAACGAATCCTCGACCACCAGTTGGTGCATGTGTGGAAGCAAGTCCTGCTTGCTCCCGACAGTCCCGTTTCCCAAGTGGAAGAGAGCGCCTTTGGCGACATTGCCGGACCACAGCTCCGTTTTGCTGAAGGATTTCAGGCGGACGGTTTCGAGAGCGCGGATTTCCACTTCGGCGTTAGCGGCTTTCGGCGCCTGTTGTGCCGAAGTGCATATTGCAAAAAACAGAGTCAGTAGCAGCAAGCGTTGGACGGTACCAGAACCGTAATCGCGCCGTCCAGAACAGACGAGACTCACACTAAAAGGCGGCGTTGGGTGACACTGTAATTGACAATCGGGAAGGACCGACTCAGACTACGCGGTATGCGAACAACCATTCTTTGCTTGGCCTTTGCTCTGGCGCCATCGATGACACACGCGCAGGCGTCTACCGGAGTTCCCGTCATCAAGATGGTGAAAGAACAGAGCTCGATCAAGTTCAACGTGAAGGCGTCGGTGGCGCTGGAAGGCACGTTCGACAAATGGGACGCCAAGATAACGATGACCTCCGCCGATGTGGAATCGGGGGTGTTGGACATCAAGATCAAGCAGCGAGTGTGAACACGGGAAGCGGGATGAAAGACGGCAAGCTGAAGAGCAAAGATTTCTTCGACGTTGAGCACAATCCGTTGATCACCTTTCACTCGACGAAGACGGAACAGACCGGTCCGAACACGTTCGATTACATCGGCGACTTCACGATACGCGGAGTGACCAAACAGGAAAAGCTGACTTTTACGCTAACAGGGGAAAGAGGATCAGGCTCCGGAGAGATTAAGGGGACAATGGCGTTCGACCGTAAGGACTACGGGATGAACAAAGGGATTCCGCTAGTAAAGATCGCGGATCGCGTGGAAGTGATCGTCGACCTGAAGGGAAAACTCGTAAGCGGACCTTTACTGAAATTCAAACAGTAGCTCTTCTGAGTTTGTGAGGAATGCTATGGTGTCGCGATAAGGATCGATGACGGCACTTTGACTCTGTAAACGCCAGGCGGACAAGACGGAGCGAAGTCTCCGTGGCGCTGTTGCCCCCCCTCGCTCCGCGCAGGATGTTTTAGTCAGGAAGAAATCATGTCTATTTCTAAACCCAAGTCTGATGGGCCCATAACTCGCCGGGAGGGCCACGAGCCACCGGCGGCTACTTCGGTGTGCGGCTGGCGGTATCACCACATCGGGATTCCGACTGAGGTACCGCGTCCCGACGAGATTTACCTAGAACGGTTCAAGATGTACGTGTCGGCGTTCGAAACCAGTCCTTGTGGCATTCAATGGATGCGCTTCGAGCCCGATAGCCCAGTCGACGCCTTGGTCAAGTCAGTCCCGCACATCGCGTTCGAAGTGGACGATCTGCAATCTGCAATTGCAGGAAGGCAGATTCTTACGGAACCGAACTCACCTTCGAAAGGTGTTATGGTAGCGATGATCCTGGATAGCGGCGCGCCGGTTGAACTTCTGGAATTTCGGCGTGATGTGGGTGATGGATCAAAGCGTTGAGATCCTCGGAGCGCCGGACTTAGAGACAGATTCGTTACGCAAAGTGTTGGTCGCCCAGTTTGAGGTGGATTAGCCGCGCAAAAATGTGCCTGTGTTTGCTGGTTGTCTTTCACTTCCCTAGTCAGTCGCGTTGATGTTTGGGTCGGACTGAAGCCGACCGATAGATTACGAGCGAGCCGTGGCCGTCGATGCAGCGGGCCATACATTATGTAGTCAAGCGCTCCGAACGGTCTAATGTTCTTCTGAACAGGCCAGATAGCGCAAACGAGATGTAGGAGGAGCAATCCAGCGAGCAAGGTCCAAAAACGTAGTAAAGGCGAAGGTGGACGATAGTATGCGCTGCCAATCGGAGCCAACCAGTATTTCTAAAAACCAGCCATTCGACGAGAGGTAAGCCAACGGCTATCGAGAGGATCAGCAGCAGGCCGAACGTAAAACCCAAGAAAATACAGAACATTAATGAATGCTCGCGCATCCAAACGAGCGGAGTGACCGGGTTCCCGGAATCCTTCCCCGTCTTTCTGCACTCATTTATTGATTTAACGCCTTCATTTATAGCTCGAGATGTGATAAACGTGACGAGACTCAGAGGCATCTCACAGTCCCGCCCAATTTTGGCCCTCATTGCGAAATGCGAGTCGTAGCCCCGTATTTACGGTGACAGACGGACATAGGAAATACACAGCCGATGAGACCGTCTTCGTAATGATTATGGGCATCGAGGGAATTACGTTCCTGGGAACTTGACGAGTTGCAGGGCGATTGAAATTCGGCGAGGTCCCATTTGGCAAGTCTGAGCGGGCATCACCAAAAGGAGGAAGATATGTTAAATCGACACCGAGAGTTAACGGGAATAGCGTTGCTGACCTTTGCGGTTCTGTGTCTAAGTATTCCGAGCGTTTCGATTGCGGCAGATGACAAGAATGAGCAGGAGCGAGTAAAAGAATCGGGCGATGTAATGAAGGAGCTTCTTGCGTCATCCAGTGGCGTTCCCATCAGTGTGCTGAATAAGGCGGAGTGCGTTATCGTTCTCCCGTCCGTCAAGAAGGCTGGATTCATTATCGCCGGCCAGTATGGTAAAGGTGTGATGACGTGTCGGGGAGGAGAAAATTTTGACGGACCGTGGAGCGCCCCAACCATGATGCAATCGGCTGGCGGAAGTTTTGGTCTTCAGGCTGGCGGCCAGGCTACCGACTTCGTCATTCTAGTAATGAATGACAAGGGCGCGCGCGCCCTGATGAAGGGGAAAGCTAAGCTCGGTGCCGATGCCAGTATCGCCGCCGGTCCCGTCGGGCGGGAAGCGGAAGCCTCTACGAATGCGGCGATGAGTGCACAGATGCTCTCTTATTCCAGAGCGCAGGGCGTGTTTGCCGGCGTCTCGTTGGAGGGATCGTCGCTCGGACCGGATGACGACGCAAATAAAGACCTGTATGGGAAGAAAGTGACTGCCACAGAGATCATTAGCGGCCAAGCCGGACCACCTCCCGCTTCGGCGAAGGAATTGCTCGCGGTACTCACTGCGAAGTCGCCCAAGAACGAGTCAAAAGGAAAGTAATCGGCGTTTGTACAATGGTGGACGAGAAGGGATTCGAACCCTCGGCCTCCTCGTTGCGAACGAGGCGCTCTCCCAGCTGAGCTACTCGCCCACGAGTAGCAACCCATAAAGTTTAGCAGACGCCGAACCTCTTTCCAAGAAACCGCAACCCGAAGTTTCAACGCCGTCATCGCACAAAGACGCCTCACAAAGCAAAACGGGCGCCGTAATGGCGCCCGTCTCACGATTCCTGCCTCGAACAGAGCAGGGAATTACGGTTGGTCAGATCCCGTCCCGCTGCGCTGTGCCACAACCTTGCGCGCGTTCTCATACAGCGCACGCGCCTGAGGTAGCGCCTCTACCGCCTTCTGCACTTGCGGATCGGCTTCCAGCAGCACCTTGAATCCTTCCTGGGTTCCAAACGCCGACATAAACACTTCCTGCTTGATCTTGCGCTTGATCCAGTCCTGGTTCTCCGCCATTTCCGGTTCGGTGTAGCGGATATTGTGCTTGCTCAGGTAGTCCCGGAATTCGTGCATCACGTTGTCGTCCACTTCAAAGCTGTGCGTGATGCTCGGCTTGGTCCCCAAAAAGAAACGCGTGAAATCGCCAACGCCCTGCTCCGAGGGAACAAACACGGAGTCACGGAACAGTGTCTCCTGGAACTTGTCCAGCTTCGGCGCATCTACCACGATGTCCGGCGTAATTCCGCCGCCACCGGTAACTTGCCGCCCGCTATCGGTCTGCCGAATCTCCGACGGGTGATCCGGCACTTTGCGCTCGTAGTGATATTCGTACAGCGACATGGCCTTGTAGTCGCGCTGAATCAGCCGGCCTGAAGGCGTGTAGTACCGCGCCGTCGTCAGCGCCAGTCCGGTGCTCTCTGAAAGCGGCGTCACCGTCTGAACTAATCCCTTGCCGAACGTAGTCTCGCCAACTACCAGCCCGCGGTCGTGGTCCTGCACCGCGCCCGTAACAATTTCCGCCGCTGAAGCGGAGTTGTTATTCACCAAGATCACCAGTGGCACAGTCATGCCCTGATTCCCGCGAATCGCCACGAACCGCCGCTCCGGAGCATTCCGCCCGTGATACGACACGATCAGTTGACCTTTGTCCAGGAACATGTCGCCCACCGCTACAGCTTCATTCAGCAAGCCGCCGGGATTCCCGCGCATGTCCAGCACAATGCCGTCCAGCGAATTCGCGCCCAGTTGCTTCAACGCATCCGCGATTTCGCGATCGGTCGTCTCGTTAAATTGCGAAAGCCGTATGTAACCGATCCCCGGCTTCATCAGGAAAGCAATGTCCACGGAGTGGCGCGGAATCTCGTCGCGTGTAACGGTGAACACCAGCGGATCGGTGTAGCCTTCGCGGGTCACAGTAATTTTCACTACTGTGCCCTTCGGGCCCTTCAGCATGTCCGCCACTTCCGTGGTAGACAGCCCGTCCGTCGCCTTGTCATCCACCTTGGTAATCACGTCTCCCGGCCGCAACCCGGCGTTGTACGCAGGCGCTCCCACGTAAGGAGACACCACCACGGTGCGATTGTCGCGCGGCGCTACCACCATTCCCACGCCATAGTATTTGCCGCGCTGGTCTTCCCTCAGCAGCGCGAATTGCCGTTGATCAAAGAAATTCGAGTGCGGGTCCAGCATCCGCAACATGCCGGGAATCGCGCCCTGGTACACGGTCTTATCCACATCCACCGGCTCGGCATAGTTGCTCTGCACCACGTCCAGAACTTTCGTGAAATCGCGCACGGCAGTTTGCGTGTCATCTGCCGAAGAGCTGGTCGCTCGCACGGACGGTCCATAGATGCCGCCAAGAATGGCCGAAATGGCCAGGACGGCGATTACTACTAATAGGCCGCGACGTTCAGGATTCATGGATATCCCTCTATTTGACCTAAAACCCGATTGTAACATGACATCCGCCAACTGTCGTTTGACACCGTTGGCTACCCTTTCTATGATGCAGACAGGGCATAATTGGATCGTTCCGAACTATGTTGAGCATTCCACACATGATTGTGGTCTTTTTGGTTGTCCTGGTGGTGTTTGGACCCCAGAAATTGCCCGAATTGGCCCGCAGCCTCGGCAAACTTATGGCCGAATTCCGCAAGGCTTCCGGCGATTTCCGCAACGCCTTTGAAGACGAAATGCGCGACCTGGAGCGCCAAGCCCGCGTAGCCGAACTGCGCAAGCAAGCAGCCGAAGCTGCTGCCGCTCTGAATGACATTGGTAAGAGCCAACCCGCCGCCACCTCGGCATCTCCTGCGGGAACTGACGCGCTGCCCGAACCGTTCCCTGAAACGCGTATGACCGAAGCCCCTGTGATCAAGCCGGAAAGTGAAGCTGTCGCCCGATTAGACGCAGCAACCGTCGAAACCGCACCCGGAAATGGAGCAGGTAACTCCGATTCGAAGCCACCCGAACCTCCCACCTCCAACGATTCCACCCCGTCTCATGACCAACAGCAGCCAGCCTGACCACTCACTCGCCGCTCGCCTGGAGGAATCCGGCGGGCAAATGACGTTTTTCGAGCACCTCACGGAGCTGCGAAAACGCATCATTAATTCTCTGTACGCCATCGGCATCGGCGCCTTCATTGGCGTTTACATTTCGCCCAAGGTTATCCGCTTCATCAACGAGCCGATGCTCAAAGCGCTGAAGGATGCGCACTTCGAATCCAAGCTCTATTACAACCATCCCGCCGGCGCCCTGAACCTCGTCATCACACTCGGCGTTTACATCGGCGTGGTCTTAGCTTCGCCCTGGGTGCTCTACCAGATTTGGTTGTTTGTCGCGCCTGCCCTCTACAAGCACGAACGCAGCGCCGTCACCGGCTTCCTGTTTTCCACGGTGCTTTTATTCTTGGCGGGCATTGCCTTCGGATATTTCGTCACCCTGCCATACATGTTGAGGTTCCTGGTGGGTTTCCAGCAATTTGGTGGCTCCGTGGCGCCGCTGCTCAGCATCAACGAATACTTCGACTTGATCCTGATTGTCTTGCTCGGCCTGGGGCTGGTGTTTGAGCTGCCCATTTTGATTTTCTTTTTGACGCTGTTCGGCATCGTCACGCCAAAATTCCTGTGGAGCAATTTCCGCTACGCCATCGCCATCATCGCAATAGTGGCCGCAATCATTACTCCCACCCCCGACGCGCAGACCATGTTGATTTTCATGGCCCCGATGGTGGGACTCTACTTCGTCGGCATCGCCGTATCCGCTGTCGTCCTTCGCAATAAGAAGAAGCGGTTGGCGGCAGAAAGCGCTGGCACTTCGGTATGAAATTCCGGATGCATTGCGCTCGTCCCGTGACGGGCATGCTCATCGTTTGCGTTGGGGTAGCGCTTGCGCTGGGCTGCAAGTCCGGCTCGACTGCCGCGAAACCGGCTGACCCACCGTTCATGAGTGCCGTGGCTGGAACGCCTCCCATTGCCGCTGGCCAGCAAGCTCCTTCCGCCGACAAAACCGGCGGTTTCGACGGCAAGCGCGCCTACGACCAGGTTGCCAAACAAGTCAGCTATGGTCCGCGCCCCGCCGGTTCTCCCGCGCTCGCCAAATTGCAGGATTATCTGGAAGCCGAACTGAAATCCTACGGCTGTACCGTGGAAGCCGATTCGTTTTCTGCGGACACTCCGGCGGGCCGCCTTCCCATGAAGAACTTCCTGGCGAAGATTCCGGGCCAGAAGCCGGGCGTCATTCTGCTCGGAACGCATTATGACACCAAGCGCCTCGATAATTTTGTCGGCGCCGATGATGCCGGCTCGTCCACCGCGGTGATGCTGGAAATCGCCCGCCTGCTGTGCAAGCAGCCCCCACAGAAATACGCCGTTTGGATCGCGTTCTTCGACGGTGAAGAAGCCGTCAACCCGCAATGGAAAGATCCCGACAACCGCTACGGCAGCCGCCAGATGGCCGCGAAACTGGCCGCCAGCGGCGATTTGAAGAACGTGAAGGCTTTCATATTGGCGGACTTGGTGGGCTACAACAACTTGTTAATCAAGCCCGAAGAAAACTCCACTAAGGCGCTCAATGAGCTTGTCTGGAAGATTGCTGCGCAACTGGGTTATCAGGATATTTTTGTGAATGAAGAGATCCTCGGCGTCTCCGACGATCACTTGTCATTCTTGACCCGCAAAGTCCCGTCCGTCGATCTCATCAATCTCAACACCACCGCCAACTATTGGCACACCCCGCAAGACGCCATGGACAAGATCAGCCCCAAAAGCCTCGCCGTAGTCGGCCACGTAATTCTCGAAACCATCACCCACCTCCAGCAGCAATAAGTCGTTTGGTTGTCATCCCGACCGCAGCGAGGAATCTGCTTTTCTTTTCTGCCTGAAGGCGACACTCAAGTCGGCGGGCGTCTAGCCTTTTGTCCTAAATGTAGCGCTGACTTTCATGTTAGCCCTGTCTTGTATCGCACTCGTCGGTGTGCCGCCCGTGTAGTGGCCGGCGTCTGAGGCGGAGGCCCTTCACAATTCCACGCATTCCGTCGACAAGCGAAACTCTTCAGGGGGTCGGAGCTTTTAGCTCCGACATTAAATGTGCGGCTATGTGGGGTTTCAGCCCTTGAGGAAATGGTTTTGCTTTTTTTCGCAGGTCGGTTACGCGCTACTTCGGAAACGTAACTTCGCATTCTTTCGAAATCACCGAATGTTTCTGGAAATCGTCATCGTCCCGATAAGGAAAATCCGACCGGTAATGACTCCCCCGGCTTTCCTCCCGCGCCAGCGCCGACCGCGCAATCAGCAATCCCAGCGCGTGCAGATTCTTCAATTCATGATCCGCTCGGCCATTCTTCTCCGATTGCGGCACCGCCATGGTCTTCAGGCTTTCGATAGCAACCTTCAGCTCTTTACCGCCACGCAAAATCCCAACGCGCTTCCACATCACCTCGCGCAGACTTTGCAGCGTTTCGGAAGGCGCAGGTTTGCTCTTCGCCGTCCCCGATTTTCCCTCCGCCTGATTCCATGTCTTCGGCGCCAGGCTTCCCGGCAGATGCCCCGCGTTTTTCTTCGAGCCCGGCGCGTCTTTCATCATCGCGTCACCTGCGCGTGCGCCGAACACCAATCCTTCCAACAGGGAATTGCTGGCCAGCCGATTCGCGCCATGAACGCCGGTCGCCGCCGTTTCGCCCGCTGCGTAAAGCCCCGGCACGCTCGTCCGTCCCCACAAATCAGTTTTCACTCCACCCATCATGAAGTGTGCCGCGGGGCTGACGGGAGCCATGTCGCTCGCAAGATCAAGTCCGTAGCCGGCGCACGTGGCGAAGATCCGCGGAAAACGCTTCTCGAGAAACTCCTTCGGCTTGGCGGTCATGTCCAGATACACGTGCTGGCTGTTCGTCTTGATCATCTCCGTCGTAATCGCCCGCGCTACCACATCCCGCGGTGCCAGTTCCTGCGCCTCGTGATACCGCTTCATGAAGCGCTCCAGATTAACGTTTCGCAGAATTCCGCCTTCTCCTCTCAGCGCTTCACTCAACAAAAATCGCGGCGCTCCCTTAATCACCAGCGCGGTGGGATGGAATTGCACGAACTCCATATCCGAAAGCACCGCGCCCGCTTCATACGCGATGGCCATTCCATCGCCCGTCGCCACTTCCGGATTGGTCGTCTCGCGAAATAGTTGACCAAGCCCGCCGGTAGCCAGCAGCACCGCTCCCGCGCGCAGTTCGTGCTGCGAACCGTCATTCTCATCGATGAAGCGCACGCCAACAGTGCGCCCACTCTGCAGTATAAGTCCGGTCGTAAAAGCGTGCGGCCGCAGATGCAAATGCGGAATCCCGTGTGCCCTGGCCAGCAGCGCGCGACTGATTTCGCGCCCCGTGGAATCGCCGTGCGCGTGCAGAATCCGCGATCGGCTGTGCGCAGCTTCGCGCGTAAAGGCCAGCTTGGTTCCCGATCGATCGAATTCCGTGCCCCACTCGATCAGCTGCGTAATGTACTTGGGACCCTCTTCCACCAGCAGCGCCACGGCTTCGGCGTTACACAAGCCATCTCCCGCGTTGATGGTGTCTTGCTCGTGAAGCCCGATTTCGTCTTCGTCGCTCAGCGCCACTGCGATGCCGCCCTGCGCGTAAGCCGTCGCCGATTCGCTCAGATCCGATTTGGCCAGCACCAGCACAGATCCGGCCTGGCTCAATTCAATCGCCGCGCGCACGCCTGCGACACCGGAGCCAACCACGGCGTAATCGACATGATAAATCTTTTGGGAAAGCGTCATTGAGGTGCCTTCATCAGGCACCCGTATGGTAGCACGAAGAATTTCGTCCCAGCATTTTCTCTAGCTATTGTCACGCCTGGTAGTGGGCTCCGGGTGCCCCATACGCCGGTTTTGCGTATGGCGTTCTTCGTTGGACGACCGAGTTTTATGTGTGGGGTTCCTAGTGTATGGCTTCTTAGTTCTCGATGACTCGGTGCGGGTCCGTCCCCGTCTCCACCTCACCGTTTCGCAGGCACCTTTTCAGGCGCTTTGCTCGCCGCGTGCAAAAATTCTTCGTACGTGCCGCGGAAGTCCTCGATCTTTCCATCCTTGAAATTCCAGATGCGCGTGGCCACTTCGTCCAGCACATCTTCGTCGTGCGTCACCAGCAGCAGCGTCCCCTCGTACTTTTGCAGCGAAATATTAAGCGCGTTGATGGCTTCCAGGTCCAGGTTGTTTGTCGGTTCGTCCAGCACCAGGAAATTCGGTTTCTGAATCATCAACCGGCAGAAAATCAGCCGCGCGCATTCTCCGCCGGAAAGCGCCGCCGTAGGCTTCAGCGCATCTTCGCCGCTGAACAGCATCTGCCCCAAATAGCCGCGGATTTCTTCCTGCGTAGCTTGCGGCCAAAACTGCCACAGCCATTCCAGCGCCGTGATGCCCTTGCTCTTGTCGATGGTGTAGCCAAAATCCTGCGGGAAGTATCCCACCGTTACTTCGTGGCCCCACACCACGGTGCCGGAATCCACGGGAAATTCGCGCTCCGCGGATCCGATGAACTCGCCGGCATTGTGCAGCAGCGACTTCAGCATCGTGGACTTGCCCGCGCCGTTGCGTCCCGTCAGTGCAATCTTCTCTCCGCGCGTGATGCTGGCGGAAAAATGGTTGATTACTTTTAGCCCGTCGTACGACTTCGTCAGCCGCTTGACTTCCAGCGGCAACCTTCCCGATGGCCGCTCTGTGGCAAATCGAATGTACGGGCGCTGAATATTCGACCGCGCCAGTTCCGATGTCTGCAGTCGCTCCACTTCCTTCTTTCGCGAAGTGGCCTGCGCCGACCGCGTGCCCGCCGAAAAACGCGCGATGAATTCATTCAGCTGCGCAATCTTCTTTTCCCGCACCGCGTTGTCCGCTTCCATGCGCGCTCGAATCTGCGTTTTTGCCAGCACCATTTCGTCGTACCCGCCGGGATACATGATGATGGTTTCGTAGTCGATGTCCGCGGTATGCGTGCAAACGCTGTTCAAAAAATGGCGGTCGTGCGAAATCACAATCAGTACCCCGTGATACTCGCAAAGATATTCTTTCAGCCAGTGCACCGAATCCAGGTCCAGGTTGTTGGTCGGCTCGTCCAGCAGCAGCGCCGAAGGATTGCCAAACAGTGCCTGCGCCAGCAGCACCCGCACCTTTTGCCCGCCTTGCAGCTCGCCCATCTTCCGCTCGTGCAGCACCGCATCGATCCCCAAGCCATCCAGCAGCACACCCGCATCGGCTTCCGCGGTGTACCCGCCTTCTTCGCCGACGATGCCTTCCAGCTCGCCCAGCCGCATGCCGTCTTCATTCGTCAGTTCATCGTGCGGCTTGGCGTAAAGCGCGTCGCGCTCCTCCAGAGCCTTCCATAGCACGGCGTTTCCCATGATCACCGTGTCGATCACGCGAAATTTGTCGAACGCAAACTGGTCCTGACGCAGCACTCCCATTTTCTTCGGCCGCGTGATGTTGCCTTTGGTCGGATCGATCTCGCCCGTCAGGATCTTCATGAACGTCGATTTCCCAGCGCCGTTCGGCCCGGAGATGGCATAGCGTCGGCCAGCCATAAAGGTGGTGGTCACGTCCTCAAACAGGATCCGTGAGCCAAAGCGCATTGTGACTTCGTTGACAGCAATCATAAGCTTTCAATTTTACCGCACTACCCATGGCATATGGCAAATCACGAATTTTGCGTCTCGACCTGCCATTCTGTGTTTCCCAGCGCCGGTGAACAGTCCTGCATCGCAAGCTCACACCCATCACCGTGCTACCATCTCTTTTTACACTTTTTTATTTCCATCAGCCGGCTAGCTGTTAACTGTGTCGGCTCCAGGAGCGCCTTGCATGGCAATCACACGCAGTTTCCGCAGTCTACTCCCCAACCTGGCCGCATCTTGCGTTTTGGCTTCCTGGATACTCCCTGCCGTCGCGCAGGACGCCGCAAAGCCGCAGACCCACGGCATCGCCGCCGACCATATGGACGCCGCAGTCAAGCCTGGCGATGATTTCTACCTGTACACCAACGGCGCGTGGATCAAGCGAACTGAAATTCCACCCGACCGCGCCAGCATCGGCGTATTTTCCACCCTCACTGATCTCAGCAACAAGCGCACCGCCGACCTCATTGCCGAAGCCGCCAAAAGTGCTGCGCCCGCCGGTTCCAACGCCCGCAAAATCGCCGATCTCTACAACTCCTATATGGACGAGGCCGCCATCGAAGCGAAGGGAATTGAGCCGTTGCGCCCTCGCCTCGCCGCCATCGCTGCACTCCGTGACCAGCATGAACTGGCGCGCGCCCTCGGCGAAACCCTTCGCGCCGACGTCGACGCCCTGAACAACACGAATTTCCATACGCCGAATCTTTTTGGCCTGTGGGTCGCGCCCAGCTTCAACGATTCCGAACACTACACCGCCTACTTGTTGCAGGGTGGATTGCAACTTCCCGACCGCGAATATTACCTGGCGGATAACGACCGCATGCGCCAGATTCGCACCAAGTATCAGGCGCACGTTTCTGCCATGCTCAAATTAGCCGGTTTCACCGATACGGACACTCGCGCCAAGCGCATCGTCGATCTCGAGCATGCCATCGCCGAAAAACATCTCAGCCTGGCCGACAACGAGGACGTTCACAAGGCTAACAACACCTGGCAACAGGCCGACTTTGCTGCCAAGGCTCCCGGCCTCGATTGGTCCGAATATTTTCGTGCCGCCGGCCTCAGCGCTCAGTCCAGCTTCATTGTCTGGCAACCCACTGCCTTCACCGGTGAGGCTGCCCTCGTCGCTTCCACCCCCGTCGACACCTGGAAAGACTGGCTCGCCTACCACCTGATCGAGGCCTACGCCGGCATGCTCCCGAAGGCCTTTGCCGATGAACGCTTCGCGTTCTTTGGCCAGACGCTCACCGGAACGCCGCAACAGCGTCCTCGTTGGCAGCGCGCTGTGGCCGCCGTCAACTTCCTGCTGGGCGACGCGGTCGGCCAGATCTATGCGCAACGATATTTCCCGCCGGAAGCCAAGGCGCAAGCTCAGACCATGGTGGCAAACATCATTGAGGCGTTCCGCAAGCGCATTGAAGCCCTCTCCTGGATGGATCCCGCAACTAAGGCGGAAGCGCAAGCCAAGCTTACCACTCTCTATGTCGGAATCGGCTACACGGAGTCGTGGCAAGATTACTCCGGCTACCAGGTAACGGCCGACGATATTTTTGGAAATGTCTGGCGCGGCTACCTCTTTATTTATCACTATCAATTGGGCCGCTTGGGTAAGCCAGTGAACCGCAAGGAATGGACAATGACGCCGCAGACGGTTAATGCCGTCAACCTGCCGCTGCAAAATGCCCTCAGTTTCCCCGCCGCTATCCTTCAGCCTCCATTCTTCGATCCTCAGGCTCCCGCTGCGTTCAACTACGGCGCCATCGGCACCGTCATTGGCCACGAGATCAGCCACACCTTTGACACCGAAGGAAGTTCGTTCGACTCCAAAGGCCGCGTTCGCGATTGGTGGAAGCCCGCGGACTTCGCCCACTTCGAAGCCGCCGCCGCAAAACTCGTCGCGCAGTACGACGCCTACAAACCGTTTCCGGATATCAGCGTAAACGGCAGGCAAACCATCGCCGAAAATATCGCCGACCTCGCCGGCCTTTCCGCGGCCTACGACGGCTACCGCGCTTCACTCGCAGGCAAAACCGCGCCTGCACAGGACGGCTTCAGCGGAGATCAGCAATTCTTTATTTCTTTCGGCCAGAACTGGGCATCCAAAACGCGCGAAGCTGCCCTCCGCCAGCAGGTTCTTACCGATCCGCACGCCCCGGGACAATATCGCGCAGCTACCGTGCGCAATCTCGATTCCTGGTACAACTCCTTCCCGGTTAAGCCGGGAGAAACACTTTACCTTGCCCAGCCTGACCGCGTCGTCATCTGGTAGGCCCGTAGCAAAGCTTTCTGCATCTCCATGTGGCGCCGGCGCTTTTCGACCGCTCGCGCGTCTGTGCTACATTGGACGCAACTGCTCACTGCAATGAAATCGACTGCTTCACACCCGATTCGCGTCCGTTCCTCCGCCGGAGATTATTCCGTCCTGTGCGCTCGTGGTCTGCTGCGCCGCTTCGCCCCGGAAATCGCGAAACTGGGAAGATTCTCCAGCGTTCATCTGGTTACCTCGCCCACCGTGTGGAAGTGCCTGGGGTCATCGCTTCAGCACAGTCTTCCGCGGCGCGCGAAGCCGCAAATTCATTTCATGGACGACGGCGAAGCCGCAAAAAATCTGCCCACCGTGGAAAAACTGGCGCGGTCCCTGGTGAAAGCTGGCGCGGATCGCCATTCGCTGCTCATTGCCATCGGCGGCGGAGTCACAGGCGATGTCGCGGGATTTGTGGCCGCCTCCTATCTCCGCGGTGTTGCACTCGTGCAGGTACCCACGACGGTCGTCGCCCAAGTCGATAGTTCGATTGGCGGCAAAACTGGCGTGAACCTGCCGGAGGGCAAGAACCTGGTTGGCGCGTTCTATCCTCCCAGGCTTGTTCTGGTTGATCCCGACGTGCTCAAAACGTTGCCCGAACGCGAGTTTCGCGGTGGCTTGGCCGAAGTGATCAAGTACGGCGTGATTGCCGACGCCAAACTTTTTGCCTTTCTCGAATCCCACATGGAAGCAATCCTGAACCGCGATGCGGCTGCGCTGGCGCACATCATTCAGCGCTCGATTGAAATCAAAGCTCATGTGGTTAGTCGCGACGAAAGAGAATCCGGCTTGCGCGAAACTCTGAATTTTGGCCACACCTTCGGCCACGCCCTGGAATCCGCTACCCATTACAAACGTTTTCAGCACGGCGAAGCGGTTGCTTGGGGCCTGATGTGCGCCGCTCTGCTCGGCCACGAAAGCATCCACACGCCGCCCGATTCCGTGTCGCGAATCGTCGCGCTCGTACGCCGCATGGGCCCGTTGCCGCGGTGGCCCAAGACGCCGCCGCAAACGCTGCTCGAATTCATGCGTTCCGATAAAAAAGCTCGGGCAGGGAAGTTGCGTTTCGTTCTGGCGCCGCGCATAGGCCGGGCCGCTTCGTACGACGGCATCCCCGAAAAAGTGGTGCTGTGCATCCTGCGCTGCGCGCCGCAGTGCCTGCGCGGATCAGCCGGCGAACTTGGAAAGCGCCATGGTTGAGCAAGCGTCGCTGCCAACAGGCACCAAACCCGAAGGAGCCACCTCAGAGCAAGACGCCTCCCGCAAAGTGCGCGAAATGTTTACGCGCATCGCCCCGCGCTACGACCTACTGAACCATCTCCTGTCCGCGCAGATGGACAAACGTTGGCGCGCGCGAACCTCTCGCGAGCTGCGCCCCATTCTCAAGCGCACCGATGCCGTTGTGCTCGATCTCTGTTGCGGAACGGGCGACTTGGCATTTGCGCTCGCGCGTGACGCCAAAGCCCGCATCGTTGGCGCGGACTTTTCCCACACCATGCTGCTGCGAGCTAACCAGAAGAACGCGCTGCAGCCAGCCGAGAAGCGCCGCATTCCTTTTCTCGAAGCCGATGCGCTCCGTCTGCCATTCGCCGATGCTTCTTTCGACCTCGTCACCGCCGCCTTCGGCTTTCGCAATCTCGCCAACTACGAAGCTGGTTTACGCGAAATTTTCCGCATCCTGAAACCCGCTGGAACGTTGGGCATTCTGGAATTCACAGAGCCAGCCCCCGGCCTAATCGGCCAGCTCTATCGCTTCTATTGCCAGAAAATCCTGCCAAAGGTTGGCGGTCTCATTTCCGGCGACGCAGCTGCCTACGCCTACTTGCCCAAGTCAGTCGCGCGTTTCTTTCGTCCCGACGAGCTTGCTTCTCTGCTGCAACAAGTAGGCTATTCCCCGGTCCGCTTCCATCTGATGACGCTCGACTCCGTGGCCCTCCACGTTGCCGTCCGCCCTTAAGTTGTTTTACCTGTGATTTGCCGCGGTGAACGCTCGTCGCTGCCGGCGCAGTCAGTTTGGACCCTGCATCATTTTCTGCAGTTCCGCCGCTTTTACGGAAAGCTTCAGCAGTTCTTCCAATCGTTCCGGCGTTAGCCGCTGCGATTTCGACGTTAGCGTTTCCGTTCCACTGACTAGCTCCGCAAGAAATCGTTGAGCGTCCGGCGAAAGCGTCTGGTCTGTTCCGTCGCCGTCAGACAACACACCCAGTAACGCCGAAAGCCTCCGCTGCGCCACCAGATAGAAATGGCGGGAGCAAAGCGGGCGTTCGGCGATCTCGGCCTCCGAAGGCTCGACACACCCCACCCACGCGCATTTTCTCCCGTTCGATTCAGACATGCCGCAAACTCCGATGAATTCAGACTGAGAAGGACGCGATCGCTCTGCGTCGCAGGTGGGCTTGTCTAGTATTCGTCATTTGCCAGCGAAGTCAATCGAAAATCACAACCTGTTTTACAAACTGTTCATATTCCCCAACGCAACTCCATCGCTTCGCCACCTGCTTGGAGTATCATTTCGCCCGTGGAAGATTCTCTTCATGTCTTTTCTGGCCGCATTTATAAAGTTGGCCTGATTCGCTACGTCGACGTTCCGCCAGAAGTCTCGCGCAAAATGTCCGCAACCGCTGCCCACGTTCCCGTTCGCGGTACGGTTGACGGCGTTGCCCTCCGCACCACCATGGTTTCGCGCGGCAAAGCACGCCATCGCATGGCTATCCACGGCGACATCCGCAAGAAATTGCGAATCGATGCCGGCGCCGCTGTGGAAATCGCCATCCAGCGCGATGAAGATTCACGCGAACCCGTCCTGCCCCCACTCCTCGTTCTCTCTTTGCGAAACGCCCCGCGCGCCCAGGCAGCCTTCCGCAGCATGACCACGGCCCTGCGAAGACAGATCGTCCGCTACCTGGTGGCGGTGAAACAGCAAGCTACGCTCGAGCGCCGCATCACCAAATTTGTTCGCCTTCTGGAAGAACGGTCTCGCCAGAAACGACCGAAGCCAATTCGCCCGAAACGGCGATCATCTCCAAAAGGGAAGTAGCATCGAACGAAGGAACAATTTGTCGGGCAACTGCGTTGCTTAAACGGGAGAATTTCACGCGTGAACTCAACAACCCAAAATGCCTCACTCGCGTGGCTGATTTCCGCCATCGCCTGCTCGTCGCTCGCCCTCTTTTTCGGCACTGGCTTGCACCCTCACTGGTGCCTCACCTGGCTCGCGCCCATTCCCGTGTTGCTCATCGCGGCGCGCTCGTCCGCCGCTCTAGCCTTCCTAGCGGCCGTGATTTCCTGGTTCCTGGGCAGCCTCAACATGTGGGCACTCTTCCGAAATGTGTTGCAGGTGCCGGTTCCCGCCGTGCTGGCATTCCTGATTCTTCCCGCGTGTTTCTTCGGCTTGGCCGTGTTTCTGTTCCGCCGGTGGGCGCGCGGCGGAAGACCAATCGCGGCTGCGCTCGGTTTCGCCGCGTTTTGGGTTATCTACGAATACGTGCTGGCGTCGACCTCCATTCACAGCACCTACGGCAATCTCGCCTACAACCAGATGAATTTTCTTCCCATTCTGCAAATCGCCTCAGTCACCGGAATCTGGGGCATCAGCTTTTGCATCATGCTGTTCGCGGCCGCAGTCGCTGCGCTTTTTTCGCGATATGCCGCCAGTCGCGAAAAAAACATCCTGGCGGCCGGCGTCGCAATTTTTCTTTTAGCGGTACTCGGTTTCGGTGAATGGCGTTTGCATTCGCCACAAAACGGCGGTTCCTCCGTCTCTGTGGGATTGCTGGCTTCCGATTTGCCGCAAAACACCATGCCCTCAAAGCCGGAAGATACGCAGCGCCTCATGTCCGAATACGCCGCGCAGATGCAAGGGCTCTTGAAGCAAGGCGCGCAGGTCGTCGTCGCGCCAGAAAAGATCGTTGTCCTGCAAGACGAAAATACCAAAGCCGTCGACGACCTCTTTGCCGCCCAGGCCTCTTCTTCCGGCAGCCTCCTGGTCATCGGCGTGGCTCGCCGTGCTCCCAGCGAATGGTTGAACGAAGCTCGCGTCTATACCCCCGCAAGCGCTTCTCCGCTTCTCTACGAAAAGCATCACATGTTACCTCCCTTCGAATCGAAATTCACCGTGGGCAATTCGCGAACGCTTCTACAACAGCCGAGCGGTCTGTGGGGCGTTACCATCTGCAAAGATATGGATTTTCCCGGACTCAGCCGCGAATACGGCCGCCAGGGTGTCGGCTTGCTCCTGGTTCCGGCTTGGGATTTCGACGCCGATGGCTGGCTGCACGGCCGCATGGCGATTTTGCGCGGCGTCGAGAACGGATTCAGCATCGCGCGCGCTCCACGCCACGGCAGTCTCACCGTCAGCGACAGTCGTGGCCGTATCCTCGCCGAACGAAGCACCGCCGCCGCTCCATTTTCAACAATCCTCGCGCAAGTGCCAGTCAGACACGAAGCCACGCTTTATTCGCGCACCGGGAACTGGTTCCCCTGGTGCTGCATCGCGATTTTGCTGGCTTTATTCCTATTCGCGCGACCGCATCCAATAAGCGCTGCCCACTATAGAGATGGAAGATGAACGAATTAGATGAGAGGACCCGGCTGAGATCTACGAAGTGTTTGAGGCGTTGGGCGCCTCGCTTCGGGGGTAATTGGGGTTCGGCCGGATCCTCTCTTTGGGTTACTTGACCCCACACTACGGCCTATTCCCCGCAAGGGGAACTGGCAAAAGTACCAGTCAACTAACATTCATAGAAGCCATCTCCCTCGCCCGATGGCCTATCTTCTGGATTCAGTAAGGGGGCCTTCCTGCTCTCAAAGAAAATGGCTCCTATCCTCGCGGCTAGGAGCCATGTGGGTAGTCGGACTGCTCGCCACAGGTTCACCCGCCCGAGGAGTCTGCAGCGTCGGCCTGACCAAGTCTCGCCGTCCAGCGAAACCGCGCCTATCATAAAGCCGCTAAGTTAACAGAATGTGACTGGTATCACCGAGTTTGCAAATTGTGTTTGGTAGGGAAGATTGCTCCCAACCCACGTTGCCAGGTTTTGTGCTCGTCGCCACCGATAATCGAAATGCGCTGTTAGTCTGTGCATCCTGACGCTTAGCAGGTATTGACTGTTACGACCGGACTATTGTGGCGCGACCCGGGGCTCAGTAGTCTCTCCCTACCGGGAAGCATGCCGGATGGGGGGCCAGAAATGAAGACCGCAACGAATTCCGCAAACGGTACAGCAAGCAACTCTGGCACGCGCGCCGCGCTCGCCACACAAGAACTGAGGGTCCGCATCCGCGCCAGCCGCCTGGGCGATGTGCTCGCCGGCATGGCCTGCGATCTTTGCCTCGAGCAGGTCCCGGTGGAGGATGCCCTGCAAAGGATTCAGGAACGCGCCATCGAGCGTATGGTCGCCATGTTGGATACCGCCATTCTCTCGGATGAAGCGGCGATGGAAAGCTGCCTGGACATCGTGGCCAAGGAATCGGAACAAGTGGCGTTGCAAGCGCTGGAGAAGGGCACTGACGCCCTGCGCGAAGGTCTGGAAATCTACGAGGGCCTGCAATCAGCCGAATGCGTCGGTCCAGTAAACTGATACAAGTTCTAACAAGTTCTAAGTTCTCAGTTTTAAGTTTGAGGTACCCAAAGAAGTTATCAGTCTTCAGTTCGAAGTAAAGCAACGCCGTTCCGCCGCGGCACTATCCGATAACGTGAAACAGAAACCTCGCTAATAGCGCCGTTCAGGCCATCTCTCCGAAATCCGCGCGAACACACACAGTAGTCGTAAGGCTTCAGGTTCCTGATCCCTGATACCTGATTCCCGATCGCTTTTAACGTGGAATCCGACTCGTCCTTCTTTACTTAAAACTTACAACTGATAACTTACAACTTTCCTCACCGCGCCCATCCTGGATCCCCGCCAGCCTTCCGCAACTCGTCTTCCATGTCGCTCAGTTGCTTCTTCAGATCCTCGATCTCTTTTTTCTTGGCGTCGACCTTCGCGGTTCGGTCGTTGATATCTTTCCGGTCGTACTGCTGCATCAAGGCCTTCTGCGGATCGTTGTAATACTGCACTTGATCCTTGTTCAACTCGCGCTGCAAAATATCCAGTTCCTTTTCGCTGTTGGCGATTTTGTCCCGCACCACTTGAAATTTCTTGCGCCAGTAAGCTTCACTCTTGGGATCCTCTGCCCCCGCCGCGCTCGTTGTTGCCGCGCCATCGGTGGTCGCCGGCGCTGCCGTTGCCTGATCGCCTTCCGTGCCCGCAGCAGGCGTCACTGGCGCGCTCTTTTTCGTGGGGAAATCGTCGTCCGTATAAACCTTTTTGGGCTTGGCCGCGGCCTGCTTTTCCGCCCGAGCTTTGCGTGCCGCGTCGGCCACAGGATCAGAGGTTGTTTGGTCGGGGGACTGCTGTGCGTGCGCGGAGAAGCCAACGAAACCAGCCAGCGCCAGAAGCGCGGCCATCCGTAACAGTGTGTCTCGACGCATGTTGAGTTACCTCCACCGGAGCACGCCCCAATCGAATTAGGGGGCAGGCTGGGGCTCCCACGACAGATTGAACGCCTGAAGGCATTGTACCGCTTTAGAACGCAGGGCGGGACGGCCCCGTGCGAAAGAATTAACGCGCCAGCGCTATCCCATCAGGCGCGGCAGCACCCACGGCACGGCATAAACCACTAGAAGCGCCGCGATTCCCAGGAACGTTCCCAGCGGCAATTGGTACTGCGAGGCTATGGTCCACCGCAGCGCACTCACCTCGCCCAACCCGCGCCGGTGCGCCCGCTCGGCAATCTTCTTCTTCCAACCGAACGCATAAAGCGCTGCCACCAGTGTCAGTCCCACAATGCTGCCCAGTAGCGTTCCCAGCAGTATGGTCAGGAACGCGCCTCTCACCCCCAGGAACGCGCCCACCATCGCCATCATCTTCACGTCGCCCATGCCCATGCCTTCGCGCTTGCGAACCAACTTGTAGAGGTAAGCCGCACCCCAAAGCAGCAAGCTGCCGAGAGCCGCACCGAGCAGCGCATCGATCAAGCCAAGAACCGCATCGGGCGGCTGCAGAAGATCCAAGCGCTGGAATAGCGCCGCAGCAATCCCGTCGGCCAGTGGAACCTTCAGCGAGAACGCCAATCCAACCCCGAACCCGGGCCAGTTGATGGCATCGGGCAGAATGCGCACGCGCAGGTCGGTAACGATCAGCACGATCAACAGGCACCCAAAGATCAAAAATTTAAAAGTGGGCAGCGTCAATCCAAACGCGTAATACGTCAGCACGAAAAACGCGCCAGTCAAAAACTCGATGATCGGGTACATCGGCGAAATGGGCAGCCGGCAATTCCGGCATTTCCCGCGCAGCCACAGCCAACCAAGAACCGGCACATTGTCGTACGGCTTGATCGGCTTCAGGCAACGCGGGCAACGCGAACCGGGCGCGACAATGGAAATCCCCTCCGGAATGCGCGAAATGCAAACATTCAGGAAGCTGCCAATACAAATCCCAAACAGAAAAAAGAAAAAGGCAATCACACCATTGAATGTGCCACACCCCACCCCGCGCCTCAATGCGCCCGCTCACCCCCAGTGTCCCATCCCTAACCAAACTCCTGTAGCTCAGGCTTCAGCCTGAGTCCTTTCTCCTGGGTTTGCCCGTCCTTTTGGGTTTGTTTTCTCTTCGTCTTACTGAAAACTTAAAACTGCCAACTAATAACTGTGTGTTCTTAAATGTAGCGCTAGCTTTTATGCTAGCCAAGATTGCATTAGGGCCGCACCAACTGCTTTTAACTTTTAACTTTCAACTCTCAACTTTCGACTCTTACGCCCCCACGAAGATGCGCCCACGGCCTCCCTCCGCTACACTATTTCTATATGGCCATGAGCTGGTACGAACACGCCATCCGCCGCTACGAGCACCGCCGCTGGACCACCGATGACAATCGCATGGTTCGCCCGTTCGAGTGGGGTCTCGAGCACATCAACGGCGCCGCCGCCCACGATGATCCGCGCGCATTTGTACGCAAATACGCGCAACACGCCATCGCGAATAGCGACGACTGGTACGCCACGCGCGACGTCCGCGACTATCATCTCGATGAAAACAGCGTTCTGACATTCACCAGCACGATCGAATCGCCCTGGCCGGAAAACAACACCGTGCACGCGCAGTTCTTTCCTGGCAAAAAAATCGGTCCCGCCGTTCTCATTCTTCCCAACTGGAACGCCAAGTGGCACGGCCAGGTGCCGCTCTGCCACTGGTTGCAACGCATGGGTATTTCCGCGATGAAAATGAGCCTGCCGTATCACGATCGCCGCATGGCCAAGGGACACGAACGCGCCGATCAACTCGTCGGACCGAATATCGGCCTCACGCTGCACGCCAACCGCCAGGCTGTGCAGGATACGCGCGCCTGCTTAAGTTGGCTCGAGCAGCGCGGCTATCACCGCCTCGGCATTCTCGGCACCAGCATCGGCTCGTCGGTGGGATACATCACCCTGGTGCACGATCAGCGCGTCCGCGCTGGCGGATTCTTCCACGTTTCCACCTATTTCGCCGATGTGGTCAGCCAGGGTATGACCACCAATCACGTCTGGGAAGCGCTGCGCCACGAAGTCAGTGTCGAAGAGTTGCGCGAATTCTGGTCCCCCATCAGCCCCATGCCCTACGTCGAACGCGGCCGCGGTGCGGGTCGCAACACGTTCATGGTCTACGGCAAGTACGACCCGACGTTTCTCCCGGAACTCACTCACGAAATGCTCTCGTCGCTGCGCCGCCACGGCGCCGAAACCCGCACCCTTGAACTGCCGGTAGGCCACTATTCACTGGAATTAGCCCCCTTCAGTTACATAGCCGGCTACCGCATGTTCACCTATTTCCTCGAAGCCCTCGCATAAGCCCTGGCGTAACGGTGTGAGCAGCGCCGGAGGCGCGGCAGAAACTAGCCCAGTGCGTAAGCGCTGGGAAACCATCCTCGTAGAAGCCCCAGCACCGTAGGTGCGACACGTTGCTTATTTGTGGCGCCCAACGAGAAGACAGATAGAATGACCATGCGAATTCTTTAGGGGTTCCTTCGATTGCAACGATTTCTGGCTAGTTTGACCAACGCTCTCGGATCAAGGTTGATCAATTCGGGGAAATTTTCCTTGGGAGAGCGCCTCTACGCGCTCGCATCGCGAATTGACCCTAGGTGGAGTGTGCCTTTCTATAATCTCGGTTTGCACTGCAAAAACATGGGCCGCTGGAACGAGAGCATGAAGTTCAATCAGCTCACACTCGAATTGAATCCGGCGGATGACGCAGCATGGTGGAATTTGGGCATCGCGGCCACTGGAGCGAAGCACGGCGAGCTTGGAGAGCCTACGGAATAGAAGTCGAAGGCCAATCGGGGGAAGTGCTGACACCGCGTTCGACTCAACCCGACTGGGTCAGGCGAGGTCGTTTGGGGCCAACGCCTCGACCCCGCTCGCATTGTTATTCTTAGTGTTCCGTTGCCAGAGTCAGCCCACAGATTTTATGACATCATTCTCAATGACGGCGCTTCGAACGGTACCCGCATCGATGATGACGGGGTCAAAGTCCCTGTGTTCGAGGAGCTGTCGATTTGGCAAGTCTCAGAATACTCGACGTTCAGCGTGAAGCTTCAAATCCGCGACGAAGATTCGGAAAGGCAACTAGTCGCGTAAGCCGCGGGAATCCCGGCAAACATGACTGCAAAGCCAAGCCTCTCGAAGATGGTTCTCGAAGGTTCGGTTTCGCAGCTAAGGAAAAAGAGGATCTGGTCAAGGTTCTCGCGGAGTGGGCGACATCAAGTGGTCCCGCGGATTTTGCTGAGCCTGAACTAGTTCTCGCTGCGAAGCGGATGTGAGGGCATTTCAGCGCAAGACTTTTGAAATGGCCCCGGTCGCGATCAGATCGTGTACCGCGCTGATGTCAGGCGCGAGCGGCCGATCATTCGTCACCTTAGGCGATAAGGCTCGCACTCCATCGTAAGCTTTCTTCGCCAGCGTGCCGGTTTGTAGCGGCGCCAGAAGATCGATTCCCTGACACGCGCACAGCAGTTCGATCGCAAGAATATGCCGCAGATTGTGCAGCATGCGGTCCAATCTCCGCGCCCCGCCCATCCCCATCGAAACGTAATCTTCCTGATTGCCCGACGTAGAAATCGAATCCACGGAATGTGGCGTCGCCAAAGCGCGATTTTCGCTGGTTAGCGCTGCCGCCGTAACCTGCGCAATCATGAACCCGGAATTCAACCCTGGATCAGGCGTAAGAAACGCGGGCAACAAGCTAGTCAGCGGATTGGTCATTTGTTCCACGCGCCGCTCCGAGATTCCGCCTAGTGTAGCCAGCGCAATCGCCACCTGGTCCGCGGCCATGGCCAGCGGCTGTCCATGAAAATTTCCGCCGCTGATGATGTCTCCCGTCCCGCCTTCTTTTGCGAACACCAAAGGATTATCCGTCGCGCTATTCAGCTCCACGAGCGCCATTTCCCGCGCCTGCACCAGCGAATCGCGCACTGCTCCGTGTACCTGAGGCGTGCATCGCAAGCTATAGGAGTCTTGCACACGCGGATCTTTTTCAGCCGCGCGATGCGATTCGCGGATTTGGCTCCCTTCATTCAAGTGCGCCAGGTTCCGCGCCGTCGTCCCCGCGCCCGGATATTCCCGTGCCTGCATGATGCGCGCATCAAACGCGCCCGGGCTCCCGCGAAGCGCATCCAGCGAAAGGGAAGCGGCCACGTCGGCCGTATCCGCCAGAATGTCGGCTTCGCGAAGTGCCAGGCTCAGCAGCGCCAGCATGCCTTGCGTGCCGTTCAACAGCGAAAGTCCTTCCTTCGCTTCCAGCGCAACCGGCGTGATCCCCGCGCGCTGCATCGCCTCCGCGCCAGCCAACTTTTCCCGCTTGTACACCGCCTCGCCTTCGCCAATCACCACATGCGCCAAATGCGCCAGCGGTGCAAGGTCCCCCGAAGCCCCCACCGATCCCTGCGAAGGAATCACGGGATGAACCCCGGCATTCAGCATAGCGATCAGCGTTTCCACCACGCTCGGACGCACCCCGCTCAGTCCTTTCGCCAAGGCATTGGCGCGCAGCAGCATCATCGCTCGCGTCTCGGGTTCGCTCAGCGCCTCTCCCACTCCGCAGGAATGCGAACGCACCAGGTTCACTTGCAGCGCGCGTACTTGCTCGCTGGAAATCCGCACCGAAGCAAGCTTCCCGAACCCCGTGTTGATTCCGTAAGCGGTCTTGCCTGACGCCACCAGCTGCTCCACCACCGCCCGCGACGCTTTCATCCGGCCGACCGCATCCGCCGACAGCGAAACGGTTTCGTGATGCAGAGAGACCGCATGAAGTTGCGAAAATGTCAGTTCATTGCCGCTCAGAACGATGCTCATTCAGTGCTCCCGTTAGGAATCGCTTCGGCCAGCGCTAGAAACGCGGCTTTGTATTTTTCCGGGAAATGCTTTACGCGGCCCTCGCGGCTGGTGGTAACGTGCGTCGTATCTCCGGTGGCCAGAAGTTTTCGGTCGCGCTCTCGAAAGATTTCGTAGCCAAATTTCAGTACTCGCGTTTTCGCTTCCAGTATCCGCGTGCGAACCGTCAGCACTTCGTCGTAACGCGCGGGATAGTGATACCGGCAGTGCGCATCCGCGACCACCATGTAGGTGTCGTCCTCGGCTTCCATGCTTTTGTAGTCGAATCCGAGCGAGCGCATCAGTTCCACTCGCCCCACCTCGAACCAGATTAAATAGTTGGAATGATAGACCACGCCCATCTGGTCGGTCTCGGCGTAACGCACTCGGACGCTTACATCATGATGTTTGAGCATGTCTCGGCTGTAAGTAGTATGCCGCAAAATTCCAAAGAGTCGTAGCCCCGCCCGGCCGGCAGCCGTACCCATGTTGTTGAAGCGCGCTGCTCTTCCGGCACCTTTCTTTGTAGCGGCCGCCTTCCGAGGCGGGCGCTCTTAGTCTTCAATGTACCGCTGGTCTTTTGTGCTAGCTCCACTCCCTGGCTCGGTCCTTCAAGCTCGACCATGGTTCCTGGGGTTCGTCTTGAGTCTTAAATGTAGCGCTAGCTTTTATGCTAGCCAAGATTGCATTAGGGCCGCACCAAGTGCAGTTTTTTCAACTTTCAACTTTCAACTTTCGACCTGTTCTGTCTGTGTCCTCTGTGGTGAAATTCCGAATGCCGGGTGCGAGGCGGACGTATCTTTGTAGCGGCTGCCTTCTGAGCCGTGCGCCTTTAGTCTTCAACGTAGCGCTAGCTTTTATGCTAGCCCACCGTCTTGCCCTCCCCCACCATTTCCCTTAGCATAAACAAGCAATGACCGACACAGCCAAAAAGCCCGCTCCCCTGCAATCCTGGGAACAAAACACTCTCAATCCCTCCCTCAAAAAAAGCCCCGAGCGCCAGAAGGAATTCACCACCGTCTCCAGCTATCCCATTCGCCGACTCTACACCGACGCCGATCTCCAGCATCGGGATCCCGCCCGCGACCTCAGCTTTCCCGGCGAGCCTCCGTACACTCGCGGCATTCACGCCACCATGCATCGCGGCCGCCTATGGACCATGCGCCAGTTCGCCGGCTTCGGCACTGCCGAGGACACCAACCAACGTTTCCGCTATCTCCTCGCGCAAGGCCAAACCGGTCTCTCCACCGCTTTCGATCTTCCCACGCTGATGGGCTACGACTCCGATCACGCATTATCCGAAGGCGAAGTCGGCAAATGTGGCGTCGCCATCAGCTCTCTCGCCGATATGGAAGTACTCTTCCACCAGATTCCCCTCGCCGATGTCACCACCTCCATGACTATCAATTCGCCCGCCGCTATCATATGGGCGATGTATCTCGCCGTCGCCGAAAAACAAGGCGCTGATTGGAAGAAACTTTCCGGCACGCTCCAGAACGACATCCTGAAGGAATACATCGCGCAGAAGGAATACATCTATCCGCCCGAGCCCTCGATGCGCCTGGTGATCGACACTTTCGAATTCGGCGTCAAGCACACCCCGAAATTCAATCCCATTTCCATCAGCGGTTACCACATCCGCGAAGCCGGCTCCACCGCCATTCAGGAACTTGCGTTCACCTTGCGTGATGGCATGGAGTACGTCGAATGGGGCGTCCGCCGCGGCCTCAACATTGATGAATTCGTTCCTCAACTCTCTTTCTTTTTCAACGCCCACAACGATTTCTTTGAGGAAATTGCAAAATATCGCGCCGCGCGCCGCATCTGGTACAAGGCCATGACGGAACGCTACAAATCCAAGAATCCGCGCTCCTGGGCCTTGCGCTTCCACGCCCAGACAGCGGGTTGCTCCCTCACCGCCCAGCAGCCCATGAACAACGTCGTTCGCACCGCCATTCAAGCCCTCGCCGCGGTTCTCGGCGGCACACAATCGTTGCACACCAATTCCCTCGATGAAGCTTGGGCGCTTCCCACCGAATTCGCCGCCACCATCGCTCTGCGCACGCAGCAGATCATCGCCCACGAAACCGGCGTCACCAACACGGTCGATCCGCTCGGCGGTTCCTACTTCGTCGAAACGCTGACAAATGAAATGGAACAAGCCGCGTGGGATTACATCCGACGCATTGACGCCATGGGCGGCATGGTGGCGGCCATCGAAAAAAGCTACCCGCAGCGCGAAATCGCCGAAGCTTCCTACCGCTATCAGATGGCCGTCGACAAAAAAGAAAAAACAATCGTCGGCGTCAACGACTTCGTCACAACAGAAAAGCCCCTCGACATCCTGCAGATCGATGAAACCGTGGCCCACCGCCAGCACGCTCGCCTGCAAAAACTCCGCGCCGATCGCTCCTCCGCCGAAGTCGACCGCCGCCTCAGCGCCCTCCGCAAAGCCGCCGAGGGCAGCGATAACCTCATGCCCTTCATCTACGATGCCGTGAAAGCCTACGCCACCCTCGGCGAAATCTGCGAAACCATGCGCTCTGTCTTCGGTGCCTACGAAGAAGTAGCAGTAACCTAAAAGTTCTAAGTTTACAGTTTTAAGTTTTCAGTTCAGAAAGCGCACAGCATGCCCGAAAAGAAAATTCGCGTGTTAATCGCCAAGCCCGGCCTCGATGGCCACGACCGCGGCGCCAAAGTCATCGCCCGCGCTCTTCGCGATGCCGGCATGGAGGTCATCTACACCGGGCTGCGCCAAACGCCCGAGATGATCGCCTCGGCTGCCGCTCAGGAAGATGTCGACGTCATCGGCCTCTCCATCCTTTCCGGTGCCCACAAAACTATTTGCCCGCAGCTCATGAAGTTGCTCCACGAAAAAGGCATGAACGATGTCACCGTGCTTGTCGGCGGCATTATCCCCGAGGCCGATTTCCCTGCCATGAAACAATCCGGCATCGCCGAAATTTTCCTTCCCGGCACCTCCACCCAGGACATCATCGAATTCATCAACAAGCGCCTATCCCGCCGAATCCTGTAGCTCACCCCTTCAGGGGTGAGGCCTTTCCGATCGGCCATGCGCCTCCATCCGCAGCAAGCCGTCGCGATTGTGTCTTCAATGTAGCGCTGGCTTTTATGCCAGCCCTCCATATTATTCCTAGACCCCGCCCCACTTTTGCCGTTGCCGTGCTTTTCCCGCACCTCGCCTTGAGTCTCTTCGGTTTTCCTTCCAACTTTTAACTTTTAACTTTCTTCCTCCCCCCGCCCCTAGCTTTTCCCTCGTTTCGCGCTAAAGTAGTGCTTCCGTTCCGCCCAGAACGTGGGGCTCCCATGCCATCCCCGGCCGCGAATCCCGAGCGCGTTCGTCTCGATGACTGCACTCTCCAGGATGTCCCATGGAAACGTTGGGGGCCCTACCTCAGCGAACGCCAGTGGGGCACCGTCCGTGAAGACTACAGCGACAATGGCGCCGCCTGGGATTATTTCCCTCACGATCAAGCTCGTTCGCGCGCCTATCGCTGGGGCGAAGACGGCATCGCCGGTTATTCCGACGACAAGCAGCGCCTCTGCTTCTGCCTCGCTCTCTGGAATGGCCACGACCCCATCCTCAAGGAACGACTCTTCGGCCTCACCAACAGCGAAGGCAATCACGGCGAGGACGTCAAAGAGTATTACTACTACCTCGACAGTTCGCCCACGCACTCGTTCATGAAATATCTCTACAAATATCCGCAGACCGCCTACCCCTACGATCTGATCGTCAGGACCAACAAGGAACGCAGCCGTACCGAGAAGGAATACGAACTGATCGACACCAAAGTCTTTGACGACGACCACTATTTCGACGTCTTCGTCGACTTCGCGAAATCCTCGCCGGAAGACACGCTCATTCGAATCACCGTATTCAATCGCGGCCCGGAACCAGCCACTCTTCACATCCTTCCGCAGCTTTGGTTTCGCAATACCTGGTCCTGGCGTGAAGGTACTGCCAAGCCCGCACTCGCTGCCTCTGGCTCCAACGCGAAACACGCCTCGATTGCCGCGCATCACCCGGAACTGGGGGAACGCTTTTTTCTTTGCGAAGGCCAGCCTGAATTACTTTTCACCGAAAACGAAACGAATTCCGAGCGCCTGTTCCACAAGCCGAATCCCAGCCCGTACGTCAAAGACGCTTTCCACAACTATTTGATCGCTGGCAATCATGCCGCCGTTAACCCCGCGCATACCGGCACGAAGTTCGCCGCGCATTACTCCCTCAACATTCCCGCGAACGGCAGCCAGGTCATTCGCCTCCGCCTCCTCGATGGCCCTTCTTTGCAGGCGGTTCAAACCGAACCCTTCGCTGAAGCCTACGAAAATATCTTTACTCTTCGCGAGAACGAAACGGACGCCTACTTCAACGCACTTGTGCCCCCCGCCGCCACGGAAGACCAGCGCCGCATCATTCGTCAGGCTATTGCCGGCATGCTCTGGTCCAAACAGTATTACTACTTCGATCTCGATGAATGGCTTCGTGAACACGGCTGGGTTCCCGGGCGGTCCGCCTCGCGCAATCCGCTTCGCAACGCCAACTGGTTCCACATGATCAACGACGACGTGATCTCCATGCCCGACAAATGGGAATACCCCTGGTACGCCGCGTGGGACCTGGCCTTCCACACCATCGCTTTGAACTTCGCCGATCCTTACTTCGCCAAAGACCAACTTCTGCTCATGATGAAGGAAGTCTATCTCCACCCCAATGGGCAGATTCCAGCCTACGAATGGAATTTCGGCGACGTGAATCCACCGGTCCACGCCTTTGCCGCCATGTACACCTACCAGACTGACAAAAACTTGCACGGCAAAGGCGACTTCGAATTTTTGCAGGGCGTTTTCCAGAAGCTCCTTCTCAACTTTTCCTGGTGGGCCAACCGCAAGGATCCTCAAGGACGCAATTTGTTTGACGGTGGGTTCCTCGGCCTCGACAATATCGGCGTCTTCGATCGCAGCGCCCCTTTGCCCACCGGCGGCTTCCTCGAACAAGCTGACGGCACTTCCTGGATGGCCCTTTTTTGCCAGAACATGCTCACCATTGCTCTGGAACTCGCTCAGGAAGACCCTTCTTACGAAGAGCTAGCCATGAAATTCGTCGAGCACTTTTTCTGGATTGCCGGCGCCATGGACCGCGTTGGCGAGAACGCCGACGAATTGTGGGACGAAGAAGATGGTTTCTTCTACGACGTTCTTCATCTGCCCGATGGCAGCGCGCAACGCCTCAAAGTTCGCTCCATGGTCGGTCTATTGCCCCTCTGCGCCGTCGCTCTCGTCCCCGGCGAGCAGGCTGAACGTTTCAAACGCCTTGACGAACGTATCGCCTTCTTCCGCAAACGCCGTCCGGAACTCATCGCTAGTATCTTTCCGCCGGATCAACCCGGCTATGCGGGACGCCGCCTGCTCTCCATCTGCAGTGAAGACAAACTTCGCCGCATCCTCGCTCGTATGCTGGACGAAGAACGCTTCTTCAGCACCTACGGCATACGCGCCTTATCCCGTTGGCATCTCGATCATCCCTACGAGTTCGACGTCCACGGCGACAAATTCATCGTGCAGTACATGCCCGCCGAATCGCAGAACGCCATGTTCGGCGGAAACTCCAACTGGCGAGGCCCCATCTGGGTTCCTGTCAATATCCTGATCATTCGAGCTCTCCTCACCTACTACGGGTACTTCGGCGATTCTTTCAAGATCGAATGCCCCACCGGTTCCGGCCACATGATGAACCTCTTCGAAGTCGCCGCCGAAATCAGCCGCCGCCTCGCCAGCATTTTCTTGCGCGACGCTTCCGGCAAACGCCCAGTCTTCGGCGACGTCGAGAAATTTCAGAACGATCCCCACTGGCGCGACTACATCCACTTCTTCGAATATTTCCACGGCGATACCGGTGAAGGCCTGGGCGCAAGCCACCAGACCGGCTGGACGGGCCTCGCCGCTCGTTTCGTCCAGGCGCTTCACATGGATCCGCAGCAAACCCTGCAATCCGGCGTGCGCCTGATCCCCAAACCAGAAGAAGCAAAAAAGAAAACCGTCGGCCTTTAGCGTAATCCCGTAGCTCATCCCTTTAGGGATGAGGCTGTTCTCTTGGGTTTACCTCTGTGGCGACCGCCGGGTGCCCCAGGTACCGCTGTTATACCTGGGTTCCAAGGTTTGTCCGCTTTCAACTTTTAACTTTCAACTTTTAACTTTTAACTCTCAACCCCACACCCCTCTCAAACTTCACCCTCGTATACAATGTCCGAAATCCCAGCCTGCTGATATTCCTCTGCGAATGTCCCCCAGGCTGCGCCAAACTCATCGCAACCTCGCATCCCTCTTCTGCCGCCCGACGCAATCGCGTCCGCAGCAATGCCGTTTGCACCCCTCGCTTCCGGAAATCGGGCAGCGTGCTCGCCCCAAATAACCCTGCAATCTTTCCCCGCAACGATAGCGTCGCTCCTCCCGCCACTTTTCCATCCACGCTCGCCAGATAGCACTCCATCCCTCGCGACAATCCAAACACTTTCATGATCCGGATGATTTCCTCCGTCACGGGATAATTCTCCGCAAAACCTTGTGCCACCGTCAGCGTCCACAAATCCATTTCCTGCCGCGACGCTTTCCAGATCTCCACCCCCTCCGGCTCCGGCCATCGTTCGCCCCGCTCAATCGCCCGCACCATCACGTTCGAAAACTCCGTCACGCCGTATCCCCGCTCGCGGTACAGCGCAAACAGCGAAGCATCGGCCAGCGGACAAGTCTCCGCCCTCACCGGTTCACTCCTAGAAAAATAAAACTCCTCCAGTCGGTCGAATTCCTCGCCAGTCACTGGGCCATTCAGTCCCAGTCCAACAGCCTGTGTCACAGGCGAATTTGCGCCGCAGTACACCGCGTATCCCCCAGCCACCTGCAGCACCGCGGTGCCTACTTCCGGCGTCAATTGCTGCATCGCCTCCGCGCCGCACACTGCCACTTCCGCTTCCGCGAATTCCAACTCTCTCGCCAACTCCAGGCTCAACAATGTGGTGTCCATGCCTCCACTCTATCGCAATTCCTGACAACCCAATCGATAGACATCCCCGCGCCTGCTTGCCTTTTGCTTCCCGCCCTCTTTGCTTCGTATACTTCCTTGTCTCTATGTCGCAAGGCGAGGTCTTCGCGTGTCCATCCTGAAATCCGGCATCAATCCGAAATCACCGCAATTCGAAAAGAACTCGCAACGTATGGTCGAGTTGCTCACCGCTCTCAAAAATGAAGAAGAGAAAATCCGCGAAGGCGGCGGCGCCAAGGCCATCGACTCTCAGCACAAAAAGAATCGCCTCACCGCTCGTGAACGTGTCGCCGCGCTCATCGACCCGGGAACGCATTTCTTTGAACTTGGCATCTACACGGCCTGGGAAATGTACGAAGAGTGGGGCGGCGCTCCCGCTGCCGGCACCATCACCGGACTCGGCCGCGTCTCTGGCCGCATGTTCATGATCATCGCCAACGACGCTACCGTGAAAGCCGGCGCGTTCTTCCCCATGACCGCCAAAAAAGTGATTCGCGCGCAGAATATCGCCAACGAGAATCGCATCCCTACCATTTATCTCGTTGATTCCGCCGGCGTCTTTCTTCCTTTGCAGGAAGACGTCTTTCCCGATACCGACGACTTCGGCCGTGTCTTCCGAAACAATGCCGTCATGAGCGCGCAAGGCATTCCGCAAATCACCGCCATCATGGGCATGTGCGTTGCCGGCGGCGCGTATCTTCCCGTCATGTGCGATCACATTTTGATGACCGAAGGCTCTGGTCTTTTCCTCGCCGGCCCTGCACTCGTCCAAGCCGCCATCGGCCAGAAAACTTCCGCCGAAGAATTGGGCGGCGCGAAAATGCACGCGCAAATCAGCGGCACCGTCGACTTTCGCGAACCCGACGACGAATCCTGCCTGAAACGCATTCGCGCCATCGCCGACAAGATGGGCGCTCCGAATCCGCCGATCTTCAACCATGCGCGACTGCATGAGCCGCTTTACGCCGCCGGTGATCTCTACGGCATTTTCTCCGGCGATCCCGCAAAGCAATACGACATGCGCGAAATCATCGCCCGCATCGTGGACGGCAGCGCCTTCGATGAATACCGCGCCGAATATGGCGAAACGCTGCTTTGTGGCTATGCGCGCATCGGTGGCTGGGCTGTCGGCATCGTCGCCAACCAAAAGAAGCACGTCACCACCAACGCGCCGCACTCCGATCAGAAGCGCATCGAATTCGGTGGCGTCATTTACACCGAGTCCGCCGAAAAGGCCGCTCGCTTCATCATGGATTGCAACCAGAACCGCATCCCGCTCGTTTTTCTCCACGATGTGAACGGCTTCATGGTGGGCAAAGACGCGGAGTGGAGCGGCATCATACGTGCCGGCGCAAAAATGGTCAACGCCGTCGCCAACAGCGTCGTCCCCAAAATTTCCGTGATCATCGGCGGCAGTTTCGGGGCAGGGAATTACGCCATGTGCGGCAAAGCTTACGATCCGCGCTTCATGTTCGCCTGGCCCACCGCAAAATTTGCGGTCATGAGCGGCGACGCAGCCGCCAACACGCTCGCCGAAATCAAGCTGAAGCAACTCGAACGCCAAGGCAAAAAGCTCGACGACAAAGCCAAAAAAGAATTGCTCGATTCCGTCAAAGCCACCTACGAGCACCAGACCGATCCGCGTTACGCCGCCGCGCGCCTCTGGCTCGACGCCATCATCGACCCAACCCAAACCCGCGACGCCATAATCTGGGCCCTCCAAGCCGCCGCCCTCAACACCGAAATCCGCGAATTCAAAACGGGAGTTCTTCAAACATGATGGCCCGGCGCTGGAGATTCGTGCGAAACGCAGCGAATGAGAAGTGACGACCGGCTGACGGGCCACTCTACTCTGTAGAAGGAAAAACGCGACTCTGGGGGACTCCAACGAACAAACCATCCCGCTTCCTCCTCTACGCCATGTCCTCCGCCTTCTCCATCTGCATCCTTGGCCTAATCGGCGGCATGCTTTACGATTTGTGTGTCGTCTTTTTGCGGCACCGGACACTCGAAAGCGTCCTAAGCAACAGCGTCCCGTTCTACAAAACTCTCGGAGGAATCGGCATTGCCGGCATGCTTCTATTTTTCACGTTTCTCATCTCCCTCATCTCCAAAAACAATCAAGGGAAACCACGCTAGATGACCGATTCGCTCAAACTAATCGAATGCCCCCGCGACGCCTGGCAAGGCCTCCCCGACATCATTCCCACCGACGTAAAGGTCGAATATCTCAAAGAATTGGTTCTCGCAGGCTTCCGCCACATCGACGCAGTCAGCTTTGTCTCGCCCAAACACGTCAAGCAAATGGCAGACAGCGAAGAAGTGATGTCCAAATTTCTCGCCTCTTTGCCCGCCGGAACCGCGCCTCCCGAAATCATTGGCATCGTCGTCAATCAAAAAGGTCTTGAGCGCGCCCTCGCCACTCCCGGCGTCACCACCATCGGCTACCCGTACTCCATCTCCGCCTATTTTCGCCGCGCCAATGCCAACATGACCCGCGGCGAATCGCGCCAACTCGTAGAAATTCTCAAGCGCGAAACAAAAGCCGCCGGCAAGGACCTCGTCATCTACATCTCCATGGCCTTCGGCAATCCTTACGACGAGCCGTGGGGCCCGGAACTTGTTCAGGACACCCTCGAGTGGCTCAAAGACATTCGCGTTTCCACCGTCTCCCTCGCTGACACGGTTGGCACCGCAACTCCCGAACTCGTCCGCGACGTCTTCGCCATGTCGAAAGATCACGTCGCCGGCATCGAACTCGGCGTGCATCTCCATTCCCGCCCTGAACCCGCCGAATACAAAGTTCTCGCTGCATACCAAGCCGGCTGCCGCCGTTTCGATAGCGCTCTCACCGGCCTCGGCGGCTGCCCTTTCGCGGGAGACGATCTTGTCGGCAACATTGCCACCGAAGATGTTCTTGCCGCCATTCGCAAAGCCGGCGTTGATCCCGGCATCGAAAGCGATAAACTCAAAAGGGTGATCCAGTTGACCAACGAAATTCGTGCCAAATACGCTCACGCTCCGCTTCCCAACTAACCAAGGGGGTGACTTTACATGCCGTTCGAAACGCTCCTGATCGATAGCACCGAACACCTCGCCACCATCACTCTCAATCGCCCCGAAAAGCGCAACGCCATCACCACGCAAATGATCGCGGATCTGCAATCTGCGCTCGACGCTATTGAGAAAACCAACGCTCGCGTAGTCATCATCACCGGCACCGGCAAAGCTTTCTGCGCCGGAATCGATTTGGAGCTGCTGCAAGCCATCGCGCAGCAAACGCCCGCCGAAAATCAGGACGATTCCCGCCGCATCGCTAAAATGTTTCGCAAAATTTGGAGTTATTCGCGGCCTTTGATCGCCGCGGTGAATGGCCACGCCCTGGCTGGTGGCTGCGGAATCGCCACGCTCTGCGATTTCACTCTGTCTGTTCCGGAAGCCAAGTTCGGCTACACCGAAGTGAAAATCGGATTCTTGCCCGCCATCGTCTCCGTCTTCCTCTCGCGCCAGATCGGAGAAAAACGCTGCCGCGATCTTCTGCTCACGGGCCGCCTCGTCGAAGCCTCGGAAGCCAAGGAACTCGGCCTGGTCAACGAAATTGTGCCTTCGGAAAAACTGATGACCCGCGCCCACGAACTTGCCAACGATCTGCTCGCCGCCAGCCCCAGCAGCATCACCCGCGCCAAGCATCTGCTCGTTTCCGCAGCCGCTGCAGGCGTCGATCACGATCTGGAACGCGCCGTCCTCGAAAGCGCTCGTGTCCGCTGCACTCCCGACTTCAAGGAAGGCCTATCCGCGTTCCTCGAAAAGCGCAAACCCATCTGGCACGACGATCCACCCAAGCCCTGATTTTTGGAGTGCCGCGGCTAGCTGCCGCTTGGCAGTCTCGCGTGCTGCGTCCGGCGCGAGTGTTTTTGCTTTGTTCTTACGCCGCTTTGCCTTTTTCTCAAATGTAGCGCTGACTTTCATGCCAGCCCAACGAAGCAAACGCCATGGCTGTACCGTGTAGCGGCCGCCTTCCAAGCCGCGCCCCTAGTTCTTTGCCTTTAACTTTTGACTTTCAACTTTCAACTTTTAACTCCGGTGAATAACAGCCCTACCGTTGACCCTTCCCCAACCCACTATCCAGCGCCTTAATCAACTCTTCTGTCCCAACCACCTGTCCGTTCAGCGTCCCGGGAATCAGCGTGTCTTTCTCCACCGTCCCCTTGTTGTTCGCAATGGTCACGCTGTTCACGTCCAGCGTGCGTCCCAACGCTCGTTCGTAATTGGCCTTCGCTTCGGCAAGATTCGCCAGCGCCCGCAGTTCGTTGCCCTGAGCGGTGATCAAGTCGCGCTGCGTCAGAATCACGTTGTACACCGTCGATGCGCCCAGCTGATATTTCTTCTGTTCCGCGTCGAACGTCTGCTGCTGCAGTTCCCGTGCCTTGGTAGCGGCCTGCACCTGCGCGCGGCCCTGTTCCACCGCGATGGTGGTATTGCGAACGTCCAGCAACGCGGTGTTCTTCACCTGCTGCACTTGCGCTTCGAATTGCCTCATCACCAGTTGCGCGTGAATATTGTCGGCCTGGTTCGCGCGGTTGCGCAGCGGAAGGCTAAACGTGATCTGTCCCGCATAGATTGGGAAATCATTGTGGAAGATCTGCGATTGCGCTGTCCCAAATCCTTGCTGAGATTTTCCGACAATCGGCGTGGACGCGCCCGGAACATAATAGCCGGCAATAGGCACGCCATTTGCATCCACGATCGGCACGCCAGCGATAACTGTCGGGTTGCCGTTAATTAACGAGTTGCCGCCCAGGCCGGCAGACTGGTATTGAACTCCAACCGTCGCGGTCGGCAGCAGCGCGTTCTTGGTGGCCTGCACGTCCACGTCCGCGTTCTTCAGGTTGTAATACTGCTGCTGAAGGTCCGGGCGCTTCTGGAAAGCTTCCTTGATCGCGTCTTCGAACGACAGGGTCTGAATCGCCTCGGGTGATTCAGGCTTGTCCGTGGGAATGATTTCGATGTTGATCAGGTTGGACCCGAGCGGGTCCTTGCTGATGTAATTCTTCAATACCAGCTGATCTTGCAACTCGGTGGTCTGCGCCACAATCAGGTTCTGCCGGTCCGTGGCCAGTTCGGATTCCGCGCGCGTAACGTCCAGCGGCGCCATGGTGCCGATTTCCAGTTGTTTCTTGTTGTCGCCATACAGCTTCTCGGAAACAGTCACCGCCTGCTTCTGTACCTTCACGTTTTGTTGCGCGTAGGAAAGTTCCCAGTAAGCGGTGATGGTGTTCGTGATCGTCGTGATCGCCTGCTGAGAAAACTGCAGGTCGGCGATCTTGCGGTTGTTCTGCGCGATGATGATGTTCCGGCGATTGACGAACTTCCCCCGCCCTGCCAGTAATTGTTGCGACAGTGATATCGTCAGGTTCGACTGCACATAAGGATTAAAGAAGTTCGCTGCCGTCGAAGACGCTCGCGTGTTGTTCCACGAAGCGCTCAGCGATGTTCCGGTAACGAAGCTCTGTTGATACGACGTGTTGTATTGCGCCTGGTGCGAAAAAAGTGGCTGCGCGGTATTTTGATTGATGGACGCGCCCGTTCCGGCCGTACCAGAGGTAAACGGGTTCGCGATGGGGATGGCCGCATCGCTGTAGTTTATGATTTGCGTGATAAACGGATCGTACTGCAGCAAGGGCAGGTTCGCTGTCGAGCCAACCGAGATGCTGCCCGGCGTTCCGTAGCTGTACCCTCCCGCTTCCGTTTTCAGCAGGCTGATGTCCGCCATCCACGGCGTGTAGCGCTGCACCACGATGTCCATGCTGTTTTCCATGGCCAGCGCAATCGCGTCCTGCAAACTCAGCATCAGCTTGCCCTCATGGATTAATTGGTCCAGCCTGGGCGAGTTGGTCAGCACGCTTTGATCGACCACCTGCATGCGATACGGGTTGATGATATTCGGGAAAGCCCGGGGAGGGATCGTATAGTCATGCTTGGACACTCCCAACGAAATCGGAATCCCGCCCTGCTGCGCGGGCTGCGCAGCCTGTGCCGGAGGCGGCACGGGTGGCGGGTTTTGAGCCGGCGTTGCGGGCTCCTGCCCAAAAACGGGTGTCACTGGTACGCTTGCCAGTATGCCGACCAACACTGCGGCAAGCAGCTGTCTTAAGAACGGCTTCTTCATGTTTATCCTCATCTTTTGACTTGGGCCAGAATGTGCAGAAACAACACGATTTGGGTCATCACTGATTAGAACGATTCCCGCACGCGTTTTGTTTCGTTCTTGTTGAAAAATTGCTTCAGGAAAGCGTGCCTGACCTGGTTGTCCCACTCACTCCGAACCAAGCAGTCTATCACATGGCTTCTGCACCTTGACATCGCTCCACATGGCAGCTAGGCTCCTGACATTACGACGTTTAGGAGCCGTATCCGTTAGCAACGCTATGCTCACAAAAGACGACATCCTGCGCATGTTCGAGACCGCCGGCGCCATCCGCCACGGCCACTTCGAACTGTCCAGCGGACTCCACAGCGACACCTATGTCCAATGCGCCCTGGTGCTGCAGTATCCCCGCTTCGCCGAGGCTTTGGGCAGTGCGCTCGCGGCGCTCTTCTCCGACGCCCGCATTGACGCGGTTGTCTCTCCCGCCCTTGGCGGCGTCATCGTTGGACAAGAGGTTGCTCGTGCTTTGCCTTCGCCCAAAGATGCCGTCGGTGGTGGCGTGCCCGCCATGTTCGTGGAACGCGACGCCAGCGGCAGCATGACCCTCCGCCGTGGATTTTCCCTCAAACCCGACGAGCACGTCTTGGTCGTCGAAGACGTCTGGACCACCGGCGGCTCTACCCAGGAAGCCATTCACGTCGTCGAGGAGGCCGGCGGCCGCGTTGTGGCTGCGGGCGCTCTAATCGATCGTAGCGGCGGAAAGATTGAGTTTCCTGTGGAGACCAACGCGCTTGTCGAGCTCACCATCGACAGCTACGAACCAGAAGATTGCCCCATGTGCCGGCAGGGAAGTGTAGCCATTAAACCCGGCAGCCGCTTTGTGCGTACCACTTCCTGAACTCGCCGCCCTATTCCCGCATGCGCTATTTCAAACTCACCATTGCCTACGACGGAACCGATTTCCACGGCTGGCAATTCCAGGCCGACAAACCTACCGTGCAGGGCGAAATTACCTCCGTGCTGCGCCGCTTGACGCAGGAAACCGTGCAGTTACAGGGCTCGGGCCGCACCGATGCTGGCGTTCACGCACTGGGACAGGTCGCCAGCTTTCGCACTCAGTCGCCGCTCTCCGCCGCGGAGTTTCAGCGCGCCCTGAATGCTCTTTTGCCGCAAACCATCCGCATCGTCGCTGCGGAAGAAACTGGTCCCGATTTCCACGCGCGTTGGTCCGCGAAAGGCAAGGTCTACCGCTACCGCATTTATCGCGGCAAAGTGGTGCCTCCGTTCTTGTGGCGCTACGTTCTGCATTATCCCTTTCCGTTGAACGAGGACGCCATGCGCGATGCTGCTTGCCGTTTTGTCGGCACGCATGATTTCAGCGCCTTTGCCGCCTCCAGCGGTTCCGAAGACGACGACAAAGAACGCCACATGTGCCGCGAAATTTTCTCCACCGATCTCACGCGTACCAACGATGGCGAAGAACTCTGGTTCACCGTTCATGGCCGCTCTTTTTTGCGTTACATGGTCCGCAAAATGGTCGGCACCCTGCTCGAAATCGGACGCGGCAGACTCGTCCCCTCCGACATCGATAGCCTCTACGCCCTGAAGGATCGCTCCAAATCCGGCCCCACCGTCCCCCCGCAAGGCCTGGTAATGGTCCGCGTAGACCACGAAGAAGCATTCCGCATCGACTGACCCGCCGGTCGTTCTCTGTGTCCTCTGTGGTGAATCTCCCGAATTCACTCACTGTTTCAAGTAACGAAGCGCGACACATCCTGATTTAAAAGCCTTTGACTCAACCAGCTTCAATTGCAATTTCTCGGGCAGGCTGACGCCCTCCATCAATCGTCTGCCTTCTCCAACAATGGTTGGCATAACGACAAAACGATATTCGTCAATCAGGCCAAGCTCTATAAGTTGTGAGGGAATATCTACACCGCCGACCAAAATATCTTTGCCCGGTTCTTGCTTCAGTTTAAGTATTTCGTCGCGAAGGTTCGTGCGAACAATTCTCGTATTCTCATCTTCAGCGCTAGCCAACGATCGTGAAAAAACAATCTTCTTCTTGGAGACAAAGGTTTGAGCAAATTCGATATCCGCTTTTGTCTCGGACTGGCTTTTTGCGATATCAGGCCAATAAGGAACCATCAATTGATAGGTTTTACGCCCATAGACGAGCAGGTCAAAATCTCGCAAGAGTTGCGCGTAATGTTCAAGTACTTCGTCATCGGGAGGGGGACTGAATTTGGTATGGTCGCAGCAGCCATCCAGGGTAAGGTTGATTGCGTAGCTTACATTTCTCATATGATTAGTCCCCTTTTAGACCCTCTCTCAGCGTTCTAACTATCGGTCAACTCTCGGGAAGTCGGAACATTGGAAAAGAACCTCTCAGTGCCAACATAGCCGATTAGCGTGTTGGCGCTGGTAATTTGATTTCGCCCATTAGTACATCCTCGCTCACAATCGAGGAGCATCAGCCACGGGCGCTGTACCGGACAAATCACCGCGCCTTTGCCTCGCTGAGCATCCACAAGATCAATGACACGTTTTCGTCTCCTGCGCCGGCTCCATCAATATCGGAAGCCCGAAGAGGGGGAAATTGTCCGGCATGAACGTCACGATCTCCGTGATCAAGCCGCCCTCGATTCGAAGAACATCCAGCGCCAGGGCACGCCAAGTGGCGTCACCCGGCCGGCACACGTAAGCTGCGACCGCCGGCTGCAGGTTGGCGTGGGTCACAACGCAGCGCAGGCGACCAAATCGTTCGGAGCCGAATCCGGCTTCGATCCATAGCTTGAACATCGCTTCACGGCCTGCGGCCGTGCCCGGCTCGGGCGGCATGCGGAAGGTGGCGTCGGCGCGGATGATCGATTCGAAGGCGCGAAAGTCCGCGGCTTCGCTCGCCTCCACGTACTTCTTGAGCAGATCACGCTCGGCCTCGGTCGCATCCACGCCGGCGGGCCACCCCGGCGCTTGCATAGGCAGACGCTCACGCAGCCGGGCCCGCGCGCGCTGCAATGCGCTGTTTACCGCCGAGACGCTCATCTCGAGCAGCTCGGCGGCATCCTTGGCGGACCAGTCGAGCACGTCACACAGAATCAAGGCGGCACGCTGCTGCGGTGTCAGGAGCTGGATCACCGTCAGAAAGGCGATCTCGATGGTTTCGCGCATCAGCGTCAGCGCCTCCGGCGTCCTCTCCGCCGGCGCCGGTGGCTCGAGCACTGAGTCCGGAATCGGTCCTAGCCAGACGACATCATCCGGCTGGCCGGACCAGCTATCGTCCGACTCGGCCTTGGCAGCAAGGACCGCCCTCCGCTCGTCGCGGGCAATCGCATCCAGGCAGGCGTTCGTAGCCACGCGGTACAGCCATGGGCGCAACGGCGCCCCTTCCTTCACGCTGTCGCGATACCGCCAGGCGCGAAGCAACGTCTCCTGCACCGCGTCCTCGGCGTCCGGCAAGGAGCCGAGCATGCGGTAACAGTGGACCAGCAGCTCGCGCCGATGACGCTCAACATGGCTACCAAACTCGTTCATTGCGTACCTCCGTTCCAACCATACCGGCGGATCGCCGTCGATCCTTACTTGTAATACCGGAACGGGGTCAAAAACTCATCGCGCAGTAGCATTCCGAGTTTTCCCGAACGTCTCAGCACGGGGCTCATCGCGAGATGGTCACGGCAGCTTACATCATCGAAATCCAAGTCCGCCGCGAGGCCACGAGAGCGATAGAAGTAATCCATGCAGCCAATGATGTCAACTTGCCAGGGCTCGTCACGACTGAGACGCTCGCGCACGCTGCACGAACGTCGCTTCCGAACGAAGTGAGGAATCTGCTTTTTCTTTACTTCTCCCAGACTCTAGAGCGCCCATTACGCTAGAATTATTCAAACCCCGCTCCCGTGGAGAACTCTTGACCCAATCAACCGCCCCCGCCCGCCGCCCTTGGGTGTTCACCGGCGCCGCGCTTCTAATCGCCATTTTTTGGTTGCAACTCGCGCTTTCCGTTCATCGCAATTCCTTCACCTGGGATGAAGACGACCACATCTACTCCGGCTACATGTCCTGGAAGCACGCCGATTTCGGTCTTAATCCCGAGCATCCTCCCCTGGTCAAACTGGTCGCCGCCCTCCCGCTTCTGCACTTGCCCATCAAAATGCCGGCGCTACAGAACCGTTTCTTCAAACTGGAAGGCTTTCTGGGCGGCAAGGAATTCTTCTTCAACAACGATGCCGATGCCATGTTGTTTCGCGCTCGCCTGGCAGTTTCTTTCTTCGCAGTACTCCTCGCGGCGCTGGTGTTCCTTGCCGCAAAAGAAATGTTCGGTCCCTGGGCCGGATTCATTGCCCTCGCTCTTCTCGCATTTGACCCCAATTTCCTCGCCCACGGCGCAGTCGTTGGCACGGACATGGGTCTCTCCTGTTTTCTCTTCGCCTCCATCTACGCGTTCTATCGCTACGTGAAAGCGCCCTCGGCGTGGCGCCTCGTTCTCACCGGGCTCGCCACAGGATTGGCGATTTCCTCCAAACACACCGCCATCCTCGTGTTTCCCATGCTCGCGATGCTCGCTGTCTGCGAACTCTTCCCCCGCGAAAACACTTCCGATCGCACCGACCGCGAACTAAAAGGGAAGCGCGCGCTCCGTTTGGCCGGCGCTCTCGTTCTCATCACCGTAATTTCTGTCAGCGTCCTCTGGGCTTTCTACGGATTCCGTTACGAGCCTCGCGCCAATCATCAGCCCATGAATCCCAGCTACGCGCAATTCGTGAACGCCATGTCCCGCCCGAGTGACGTCCGCCTTCTCTCCACCGTCGCACGCTTTCATTTGCTCCCGGAGTCCTACCTCTACGGACTCGCCGACGTGCGCAACATGTCCGACTTCTACACCAGCTACGCACTCGGCAAAATCTATCCCAAGGGCGTCTGGTTCTACTTTCCGTTGGCCTTCGCCATCAAATCCACTCTCACGTTCTTACTTTTGCTGCTTCTGGCAATTTGCCTGATTGCCGCGCGCAAACTCACCGCATGGCGCGAAATCCTGTTTCTCACCATTCCGCCCGCCTTCTATCTTTTTGTCGCTATGGCCGCCGGCATGAACATCGGCTTCCGCCACATTTTGCCGATGTACCCGTTCCTGATCGTTCTGACCGGTGGTGCGGCCTGGGCGCTCATCCAGACGAACCACCGCTGGGCCTACGCCGTCGCCGCACTCCTCATTTTCCAGGCAGTATCCGGCGCGCGCACATTTCCCGCCTACATGGCCTATGCCAATGAATTGTGGGGCGGCCCGTCGCAAACCTACAAATATCTGACCGACTCCAACGTCGATTGGGCGCAGCAACTCAAAGCCACGAAACGCTATCTCGATGACCGCGGTGTGAAGAATTGTTGGTTCGTTTATTTCGGCGAAGGTGTTATCGATTACAGCTATTACGGAATTCCCTGCAAGCCGCTGCCGACTCCCGATGCCATGTGGACGGGCGAATTTGCCGAAGCTCCGCCCGAGATTGATGGTCCTGTTCTGATCAGTGCGGGTTGCCTGTCAGGCTGGGAATTCGGCCCCGGCGAACTCAATCCGTACGAGCAATTCAAATCCCTCAAGCCCACCGCCGTAATCGACTATGGCGTCTTCGTCTACGACGGCCACTTCCAGATTCCCCTGGCCGCATCCCTCAGCCATTCCCACAAAGCGCAAGAGCTGCTAGCGGCGAATCATTTGCCCGAAGCCCAAGCCGAAGCCCAGCGAGCTGTTTCCCTCGCCCCCAACTCGGTCCGACCCCACGCGCTCCTAGGTGCCATCTACTCCGCCATGAATCAACCCGCAGAAGCCCGCGTCCATTACCAGCAAGCCCTGACCCTGGCAAAAACGATCGAGCCCGAATTTCAGCGCTCCTGGGTCCCCACCTTAGAAGCAAAGCTGTCCCAAAAATAATCCCCACGAAAGATAAGCAACCGTGCCTCTCGCCCTTTCCGTGTGCCCACCGCTTCTCAGCCAGGAGTGGCGTCTTTTAGTGTAGCGGCCGCCTTCCGAGGCGGGCGCTTAGTCTTTTACTTTTAACTTTTGACTTTCAACTTTTAACTATCCACGTCGGGCTTAAACGGTTCCGAGGCCCTGCATCAAACAGGGCCTCTGACTGGGCGGAGGCGGGCGGGGAGTGCGACAAACAACGTTTATCGCAAATTCAGTCTCTTCAGTTCGCGGCCAATTGTTCCAGCGCCGCTTTATTCCGCAAAACCAGCGTCGCTCCGTTCAACTCAATCCATCGTTGTCGTTTGAATTCGCTAAGCGTCCGGCTAACGGTCTCTCGCGACGACCCAATCAACTGCGCCATCTCGTCGTGCGTCAACGCCAGCTTCACCCGGATTGCTCCGTCATTCATGCGGCCGTCCGAAGCCCATTCCACCAGGAACCGCGCCAACTTCTCCGAAGCCGAGTTGTTCAGTCCAATCGACCGGATCACTTCATAAGCCGAACTGCAGTCGCGGCTCAGATGCTTTGCCACGTGCAAACACGCGTCGCCATGTTCCTTGATGAAGCGCAGAAAATCTTCCCGCCCCACATAAGCCACCTGGCACGGTTGCAATGTTTCCGCCGTGATCTCGTGCGGCGTCCCGGAGAGGATCGAGTTCAGCCCGAACACTTCGCCGGGCTGCGCAATCTTCAATATGAACGACTTCCCATCGCTGTTCGTCGTCAGCAGCTTCACGCGCCCCTGGCACAGAATGTACACGCCGCGCGACGACTCGCCTTCCATGAACAACACCGCGCCCTCCGGATACGAAGTGACGCGCTTGATCTGCTCCAGCGCCCTGGTCGAGCTCTCGGAAAATCCGCAAAAATAATTCGCGTTGCGATCGTGGCAAGTTACGCAGTTGTCTTCGATCGGCAAACCGTATGGAGTGCGTGGCTTTTTCTGTGCGCTGGTTGCTGTGCGGAACGGCGAAACGAAGTTTCTTTCCGCTACCATGGTGTTGGACGACATATGGTTATTCTCCCCTGGCCCTGGCCCGAAGCTCTGTCTCACTCACGCCCATGGAAAAGGCAAGCCAAGGGCCTTTCGCCAAGTTACGCCGCTCGCTTCCGTTCCGTACGCCAAGCTACAGATAGCGAAGCCGTTAGAAGTTTCCAAGGAATGGAGGTGGCTGGCCCAAGCCCAACCCAAACTGGACAGGAGTGGGTTATTTCGCACAAAACTGAGTGACATTCATCACAGTTTGCCGTGACGCGTGGGCCGCTCTTACCCGCGTTCCAAAATGGAATTGGCTCAATTCCCCCGGTTTTCGTCGCTTTCCTGCTTCATCAACCGGCTCGTCACCTGGTGCACATTGCTCGTCTTCCGCGGCACTCCCTTGGCATGGCAATCAACGCATTTCACCGAATGGATGTTGTGCTTGCTGGTCCTATCCTTGAACGATGTATCCATCGTCTCCACAGCAATGCCGCAATTCGACAGTCTCGGGTGGCACGTGCTGCAAGACGGCCGCGTTTGTTGCCCATGTTTCAGGTGGCACGCCATGCAGCTAAGTCCTTCATGCACACCAATCGGCGTGCGATCGTCTCCCGAATACACCTGCCGCGTCGCCCGCGGCGCGTGGCACTGGTAGCAAAGCGCTTGCCGCTGGTCTGGACTGATTTTCACCGCGCGCGTCCCTTCCAGCATCTTCGGTAGCGGCAGTTCGCCTACCGGAACCTGAACAAGTTCGCGCCGGTCAAACAATCCAACCGACGGCCGGTTCGTTTCCTGCCGTTGCCCTGGAGTGGGCGACCCGATCTTCGCGCTGCTGTGCGGCGCCCCAACCTGATGCAGTTGATGGCAGCTCAAGCAGGGAACTACCGGCTGGTCGGCAAGTTCCGGCGAACTCAGCCGCCACGGCCCCGTCGTATTCAGCGGAACCACCAGGTCGCGAATGCCTCCCTCGAAGTGCATTCCGTGGCAGCGCAAACAGTCGTCCATCAACAACTCCCGGTGATTGTGCTCGCTGCTCAGAAAAATATCGCTGTACGTCGCGCTGTGCCCGCCGGATCGCCAGTCCGCATACTCCTCCCGATGGCACTTCTCGCATCGTGCCACCATCTGCAGCACATCCCTGGTTTTCAGCCGCGGCTTTTCCGGCGCGTCGCCGCCCAGGTGCGTGAACACCCGCCGCATATTGTTAATGTGGAACCCGGTGTCAACCGTAAAAACATTTCCGTGGCATTCCGCGCACGAAACATCCCGGTGCGCCGAATTGTGCCAGTCGGAGTACGGCTGCCAGATTTCATGGCAACTCACGCAACCCTTCCCCTGCGCGCCTTCAAAATGCAGAACCGTTCCCCCAAGCACCAGCAGCGGAAAAGCAATGCCCGCAAAAATCAACGCGAAGTGCCAAACTCGTGCAGCGCCGCCGCGATACGCGATTCCCGCCGGCTCCGCCACACTCCCTGGGATTCTCTCGCGTTTCATGCCGGCTTCCAGTTCGTGTTGATGAATTCCGAAGCGCGGTACGCAATCGCCATAATGGTCAGCACCGGATTGAATCCGCCATTCGTCACGTGAACGCTGCCGTCCACCACAAATACATTGTCGACGTCGTGCACCTGGCAGTTGCGATTCACCACCGAACTCTTCGCATCATCACCCATCCGGCACGTTCCCGCCTGGTGTTGTCCGCCGCTCAGTCCCGGGCCCGGCAGCCGCTGCCATGTCTGGATCGCACCGGCTTCCCGCAGCCACGCTTCCGCTTTTCCCGCCACATACTTCGCCGTCACCAGGTCCATCGCGTGCCGCTCGCCCGACAGCCGCGCCACCGGAATTCCCCAATCATCTTTCACTTTCGGATCCACCTGCACGCGCGCGTCGAACACCGGCATTTCCTGCACCGGTCCCATCACGATGATCGAGCGTTTGTAATATTTGCGAACGTATTCTTTGTGCGCGGCGCCCCAGCGCGGCACGCCGGGCGGCACCATCCCGGTAAAGTGAATCGGTAATCGTATGAACTCATTGCAAAGCAGCGCGCCACCTACCAGTCCCGGATTTCCGTGGTTGTAGTCGCAGATCGCGATCGACGCGCCCGGCCCGATGTCGTCATACACTTCCGATTCCATCAAGCCCATCGCGCCGGTGTATGCGTGGCCTTGTAAATTCCGCCCTACCCAGTCGTAGCGATTCCCCAGCCCATTCGGAAACAGCCGGCTCTTCGAGTTCAGCAGCAGCCGCGCGGACTCCGTCGCCGAAGCGGACACCACCACCACATCCGCCGTTTGCTCTTCCAAGCGACCCTCCGCGTCAAAATAGGTCACTCCGGTCGCGCGCCCACGCCCATCCGTCATGATTTGCTTCACAACGCATTCAGTGCGCAAATCACAATTCCTGCTGGCCAGCGCTTTCGGGATTACCGTGTTGTGTGTCCCATTTTTCGCGTCCACCTCGCACGCAAACCCCACGCACCACCGGCAACGCATGCACGCGCCTCGTCCGTTGTACGGCACGCTGTTGCGCAGCATTGGTATGTGGAACGGATGCAGTCCCAGCCGCTTTGCCGCACTCTCCAGAACTTCGTGCTCTGTTCCCGGCTCCAGCGGCGGCATCGGCAGCGGCCTCTTGCGCGGTGCCTTGAACACGTTTCCGCTGTCGTCGCCAGAAACGCCAATCTCCCATTCCGCTTTCTCGTAGTAAGGTTCCAGCTCGCTGTAGCTGATCGGCCAATCCGCCAGCGTGCTGCCCTCCACCGCGCCGTACACCGTGCGCATGCGGAAATCGTTCTCCATGAACCGCCACGCCATCGCTCCGTAGCTGAATGTTCCGCCGCCTACGCACGCCGCATTGTTGTTGTACGCCCAGTTGCTGGGCTTCACGATTTCTTCGCGCCCATCCGCCTCCACCACCACGCGACGGTAGCGCTCGTCGTCCGGCCCAAATCCGCAGCCCAGCGGCGTGGTGCGTTGGTTGCGCAAGTCGTCTTTGCGGCAATCAAACGCCGTGTACCACTTTCCCCGTTCCAGCAGCACCACGCTCAAGCCTGCGCACGCCAGCTCTTTCGCCACTATGCCGCCGCCGGCTCCCGCTCCAATCACCACCGCGCTTACGTGTTTCAGTGCCATTCCGCTATCAACCCTTCAAATTGTTATGCGCGCGTCCCCGCACCGGCGGGTAGCACAGTCCAACCATCTTCCAGCTCGCGTGATCGCGATTCCCGCCGTGCCGCGGATCGCCGTAATAGCCTTCCATCGTGTGGCTCAGCACCATTTCAAAGAACGCCTGCGCGCGCGGCTTCTTCCACAGTTCGCTCGGCGCTTCGCCCTTCTCCAGAGCGCTTAACAATTCGAACTGTTGCTCGTTCGAAAGCTGCGCAAAAAACCGCTTCCACTTCTGCCGGCTGGTCTCTTCTAACGCGGCGATCCCTTCGCGATACTCCCCGCGCAAATGCCGGTACGGCCCGCATAGTTGTATGTCGATGTAGTTGACCACCCTCGCCCAGTCCGCGCCCGGATCGCCGTCCGGCGGAATCAATTGGTCGCACAACGCGGCAAGGCTCCGCGCTTCGTTCACACTCAGAAAACGCCACGGCGTTCGCCCGCCGCCGCAAGAAACCGCACCGCTCGCCACTGCTGCCGTCGCAGCCGTTTTCAGGAAATCCCGCCGGCTCAGGTTTCGGTACCAGCTCATGGCAACTATTTCGCGTTTCTCGGCCGGTATGCAGAAAACTCCGCGAAGGAATGGCGCGGCGTTCCGGCAGTGGTATCAAATTCGAATGATCGAAACAGGCAGGAGCGAAAAAACCGGAGGGAGCGTCGGAGCCCGTTACCGCCTCATGTTAGGAGTCCCATAATCGCAAGTCAATGACCCCCGACACCAAGTTTCCTGTCTTTGTCTCTGTAGAGGCGGCTTTACGCCGCCAACCCTTGTAGCTCACCCCTTCAGGGGTGAGGCTCTTCAGGTTTGACTTTCAACTTTTAACTTTTAACTTTCAACTCCCCCGCCGACATGCTTGGGTCAGTCTTTCCCTTCGCCTTCATATTCCTCTGCGCCCTCTGTGTCCTCTGTGGTGTATCCCCCAGTCGTTCCGCCGCCCAAGTGCAGCTCTCCCGCACCCGAAGCGTGCGTCTGCCCTTCATGAATCGGCGCCGGTATCAATCGTCCCGCCATCAGGTGCAACAAGAACACCAGCATCAGCCCGCCGCCCAGCTCCAGCACAAACCATCGCATATCCACCAGCGGATAGAACAACGCGTACAGCACCAGCACCCAAAAGCATGTCGTCAGAATCGGAATGCCCACCGCGATGAACATGGTTCCAGAGAAACCCGGCAGATACCACGGAAACTGGTCGTGCACCGATCGCCGCGCCCACCACGGCGTATCGATCTTGATCCCCAATCCCTCCGCCAGCGGCAACTCCCGTTCCTGCGGCCCGCGCCGGTGCCCCAGCCGGTAAAACTCGAACAGGTGCGAGTCAATTGAAGTCACGCCGGGAATCGATTCCAGTAGCCTCAAGTACGCGCGCCAAAATTGAATTACGCGAACGCCGCGGAATCCCAGTGAAATGTAGAACAGCGAAAGCGCTAGTCCAAAAAGAGCCACGATCAAGCTGATATTTCGTGCCGTGGTTGTAGCCGACGTTGTAAACGCCAGCGCCGTAGCCAGAAACGCCTGCACCGTGGAGAAATTATTCATCCGCGCATACAGAATGTGGTCCTCGTGGTACAAGCGCTCAAGGACCTTGCTCCAGGCGTGCAGTGGGTCGGGAACCCTCGCGTCGTAGCTCATCAAATCCTCAAACCGTATCGACTCGAATTGTACCCTGTTATCCAGCGTGCCCCGGTTTTCCGAGGAGCGTGTTGCGTAGGGGGAACATGGCTGCAGCCACTGTGTTGTCCCGGATGTTCTTGTGTTTATCTTCAGCGCGCCGGCGCTTTCAGCATCGGCGTAAGCGTTAGGATTGCATTGCGCTTCAGCCCCTGAAGACTGACCTCGCAATTCACTAAACCTCACTCAACCGGGCTCCCTCCGCCGAGCGATCTCCTCGAAATAACGATTTAGCAGGGACCTGCCGCTGTGGAAATCGCGCCGTAAACGCCCACTATTCACGCTCGCTATCGTTCGCAACTAACACATTCTTAAGGTCTTGGCTTTATATTCCCGCGGGTGACCCCGGTCACTTTCTTTCCTCAACCTCCCACGTTATCCTGTGGTAGACAAATTTACCGGGCTTTTTATATAGTTCTCGAACCTCATCCCCTCCGGTTTTGTCCAAGGAGCTTTGCCGATGTCTGCCGCCGCCGTCGTCGCCCCTCAGCACTTCCGTGGAGTCGTTTGCCGCCGTTGTGGTAAGCCCGTGCGCATCCCTGAAATGGTTTCAAAAAGGGAATCCGCGTCTCATCTCCCGCACTCCTCCGACGACACGCAGTATCACCTCGTCTCCCAGGTTTTCGTTCTTCGTTGCCGCTCTTGCCAGAAGGAATCGGTCTACGCCATCAACCAAATCGTAGATTGCGCCTTCACCCAAGTTCCCCAACCCAGCGGCCCAAATTCCGCCTCCCTCTGACCGCCCCGCCTCGCAGTTGACGTCGGGTGCCCCATCTTTGCGCCTTTGCTTCATGCAAGGGTAGGTCTTGGGTTGAGTCGTTCTCTTCGTCCCAGTTTTTCTCTGTGCCCTCTGTGATGTATAAATCATCACGATGCGGCAACACGTGTCTCTTTAACTTTCGACTTTCAACTTTTAACTTTCAACTTGGATCTAGTCCCTCCGTGTCCTCTGTGGTGAGCTCTTCTCTCAAGCTTTCATTTCAACTTTTGACTTTTGACTCTTCACTTTTGACTTTTAGCTTTCAACCGCCCCCCGCACCCAATCCCCACCCCTTCGCATCCAACCAATGCCCATGAAACTCTATCTCCCCGACAACTCTCCCGCTTCCTCCGATCCCACCCTCGATCTCCTCCGCCGCACGAAAACCATCGCTGTTGTCGGACTCTCCTCCAATCCCGCTCGCCCCAGCCACGAAGTCTCTTCCTATCTGCAATCCGTCGGCTACCGCATCATTCCCGTCAATCCCAACGAAAGGGAAGTGCTCGGCGCGAAATCCTACCCTCGCCTGGAAGACATCCCCGAGCCCATCGACATCGTCGACATCTTCCGCCGCTCCGAAGAAGTTTCTCCCATCATCGACTCTGCCATCGCTATCCGCGCCAAAGCCGTGTGGCTCCAACTCGGCGTCGTCAGCCCTCGCGCCTGCGAAATCGCCCGCTCTGCCGGCCTGTTCGCTGCCGAAGATCTCTGCCTCCTGATCGAACACAAACGTCGCCGCTCCCACCTCACCCTCTAATCGACCAAGCGCCGCCTTCGGGTTGGCTTTCGTACGGACCGCCTTCCGAGGCGGTCCGCCAACGCAAATACTTGCCTCAGCCCAATGCGCCGTCCCGCCAAAAACAAAAAACGCCACCACCAAGGCGACGTCTCTCCATCTTTCCTCTACTTTTATTTCTGTGCTTTTCTTTCCTTATCTTTACTTTTCTTCTTTTCCTCCTCCTTCTTTTCTCGGTGCCCTCTGTGTTCTCTGTGGTGAACTCTCGCCTTGGACTTTCAACTTTCAACTTTCAACTTTCAACTCTTCCCCCCTCACCTCATCGGATAAATCTCCAAATTCCTCTTCCCCGGCAGCACCACCCCCAAAAACTTCCCGTCCGCCGAAATCCCATATTCCCTGATCGTCAACCCATGCAGCAAAAAGTTTGGTGTAGGCTCGTCCACCGGAATTTCCGACCGGTTCGCGTACGCCTTCAGCACCGGCACCGGCACCGTCACCAAATCCGCCGACTTCTTCTCCACCGTCCGCTTCAGAAAAATCTTCGTCTCATCCTCCGACCACTGCAGCACCCCCAGCCCCACGCGCAGCCGCGCCAATTTGTTCGGCGCCGTCAGATCCCGAACCTCCAGCACCTCTTTGTCCAGGTAGTACGCCGCCTTCGTCCCGCTCGGCGATAAACTCAGGCCTCCCGCAAACTCGTCCAGCGTTGCCACCTCCTGCGTCTCTTGCGAAAGCAGTTCCAGCTTCTGAATCCGCGGTGGACCGTCCATGTTGCGGTCTCGCTCGATCGCCATCGCCGAATTGCTCCCCGAAATTCGCGCCGCATCCAAAAACGTTCGTCCCTCAAACGCTTTCCCCGCCGGCCCCGTCGTCACGTTCAAGTACTGCAGCGAATACACTCCCAGCGGCATATCCTTGTTCGTCATGTACACCACCGTCTGGTTATCCCTCAGCCACAACGGATTCTGCGCGTCCAGCACCACCGCATCTTTCCCCGGCTTCAGCAACCGCCCCTGATCGTCCAGAAACAGCAATCCTCGCGCGTCCTGTGTCGATCCGTCATCGATGTCCACCGTTGTCGTGTACATCTGCACCGCCACAATCTTTCCGTTCGGCGACCATGTGAACCCTTCAATCAAATACGTGAATGGCTTGTCCGCCAGCGTGAATTTCTCTCCCGAAAAAATCTTTTTTCGTTTTCCGTTCTGCTCCAGCACGTAAATGTCGTCCCGCTCCAGGTCATACTTCTTCGCCTTGTACATCTTTCGCGCCGAAAACACGATCCGCCCGTCCGGCGCATACGTGAACGCAGTGACCTCATCATCCACGGTGACCACTGCCTTCTCCATATTTTGCGCAAATACCCCGCAGGGCAGGGAACCAACCACAATCACCGCCACCGCAATCGCCATTAGCCGTTGTAGCGGCCGCCTTCTGAGGCGGGCGTCTCGCAAATCACTCCATCCACCACCCATCGATGCGTTTGTTTTCTTCTTCAATGTAGCGCTGGCTTTCATGCCAGCCCTTTCCGATCCCTCAATGCTGCCCTACCTGTGCTTTTCCCCATGCCTCTCCGTAACCCACCCTTTCCGCTCTGAAGCTCCTAGGGCTTATCATCTCGGCCCACCGCCGCAAACGCCATCCCGACCGGAGGCGCAGCGCCTTTTGCTGCGCCGCAGTGGTGATCTTCCTCTTGCCTTCCTCTTGCCTTTGCCTTTCAACTTTCGACTTTTAACTTTCAACTATGTCTTCACGTCTTCGGATGCTCTCCCATATACTCCGTACAGCACGGCTTTTCCACCGGCGTAAATTCCATCAACTCCACCCGCGTCCCATCCGGGTCGTAAATATCAATCGAATCTTTCCCATCTCTTCCTACTTCCGGCCCATCAAACTCTTTCGCTCCCCTCGCCCGCAATTCCTCCGCGGTGGCCTTCGCGCTCGGCACTCCCAACGAAAAATGATTCTGTACTCCCAATTCCTTGTGATCCGCCGTCGCCGGAATATTCAGCATGAACTCTATCCAGTTATCTCCATCCGGCACCTGGATCTCATACCAATCCGTTCCGTCATCCTTGAATCCGCCGCGCCAGTACAACCGGAATCCCAGAACTTCCTCATAAAAATGCCGCTCCGCCTTCAAATCCTTCACCACAAATCCCGCATGCAACATTTTCTTTCCAACAGCCTTTGCGCTGCCCGACAACCCATTTTTCGTCTGATCCACAAACACAATCTTGTTTCCCTCCGGATCCCGCGTCTCAAAATATTTCGTCCCATCAGGCCAAGCCTTAATCTCGCCGGTCGCCACTCCCCTTGCCGTCAGATACGTCCGCATCTTCATCAGGTCATCGGTCGCCAGTCCAATCTCCACCACGTACGATCCGCCCGCTCCCGCCGCCCCTTTCGTCAACTCCACCCGCTGATCCCGATTCACCACAAAACTAGCCTGCACCAAATTTTCATTCTTCACGGCCCCGCTCTGCAGCCCCAGCACTCCCCCATAAAACGCCTTAGCCTTCTCCAAGTCCGTAACCTTTACCGCAACATAAGCAATCCCCGTAATCTTAGCTCGCCCCGTTTCCGCCGCTCGACCCGACCCCACCATCCCCACTAAAAAAACTCCCAGCAAAATGGCCAAGATAGTCCTGTAGCTCACCCCTTCAGGGGTGAGTCTTTTCCAGGCGCCCAGCAACCCCCCTCCGACAGACGCTTCGCCGTTGCTCCAGCTTTGTGGCGGCCGCCTTCTGAAGCGGGCCTCGAGCAACTCGCCACCCATTGCCTTCTCTTTCCTAAATGTAGCGCTGGCTTTCCTGCCAGCCGTCGTGCTCACCATCGCCCTGGCCGCCGCCCTGGTTGTGCTGTCGTCCATGGCTCTCCTGTACCTAACCGCTTCCGATGCGAAACTCGTAGGATTTGCCTTCAACTTTCTTCCTCTGTGCCCTCTGTGGTGATCTTCCTCTTGCCTTTGCCTTTCAACTTTTGACTCTCAACTCTCAACTATGTCTTCACGGTTTCGGATGCTCCCCCGTAAACTCCGTGCAACACGGCTTCTCCACCGGTGTAAACTCCATCAACTCCACCCGCGTCTCATCCGGATCGTACAAGTTCAATTGCCACTTCCCATCCCGTCCAATCTTTGGCTGTTCTTCCTCGCCGAGCACCACGCCCGCCTTCTCAAGTTCCTCTTTGGCCGCCTTCACGCTCACCACTCCCAACGAAATATGATTCATCACACCCAGCGTATGTTTGTCCGCATTGCCCGGAATATTCAGCATGTACTCCACCCAATCCGTCCCATCCGGCACCTGCATCGCCACCCAACTCGTTTCTCCGTCTTTCATCCCGCCCGACCAATACAAGCGAAACCCCAAAATATCCTTATAAAAATGGTCCATCGCCGTCCGATCCTTCACCACAAACCCCACATGAATCATCCTGCTCGAAAGCGGTGGCCCTCCCATAACCGAACCGATCACTCCGCCTGTCAGTTGAACGAATTCAATCGTATGTTTCTCGGGGTCCTGAATCCGGAACGAGATTCGTCCCGGCACATCCTTGACGATTTCCTTAGGTTTCTCGCCGTGCGCCAACAGGTATTGCCGTAAAGCCTTGGCGTCGGCGGTATACATCCCGATCATCTCAATCCGGTTCCCGTTTGGCGCCGCTTCCATTGGCACAAGCTCCACCTGCTGCGAGGGACTCAGAAAAAAACATTTCCCGTTCCCGCCCCTGCAGTTGATCTCCGGCAGCTTCAACTCCCCATGATAGAAAGCGCTGGCCTTCTGCATATCCGATACGCCAATCTGCACAAATGCCACCTGTGTGATCTTAGGTCGCGCCTCTTCCGCAGCTCCACCCGCCCGCAAACAAATCATCCCCGCCAAAATCATCCCCGCCGCCATTCTGTAGCTCACCCCTTCAGGGGTGAGGCCTTTCCACTTGTTTGACCGCAACGCCTCGCCAGCGCCGTCGCTCGGATTTTGTAGCGGCCGCCTTCCGGTGCGGGCGCCTTCCCTCACCACAACGAACCGCGTCCCTTCATCCATTTCGTCTCCCTCTAACGCATTCCACAGCTGTTTCGGTTTTCACTTTCAACTTTTAACTTTCAACTTTCAACTTTTTTCTCTTAACTTTTAACTCTCCTCTTAATCTTCGCAATCTCCTCCATCCTCACCCTCAACCGCGCCTCAAACCCCTGCTCACTCGGTTGATAGTACACGCGCCCCGCCAGGTTCTCCGGCAAGCACGTCATGTCCGTCACCTTCTCCTCAAAATTGTGCGCGTACTTATATCCCTCTCCATACCCAATATTCTTCATCAATCCCGTTACTGCATTCCGCAGATGCAACGGCACCGGATCCGCCTCCGTCTTCCGCACATCTTCCATCACGTTTCCGTATCCCACGTACAACGCATTCGATTTCGGCGCCAGCGACAAGTACACCGCCGCCTGTGCCAGCGCCAAATGTCCCTCCGGCGCTCCCAGAAAATCGAACGCCTCCTTCGCCGCCAGCGTCACCGCCAGCGCTCCTGGCTCCGCCAATCCAATGTCTTCGCTCGCCATCCGCACCATCCGCCGCGCCAGATACAACGCATCCTCACCGCTCTCAATCATCCGCGCTAACCAGTACAGCGCCGCGTCTGGATCCGAATTCCTCACCGATTTATGCAGCGCCGATATCAGGTTGTAGTGTTCCTCGCCCGCCTTGTCATACCGCAGCATCTTCCGCTGCAGCACATCCTCCAAAAGCTCCGCCGTAATCCTCTTCACCTTGAGCTTTGCGCCGAGTGCCGCGGGTGCCCCAGGTGCCGGTTTTGCACCTGGGGTCTGTAGACTCTCCTCTTTCGCGCTCCTAACACACAATTCCAGCGTGTTATACGCCGCCCGCGCGTCCCCATTCGCAAACGCCGCCATCCTCCAAAGCAAATCTTCCGCTCCCGCAATTTCCTCGGATTTTGACTTTCCTTCCACTGGTCGCTGCTCCCCGGTCGCTGGCCCCTCTCCCAACACAATCCTTTCGTTCCCCAGCCCGTGTTCTTTATCCGTCAACGCCCTCCGCAACAACTCCACAATCTGCGGCGTGGTCAACGATTCCAGCACATACACTTTTGTCCGCGACAGCAGCGGCGAAATAACCTCAAACGATGGATTCTCCGTCGTCGCTCCAATAAACAAAATGTGTCCCGCCTCCACGTGCGGCAAAAACGCATCCTGTTGCGCCTTGTTGAACCGGTGCACTTCATCCACAAACACGATCGTCCGGTGTCCCGCTCGCGATCTCCGCTCCGCCTCCGCCATCACCTCTTTAATCTCTTTGATCCCGCTCAGCACCGCGCTGAACGACACAAACTCGCTCCGCGTCAGCCGCGCAATCACCCGGGCCAGCGTCGTCTTTCCACACCCCGGCGGACCCCAGAACAGCATCGAGCTAAGATTGTCGTTTTCGATTTGGACCCGCAGCGGTTTGCCCGGTCCCAGCAATTTTTCCTGACCAATAAACTCATCCAACGTACGCGGCCGCATTCGTTCCGCCAACGGCTGCAGCGCCGCCGGCGTTTCCCCGCTCATCTCCGGCATCGTCGGAAACAGGCTCATAACCCTAGAAGTGTAGTGCCTTTCACCCCCAATTTCGAATCACGCACCCTTTTTGTATCCGCCTAGCCTGTCATCCCGACCGGAGATCCGCGCCTTTTGCGGCTCGCAGTGGAGGGATCGCAGCAACATCATCACCGCACCGCAAGCGCTTTTTCTTGAACTTTAAACTTTCAACTTTTAACTCTTCTGCTCCCTCTGCCGATACGCCTCATAAAACAGTACCGCTGCCGCCGCCGCCGCATTTAAACTCTCCACTCCTCTCGCCATCGGGATATGCACCCGCGCGTCCGCTCCACGCACAATCTCCTCCGGCAATCCCGCCCCTTCATTGCCCACCAGCAACGCCATCGGCTGACACCAATCCACTTCCCACGGCGACAGCGATGCTCCCACCTTCTTCGCATCTTCCACGCACGACGCCAGCATATGAATTCCATTCATCTTCAATTGCGTCAGCAGAATCGCCAGCGACATGCCCGCCAGCACCGGCAGATGCAGCGCCGCTCCCGCCGAAGCCCTCAGCGCCTTCGGTGAAAACGGACTTGCCGTCCCTCCTTGCGCCGTTGCCGACGTGGCCGCTCCCGTCGCTCCAAAGGCCGCCGCCGTCCTCAGAATCGTTCCCACATTTCCCGGGTCCTGCACTCCCGCCAGCACCGCCAGCAGCGGTGAACAAGCTCCTCCCGGCGTCGCCAGCAAATCCGCTACTTCCACTTTTCGCGGTTCCACCAGCGCCGCCACGCCCTGCGGATGTTCCGTGTCCGCAATTCCTTCGAACAATCGATCTGTGGTTTTCAAAATAGGGAAGGCCATCTCCGGCCGCCCAATCAGCGGCGCCAATCTTTCGCGATGCCTCTCTCCACTTTCGCTGAACAGCACCGCCTCCACGCGGCACCCGCTGCCCAGCGCCTCTTCCACCAGCCGGGCCCCTTCCACTCCCACGCAGCCTTTTTCCGTCGCCAATCCGCCGCGCAGCGCCACACGAAATTCTTTCAGCCACCGGTTCTCCCGGCTCGTGATCAAGTCCGCACCCACCGCCGCTTTTCCCGCTCGTTCCATAGCGCGCCCCATCTCCCAGCGAGCCTATCATGACGAGCACCCTTTGCAGTGCCGTGGCTCGCCGCCGCTTTTGTCCACCTGCAAAGTTCCCGGGGCATGGGAGTCGCGGCAAATCACAGCACAACGGAGGGTGCCCCAGGTTCCGTTTCTTGCTACCCGGGTCTTGGGTTTCTTCTCTGACCAATGATCGGGCACAATCGCGTCCCTTCACCGAACCGCAACGCGTCTTTCTTCAACTTTCAGCTTTTAACTTTCAACTCTCTTTCCCCCCTCTTCCATTGCGCCACCCTCTCTCCCTGTGATAATTTCCCCTCCAGAGCGGTTCCCGCGCTCAGGGACGCCGGTTCATCCACGTCCGGGGGCGATAGTGTCGGCAGAAGTCCTAAAGCTTAGCGGTGATTCTCCTGATCCTCGCTTCATCCGTTATGCCGCTGGTTGGCTCAATCGCGGTTCTGTGGTCGCGATTCCCACTGACACGCTCTATGCCCTCGCCGCCGATCCCGTCAATCTTTCCGCCGTCGACGAAATCTTTCGCGTCAAGGGTCGCCCCGAATCCAAAGCCCTTCCTCTTCTCATCAATTCCATCCACCACGCACACATTCTCGCGCGCGATCTTCCCGACAATTTCTATCGTCTCGCCGACGCCCTCTGGCCCGGCCCTCTCACTATCGTCCTCGACGCGTCCATGCGCCTGCCCCTCAAAGTTACCGGCAACACGCGCCGCATCGCTCTTCGCTGGCCCGCTTGTGAAATCGTCACGCGACTCATCCAGGAAATTGGCGTCCCTCTCACCGGCACCAGTGCCAACGTTTCTGGCTCGCCCACCTGCGCTAGTGGCGACGAAGTCTTCCGCCAGCTCGGCGATCGTGTCCCGCTGATCCTCGACGCCGGCGAAACGCAAGGCCTCATGCCATCCACCATCGTCGAACTCCGCGGTGACCACTGGTGTATCGGCCGCGAGGGCGCCATCCCGGCCGAAATCATCCAGTCCACCCTTCACCCAAACGGCCACTCCCCCACAGACGACGACCCCGCCGTCCCCGCCTAATTCCTCTAGCTCCTTCGTTGTTCTCTTGTGCGTGTGTTCTTCTCGTACGTTGGTTTTTGTAGTGGCCGACCTTCAGGTCGGTTCTTTTGGAGTGCGGCGGCTTGCCGCCGCTTTCTCAATTTCACCCAATTCCACCAACGTCGCATTTATAGGGGGTCGCTTTTAACTTTCAACTTTTAACTTTCCACTACCTCCCCTTCGCCACTATCAACGTTATATCGTCATTCTGCTCCTGCGGACTGAACTTCCTCACCTCTCCCACAATCGCGCTCAACAATTCCTGCGAACACAATCCCCGGTGCCGCCGCAACGCCGCGCACAATCGCTCTTCTCCGAATTCCGCTCCGTCCTCGCCGAACGCTTCCGTAATCCCGTCCGTGTACAGCGCCAGCGTATCCCCCGCATTCACCCGGCATTCCTCAATCGCGCAATCCCAATCCTGAAACACCCCCAGCACCGTCGCGGTCGAGTCCAGCCGCTCCATCGTGTCGTCACTCCGCAACAGCAGAGCGCATAGATGCCCGCAGTTCGCATACCGCAACCGCCTCTCCACGTCGTCATATTCCGCGAAAAACAGCGTCGCAAACGACCCGTCCGGCGTATTTTCGCGAAACAATTGATTCACCGCCCGCAACAGTCTCTGTGGCTGATCCAACGCCACCGTGCATTGGCTCCGCAGATTGGCCTGCAAGTTCGCCATCAACAGCGCCGCTGCAATTCCTTTTCCCGCGATATCCCCGATCACCAGCCCCAGCCGTCCTCCACCCAGGTTCAGGAAGTCGTAATAATCTCCTCCCACTTTCCGCGCTTGTATGCAGATTCCTGCATACTCCAGGCTTTTTACCGCCGGAGAGTTTTGCGGAAACAGCCGCGACTGCACCTGCTTCGCAATCTCCAACTCCTGCACCGCGCGCCGCTCCAGTTCCAGTTTCTCCGCCGTCGCTCGTCTTTGCTGTTCCAGCGCGTGCGTCACTTCATCGAAACTCACCAGCGAAAACGAGTTGCCATCCACATCCCGGAACCGCGCAAACACCCCGCCCCAAATCGGTGTCTGCTCTCCCAGCAGCATCGACGATCCGCTCGCCGCCGCCACCGTCTGCGCCTTGGGGTCAAACTTGATTCGCTTCAGCCTCGGCGTCTGCAAAAAGTTCACCCCGCGCGCCGACCATTCCCTGAACTTCGCCGTCACATCCTCCGTCACAAACGAAATCTGCGTCGCCCGCCCTATCAATTTGAATTCACGCGACTCCGGCTTCGGCACCACCAGCACCAGAATCGCTTCGCCATTCGGCGGCGCCACTGCCACCCATCGGTCTCCCGATTGCAGTTTCGCGTCATACGCCAGGTGGAATCCCAGTTGATTCAAATAAAATTTCAAGCTGCGGTCCTGATCCCGCACAAAAATGTTCACGCAGTGCAGCCGAAGATATTTGTCCTCCGCCAACGAACCCCCAGCTAAGTTTGCCGCACTCATAAAAGGCGCTCCACCATGCGCGCAATTATAATTCCACCCTCGCCCCCAATGTAGCGCTGACTTTCATGTCAGCCATCGTGTGCTTCTTTGTAGGGACGGCCTTCTGAGGCCGTCCGCCAACACAAATGCTCGCCAAACGGCACCCAATTCCGTTCCACATCATACCGGCGGCTTTACGCCACCACCCGTTTTCTCCCCGTGACCACCGCCATCCGCCGCGCATCGAATCAACCGTCCCGCCGCTTCGGCGCACAAATCCCAATGAGGTGTCCCATGAATTCTTACGGTGGAAAAGAACTAGCCGCTTCCTTCCGCACGGTTCGCAAAAACACTCTTCAGGTCGCTGAAGACATTCCCGAATCTCAATACGAGTTCGTCGCCTCTCCCGATTGTCGCTCGGTCGCGCAGATGCTCACGCACATCGCCCTCTCCACCCGCATCTGGGACGAAATCCACAAGACCAAACGCCTCAACACGCTCGTCGGCTTCGATTTCCTGCGCCTCGTCGATCAATTCAAAGTCGAAGAAAACAAGCCTCGCTCCAAAGCCGAAATCCTCGAACTCCTCCGTTCCGAGGGCGAACAATTCGCGTCCTGGCTCGACACGCTCTCCCCCGAATTCCTCGCCGAACCTGTCACCGAGCCCGACGGCCAATCCTCCAAGACCCGCTTCGAACGTCTCCTCAGCCCCAAGGAACACGAAATGCACCACCGTGCACAACTCATGCTCATCGAACGCCAGCTCGGCATCGTTCCCCACGTCACCCGCCGCTTCAACGAACAAATCGCCCAGATGCGCTCCGCCAAAGCCTAATCTGGAGTGCGGCGGCCAACCGCCGCTGTTCCGCCAACAACCGAGCCATACCTGATCCTTTCTTCTAGTCGAGGGCTTCGGAGCTTTAGGACATCAAGTAGCTGGTGCCGCACTCTTTGGTTTATAAGGGTGCGGTTTTTCTCTTCTCCTTGCTTCTGTCCTTCTTTCTCTCCTCCTTCTTTCTCTGTGTCCTCCGTGCCCTCTGTGGTGATCTTCCTCTTGCCTTGGACTTTCAACTTTCAACTTTGATCCCCCCCCGGAACATTCCCCCTCTCCCCCACGTACCTCTCACCAGGAGATCTCCCTTGACCCTGCAACCCCTATCCCACTCCCTTCGCCGTCTCTCCAAATCCCCGGGCTTCGTCCTCTCCGTCGTGCTCTCCATCGGCCTCGGCATTGCCGCCAACGCCACCATCTTCTCCGTCGTCAGCCGTTTCGTCCTCAGCCCCGCTCCCGTCGGCGATCCCTCCACGCTCCTCGCTCTCCACACCACACACGATGGCGACCAGTGCTGCAACAATTTCTCCCATCCCGCCTTCATCGACGTTCGCGACAACGCCCAATCCTTCTCCGGCGTCGCCGCCTATTTCGAACTCGTCCCCGCCTCCATTGGTGGCGCCGGTGAACCCGAGCGTGTCTGGGGACAAGCCACCACCTCCAACTATTTCGACGTTACCCGCCTCAGCATGACCCTCGGCCGCGGTTTCACCTCCGACGAAGAGCATCTCCCCGTCATCATCCTCGGCCAACGCCTCTGGCAGCATCGTTTCGCCTCCGACCCCTCCATCCTCGGCAAGTCCGTCCTTCTTTCCGGCAAGCCTTACACCGTTGTCGGCATCGCGCCTCGTGGCTTCCATGGACTCGATCTCATTCTTGATCCGCAATTCTGGGTTCCGCTCGGCAACGTTGAACAACTTGCTCCCAGCATCCCCAGTCGCGACGCACGCGATCAGCACTGGCTCGCCGTCATCGCTCGACTCAATCCCGGCGCCTCTCGCCCGCAAGCCGCCGCCGAACTCAACACCCTCGCCCAGCGTTTCGCCACTGCCTATCCGCAAACCGACAAAGGCGGCGGCTTCCTCTTCGATCAAGCGGGCTCGCTACCCATTCGCGACCGCTCTACCGTCCTACTCTTCCTCGGCGTTCTCAGTGTTGTCGTTCTCCTGGTCCTCTGCATCGCCGGCGCCAACGTCGCCAATCTTCTTCTCGCGCAAGCCGCCAGCCGTCACCGCGAAATGGCTGTCCGCATCGCTCTTGGCGCCACTCGTGGCCACTTGCAGCGGCTCATGCTTCTCGAAAGTGTTGTGCTTGCTCTCCTTGGCGGCGTCGTTGGTTTCGTTCTCTCGCTCTTCGCCACGCAATCCCTTTCCGCCTTCCACCTTCCCGCGCCTGTGCCTCTCGATCTCAGCGTGCCTGTCGACTGGCGCGTCCTGCTTTACACTTTCGCGCTCAGCATCGCCGCCGGCGTCTTGTTCGGATTGCCTCCCGCCTGGGCCGCCTCTCGTCCCATTCTTTCCAGCGCCTTGAAAGGCGAAGACACTCTGTCCCGTCCAGGTCGCCGCTTCACCCTTCGCAACATCCTCATCGTCTCGCAAATCGCCATCTCGCTTGTCCTGCTCTCCGTCACCGGACTTTTCCTTCGCAGCATGCAGCACGCCTCCAGCATCAGCATAGGTTTTCGTTCACGCGGCATACTCATGCTCTCCGTCGATCCCCGCGTCCACGGCTATTCCCCTGAGCGCACCAATCAATTCCTCTCTGAACTTCGCCAGCGCGTCTCCACTCTTCCCGGTGTCATCTCCGCCGTCTGCACCGATTCCGTTCCTCTTTCCGGTGGCCACCGTAGCGACGGTTTCCAGGTCGCGGGATCCCCTTCGCCCGACTCCCACCTCACCGATCTCTACATGGTCACCTCGGACTATTTCGAAACCATGGGCATTCCCCGTATCTCTGGCCGCGATTTCGCCGCGGAACCCGCCAACGGTCCCAAAGTCGCCATCGTCAACCAGGCCTTCGTCGATCGCCTTTTCTCGGGACAAAATCCCCTCGGCCGTCAGGTCAGTGGCGGCGGTGTCAGCTATGAAATCGTTGGCGTCGTCAGCAACATCAAGTCCCGCACCCTCGGTGAAGACACCCGTCCCGTTCTCTTCCGCTCTCTGGAGCAAAGCACCGGCAGCGATCCCGCTTTCCTCGGCTATTCGCTACTCGTCCGCACCGCCGGCGATTACGGCAGCATGGAGCGCGCTGTCCGCCAGGAAATTCACGCCCTCGATCCCTCCATGGCCATCTTCAATGAAGCCACCATGGAAGAGCATCTCCGCGACGCGCTATTTCTCCCGCGTCTGGCCGGCACACTCTTCGGTATTTTTGGTTTTGTAGGATTGCTGCTGGCCGCCGTCGGCCTCTATGGCGTGATGAGCTATTCCGTCAGCCGCCGCACTCGCGAAATCGGCATCCGGCTCGCCTTGGGCGCGCAAATCGGGGGAGTCCAGCGCCTCATCATCCGACAGGGCATGCTCCTCGCCATGATCGCTGTCGCCTTCGGCTTAGCCGCGGCCCTGGCCGTCGCCAAACTTTTTAACGCCTTCCTCTACGGCGTCCAACCTCACGACCTGCTCACCTTCACAGTCGTGCCCGCATTCCTAATCGCGGTAACCTTCGTGGCCTGTTGGCTACCGTCCCGCCGCGCCTCCAGGGTCGATCCCCTTAAAGCCCTCCACTACGACTAAAAGCGGTCTTATAAATAGCAACTCGCGAGGGCACGGCTTTAGTAGCACAGTTCAAGTAGCACAGGTACAGGCTTCAGCCTGTGACTTTTCTGTAGAAGCGGCTTTACGCCGCCATTCTTACCCTGTCACCAATTCTATTTGGGATAGCCTCTGCAGCGCAGTTTTCCACGCCGCGTACTTTGGAGTGCGGCGGCTCGCCTCCGTTTTCCCGCACCAACTACAATTACCAAAACCCTCTCGACGTCTTTCGGTCTCGATGTTTTGCGCCCCTCTGAAATGTCCTTCTTTCCGATCTTTCCTCTGTGCCCTCTGTGGTGATCTTCCTCTTGCCTTTAACTTTCAACTGCCTCACCGTCCTACCAAAAACTCATAATCCCCAGCCGCCGTCAGCCCAATCTCCCCCAATCTCTTCGCATGCACGCTCACCACATCCGTGTACCACAAGGGAATATACGGCAGATCTTCCGCCACGATCTTCTGCACTTCGCTGCACAATTCCTTCCGCTTCGTCCGATTCATCTCCGTCCGTATCCCGTCTGTCAACGCATCCACTTGCGCGTTCCTGTATCGACCTCGATTCGGCCCATCCGGCGGAATCCTCTTCGAATTGAATACCAACTCAAACACGTCCGGATCGTTGTTCGCGCCCACCCATCGCAAATAACAAATCTGAAATTGGCCTTTCCCCAAATCCGCAAACAGCGTCGCAATCTCTTCCGGATGCACCTCTAACTTCACTCCAACTTTCCGCCACTGTTCCTGCAAAGCAGCCCCCAGTGTCCGCGCCTGTTCTTCTGTCGACACCTTCAGGGTCAACGCAAACCGTACTCCATCGCTCTTCCTCCCATAGCCCGCCGCATCCAGCAGTTTCTCCGCCTTCTCCGTATCGCATCCATACTTCTTCACATCCGGCTCATACGCCCAATGATTCGGCGGTAACAATCCGCTCGCCAGCTTCGCCTCATCCCTCAGCAAATATTTGATCAACGTTTCCCGGTCCGTCGCGTACGCCAACGCCTGCCGCACTTCGCGATGCTTCAGGATCGCGTCTTCCATATTCATTCCCAGGTACGCAAAGTTCGTCCCCGGCCGTTCCGACACTTCCAGCGTCGCCTGCTTCGCCAGCACCGGTATCATGTCCGGCGAAAGGGAACTCATCTCCACGTCCGCCGACCCTTTCCGCAACTCCAGCGCCCGCACAATAGCATCCGGCACAATCCGAAACGTCACCCGCTCAACTCTGGCTTGGGTCCTGGGCGCCCCAGTTGTGGGTGTCCCAGGTGTGGGTGCCCCAGGTGCCGGTTTTGCCCCTGGGGGTTTTACCTTCCCCTCTTCCCTCTGTGTACTCTGTGCCCTCTGTGGTGAATCCCCACCATCCTCCGCATCAATTCTTTCTTTTTCCGAAAACTTTGAACTTTGAACTTTCAACTTTGAACTCTCTTCATCCTCCCACCTCTCCAACACCACCGCATCATCCTGCGTCTGACTCACAAACCGAAAAGCCCCGCTCCCAATTGGATGCCTCGCAAAATCGCTTCCCGCATCCGCCGGCGCAATCCCCACCGCCGACCGTTCCATATTCCACAAAAACGAAGCCGCCGGCTCCTTCAAACGAAACACCACCGTGTACGCTTCCGGCGCTTCAATCGACCCAATCATCCGGAACGCCCCTCGCTTCGGCGACCGGTTCGCCGGATTCATCATGAACTCAATCGTCGCCTTCACATCCTTCGAAGTCACTTCCCGCCCATCGTGGAATTTCACGCCCTTCTTCAAATGAAACACATACGTCAACGCATCCGGCGTCTCCCAACTCTCCGCCAAATCTCCATGCAAATTCATCTCGTCATCGCGCTTCACCAATCCGCTGAAGATCAATGCCCCGATCCTCTGCGACTGTCCATCCACCGCAAACCTCGGATCCAGATTCGCCGGATTCGACTCAATCAAAAACACCACTTCCCCCTCTCTCCTCTCCACCGACTGCCGACACCCCCCAAGCAAAATCGCCGCCACCAAACACAAAACCGCGCCGACAATTCTGCCCCTAATCCTGTAGCTCACCCCTTCAGCGGTGAGGCCGTTCCGCATGTGTGGCCGCCAACCTCCGATGCGAGCGTCTTCCGTCTTCAATGTAGCGCTGGCTTTCATGCCAGCCTCTCCTTATCCCTCGATTCGCCGCATTCTTCTTGTCGCCTCATCTGCTTCTCTTTAGGGGGTCGGAGCTCCAGCTCCGACATAACCAACCTCCACGAATTGGGCTTTAGCCCCTGAGGGCTCCGTCCCCACGTCTCGCCACCTTTGTTCTTCGTCTTCAATGTAGCGCTGGCTTTCATGCCAGCCCTTCCTATTCCTAAATGTCATTTCTTGCTCTTCACCGCACCCTGCGAGTCTGCTCTTGACTTTCAACTTTCCACTTTTAACTCTCAACTCTCTCTTCCTCTGTGGTGAATCCTTTCCTACCTCATCCTCCCCAAACAAATCTTCCCCAACACCATCTCTCTCTCCGCCCCCGTCGCGCTCGGCAAATTGCCGGCCCTGCGATTCCACGTCTCATACGCCAAAATCGCGAACGCGTACGCTTCCTTCGCCTCCTCCGGCACTCCCAATTTCGACGACGTCACCACCTCAATCGGCGTCAGCAGCGCCGTTAATTGCGCCAGCACCAGCGGATTTCGCGCTCCTCCTCCAGACACGATCAATTGCTGCACCTTCGTCTTCCTCAGCACAAACCGCTTCAGCGCATCCACCACCGACGCCACCGTAAACTCCGTCGTCGTCCGTATCAAATCATTTGGCCCCGCCCGATGTTTCTTTCCCAATCGCAACAATTCCTGGAAATACGCTCGCCCGTAATACTCCCGTCCCGTCGATTTCGGCGGCCCCAGCTTCAAATACGGATCCCGCAGCAGCTCTTTCAGCAGCGCCTCATTCACTTGTCCCTGCCGCGCCAGCCGCGCCCCTCGATCGTATTTTTGTTTCTTCCTCGTAAAGTGCCACACCAGCGCATCCATCAACATGTTTCCCGGCCCGGTATCGAACGCCACCACTTGCCCCGGCTTTGCGCCTGCCGGAAGCACCGTCACGTTTCCAATTCCTCCCAAATTCAACGACACGCGCCCAATCTTTTCGTCTCCATACAATAAATAATCCGCGTACGGCACCAGCGGGGCTCCTTGTCCGTCCACCGCCATATCCGCCACGCGAAAATCTCCCACCGTTGTCACGCCCGTCCTCGCCGCAATCACTGCCGGCTCTCCAATCTGCAGCGTCGACGCGGTCGCCTTTCCCAAGAACGGCACCGGCCTCCCTTGATGAAAAATCGTTTGCCCGTGGCTTCCAATTAACTTCACTCGCGACAGCGCTACCCGAAACTCCCGGCAGGCGCTCACCGCTGCGTCCGCAAACGCCATCCCCAACCGGAAATTTAGCTGACTAATTTCTCCTGCCGTGCACGCCGCGCCTTCCGCGATCCGCAACACTTCCGTCCGCAGCACGCCTGGCATGCGCCTCGACGTGTGCCGCAGCAGATTGCTCCGCAGCCGTGGGGGTGCCCCTTTCAATTCCGCCAGCGCCACATCAATTCCATCCGCTGACGTCCCGCTCATCATTCCCATCACCAGCATTCTGTTTTGTCTCCCCCATACGCAATCTCGAATGACATGTCATCCTGAGCGCGAACGCGCAAACCGCAACACAACCGCGATGTTCACCGCGCGAACGATCTCAACTCAACCCCAACTTTCCCTTGCTCCGTTCTAACATACCTCTCCCCACTCCTCCATTTCCGCTTCACCGAATGTTCCTCCTCCGCCCCTTTTTCTCTCTTCTCCATTCCTGTAATCTTCTTCCATGCCTCGTGAAACCGAAATCAAGCTCAAAATCGACAACCCCAAATCCTTTCTCCGTCGACTCTCCAAGCTCGGTGCCAAGCCCTCCATCCCTCGCACTCATGAACTCAATCTCATCTTCGACACTCCCGATGGCGGCCTCGCCAAGCATGGCCAACTTCTCCGCATCCGCACCGAGACCCCTGCCGTCGCCAGCAAAAAGTCTCCGCCTCGCACCCTGCTCACCTTCAAATCCCCGCCCGACCAGCTCGCCATCGGCGCCCCAGCCACTGCCGCCGACCGCCACCACAAAGTCCGCGAAGAAATCGAGCTGGTTCTCACCGATCCCGCGGCCCTGCAGAAAATTTTCGAAGGACTCGGCCTGCGCGGCTGGTTCCACTACGAAAAATTTCGCACCACCTACAAACTTCCCGCCCGCCACGCCTGGGCCAAGAGTCTTTTGATTGAATTCGACGAAACTCCCGTCGGCACCTTCGTCGAACTCGAAGGCCCCGGTGATGCCATCGACCGCGCCGCCCGCGAACTGGGCTACTCCGTCAAAGATTTCATCCTGAAAAATTACCTGGTCCTCTACCTCGACGACTGCCGCCGCCGCAGCGTCCCTCCAGGCGACATGCTCTTCCCCAAAAAGAAGTGATGCGCCCGCGGCGCCCAGTCGCCGCTTTTCCCATCGCCGCCTAAGCGAAAATCTTACTTCGACCGAGTCTCTTCACCTGTAGAGGCGGGTTTACGCCGCCAAGCATTGCACGATTCGCCCTCGGTTCGCCGAGTCCTTAGCCGGGCCTTTTTTCTTCTGTAGCGCTGAATTTTATGCCAGCCACGCTTCTCCGCTTACACCAAGCGATGTCATCCCGACCGAAGCGCCGGCGCATTTCAGCCGGCGCGTAGCGGAGGGATGGCGGCAGCATCTCCAAAAAACTCTCCCGCTCTCCGGCCACCGCCACAATGTCATCCTGAGCGCCGCGTTGTTTTGCGGCGCGAAGCATCTCAACCTTCCCCCTTGCACCACCACGTATCACCGCGCCGCCCTATTTTTTTTCTAATTTTTCCCCAACTTTCTCCTCTTTCTCCTTGACTTTGTTTTCCTTACGCTTTATCTCTAACTTCGGAGTGAATTCTCTACGATGAGCGCGTCCAGCGTACTCGAACCTCACCCTGGTCATCTCATGGGTAGGCGCCGCCACTTGACCGCTTGGCTCATTCGGCATTCGGGGTCCACCCGGGCTGAGGGTTTTCTTAGTCCTCTCATCCCGCGTAGACGCCGCCGCCTGATCCCCTCTTCTGGAGCACTCCCCACCGGCTAACGGCCGCTTCACACTCGTTCCTTTTGCCCGTGGCCGGCCGTTCCGCTCGCGGGCTTTTTATTGCCGGGTAGCGCACCCTTGTGGTTTGCAAAGGTGCGGGTTCTGCCCTTGCCTTGGCTTCACCGGGTGCCCCGGGAACCGCATTTGTACCTGGGTCTTGGGTTTGAATTGGTTTTATGTTGGGCTTGACGTGGCTCCGTCTTGGTTTTGACGTGGTTTTGTCTCGCTATTGATTGTGTTTTTGGGTTTTACCGATTTTCTAATTTCTACGAAAGGAGGTGTCCCATGCTCTACGCCACCGAACTAATGGGTTCCGCCGCCTACGACTCCCAAAACAATTTCGTCGGCCGGGTCCGCGAATTCTTCGTCGAACCCGCGGACCAGCCCAATCGCGTTTCCCACTTCCTCATCTCTCGTGGACGCTTCCAACCCCTCGTCGCTCGCTATGATCAGGTCGCTAAAGTCGCTCCCGGCCGCATCGATCTCACTGTCAACGAGCGCGCCCTCGACGCCTACCAGCCCAATGAAGGCTGGCTCGCCGTCCAAAAGGATCTTCTCGACCAGCAAATCATCGACACGGCCGGCCGCAAAGTCGTTCGTGTCAACGATGTCGACCTCTCCGAACTCCGCGCCAACAATCACGTCGAACTCCGCATCGCTCAGGTTGACGTCGGCCTCCCCGGCGCCGTCCGCCGCCTTCTCCAGGGCCTTGCCCCGTCCGGCATGGTTCGCAAGCTTCAGACCAGGCTTCCGCAGCGCTCCATCCGCTGGGAATTCGTCAACCTCATCGAGCCCGACCCGCTTCGCCGCGTCAAGCTGCGCATCACTCACGAAAAACTCGAGGACCTGCACCCCGCCGATCTCGCCGAAATGATGGAAGAACTCTCTGCCGCCGAGCGCCAGGGCATCATCGCCTCTCTCGACGAAGAAACCGCTGCCGCCGTCCTCGCTGAACTCGATGAACGCCTCACCACGCAAATCGTCGAAAGACTCGACCCGGAAAAAGCCGCCGACATCATCGAAGAAATGGCGCCCGATGCAGCTGCCGACCTCCTCGCCGATCTTCCCAAGGAAACTTCCGAGGAACTGCTCGAAGAAATGCCCAATCAGGAAGCCGAAGAAGTTCGCGAACTTCTCGCTTTCGATCCTTCCACAGCCGGCGGCATGATGAACTCCGAATTCGTCTACGTCAGCGGCGATTCCACGCGCGATGAAGTCCTCCACTGGATGCGCACCCAGGAACTCAACCTCGAGCAGCTCGATACCATCGTCCTTATCGACCGTTCCGCGCAATTCTCCGGCACCGTGCCCGTTGCGCGCATGCTCCTCGCCGCTCCCGATCAGAAAATGTCCGAGCTCAAAACCGAGCCGCTCGTCTCCATCACTCCCGACAGCCACGAAAAAGACGTCTTCGAACTCTTCGACAAATACAACCTCCGCATGCTCACGGTAGTCGACTCCGAAAATCGCCCCGTCGGCACGGTCACGGTTGACGACGTAGTCTCCCGCCTGGTGAACGCATGACCACTCCACCCCCTGTATCTCACCCCGTTCCTGTAGCTCACCCCTTCAGGGGTGAGGCCGTTCCCGACCCAGGTGCCCCCGGTACCGGTTTTGTACCTGGGCTCTTGGGTTCCTGTTGGGTTTTCCGCAACTTTCAACTTTCAACTTTTAACTCTCAACTATCTTCCTATTCTCTGATCACGCGCCCCGCACCTCTCCTCCGATACTTAAAACTTAAAACTGTAAACTCAAAACTTCCTTCATGAACCTCTCCTCCATCAACGTCTTCATCGACCGCCTCCGCGCCCGCACTCTCGATTTCTTTTCTCGCGGCAAAAACTGGCGTCGTCGCATCGCACTCTTCATCGCCGTCATCGGCCCCGGTATCATCACCTCCAACGTCGACAATGACGCTGGCGGTATCGCCACCTACACCCAGGCCGGCAGCGCCTATGGCTACGCGCTCCTCTGGGCTCTCGTTCCCATGACCATCGCCCTCTATGTCACCGAGGAAATGTGCGCCCGCATGGGCGTCATCACCGGCAAAGGTCTCTCCGACCTCATCCGCGAGGAATTCGGTTTCCGCTCCACGTTCTTTGTTATGGTCACTGGGTTCTTCGTCGACCTCGCCAACGTCGTCGCCGAATTTGCCGGTGTCGCTGCTGCCGGCCAAATCTTCGGCATCAGCAAATACATCGCGGTTCCCCTCGCCGCTGTCATCGTCTGGACCCTCGTGCTCAAGGGCAGCTACCGTCAGGTTGAGGTCATCTTCCTGATTCTTTGCGTTTTCTATCTGACGTATCTTTTCTCCGCGCTTCTTTCTCATCCAGACTGGCTGCAAGCGGCCCGCATGACCGTCGTCCCTACCATCCAGTTCGATCTCGGCTATCTCGTCACTCTTACCGCCCTCGTCGGCACAACCATCGCTCCCTGGCAATTCTTCTATCTGCAAGCCGGCTTCGTCGAAAAGAAGGTTGGCCCGCGCCAGTACCCGCAAGCGCGTCTCGACGTCCTCTTCGGCAGCATCAGTTGCATGATCATCGTGTTCTTCATCATCGTCTGCACCGCCGCCACTCTCCATGCTAACGGCTTTACCAACCTCAACGATGCCGGCGAGGCCGCCAAAGCCCTCATCCCCTTGGCAGGGAAGTGGGCTGGCTTTACGTTTGCCTTCGGTCTTCTCAATGCCTCGCTCTTCGCCGCCAGCATCCTTCCGCTCTCCACCGCTCACGTCATCTGCGAAGGTCTCGGCTTCGAAGCCGGCATCGACCACAAATTCCGCGAAGCTCCCGCCTTCTACTGGCTCTACACCATCTTGATTGTTGTCGGTGGCGGCATCGTTCTACTCCCCAACGCTCCGCTCTGGAAAATTTTCATCTTCTCGCAAGTCGGCAACGGCGTCTGGCTGCCCATCGTCATCATTTTCATTCTGCTGCTCGTCAACCGCAAAGATCTCATGGGCGAACACACCAACACCCTCACCTTCAACGTTGTCGCCTGGGCCACCGCCATCTTCATGATCATCCTGACCTTCATCCTCGTCTTCCAAGCAATCCACCAATTCCTACACGGCGCCTCCGGCTAACCCACGCCCCGCAGCACAGACTCCAGTCTGTGCTCTTGGGTCCGCGGGTGCCGGGTGACCGGGTCCCCCAGGTCCCGCCGTTGTACCTGGGCTCTTGGGTCTCTCTCGGGTTTGGCTCCTGGCTCTCTCTTGGGTCTCCCTTAGGTTTTCCGAACTTTCAACTTTCAACTTTTGACGTTTAACTTTCGTCCGCTGTGGTGCATCACTCGCAGTCACACCGGTTGACTTTCCCACAACACCAACGTTGCGCCCCCACCAACGCCTATGCTAACTTTGCCGCATAAAGAACATTTGGGATTTTGACCATGTCTTACTCGCTGAAACACGTTCTCTCCCGCCCTTCCACCCCGGAAGGCTTCGGCCCTGTCACTGCCGAGGAATCCGCGCTCCTCGAAAAACTCGACCGTTCCCGCCTTCCCCGCCATATCGCCGTTATCATGGACGGCAACGGCCGCTGGGCGCAGAAGCGCCATCTCCCGCGCGTTGCCGGACATCGCGCCGGCACTAAAACCGCTCGCATCGCCATCGAAACCTGCGCGCGCCTGCACATCGAAGCGCTTACTCTCTACGCCTTCTCGGTCGAAAACTGGCGCCGCCCCAAAGCCGAAATCGAGTTCCTCATGCAACTCCTCCGCGAATACATTCGCAAGGAAATGCCGCTCCTGCAAAAAAACAATGTTCGCCTGCGTTTTCTCGGCCGCCCCGAAGAACTCCCCGAGGCCGTCCAGAAAGACACTCGCGAAGCCACGGAAGCCACCGCCTGCAATACCGGCATGATTCTCTCCATCGCCATCAATTACGGTGGCCGCGCCGAAATCGTCGACGCCATGAACGCCATTCTCGCCGAGCGCAACGGCCACGGCTCCTCTCAGCCCGTCACCGAAGATCAACTTGCGCGCCATCTTTACACTGCCGATCTGCCCGACCCCGATCTCCTCATTCGTACCAGCGGCGAAATGCGCGTCAGCAATTTCCTGCTGTGGCAAATCGCCTACGCCGAAATTTTCATCACCGAAACTCTCTGGCCCGATTTCAACCGCGCCCGCCTCCTCGCCGCCTTAGTCGACTTCCAAAAACGCGAACGCCGCTACGGCGGCATAGACTCCCAAACCTCCGCCGCCCGCTAATTCCGGTGTCGTCTGTAGCGGCGGCTTTACGCCGCCATCTTTGTTCTGCCGCACCCTGCAATTTTCCCCGCTGTATATTTAACAATTATGTATATTTGTGATAATCATACAAAGGCGGCGTAAAGCCGCCCCTGCAATGCCTGAATTTGTTCGCAAGCCGCATCGATTCCCGGCGCCCGCATATCAAGGCTGTCGTTCTTACCTTGTAACCGTTTGTACGCAGGATCGCAGGAAACTCTTCAGCACTCCGGAAATTGTTAACCCTCTCGTTTGCCTACTTTCGGAGCAATCGCAGGCGCACTTCTTCGGACGTCTATGCCTACTGTTTCATGCCAGATCATTGCCACCTCATACTTGCTGGCCTCAATCCGTCGGCGAACCTTTCCGCGATGATGCGGGCGTTTAAGGGCCACGCCGCGGCCATGATGCGTCGCCTTGGCATCCATGCTGTTTGGCAAAAGAATTTTTACCATCACATCATCCGTAATGCAGAGGATCTTAGCGCTTCCACGGTATACCTTTTCTAGAATCCCGTGCGTGCCGGATTCGTCAAGGATATTTCCGATTGGGCGTTTTCCGGCTCTTTTGTCTTCCCGTGGCGCGACTTCAAACTCCGACCCATAAAATCCGCCGATCCCGGTAGGGGTGGGTTTACCCCGCCACTCCCGTGACGATCTGTGCAGGCGGATTTACACCGCCATCTCCACTCCTGTCGGCCCTCCGCACCGCTCCGTTATTCCGCTCGACTGCAGCCCTTCCTTGCCTCCCGCCTTCTGATCTCTGATATCCTTCCCCGTCATCTGATATCCTTTTTCCAAATGACCTTGACACGCGTCCTCACTGCCCTCGTTCTCATTCCCATCGTCGTCGGTCTCGTCCTCTTCACCTCCACCGCCGTTGTCGCCATCGCCACCGCCGTCGTCACCATCTTCGCCCTCTGGGAATATTTCGCTCTGGGCGACGCCATCGGCCACCGCGCCTACCGCCTCTGGACCGCCTTCTGCGCCTTGTTGATCATTTACGTTCAGTGGGCAGCGGTGCCATTCAAGAATCCAGTCAATATAGTTCTCTTTGGCAGCGATCATTTTCATCGACACGAGGCGCTACACTCGTTTCTGGTCTTGTTTGTGTTCATCCTCGGCCTGACCGCCCTCACACTGTGGACCAAGCGACCTCTTGTCGAAGCTCTTCCTTCGGCTGGCATTTCCTCCAGCGCACTCCTCCTTGTGGCCTTCCCACTCTCCTTCGCCGTTCGGCTCCACGGCCTTGGCACGGGCGAAAGCGGCCCCCGCCTCCTCCTCTTCGCCCTCACCATCACCTGGGCCGCCGACACCACCGCCTACTTCGTCGGCCGCGCCATCGGCAAACATCCTCTCGCCCCGCACATTTCCCCAAAGAAAACCTGGGAAGGCTCCATCGGCAGCATGCTCGGCTCGCTCCTCGTCGCCTACGCCTTCAGCTTCTGGATTCACATCCCACTCCCGCATCTCCTCATCATGGCCGCCATCGGCAACATCGCAGGCCAAATGGGCGACCTCCTCGAATCCGCCTACAAGCGCAGCGCCGGCGTAAAAGACTCGGGCGGCCTCCTGCCCGGCCACGGCGGCATTCTCGACCGTATCGACGCCCTAATCCTCTGCATCCCCGTCATCTGGTATTATTTAGTTCTGGTCAATCCAACGGTTTTCTAACCGAAGTGGCAGGTCATTCCGAGCTTTTTCTTGGGTCGATCGGGTGCCCCAGGTACCGCCTTTGTACCTGGGTCTTGGGTTCCACCGACTTTCGTCTTGAGGGTATTTATCTTTACTTAAAACTGAAAACTTATAACTTAGAACTGACTCATGAAATCCCTCTCCATCCTCGGTTCCACCGGCTCCATCGGACGCCAGACTCTCTCCGTCGTCGAATCTCTCCCCGGCCAATTCGAAATCCTGGCCCTCGCCGCCGGCTCCAATCTCGAAGAACTCCTCCCCCAAATCGAGCGCCATCATCCCGAACTCGTCTCCGTCGCCACCCCGCAACTCGCCGACGAACTCGCCCGCCGTCTCCGCGAAAAGGGAATCGCTCCGCCCGCCATCCACCACGGCCGCGAGGGTATGCTCGCCGTCGGCACTCATCCACACGCCGACATCGTCGTTTCCGCCGCCGTCGGTGTGGTTGGACTCGAAGCCACCTACGAAGCCGTCAAACTCGGCCGCACCGTCGCTCTCTCCAACAAAGAAGTCCTCGTCGCCGCTGGTGAACTCGTCATGGCCGCCGCCGCCAAATCCGGCAGGGAACTACTCCCCGTTGACAGCGAACACAACGCCGTCCACCAATGCCTCCGCGCCAGCAAACGAGGCTTCTCGACTGTTGACGTTTCTTTGCAGGGCCAGCGTCTCTCGCTAGGGGGTCGGAGCTTCAGCTCCGACAGTGGCGACCAAGCGAACAAGGTGGGGGCTTCAGCCCCTGAGGAATCCGAGTCTTCTTCCGCGAGTTACGAGTCACGACCCACGACTCACGTCTCGCTCCACCCCGAAGTCCGCCGCATCGTCCTCACCGCTTCCGGTGGCCCCTTTCGCAAAACGCCCCTCAAAGCCCTCGAATCCGTCACTCCTGCCCAGGCTCTCGCCCATCCCAACTGGCGCATGGGCAACCGCATCTCCATCGATTCCGCCACCATGATGAACAAGGGTTTTGAGATCATTGAGGCTCGCTGGCTGTTCGGCGTCCGCCCCGATCAGATCGACGTCGTCATCCATCCTCAGTCCACCGTCCACTCCATGGTCGAGTACATCGACGGTTCCGTTTTAGCGCAACTCGGCCCAACTGACATGCGCATGCCCATCCAATATGCGCTAACCTATCCTCACAGGGTCGCATCTAACCAGGTGGCCCTGGATTGGGCGAGACTCCGCCGCTTGGATTTCGAGAGGGCATCCACGCGGCGTTTTCCGTGTCTACGCTTGGCGCGCGAAGCGATGAAAAAAGGTGGCGCTTGGCCTTGTGCTCTGAACGCTGCCGACGAAATCGCCGTTGCCGCCTTTCTCGAGCAGCGCTTGCCGTTTCTCGGGATTCCCGAAGTCATCGAACGCGTTCTCTCTCGCACGCCCCGCGTGCCCTTTGAGAATATGGACGATGTCTTGGCCGCAGACGCCGAAGCCCGCCGCCAAGCCAGCGAAGAAGTGGTCCGCCTCTCACGCCACCCCGCAGTAGCCTAGGGGCTCGGGCGTTCAGTGGCGCAGACTGCAGTCTGTGCCCTCGATTTTGTAGCGGCGGCTTTACGCCGCCATCTCGGTTTGGATTTTGTAGTGGCCGACTTTCAGGTCGGTTCTCGGTTTGCTGGGTTTGTAGCGACCGCCTTCTGAGGCGGTCCGCTCTGAGGCTTAGGTTTACCGGTGCTTTTTCCGAGACTCTTCCGGTCTGTCATCCCGACCGGGGCGACCCAGTTTCTTCCCGCGCGCCGTTTTGTGGGCGCCGGGTCGCGCAGTGGAGGGATCGCAGCACGATTGCCGTCCAACTCCACTCGTTGTGAAGCCTCGGTTTTTGCGGTTGCTTTTGTTAGCAGGAGGAGGCTTTAGGGGGTCGGACCTTTAGGTCCGACAATTTGCTCCCGGCAACCAGGGGGCTTTAGCCCCTCAGGAATCCGGCCCATTTGTTGTATTCTCGAAAGCAGAGGTTTTTCGCTTAGCATGAACACGATCATCGGCATGGTTCTGGCCCTCGGCGTCATCATCCTCGTCCACGAATGGGGACATTTCATCGTCGCTCGCCTCTTCGGCGTTCGCGTCGATGTTTTCTCCATCGGCTTTGGCCCTCGCCTTTTCGGCGTCAAGCGCGGTGCCACCGACTGGCGCGTCAGCGCTCTCCCTCTCGGCGGCTACGTCCGCATGGCGGGACAGGACATCACCGACATCGACTCTGGCGACCAGAAGCCCACCGGCTCTCCCGATGAACTCATGTCCAAAAAGCGTTGGCAGCGTGCGCTGATCTCTTTCGCGGGACCCGCCGTCAATCTTATTTTCCCCGTGCTTCTTCTCGGCTTCTATTACGTTCTCGCCGGCGAACCCTATGCCGCCTATTTTGAAAAGCCCGTTGCAGTCCTCGGTCTCTCCGCCGGCAATTCTTCCGGCTTGGAAGTCGGCGACAAAATCGTTTCCATCGATGGCGTCAAGAATCCCACCTGGGAACAGGCCTACCGCGCCATGGAAGCTCTCCCCACAGGCGGCTCGCTCAAAGTCCAGGCGGAACACGACGGCTCAGTCCGCAATCTCGATATCCCGGTCAAGCGAACTCCCGACGAACACGTCTTCGGCTTTTCGCCCGTTCCTCCCAAAGTCCTGCAATCCATTCCCGGCAAACCCGCCGCTGTTGCCGGCATGAAAGATGGCGACCTCATCACCGCCGTCAACGGCCAGAAAATTGATTATTGGGATCAGTTCGTCGATGCCATCCACAAGTCCGAAGGCAAAACGCTTCAAGTAGAAGTTTCGCGCAACGGCCAGCCCGTCACTCTTGCCGTCACTCCCAAAATTGGCGCCGCGCAAACCGGCGACAAGGTCTATCAGATCGGCGTCGGCCCCGACATTGCCATCGCCCACAAATCTCTTGGCGTCGTCGAGTCTTTCAAAGCCGGCTTTCAGAAGACCAGTGAACTCGTTACCGACACTCTCGGCGTCGTTGCCAAACTCGTCACCGGCAAAGTTTCCGTCAAGGATCTTCAGAGCGTTGTCGGCATTTCTCGTGCGGCTGGTGAAGCCGTCTCGCTCGGGCCTTCCGCCACGATCCTGTTCATGGCGCTCATCAGCGTCAATCTCGGCATCCTGAATCTTCTCCCCATCCCCATTCTCGACGGTGGACACATCCTGCTTCTCACTCTCGAAGGTATTCGCCGCCGCGATTTCAGCCTGGCCTTCAAGGAGCGCTTCATCCAGGTCGGCCTGGTCTTTCTCCTAGCCCTATTCGCCTACGTCATGTACAACGACGTAGTCCGCCTACTCCCCACCCACTCCTAATCTGTACCTCACCCCTTCAGGGGAGAGGCCGTTGCTCTTGGTTTTGTCTTAGTGTTTGCTCCTTGCTGTGGTTTTGTAGTGGCCGACCGTCAGGTCGGCTCGAGGTTTGGTAGCACAGGCTTCAGTCTGTGTCCGTGCTCAGCCTCTGTAGCGGCGGCTTCCAAGGCGGCCGCCGCTTTGTCCTAAATGTAGCGCCGGCTTTTATGCCAGCCAATCCCCACAACATACACCGCATGTTCCCGGCGCGATCCAATCTTCTGTCCCCTCCCGCCGTTGCCTTCCTCCGTGCTCTTTATGGTGAATCACTCTTCCATCTTTCCCCGATACAATTTTTTTACACCTCCCCGCCATCTCCGGTTATCATCCTCCACGTCCCATGACCATCCTACTTAGGAGAACTCTATGAAACGTTTGCTCGCCGCCGGGCTTCTCTTCGCCATGGCTCCCGCGTTGGCTCCTTCGCCCGCGCAATCCCAGAACAAGGAAGAAGTCGCCAAGCTCTCGCTCAAAGTCGGCGACAAAGCCCCCGACTTCACCCTCCTCAGTGATCAATGGAAAACCGTCAAGCTCAGCGACTATCACGGCAAGAAAAATGTTTTCCTCGCCGTTTATGTTCTCGCCTTCACCGGTGGTTGAACGAAGCAACTGCAAGCGGTCCAGGCTGGACTCGCCTCTGGTAAGATCGACCCCAACGATACGGAAGTTTTCGGTGTAAGTATGGATTCCCCCGCTGCCAACGCTGCCTTCGCCAAGTCCATCGACATCAAGTTTCCTCTCCTCAGCGACATGAACCGCAAGATGCTCACCGATTACGGTATCCTCAAGAAATATGACGTGAAGGGCGACAGCTACGAGTGGGCTTTGCGCGCCAACATCGTCATCGATAAAGACGGCATCATCCAACACATCGAGGGCGGCGACAGCGCCGTCGATCCCAATTCCGCCGTCTCTGTCTGCACCGACCTGCACAAAAAGCAGTCCGCCAAATAGACGGTTTTTGATTTGTTTTTCCTCGCGCGCTGGGTGCCCCACACGCCGCTGTTGCGTGTGGGGTCCTCCGTTTTTGGAGTGCGGCGGCTCGCCGATGCTTTTACGCATCAAGCCGCACCCGCGCGCCGCCCCTTTTCTGCAAAGACCAATTTTGTCATACCGAGCGCAGCGAGGGCTTCTCCTGACGGAAACACTCAGACCCACGATTCGAACGTGCATTGCTGTCATCCCGACCGGAGCGGTCCGGTTTTTCCCTGCGCGCCGTTTTTGTAGCGCGCCGGGCCGCGCAGTGGAGGGATCGTGGCAGCCACGCCAGTCTCGAGGCCAAGAATCTTTCAACTTTTAACTTTCAACTCTCCTTTCTCTGCTTCCTGAGCATCTCCTCAATATCCCCCAACTGCTCCCCCACCAGATTCATCTTCCTCGCCAAACCTTGTATTTCCATTTCCGACCGCCGGTTCACCGCATAGTCCAATTCGCTTCTCACCCGATCTTTCCGGTCTTGCCGGTTCTGACTCATCATGATCACCGGCGCCTGGATCGCCGCCAGCATTGACAAAATCAGGTTCAGCAAAATGTACGGATACGGATCCCACGCCGCTTTTCCCAACCAATGATTCAAAATCAAATAAATCGCCGACACCACTCCAAACGACACGATGAACGTCCACGACCCGCCCATATTCACCACTGCATCCGCCAACTGCTCTCCCACCGTCGCTTTCTCCTCAATCACATCGTTTGGATTCCTCATCGCTCGAATCCTCACCAACTGCTGCGCGGAATGAAATTGCCTTCCCAGCACGCTCAACATCCCCATCCCGGCCAACGGCTTTCGTTTCAGCAGCGTCTCGATGTCGTCTTTACTCACTTCCAGGCATTCCGTTTCCTCCAGCGCGGTCGCATTTGTCTGGTGCGCGGTCTGTTCCAGCATTGATGCAAACCCGAAAAACGCGCCATGCGCTGGCTCGTCCACCACCACTTCCTGGTGGTCCTCGTCCACCGTCGTCACTCGTACTCTTCCGCTCACCATCACGTACGCTTGCCCTCCGGTGTCTCCCGCCTTGTAAATCCGTTGTCGCGGCGCATATTTCTTCAGCTCCACTTGCGAAGCCAGCACCGCCGACTCTTCCTCATCCAGCATCGAAAACAGCGGCACATGCTTCAGCACCTCAGGATTACAAGCCATAGTCCACCCCTCCCACAAATCTGCTAATTCCAGTCAGTCACCTGTTCCTGCGAATTCGTCAACGTCATGCAATCGCCTGTAGCGCCGGCTTTGCGCCGCCATCTTCCCCTTAGCGTTGGGTAGCACAGGCTTCAGCCTGTGTGAAACTCCCATAAGCCGGAAGAACACAAATCTGCTCCCGTTTACGAATTTTCTCTCGCCTTTTATACCAGACGAGCCGCCTCCGCTCTCTTTTTTCTTCAATGTAGCGCCGGCTTCTATGCCCGTCACGATCTTCAGCCCGTAGTGTTGGGATCGTGGCACCATCTCTGTGCGTTGCGATTTTCGTCATTCGAATCCGACCCTGGTCTCCGCACCTCTCCCCGCTCCTTCTTTGAACTTTCAACTTTCAACTTTTAACTTTCAACTGTCTCCCAACCCCCACCCTTGTAAATCTTCCGCCCCCACCGTAAAGTGTTACCTTCGCTCTCATTCCATCTCAGGCAGAGGCATGGCCCGACAATCCACCCGCAAACTTCCCAAACGTCCCGCGAAACGCAAACGTAAACAGCCCGCACCGCGCGTCCCCAACGCCGGTCCCGCTTTCGCTAAACTCGTTGCCGTCATGGCTCGTCTCCGCGCTCCTGGCGGCTGCCCCTGGGACCGCGAGCAAACTCACGCCACTCTTCGCACCTATCTCATCGAAGAAGCTTACGAAGTCCTCGACGCACTCGATTCCACCGACGACGTCAAATTTGCCGAGGAACTCGGTGATCTCCTTCTCCAGGTCCTCTTCCACGCGCAAATCGCCAGTGAAGAACGCCGTTTCGCCATCGACGACGTCATCCGTGAAATTTACGAAAAAATGATTCGCCGCCACCCGCACGTCTTCGGTGAAAAGCGCGCCAAAGACGCCGCCGAAGTCCTGCGAAACTGGGAAATCATCAAGCAGGAAGAGCGTCGCAGCAAGAAGTCTTCGGGTACCGCACCTTTGGCCTCGAAGGGTACGGGTTTTGACGTTGCCTCTTCCGCAAGTTCCTCATCCAGCGACGCAAACGATGAGCCCGTCTCCATCCTCGATGGCGTACCTCGCACTCTTCCCGCGCTTCTCGAAGGTCTTCAACTCACTCGCAAAGCCGCCCGCATCGGCTTCGATTGGCACAATGTCGGCGGCATCTTCGACAAGCTCGCCGAAGAAGCCTCCGAACTCCGCCAGGCCCTCGACAAAAAGGAATCGCCCGCGCGCATCGAATCCGAAGTCGGCGACATCCTCTTCGTCGCCGGCAATCTCGCGCGCTTCCTCAACATCGATCCCGAAATCGCTATGAAAAAGGCCAGCTCCAAATTTTCCCGCCGCTTTCACGAAATGGAACGTCTCGCCCGCCAGCAGGGAACCACTCTCGCCGAAATCCCCCGCCCTCAAATGGAATCCCTCTGGGAACAATCCAAGCAACAAGACCACCACCGCGAGCACCCCTAACGTGCCCCTTCCATCCAACGCCGCCGCACGAAAAAGCTTGAGGGTGCCCCATCCTTCGCGCCTTTTGCGAAGGGCGGGCTCCGACGATCAAACGCCCGGCATTCTTTCCTCTTGGGTTGTTCCTTGCATTTGTAGCGGCCGCCTTCCGAGGCGGGCGTATTTGGACTCGCATTCAATCGAAGCCAACGATCCCGCGTCCAATTCTCATCCCGAGCGCAGCGAGGGATCTGCTTTTCCTTTCTTTCAACTTTCAACTCTGAACTTTCAACCCTCTTTACTTAAAACTGATAACTTAAAACTGATAACTGTCCCATGACCCCCGACCTCTCCATCCGCAAATGCACTTCCCTCGACGACTTCCACCGCTGCGTCGCCATCCAGAAAGCCGTGTGGGGAGAATCCGACCTCGAGGTCGAGCCCTACGTCACCTTCGTTGTCGCCAATCAAACCGGCGGCCACGTGATCGGCGCCTTCGATGGCGACACCATGGTCGGCTTCACTCTCGCCGTGGCCGGCATTCGCAGCAACACGCGCTACCTCCATTCCCACATGACCGGCGTGCTCCCCTCGCATCGCGATCGCCGTATCGGGCGCATGCTGAAGCTTTTCCAGCGCGACGAAGCCCTCTCTCGCGACATTCGCCTCGTCGAATGGACCTTCGATCCGCTGGAAACGCGCAACGCTCATTTCAATTTCAACCGCCTCGGTGCCTTCTCTCGTCAACTCATTCCCAATTTCTATGGAGTCACCACCAGCCCCCTCCATCGCGGCCTTGCCACTGACCGTCTCCTCGCTGAGTGGCATCTCGACTCCAAGCGCGTCATCGCCGCCATCAACGATCTCACTCCCGATCCCATCGACAGCCCCGCCACCATTCATCTCCCCGGTGAACTCGAGCAGTGGAAATCCGCCGATCTTCCTCGCGTCGCCGAACTCCAAACCCGCATCCGCAACGAATTCCAACATTGGTTCGCCAAAGGCTACGCCGCCACCGCCGTCCGCTCCACCCTTGCAGGTGCCGACTACCACCTCTCCCCCTGGAGCGACTTTTGACATCCCCACCGGTTCATTCCTTTTGTGGTGGCCGGTCTTTAGACCGGTTCTTTTTCTCGCATTGTCTTCTCTTTGATTGTGTTCTGTTGGCTTGTCATCCCGAGCGCAACGAGGGATTTCTCAAGCTCTTGGGTTTTCCTTTCAACGCCACGACTCATCCGAACTTGAGGGTGCCCCATCCTTCGCGTCTTTTGCGAAGGGTGGGCTCGGACGATCACGCTAGGCGCCTTCTCTTCTCCTGGGTTGATTCTTGCTTCGGTTTTTGTAGTGGCCGACCTTCAGGTCGGTGCTTGCATTTGCCTGTTCTTCCCGGTCATCCCACGCGCAGCGAGGGATGCGCCTTTCGCCGGCGCCCGCCGTCACTTACAACCCGAGCTAACTTCGCCTACCTCGCTCTTTCCGTCTCCAATGTGACGCTAGCTTTTATCCTAGCCCGCCTCACCTCTTGTGCCTCTGTAGCGGCGGCTTTACACCGCCATCCGCCCACATCCGTTGTCGATGTCTTCCATCCCCACCCAACCGCCGAGGCCTTTTCTTTCTTGAACTGTCAACTTTTAACTCTGAACTTTCAACTGACTTTCCAAGGATAAATCCATGCGCCTCCACTCCCTCACTCTTCGCGAAATCCATCTTCCTCTCATCGCTCCCTTCGAGACCAGCATGGATCGCGTCACCGACCGCCGCATTCTCCTCGTCGAAGCCGCCGTCGACGGCATCACCGGCTGGGGCGAATGTACCGCCGGCGAAAATCCCTTCTACTCTCCCGAAGACACCGACACCGCCTGGCACATCATCACCACGTACCTCTGGCCCATGCTGAGAGGGAAGGAGTTCGCCTCCGCCGCCGACGTCTGGTCGCTTCTCGCGCAAATCCGCGGCCACAACATGGCCAAGGCCGCCGTCGAAACCGCCATCTGGGACGCCGAAGCCAAACTCAAAAATCTCCCGCTCTGGAAACTTCTCGGTGGCACGCAAGAGGAGATCCCCTGCGGGGTTTCCATCGGCGTAAAAGATTCTCTCGACGAACTTTCCGCCACCGTCAAAAAAGAATTAGCCGCCGGCTACCAGCGCATCAAAATTAAAATCAAGCCCGGCAAAGATCTGCTTCCCGTCCAGCGCGTCCGGCAGGATTTCCCCCGCATCAAGCTTTCTGTCGACGCCAACTCCGCTTACCGCAACGAAGATCTTTCGCTCCTCAAGCAACTCGACGCCTACTACCTCATGATGATTGAGCAGCCTCTCGGCTGGGACGACCTCTTCGGCCACGTCGATATCCAGAAAGCCCTGCAAACGCCCATCTGCCTCGACGAGTGCATCCACACGTACGAACAAGCCGAAGCCGCCATCGCCCTCGGCGCCTGCAAAATCATCAACATTAAACTCGGCCGCGTCGGCGGTTTCCACGAAGTCAAGCGCATCCACGATCTTTGCCAGAAGCACGCCATCCCCGTCTGGTGCGGAGGCATGCTCGAATCCGGCGTCGGTCGCGCTCACAACATCGCCATGTCCACTCTTCCGAATTTCACTTTACCCGGCGACGTCTCCGCCAGCGCCCGTTACTGGCGCGAAGACATCATCACTCCCGAAGTCACCGTAACCCCACAGGGCACAATCAAAGTCCCCAACTCCGCCGGCATAGGTTTCCAGCCGCGCCCAGACCGCATAGCCCACCTCGCGACGCGCACCCAACACCTGGACTGATCGTGGTGTTTCATGCCTCATGTAGCCGCTTATCCTGTAGCTCACCCCTTCAGGGGTGAGGCTGTACCTTTCCTGGTGGCCGATTTTTCAGGAGTGAGTTTGTACTCTTTGCCATCCGAGCGGAGCGAGGGATCCGTTCTTGCCTTTCAACTTTCAGCTTTTAACTTTCAACTTTCAACCCTGCAACCCGCCCGTTACTTGAACTCGGGTGCCGCACTCTTGCGGCTTTCAAGGGCTCGGTTCTTCTCTTGGTAACTCTTATCGAACTGTCCCCCTACTTCAGCGACGCCATATCAATCACAAACCGGTACTTTATATCGCCCTTCAATAAGCGTTCATACGCCTCATCGATCTGTCGCATCTGGATCATCTCGATGTCCGCGGTAATTCCGTGCTCCCCGCAAAAATCCAGCATCTCCTGCGTCTCCCGTATCCCGCCGATCCCGGACCCCGCCAGGCTCCGTCGCGGGATCAGCAAGTTGAACGCCGCCACCGCCAGCGGCTTTTCCGGCGCTCCCACCAACGTCAACGTCCCATCGCGCTTCAGCAAACTCAAATAGGAATTGATGTCATGCTGCGCCGACACCGCGTCCAGAATGAAGTGGAAGCTCGCCGCATGTTTCTGCATCTCGTCCGTATTCTTCGAAATCACCACTTCATCGGCGCCCAGCCGACGCGCGTCGGCAACTTTGTTCGGCGATGTCGTGAACAGCACCACGTGCGCGCCCAACGCATGCGCGAACTTCACGCCCATGTGTCCCAGTCCGCCCAGCCCCACGATTCCCACCTTCTGCCCCTTGCTCACTTTCCAATGCCGCAGCGGCGAATACGTGGTAATCCCCGCGCACAACAGCGGCGCCGTTCCCGCCGGATCCAATCCATTCGGCACGCGTAGCACAAACGCCTCGTCCACCACGATGCTTTGCGAATATCCGCCGTACGTCACTCCGCCCAGAATCTTGTCTTCGGAGTTGTACGTCAGCGTGAACCCGTTTTCGCAATAGTTTTCCAGCCCCGCGCGGCAGCTCTCGCACACGCGGCACGAATCCACCATGCACCCGACCGCCGCCATATCGCCTTCCTTGAATTTCTTCACCGCGCTGCCGACCTTCACCACGCGCCCAACAATTTCATGTCCCGGCACCAGCGGATACACCGTTGGCATCACTTCTTTCCACTCGTTCCGCACCTGGTGCAGATCCGAATGGCACACGCCGCAGTACAAAATTTCAATCTGCACATCCTGCGCCCGCGGCTCCCGTCTCGCCACCGTGAACGGCCCCAGCGGAGCCCCCTCACTAAACGCCGCATACGCCTTAGCATTAAATGTCTGCGCCTTCGCACCGCCGTCTTTCACCACCGCAGTTGCGTCACTCATCTCATTCTCTCCTTGCGCAATATTGCGCACTCAGATTGCCTTTTGTGGCCGGCCTTTAGGCCGGTTTTTTCCGTCGACTCTACTGCGCCAAATCTACTAACAAATCTCCCACGAGCGATGTGACCGCAAACACCACCGCGCCGCGAAGAAATTCTGCCGATCTCCGCCTCCTGCGCTCTGCTCGCTGATCTCTATTTCTTGCGCCGGTACTTCTTCGATGTTCCCCAGCCACTCCCGGTTCTACTCTTTCTTTTTCCGACGTATACTTCCAATCAGAAGATAGCCGTTCGCCGAGAGAGCGCGACTCGACAAGCTGCGAAAAAACTCTAAATTCGTCATTCCGAACGGAGTGAGGAATCTCTCTTGTTTTTGTGCGATGCGTTGGGTGGGTGCCCCACACGCCGCCGTTGCGTGTGGGGTTCTCCGGTTTCTTTAGGGGGACGGATCATTAGAATCTGCATGAGAACATCTGTGTTTCCGGAATACTTGGCATCGCCTCTGTAGAGGCGGCTTTACGCCGCCATCCGTTACTGTGTCGACTGTCATTGGGCTTCAGCCCCCGAGGACTCCAAATTTGTCGCCGCTTCATGAATAATTTCACTCACAAGGATTCACTGTTGCCGCATCTCATCTCACTCCGCATCTCTCCCGGCCGATTCCCGTGCGCGTAGACACTTCCTCCGGTCACGCCCCCAGCCGCCCCATCGTCTGGCTCGCCCTGATTTTTCTCACCACCGTCTGGGCCTTCAACTTCATCGCAGGAAAAATTGCCCTCCGTTATCTCCCCGCCATGACGCTAGCCTCCATCCGCGTCGTTCTCGCCGGCGTCTTCATGCTTCTCCTCAACCCCATCTGCCGCCGTCTCCCCGCCTTTCGCAACCATCCGCCAACGAACAATCCGCTACACTCATCAAATTCTTCCAGCAAAGAAAATGTCATCCCGAGCGAAGCGAGGGATATGCTTCCTTCTTCCACGAGTCACGCCTCACGCCCCACAATTCACGACCTCTGGACCTTCCTCTACCTCGGCTTCCTTGGCGTCACTGTCAACCAGGTCTGCTTCACCATTGGTCTGCGCTTCACCTCCGTCACTCACTCCGCCATCATCGTTGGCATGGGCCCCATCTACGCCCTGGTCCTCGCCGTACTCTTCCGCCTCGAATCCGCCACGCTTCGCAAAGTCCTTGGCATGACCGTCTCACTTCTCGGCGTCGTCCTGCTCGCCACCGCGCGCGACTCCGCGCAACACGCGCCCACGCTCCTCGGAGATTTCATTACTCTGATCGGCTCGCTCGGTTTCGCCTTCTACGCCGTACTCGGCAAGCGCGTCGCCTCTCGCTACGATCCCCTCACCATGACCACCTACAATTTCTTTTTCGGCGCGCTCTTCGTACTCCCCATTGCCATCCACCGCTCCATCGCCTTCGGCCCTCAATGGCTCGCCCTCCCGTGGCCCGGCTGGGCCGCGGTCATCTACATGGCGCTGTTCAGTTCCTCCCTCGCCTACCTCTTCTATTTCTGGCTTCTCCGCTATCTGGAAGTCACCCAGCTCGCCGCCTACAACTACCTTCTCCCTGTCTCCGCCTCGCTGCTAGGTATCCTCCTCCTCAACGAACGCGGCTCCTGGCCCGAACTAGTAGGCGGCGCCTTAGCCTTAGCCGGCGTCTACTTCGTAGAATCCACCCGCACCGCGTAGCCAGTAGCACAGGCTTCCGCCTGTGTCCCAGCCAATCGTATTTCGTTCCTGTAGCTCATCCCTTCAGGGATGAGGCCTTTCTCTTGGGTTTACTCGTAGCGCAGACGTAGTGCGTTGAGTCTTCCTTCTTCTTGCTTCTCTTGTCTTCCTCTGTGCTCTCGGTGGTGAATCACCCATCACTTCGTTCTGATCCCTGACATCTGATATCTTTTCAAGATCCTCACCAAAAGGGCCCGCGCTTGAACCACTCCAAAGAGACCAAAGTGTTCGATCCGGCCGACGGCTTTGCCCCCATCACCGACCTACTCGAAGTCACCGACGCTTCCATCGCCAAGCGGGGCAATCGCTGGTGGATGTACCTCGCCGGTCAACGCAAAGACGATCCCAGCGTCCATCTCTTCAGCGCCTCGCTTCCCGAAGCAGCGCCCCTTGCCTCCACCGGCTGGAATCTCACTCCCGATCCACAGAATCCCTCCAAAATCGCGTTACTCGCCGGGCACGACCTGAGCAACGGTTGGGATTTGTCGGGAGGACGTCACAGCCCCTCCTACGTCAAAGGATGGGATCCGCACCGTGGCGCTTGGGTTGAGCGCATCTACTACGCGGGCGGCGCCGAGCAGATCTGGGGTCCCTATACCATCGGATTTCTCGAGTGGGACGGCACCCGCTGGCTCGATCAGCCCGCTCCCGCATTTCTCCCCAACGAGCCTTGGGAACATGGCAGCGTCTACGAGCCCAATGTCATCTATCACGACGGCAAATGGAAAATGTGGTATGTGGCCGGCTCCAATCACGAAGACTACTTAGTGCAGGGCTACGCCGAAAGCCTCGACGGACGCACCCGTTGGTCCCAGCACAAAATCTTCGCGCCTCCCGAAGAAAAGGTTTTCGATTTTCGCGTCATGGAAGGAAAGCGCGGCTTTGAAGCGGTATTCTCGCGCGTCTGGGTTGCCAAAAGTCCACCGCCTCCGCGCACCGGACTATGGTGGTGCCATGCCCAGTCTCCGTCGTCCGAGCTTGCGGATTGGAGCAAGCCTGTTCAGATCATGAATGCCGAGGACCGCGTCTGGCACTCCGGCCCCTGGAAACCATCGTTTCACTACGACGAGCAAGACCCCAACCGCATGCTGATTTTCTTCGATGGCCTTCGCAACACCGGCGAACCCGGCCCTTTCTCATTCGTATTCACTTCCGGTTGCCTGGAAATCAACCGCCCCGAGTGATCTCCAATGCGTGACGGGCCTGTAGCTCATCCCTTTAGGAATGAGGCTTTTCATGTCCGGTGGCAACCAACCGACGCGCGAGCCCTGCCCCCAACGTTGTCATCCTGAAGGCACGCCTCCCGGCGCCTGAAGGATCTCAACCGCAACACCTGCCTCGACGCAGCCGTTAATCCCGGTTTGTCTCCTGATCGCTGATCCCTGATAACTGATATCTCTGGCCTATGCTAACGTACGGTCAAGCTGCTCCACTCCATTGGAGGCCCAACTCGTGCCCAACACTCCTCTCCGCAACGGTGGTCCCAAAGCTCGCATCGCTGTCATCCCCGGCGACGGCATCGGCAAGGAGGTCACTCCCGAAGCCCTCAAAGTCATCCGCGAGGCCACCAGCAAGCGCAACCGCCCCATTGAGTTTGTCGAGTTCGATTGGGGCGCCGACAACTATCTCAAAGAGAACGTCACCCTCCCGCAGGGCGCCGTCGCCATGCTTCGCGACGAGTTCGACGCCATCCTCTTCGGTGCCATGGGCGATCCCCGCGTGCCCTCCAACCAGCACGCTGCCGACATCCTCCTCGGCTTGCGCTTCAAGCTCGACCTCTTCGTCAACGCGCGCCCCACCGAGCTCTTCCACGAGCGCCTCACCCCGCTCCGCGATTGTCGGCCCGCCGACATTAACCTGATGGTCTTCCGCGAGAACACCGAAGGCCTGTACGTCGGCGTGGGCGGCTTCTTCAAAAAGGGAACTGCCGACGAGATTGCCGTCCAGGAAGACATCAACTCCCGCAAGGGCGTCGAGCGCATCATCCGCTACGCCTTCGATTTCGCCCGCTCCCACACGCGTGGCACCGCCGGAATCCAGCCAGCCTCCGCCGGCGCGTCTAAGCAAGGCCCCCCAAAGCCCCTGCGCGTCTGCATGTCCGACAAGTCGAACGCTATGGCCTACGCCCACGACCTGTGGCAGCGCGTCTTCAAATCCGTCCGCGAGGAATATGCCGACGTCGAGTCACGCCACCTTTATGTCGATACGCTCGCCATGGAGCTGGTCCGCGACCCCAGGCAGTTCGACGTCATCGTCACCAACAACCTCTTCGGCGACATTATCAGCGACCTGGCCGCTCAACTCGCCGGCGGCCTCGGCCTCGCCCCCTCCGGCAACATCCAGCCCGGCAAGACCTCGCTGTTCGAACCCGTCCACGGCTCCGCTCCCAACATCGCCGGAAAGGGCGTGGCCAATCCCTTCGGGTCTGTCCTTGCCAGCAGCATGATGTTGGATTTTCTAGGCTGGACGGAAGAATCTCGATTGTTAAAGGAGAGCGTGAAGTCTGCTTTGTGGGATGGAGTTTCAACCATTGATTTAGGTGGCAAGAAAATGACCACCGAAGTCGGCGATTGGCTAGCCACCTACGTGGCCAAGCACTCCTGACACACTTAAACCATTACTTGAGCATCGCAAACTCTTGCAAGAACGAGTCTCAATTGCTGCTTGATGATCGTGGTCCACACTTCAAGTATCACTTTATGTGCGTTTCCTGTAGCTCAGGCTTTCAGACGTGAGGCTTTTCATCTGGAGTGCGCCGGCTCGCCGCCGCTTTTACGACTGAAGAGTTGGCGCGGTTGCCGAAATTTGGCAGGCATGTTCTAGCCCGTAAATCGAGGGAGAGTTCTCGCCTTCAAAGGTGTGCCGCTCTGCCCGGATTGGATGCCGCGTCAAAATGTCGGCGCGCCGACATTTTCGTCTTTCGGCGACCTGATCGCTGATCCCTGATATCACTCTGCCCCACTACTTCTTCCTCACCAATAAGGTGATCAACACCCCGATCACGAATCCCCCAATATGCGCCCAGATCGCTACGCCGCCACCGCCGCGCATGCCCACCCCGATCCCGCCCACGCCCTCAAGGAACTGGATCACGAACCAATACCCCAGGATCAGGATTGCCGGAACCGGAATCAGAAATATGAAAAAGAACGTCAATATTCGGTGCCCAGGATACAGCACCGCGTACGCACCCATCACTCCGCTGATCGCTCCGCTGGCTCCAATCGCCGGTATCCGCGAGTGCAAATTGAACAGAACATGCACCATTCCCGACCCCACTCCGCACAGCAGATAAAAGACCAGGTATCCAAGGTGCCCGAAGTAGTCTTCCACGTTGTCGCCGAACACCCACAGGAACAGCATATTCCCCGCCAGGTGCATCAACCCGCTGTGCAGGAAGATGCTGGTCAGGAAGGGAAGCAGCGCCGCCTCTGCCGTGGCTCGCCCCGCCAGCCACAGGTTCAGCCGTGCCGGCACCGTGCCATACGCCAGCATGATTGCGTTCTCGGAGTTCGGCACCGTGGCGCTCGCATACACCATATAAAAGAAGACCAGCACGTTGGCCGCGATCAAAGTGATGTTGACGATAGGCGTCGTTCGCGCGGGGTTGATATCCTTCAGTGGAATCATGTCGGTTTCGGCAGTTCACTCCTGGTCCGCAACAGCATACCTATCCCCCGCCAACTTGTGTAGCGCCGCGCCCCGCGCAGGTTTGCGTCTTCAACGTAGCGCTGGCTTTTATGCCAGCCGAATCCGACGGCCAGCGTCACGCTTCTCGAGTGCGCTTTTGTAAGGACCGCCTTCCGAGGCGGTCCGCTCCTCGTGTGCCTGCGAGTCTGTTGTAGCGGCCGCTTTCCGAAGCGGGCGCCTTCGGCCGATAGCAGGGAACTGTGTCCAATAATATTTGCCTCCAAAAACCCAAGTTAACAGAATCTGCTGGCCCTCAAATCCCACGCGATTTCCTGTCGAAATCGCGCCTCCCTCAGAAACTCGCCATCCTCCCCGAACCGTCATCCTGTGGCTCACCCCTTAAGGGGTGAGGCTTTTCCTGAGGATGTCGATCAACCTCGTGGACGAAAAAGAATCCGCGGGCCTAAAGGCCCGAGCTGCAGGAGCGCGGCGTCAACAGACGACACAAGCCGAAAATGTCGGCGCGCCGACATTTGGAGTGCGGCGGCGCCCCGCCAATTCGCCATCGACCGAATGCAGCGATGACGGAAGTTTGCCTGCCGTGCCCGACACGCAAAAACCGAGGGCAAGCTCTCGCGCTCCAAGGCCGATGCGCCGACATTTTTCCTCCGCTCTGCCCCTCTTTCTTCCAAAAAAGTCGTCCCCGTCATTGCGCCATTCTCCCGCCTGTGGTAATTAAGTTAGCTCCGCATTCGCGCGCCATTGCGCAGGAGCCGCACGGCACTCAGTTCAATGTCGGCGCGCCGACATTTATGCCTGCCCGGGAAACGGAAGCCATCATTCTGAAGACATTTCCACTGGGCGAGGCCGACCGCCTGGTGAGCTTTTTCGGTCGCAGCTCGGGACGCATGCGGGGAGTCGCGGCAGGCGCTCGCCTCCTGAAGAACCGCTTCGGCTCCACGCTCGAGATTCTGTCCCACGTGCAACTGTGGTACTTCGAGCGAGAGACCCGCGACCTGGTGCGCATTCAACAGTGCGAGCCGCTCGAGTCCTTCAACAAGGCGCAGAGCGACTACGAGATGAGCACGGGGCTCGCCGCCGTCAGCGAGATTGCGGAACTGGTTTTGCCAGAGCACGAGGCCTCCGAGCCCATGTTCCGGCTGATCCTGCTCACCGCCCGTGAGATCGAGCGCCGCGGCAACTGGCTGTTGCCGCTCAGCTACTTCGCGTTCTGGACGGTGCGCCTGGCCGGATGGCTGCCGCGCTTCGACGCCTGCGCCGTCTGCGGCAAGCCGTTTGGGATGCAGTCGGCGTTTCAGGATGCCTTCCATCCCGGACTGTTCGGGGAAGAGCATCGCCGCCCGGGCATGAAGCCAGTATCGTACGAGGCGCGTGAACTGGCCGAGCAGTTTGCCAAGGAACGGTTGGACAAGTTCGACCTGGCGCTGGGCAAGGAGCCGCCAGTGCGCGAACTACGCGAAGCAGGCTTCAACTGGATTGAGCATCACGCGGAGCGAAAACTTGGAATCCGCCAATTTTTGGAGGCTTCTTGAAAGCTAAAGTAAAACTTGAGAAAAAATTCTCCGGCCTTACCTTTCAGGATCTCATTCTCAAACTCATGCACTTCTGGGGAAACCAGGCTTGCGTCCTGCAGCAACCCTACGACACCGAAGTCGGCGCAGGAACCATGCACCCGGAAACGTTCCTGCGCGTCCTCGGTCCCTCCCCATATCGCGTTGCGTACGTGCAGCCATCGCGCCGCCCAGCGGATGGTCGCTATGGTGAGAACCCCAATCGCCTTTACAAACATTTTCAGTATCAGGTAGTCCTCAAGCCTGCCCCAACTAACATCCAGGAGCTGTACTTGCGCAGCCTCGAAGCCATCGGCATCAAGCTCGGCGAGCATGACGTTCGCTTTGAAGAGGACAACTGGGAGTCGCCCACGCTCGGCGCCTGGGGCATTGGCTGGCAAATCCTGCTCGACGGGCAGGAGATCACCCAGTTCACCTACTTCCAGCAGAGCGGCGGACTCGACCTGGACCCCATCTCCGTCGAGATTACCTACGGCCTCGAACGCATCTGCGCTTTTCTGCAGAGCGTGGAAAGCGTCTACGAAATCCAGTGGACTGCCGACAAGACGTACGGCGACATTCGCTTGGCCGAGGAGCAGCAACTCTCGGAGTACAGCTTCGACCGCAGCGATGCAGCGGCGCTTCGCGCGGAGTTCGAGATTCACGAGAAGGAAGCCAAGGAGTTGCTCGACGGCTGGAAGCAGATGGCGGGAAATGTCGGCGCGCCGACCAAGGACCGCGAAGCGAAATCGGGGAAGCCGGCTACCGGCCAGTTGGAGCTCGGAGTAGGGAACAGTGAACCTGGCGAGGATGTCGGCGCGCCGACAATCTTAGATCCTCCCTCGGCCAAGGAGCGTTCGCGCTACCCGCTGCTCGCTGCTTACGACCATTGTCTGAAGTGTTCGCACCTGTTTAATCTGATGGATGCCCGCGGCGTGATCTCGACGACGGAGCGTGCCGCACTGATGGCTCGCGTCCGCACCCTGTCTTGCCGTGCCGCTGCCGCGTACCTGGAGCAGACTCGCGAAGCCTCGCCACCTGCACCCGCCAAACGCGAATTCGGCGGCCACGAGGTGCGCGCATGATCGTCTCACGAAGTAGCGTACAAGCCAGAAATGTCGGCGTGCCGACATTCTCGGTTTCACGCCCGGCGGTGCGCCCATGACTCCCGTGAAGAAAGCTAAACCCAAAACCAAGCCGAAAGGGAAGCCATCGCTGCCCGTGACTCCATCCGACAAGCGCATCGAACTACTGCTCGAAATTGGCTCCGAGGAGATCCCGGCGGGCATGCTGCCGCGCGCCATCGATGAACTGAAGTCCATCCTGGAGCGCAATCTCATCGCCGAAAATTTGAACGAGGGCGTCACTGTGGAGACCTTCGGCGGACCGCGCCGCCTGACCGCCTGGGTTCGCGGGCTGGTGGCCAAGCAAGCTGACGTAGTCAATGAAGTTACCGGGCCGCCCAAGTCCGTGGCTTACGATCATGTCGGCGCGCCGACAAGAGCCGCCGTGAGCTTCGCCGAGAAGCAAGGCGTGGCCCTGCACGAACTCTTTACCGTGCAGACGCCCAGGGGCGAATACCTGGCCGTGCGGGTCACGCGTCGCGGCCGCACCGCGCACGACCTGCTGCTTGACATTTTGCCGCGTGTGATTCACGACCTTACCTGGCCGCGCACCATGACCTGGACCGGCCTGGACGGCGCGCGCTTCATTCGCCCCATTCGCTGGCTCGTGGGCGTGCTCGATGGCAAGCCCCTGAAGTTCACCTTCGGTGGATTGACCGCCGGAGACACCACGCGCGGCCACCGCTTCCTGGGCAAGCCGGAAATCAAGGTGCGCGATTTTGCCAACTACGAAACGAAGCTGCGCGCCAATGGCGTCATCGTGCGCCCCAGCGAGCGCCTGGAAATCATCACCCGCGAACTAGCCGCGCACGCCAAGCGTACCGGTTGGAGCGTTCACCGGGACGCCACGCTGCTGCAACTCGTCAGCTACTTGAATGAGTTTCCTCACGTGATCGAGGGCGGCTTCGACGCGTCGTTCCTGAACCTGCCGGACGAAATCCTGATCACCGTGATGCGCGACCACCAGAAATATTTTGCGCTGGAAAAGCGCAATGGCGACCTGGCGCCCAATTTCCTGGCGGTCATTAATATGGCCCGCGACGCCAAAGGCCTGGTGCGTGCCGGACACGAACGAGTGCTAAAGGCACGGTTTGCCGACGCGCGGTTCTTCTGGGAGTCGGACCAGAAATGTCGGCTCGCCGACAATTTGACGAAATTGGAGAAAGTGACCTACGAGTCGCGGCTGGGCAGTTATCGCGACAAGGTCGAACGCATGCGCGCCATCGCCCGGTGGCTGGCCGAGCAGTGGTTCAACCTGGGAATCGTGCAAGCACATGTGGCAGATGCCGACCGCGCCGCGGAACTGGCCAAGTGCGACCTGGTAACGGAAATGGTTCGCGAGTTCACCGAGTTGCAGGGCATTGTGGGCGGCCTGTATTCGCGGGCGCAGGGCGAGTCCGATGAAGTGGCCGATGCTGTCTACGACCACTATCGTCCCGTGGGTCTCGAGGATCCCGCTCCACGAAACACCACAGGATGCGCGGTGGCGCTTGCCGATAAGTTCGACTCCATCGCGGGATGCTTGTCAGTGGGAGTTGTGCCCACTGGCTCAAGCGATCCCTACGCTTTGCGTCGCGCGGGCCTTGGGATCGTGAAAATCATTCTGGACAAGAAGCTGCCCGTGTCGCTGTCCCTGACGATTCATGCGGCGGCCAAGGCGCTGCACACGCACCCGCCAAAGAAGAATGTCAGTCACTCGATGGAAGCGCAGATCCTGGACTTCATCCACGAACGCGCCAAGTTCGTGTTCCGCGAGCGCTTTCTGTATGCCTACGATGAAGTGAACGCCGTGTTTCGCGCCGGCGCCGACGACCTGGTGGATGTGGAGAAGCGCTTGCGGGCGCTGCGGGCGATTCGCAAATCCAAGAACTTCGAACCACTGGCGGTTTCCTTCAAGCGCATTCGAAAGATCCTGGAGAAGGCCAACCTGCCCGCCGAAACGCAACCGGTCAATCCGGAGCTGTTCCAGAGCCAGGAAGAGAAGGACCTGCACGCCGGGGTGCGCAAGGCGGCGGCAAAGGTCAGCGAGGACAAGCGAGCCGGCCGTTTCCAGGAAGCGTTGGAAGAGATTGCCGGGTTGCGCAAGGTGGTGGACACGTTCTTCGAAAAGGTGATGGTGATGGCGGAGGACGAAGCGGTACGGAAGAACCGCTTGGCATTGTTGTCGGAGTTGCTGCGCGAGTTCACGACCATCGCGGATTTTTCAGAGTTAGGTGGAGAAGAGGGAAAGTAGAAAATGTCGGCGCGCCGACATTCCCAATTTGGAACGCGGACGGAACTCGGCGGCAGATCTCTGTAGCTCAGGCCTTCAGGCCTGAGGATGTTCTTTCCCGACAGCATGGTCGTCGTGGGAGCGAAGAAATCCTCACCCCTGAAGGGGTGAGCTACAGGAGCAGAGAATCCAAAATGTCGGCGCGCCGACATTTTGGATGTGGGAACAAGCGCATCTTCGAGCAGCGGAATCCGTTTGTAGTGGCCAGCCTTTAGGCTGGCAGTATGTCGGCAAACCGAACCGGCCTGGAGGTCGGCCACTACAAGGTCTTGCAATGCGCCGACATGTTCAAGTTTTACTTTAGGTATGAGAAAGGCCACGTGAAGGCGACGTGACAAGCACCACAGCATCAATTCCGAATTTCTGAGACACTTTTCTTTTGGAAAATTGTCGGCGCGCCGACATTGCGCACTCCAATCCCAAATGAGTGCGGTGAACAGCGCGCTAGTACCGCAGTTAAAAAACCAAGTGAGGCGTACCGTGAAAAAGTGGGTCTATTTCTTTGGCGCAGGTAAAGCGGAAGGGGATGGCGAATGGCGCGATCTCCTCGGAGGGAAGGGTGCCGGTCTCGCGGAGATGACCAAGATCGGTCTGCCCGTTCCCGCAGGTTTCACCATTTCCACCGAAGCCTGTGATCATTTCTATAAGAACGGCAAGAAGTACCCGAGCGAACTGAAGAAGCAGGTAGCCGACAGCGTGGCCCGGCTGGAAAAGGTCACTAAGAAGAAGTTGGGCGATCCCAAGAACCCGCTGCTGGTCAGCGTGCGTTCCGGGTCGGCGCGCTCCATGCCGGGAATGATGGAAACCATTCTGAACCTGGGCTTGAACGACAAGTCCGTCGAAGGCCTCGCCAAAGTTACCAACAACGAGCGCTTCGCCTACGATGCGTATCGCCGCTTCGTGCAGATGTATTCCACCGTGGTGATGGGCATGTCCAAGGAAGACCTGGAACATCGCCTGCGCGCTATGAGGACTCGTCTGGGCGCGAAGGAAGACACGGCGGTACCGGCCAGCGGCTGGAAAGAACTCGTCGCGGAGTACAAACAGTACTTCAAGGAAAAGTCCGGCAACGATTTTCCCGAGGATCCGATGGAGCAGCTGTGGGGAGCCGTTGGCGCGGTGTTCGGTTCGTGGATGGCAGAGAAGGCCGTCACGTACCGCCGCGTGGAGAAGATCACCGGCTTGCTGGGCACTGCCGTCAACGTCATGCAAATGGTGTTCGGCAATACCGGCGACAATTCCGGAACGGGCGTGTGCTTCACGCGCGACCCCAGCTCTGGCGAAAAGATTTTCTACGGCGACTATTTGACCAACGCGCAGGGCGAAGATGTGGTGGCGGGCATTCGCACGCCGGTACATTTGACCGAACTGGCGAAGATCATGCCGAAGGTTTACGCGCAGCTCGACAAAGTTCGCGTAAAACTTGAAAAGCACTACACCGACATGCAGGACATGGAGTTCACCGTCGAAGACGGCACGCTCTATATGCTGCAGACGCGCACCGGTAAGCGCACTCCGGCGGCCGCGTTCAAGATTGCCATGGACATGGCCAACGAAAAGCTCATCACCAAAGAAGACGCGGTGCTGCGCATCAAGCCGGAAGATATCGAGCGGCTGTTCTACCCGGTCATCGACGCCAAGGTGGACAAGAAGACGCTGGAATCGCGCATCCTGGCGCACGGCATCAACGCCGTTCCGGGAGCGGCGGTAGGCAAAGCGTGCTTCTCTGCAGCCGAAGCCGAAGAGTGGGCCAAGAAAGGCGAGAAAGTAATTCTCGTGCGGCGCGAAACCAGCCCCGAAGATGTTGGCGGCATGGCCGTGGCGCAAGGCATTTTGACGGCGACGGGCGGCAAGACCTCGCACGCGGCTGTAGTAGCACGCGGATGGGGCAAGTGCTGCATCGTTGGCGCGGAAACCCTGGACATCGATTACAGGACCAAGGTGATGACCTCCGGAAAGAACGGCAAGAAGGTGAAAGAAGGGGAGTGGCTGACGCTGGACGGCAGCGAAGGCGTTGTGTACACCGGCGATATGCCGCTGGTGACTCCGGAATTCCCGAAGGCGTACCAGACGATCATGAAGTGGGCCGACGAGATTCGCCGGCTGCGCGTGCGCACCAATGCGGATACGCCGCAGGACGCGCGTAAGGCCATCGAGTTCGGCGCGGAAGGCATTGGGCTCTGCCGTACCGAGCACATGTTCTTCACCGACTTCGAACATCCGGAAAAGAGCCACGACCGCCAGTTGGCCATCCAGGAAATGATTCTGGCGAACGACAAAGAATCCCGAGTCAAGGCTCTGGACAAGTTGCTGCCGTTCCAGCGCCGCGACTTCGTGGGAATCTTCCAGGCTATGGACGGCTTCCCGGTAACCATTCGCTTGATCGACCCGCCGCTGCACGAGTTTGTGCCGCACGAGGCTGCCAAGCAAGCCGAGTTGGCGAAGGAGTTGGGCATCAGTCCCGAAGTGGTTGCGCGTCGCGTGGAGCAATTGCACGAAGCCAATCCGATGTTGGGACACCGCGGATGCCGCTTGTCCATCACGTATCCCGAAATTCTGGAGATGCAGGTGCGAGCGATCATCGAAGCGGCCATCGAGTGCCACAAAGGCAGAGTTAAAGTATTACCTGAGATCATGATTCCGCTTACTTTGGACAAAAAGGAGCTCGGCATTCTCGTCGATTCGACGCGCCGGGTTGCGGAAGACTTGTTGAAGAAGGCTGGCGTGAAGCTGCCGTACCTTGTCGGCACCATGATCGAACTTCCCCGCGCAGCGTTGCTGGCGAACGAGATCGCCGAAGTGGCGGAGTTCTTCTCATTCGGAACCAACGACCTGACGCAGACAACGATGGGACTGTCGCGCGACGATGCGGGCCGCTTCCTCCCCGACTATGTGGATGAGAAGAAGGCTGGCGTGTTCGCAGGCGACCCGTTCCAGACACTCGACACCAAGGGCGTCGGCATGCTGATGCGCTGGGGCGTTGAGAAGGGCCGCGAGACGCGCCCGAAGCTGAAGGTGGGCATCTGCGGCGAACACGGTGGAGATGCGGAAAGCGTGAAGTTCTGCCATGAAATTGGCATGGACTACGTCAGCGCGTCGCCGTTCCGCGTGCCGATCTCGCGATTGGCGGCGGCGCAAGCGGTGGTGGAAGCGAAACAGAAAGCCGCGAAGAGCAAGAAGAAGTAACGCGGCGGGTAGTGGAGTGAATCAGAGCCGAGGTGGCAGGTGCCACCTCGGCTTTTGTTTTGGTGCTGGTGGAAGATGTCGGCGGGCCGACATTTTCGGGAACGATGCGAGGAATTGTTGCTTTGGTGTTTGTAGCTCACCCCGTTCACGGGTGATGGTGTTTCGCTTGACGGCGCGGTCGATGGGTGGCGCAGGAAAAACCTCGGACCTGAAGGCCTGAGCTACAGGGATGTGGAGGGAACTGCGCCGGGCGGATCCGCTGCGGGCGCGGCGGCGAGCCGCCGCATTGCAAAATGTCGGCGCGCCGACGTTTTCTGCTGAGAGCAAAACAGAAAAGCGGGGGAGGAGAAAAAGAAGTAGGATGGCGTTGGTGGCGGTAGCTCCGAAGCGGTTGCGGCTGTTTGCCGCGTGGATGAGTGAAACCGGCGAAAGCCTGGACGAAACTGGCGGTGTGAGCGGGCGAAGCTGGCGCTACCGGTCCTGCTGAACGAGAGACGGGAGGCAGGTCTAACACCCTCGGGACGGAAGCCGTTGAAGAAAAACTTCAAGGCAGCGCTGGCAGTCGCCGTAGTTCTGCTGGGCGCAGCGACATGTTTTGGCGCGGATACGACGCTCGTGCTGCACGGACGGGTTGTCGATGAGGATGGATTGCCGGTCAACGCAGCTCAAGTAAAACTTGAACTTGTGGGCGCGCCGACAAAACCTGCAGACGACGCGCAAACTCCTACGGCAGCGGGCGCACAAAGCGCGACGAGCGGACAATTACCGGCGAGCCCGCAAACATTCGCGGCGACCAGCGACGACACCGGCGCGTTCACAATTGCAAACCTGGAGCCGGGCAACTACACGGTGCGCATCGTCAAGGCCACGTTTTTCGTATTGAGCGGCCAGACGATCACGCTGAGCCCCGACAATACCGACTTCACCTTCACGTTGAATCACACCGAAGAAGTACACGAAAAAGTGGATGTGAGCGCGCCGCCCGACCGCATTGATCCTTCCAATACCGCGGAAACGGCTTCGCTGAATGTGACGGAAATCCGGGACATCCCGGTGCCCAGTTCGCACACGCTGCAGCAAAGCCTGATCGCGATGCCGCAGGTGCTGCGCGACAACATGCTGTTGCTGCACGTGGCGGGAGCGCGCACTACGCAAGCGCAATACCTGCTGGACGGGTTCGACATTGGCGACCCGGTGAGCGGGCAACTGGACGCGCGCTTCAGCGTGGATGCGGTGCGCACGGCGGAGATACAGACAGCGGGGTTCGGCGCGCAGTATTACCATCCCGGGGCGGCAGTTCTGAGCTTTCACACACCCGAAGGCGACGACAAATTCCGGTTCGGGGCGGTGGACTTCATTCCCGGGGTCAGCTTCCAGAATGGCGTGCAGTTCGGGAACTACTATCCGAGGTTTTCGTTTTCGGGTCCGATCAAAAAGGGCAGGCTGTGGTATTCCGAATCGCTGAGCATGCAGCACACATTGAGCATCGTCAACGGGCTGCCGAGCAATGCCAACGAGGTGCAGCAGTGGTCGGGCGATTCGTTGACGCGATTATTGTGGCTGATTGCGCCAAATCACAGCCTGCACGGTTCATTTTTGTATAACCAGGGAAGCACGACGAATAGCGGGTTGAGCACGATCACGCCGATCTCAACGACTAGCGATGTAACCAACCACCGATATTTCGGTTCGGTGAAGGACCAGTGGTGGATTGGCAAAACACTGTACGAACTGGGATTTGCGGCGGACGAAAGTTACATAAACAGTGTGCCGAAGGGCAGCGCACCCGACGTGCTGCTGGTGAACGGATCGGAAGGGAATTACTACCAGGCGCTGCGCTCGACGGGACACCGGTACCAGGGATTTTTCGACGCGATTGTGACGGGATTTGAGTGGCACGGGTCGCACACGATTTCGACGGGCGCGGACATATCCAGCGTCGACCTGACGCAGTCCGCGCAGCGCACGGAGATTCAGGCGTTGCGGGCAGACTTGACGCTTGCGCGTCTGAGCACATTTACAGGGCCGGCGACTTTCTATGTAACGGACACGCTGGCAGGCGGGTTCGTGCAGGACTTGTGGACCATCAACAAGCACCTGATTGCGCAGCTGGGAGTTCGCGCGGACTGGGACCGTTTCATACAAGGAGCGATTGCGGGACCGCGGCTGGCGCTGAATTATTTACCGTTCGCTGACGATCGCACGAAATTCACGGTGGGCTGGGGCATGTACTCGATACCGATGAACCTGTCGATGATCGGGCAAACCGAAGATCAGAAAGAAGTGGACACGCTGTACGACGCGACCGGGAAAGTGGTGACGGCGGGTCCGGCAACGAGCCAGTTTGTGCAGAGTTCCAATGGATACCAGATGCCGTACTTTCAGATTGCGAATGTGGGCTGGCAGCAGCGGCTGAAACGAAACACGTTGCTGGGAGTGGAGTTGCTGGCGCGCGATGAGCACCACGGACTGGTGTATGAGACGGTGCCGCCGGGGCAGATCGGAGCCACGTTTGTGCTGCAGACGTCGCGACGCGACATCTATCGCGCTCTGACGGCGACGGCACGGCACAATTGGGAGAATGGCGCGTATTTGTTCGCCAGCTACACGCGCTCAAATTCGCGCACGGACCAGGCGCTGGATCCGTATCTGGGTTCGCTGTACTTTGCGGCGCAGCAGCCGGCTTCGCTGTCGTGGGACGCGCCGAACCGCATTTTAAGTTGGGGAAATGTGCCGACGCCGATCTGGGGATTGCAGTTCAACTTTTTTTACGAGTACCGCAGTGGGTATCCGTTCAGCGTGATCAATCAACAGCAATTTTTGGTAGGGCCGCCGAACTCGCTGCGCTTTCCGGTGTACTCGAACCTGACCGTAAGCTTGGAGAAGCAGTTCCGTTTTACGGGGCGATTGTTTGCGGTGCGCGTGGCGGTGGTGAACGTGTTGGATCGGTCGAATCCAGACACGGTGGTGAACAATATTGATGCCATTGGGACGACGCCGAATTTTCTGACGTTTTCGGGAGGGCAGGATCGGGCGATTACGGCGAGGTTGAGGTTTATCAGCAGCAAGAAGTAGTGGAGTAAGGAAAGACGACGACGGACTGGGATATCAGCGACCAGGAATCAAGAGGCAAGAGGCAAGAGAGAGAAGGCCCTGTTACCACGCGCACAATCGAAATACAAACAGCGGGCTGGCATAAAAGCCAGCGCTACATGAAGAGAAGAGCGGTCGTATTCTGCTTGTAGTGGCATGGCCGGCGGGGCGGCGGCTTGTGGAGGGACTGAGTTGTGGAGAAATGGCAGTGCGCTGGATGATGTTTGTTGATTATGGATGGCAGGTGACAGGGCATTCTTCCTTTCGGCGCTGCTCGTGGCTATAATAGCCATGAAGGGTGGGGTGAGACATGCGAAGCGTGAATGTGGCGGAACTGAAGAACCGGCTGAGTAAGTACCTGACGTTTGCCAAGGGAGGAGAAGAGGTGGTAATCCGCGACCGCAACCTTCCGGTAGCGAAACTGGTTCCGTTCATCGGGGAGGATGCCAGCGAACAGGATTTGTTGCTGGTTGCGGCGGGGAAAATGCGTTTGCCGCAGATTCGGCTGGACGTGAAGAAGTTGTCGAAGATTCCGACGGGGAGCGTAAAGGGAAACAGAGCGATCCAGGCCGTTGCCGCCGACAGAGAGGAACAGTGAAAAAGACGGCAGCGTATTGGGATGCGAGCGCGCTCGTGCCGTTGTGCATTCATGAGGATGCCAGCCGACTGGCGCGAATGCAGCTTCGCCGATATACGCCGGTGGTCTGGTGGGGAAGCTGCGTTGAGGTGCACAGCGCCATCTGCCGGCTGCTTCGCGCAAAGGCAATAACCAGCAATGAGCGGCAAGGCGCCGTGGCACGGCTACAGATGCTCAGCCGAGGGTGGAGTGAGATTCTTCCCAGCGAAGATCTGCGGGAACTTGCAATGAAGATACTCGATCACTGTGCGCTCAGGGCAGCCGATAGTTTGCAGTTGGCAGCTGCGTTAATCTGGTGCGGTCAGCGGCCGGCAAAGAGGAATTTCATCTGCGGAGACCAGCGGCTATCGGAAGCGGCGGAGGCATTGGGGTTCTCGGTGGTGCAGTTGAGTTGAAGCGATGAAGCGGCGCAAGCGGTGTGGGCTGGCATGAAAGCCAGCGCTACGTGAAGAGAGAAGAGCGGTACGAGATGGCGACGGTGGATTCCTGGTTGACGATTACTGATACCCGTGATGAGCTTGCGCGGTTGCGGATGGAGAGTTATCTCAGTCGGTTCGTTTGGCGGATAGAGGTAGCGGATCCGGGGATTCGGGGGACTGGATGAAGAGGTTGCGGCCGTAGGCGAGGTAGAGGTATTGATTGTCTTTGACGCCGATGAACGCCATGGGCGGACCCGGGTCCGATCTATGAACGATGGCGGATTCTCCGGATTTGATGTTGATGCGGACGACTTCAAACACTGAATCAAAGCCGTGGGTCAACAGGAGTTCCATCGCGATATCGCCGTTGTCGTTGAAATCCACTTGATGAATCTGAACGAGGTGCAAGCTGTCATCGGCAGCGATTTTGTTGACGATTTCGGTGACGCTTCGTTGCGCGAGGACGACGCCGTTACGATCGCACATGACGGCTTCGCGATTGCTGGGTGCGTAGAAAAAGATGCGATCTTTCGTTACCCGCAGCACCGGCTGCCCCGTTTCGCCACCCTCAAGGAAGGAATCTCCGCCGTCTTTCATAGTGCTCGCCGGGATCATACTTTTCAGCACGCGGCCATCGCGGCTGTACTCAACCAGTAGGGGAGAGTCAGGCGGAGTCTGACCGTCGGGAGTTTCGCGTTCTCCGAGAACAAAAATTGCGCCGTCGTCCTGGCTGTAGGCGATGACGCGCGCAGATTGCGGCGCCGGATCCCAGGTTTTCAGCAACTCGCCGGAAGAGCTATAGGTCAGAATCAGTTTACGAATGTTGTGGCCACCGAAGTTTAAGATGGCGGCAACCAATGTGGTGCCGTCGGGACCCGCCGTCATGCTGTCGACGTAGGAATCTTGAATCCCCGCGAAATCTTTGAAAATGTCGATGTCGTCGCCGCGTTGCGTCTCATCCGAATAGGAGCGAACAGGCGCGAGCGGAGTGCCGTGACCGAAAAACAAAACTTTGTTCGTGGAATCCCACTGCGGCAGGCCGGTGGGATAGATGGCTTGCGCGGAGGCAGGAGTGTTGAAAAGGATTGATCCTGTTGCCAGGAGGAGAAGTGGAAGAAGGTGACGTGGCCGGAGCATTGGTTTTCTCCAAGCGCCGCGATCGGAAGCCTACGGCAAAGTGTAGTTCCAAGTAGGAGGGCGCGGCAAGGGAAACCGTTGCCTGGGTCAACGGTGGAGGGGGAAGCATACTTCACCACAGAGGACACAGAGAGCACAGAGGACACAGAGAGCACAGAGGAAGAAAGTTCGGGGATTTCTTACTTCGGTCCGTGACCGCGTTGGTTTGGTGGGATCAGGTGACGAGAAATGTGAAGACTGGCTGGCATAAAAGCCGGCGCTACGTTGAAGAGAAGAGCGCTGCGTCGTCGGTGGCGCGACGGAAAAGCCTCATCCCTAAAGGGATGAGCTACAGGATTTCGCCACGGATTCCAGATACGGACGAGACCGAGTCGGCACGGAGTCGGAATGGCTGTATCCCGCGGCGGCGGGTGGCATCCAACGTGGCGGTAGAGACCCCGTTTTGGGAGGGAATATGGCTGAGGCTAATTTCGCTACCGCGCGTGGGAAGTCGATTGCTCGCGCTTCGTTTCATACGGTTGAGGCGGATGGAGTGCGCGTTTTTTATCGCGAGGCGGGGCCGGCGGATGCCCCTGTGCTGCTGCTGTTGCATGGATATCCGGCGTCGTCGCATATGTTTCGCGAATTGATTCCGCGGATGGCGACGAATTATCGCGTGATCGCACCGGACTTGCCGGGATTTGGATTCACGACGGTGGCCGCTGAACGCAATTACAAATATTCGTTTGACGCGCTGGCGCACACGATGGAAGCATTCGTGGACGCGCTGGGGTTGAAGAAATATGCGCTGTATATTTTCGATTATGGAGCGCCGGTGGGATTGCGGCTGGCGATTGCGCACCCGGAACGAGTGACGGCGATCGTGTCGCAGAACGGCAACGCGTATGAAGAAGGATTGGGCGATGCGTGGGACCCGATCCGTCGATATTGGGCCACACCATCGGCGGAGAATCGGGAGGCGTTGCGGCGCGAAGTGTTGACGCTGGAGGGAACGCGTTGGCAATACACGCATGGAGTGGCGAATCCGGAGACGGTGGCGCCGGAGTCGTACACGCTGGACCAGGCGTTGCTGGAGCGGCCGGGGAATAAGGATATCCAATTGGATTTGTATCTGGATTACCAGTCAAACGTGAAGTTGTATCCGAAATTTCAGGCGTATTTTTGCGAGTTCAAGCCGCCGTTGCTGGCGATTTGGGGAAAGAACGATGTGTTTTTTATACCGGCAGGAGCGGAGGCGTACCGGAAAGACAATCCGAATGCCACGGTGAGGTTGTTGGACACCGGGCATTTTGCCTTGGAGACGCATGTGGAGGAGATTGCTGAGGCGATGCATGAGGTTTTGGGGCGGGCGGAGCGCCTGTAGCTCAGGCCTTTCAGGCCAGAGGCGGTCGCGTCCATTCCACGCCGCGGTCGCCGATCGAAACACCCTCACCGCTTGAAGAGTAAGCTGCAGGATTAATCGTCGGTGACGGGGTGGAAAGCCTCATCCCTGAAGGGATGAGCTACAGAGAAAGACCACGGGATTTGAGCTAATAGCAGAAGGAACCCCGTGGCGCGGCGGACGGTGTTGAGAACGTCGAGGAGCAAATCCATTTCCGGCGGCTGTAGAAAGGGCGCATTCGGGGCCAGGTTAGTGGTGATAAAGAAGAGGCGATCCCAGTCGACGATGCGCCGCAGGCGCGACATAATGGATGCAGCATATAACCGGGCGGTATATAAGACAAGTGGCGTGGTCGGACGCGCGGTGGGAGGCCTCATCCCTAAAGGGATGAGCTACAGGATGGGTTACCGGTTGAGCTAGAGGTTGGGTTCGTGGCGGAGTTGGTAGAAGAGGAAGGCGACTACGGCTACGTTGAAGACCAGGAGGAGGACCTTCCATTCGGTGGGATGGCGATGGATTTCGTAGAGTTCGATGGGGAGAAGGGAGCTGGTCATGATGATGGTGAACCACTCGCCCCAGCGTTTGAGAAGCCACAGGCCGACGCCTTCGGTGAGAAAAAGTCCCGCGTAGATGAAGCTGCCAACGCCGATGCCGCGAATGGTATTGGGAGTGAGAGTGGTGGCCTTCTGAAGGAGTTGGTCGACGTAGTGGCCGCCGGGGTCCATGCCGAATCGCCTGACCCAATGAGCGAGAACGGTGGCTAGGTCCGCGTGGATCAGACGAAGAGCGCCCAAGCCGACAACGATGGCGATCGCGGCTTTGCAGAACTTGAACAAGGCGATCATGCGGAGAACTCTGATCTCCGAACGTTTCATGTGACGTGGATGTTTCATCGTGTTTGGCTGGGGCGGAAGAGGCCTTGTGGTCCTGGATGAGCAAAGTGGTACATGAGCAGAGTAACGCAGAAGTGGGCGGATGGGGAAACGGGGGACAAGGTTGTCAGTTATCAGTTTTAAGTAAAGCGATCGGATGAAAGCTAAGAGTTGAAAGTTAAAATTTGAAAGTTGAAAGATAAAGCCGGGTGGGATGAAACCCAGCGCTACATTTAGGACGAAAACCGTGCGGACAGGAAGGGTTATTGGAGGGAGGGGTCGCCGGCGGGGCTGGCGTCGCAGGTGGTGCCGGTTTGGTTGTAGTGGATGACGCCGTCCTGGCTGGAGCAGAAGGCGCGCTGGCCGGTGACGCTGACGGTGATGGGCTTGACGAGGATGGTGTAAGTGGAGATGAGGCCGGCGGCGTTGGGGACGCCGGGGGTGTATGTGATGGAATAGCCACTCTTGGTGCCGGAGGCGAGGACGTCGTCGATGGCGGTGATGGCGGAGCAGCTGCCGTCGCCGGGGCCGAGGTTCGAGAGAGACGCGGCAAAGCCCTTCGCGGGACATTGCACAAAATACTGAATATTGGCGGTGGTAAGGGCGCGGACCGAGCCGACTGCGGAAGACTCGTTGGCGGAGATGCGGGCCTTGAGCAGGTTGGGGATGGCGATGCCGGCGATGATGAGAATGATGGCGACGACGATGAGCAACTCAATGAGGGAAAAGCCGTGTTGCGTCTTCATAGAACCTTCTTGAGGAGCGGCCGCGGAGGCGATGCAGTGCCGGAAGCGTGAAGCCTCATCCCTGATGGGGTGAGCCACAGAACTGCGAGGCAGGGGACAACTCCGATACGAGAGTACTGCAAATCGGTGCGGCGTGCGCGTGTAAATGAGAAATGACATTTCGGACCTGATTTTAAGGCGCGAGGCGATTACACTAGGAGGACAGAAAAGACGGAGAAGTGAAGTTCCGCCCCAGCCGGAAGATAAAGCAGTTGTTTGTAAATAGGGAAGCGCAGCAGGGTGCAGGGCACTTTGGCTCGGGGGAAAAATGGAAGCGTCGGAACTGCCGTTTTTGGAGGCAATGAAGGTTGCCGTGATCATCACGGACAGTGATGGCGTGGTGACGTACTGGAATCCGTTCGCGCAGGAACTATACGGGTGGCCTGCGGCTGAAGTGATCGGCCGGAACGTCATGGAGATCACGGTAGCGAAGGGAACGAAGGAAGAAGCCGAGCAGCACATGGCGGAGTTAAGGAACGGGCAGCGGTGGACCGGAGAGTTCGAGGTACGCTGCAAGAATGGAAGATTTTTGACGGCGCTGGTGACGCTGTCTCCGATGCGCGGCGAGTCTGGAGCGATCACGGGAATTATCGGGGTGAGCCAGGACTTGAGCGGGCGCAAGCGGACGGAAGAAGACTTGCGCAGCGAACGAGCGGAGTTGGAGAAGCGGGTGCAGGAGCGGACCGCGGAACTGGACGCCGCGAACCAGAGTTTACGCGAGCTTTCGGCGCGGTTGCTGCAAACGCGGGATCAGGAAGCGCGGCGGCTGGCGCGGGAATTGCACGACAGCGCGGGACAGCTGCTGGCGGCCATCAGCATGAACATCGCAAAGGTGAAGGCGCAGGCGCACAAGCTGGACGAAGCCGGTGCGAGGGCCGTGACGGAAAATATTGAAATGGTTGAGCAGATCAGCAGCGAGATCCGGACGATTTCGCATTTGCTGCACCCGCCGCTGCTGGATGAGCTGGGGCTGGCGTCGGCGTTGCGGTGGTACGTGGAAGGATTTTCAGAACGCAGCAAGATTACGGTGGAAGTGGAAATTCCGCCGGACCTTGGGCGCTTGCCCACGGAACAGGAAATCGCGATTTTCCGTATCGTGCAAGAGTGCTTGACGAATATTCACCGGCACGCGGACAGCAAGACGGCTGCGATCCGCATACGCCGAGACGCGGAACAGATTGTGGTGATGGCAGAAGATTCCGGGAAAGGCATTCCTAAGGAGAAATTGCAAGCGAGCACGTTGGGTGTGGGATTCCGGGGAATGTACGAACGGATCCGTTATTTGGGCGGGAAACTGGAATTGCATTCGGGTAGCAACGGGACAGTGGTGACGGCGATACTGCCGTTGGAGCAGGAGAGCGCGGAGGGAGAGCAGAGCGTGGGGAATGGGGAGAAGCTTAAAGTTCAGAGTTGAAAGTTGAAAGTTGAAAGTTGAAAGTCAGGAGACTCGCGGCACGCATTTGAGTTTGGCGAAGCTGTTCGGAAGATAGTTCCCGCAAACTTAAGAAAACCCCCAGAGATAAAGCAAACCGTTAGATTTCACCACAGAGGAGACAGAGAGCACAGCGGGAGAGAAGAGGAATCGTCACGCCTGATTCGGCGAGGACCGGTTACATTGAGGCTGGCATAAAAGCCAGCGCTACATTTAGGACAAAACCGGTAAGGCATGAGCGCTGCCAGGGGCGAAATCGACGTTGTGCGGAGTGGCGTTGTTGCACACATATAGCTGCCTGTGCTTTGGCCACAGGATGGGCGAGATTTTTTGTGCCGCTTCCTGCGGCAAGAGCCTCACCCATGGAGGCGCGGACGGTGCAGCAGGAAGGCGAGAAAAAGCTTCACCCTGGTGGTCGAGGCACAGGGACGAGGCAAGAGACAGCCTCGCTCTGATGGTCTCGAGGCGCACGAGTAAACCAAGAAAAGGCCTCACCCCTGACAGGGTGAGCTACAGGAGTTAGGTATGTGCGCCGGTCGCGGCTGGCGCAGCGGCGCTTAGTTGAGTTGGCGCGCGATTTGGGGTGTGTCAACCGAACGGACTTCGGCGGTCAGTTCGCATGTGCGGCGCCAATCGACGTCGTTGACATCGACGGAACCTTTGCGGCCCTGGGTGTCCAGGAACATCAGCAGGTCGCCGTCGCGGTGATATTTGGTGACTTCATAGACCTGGTTGGACTTGAGGACCAGGACGGTGAAGCGCTCGGCGGACTGCCCGTCAGGAGGTAGCGGCTCAGCGAGTTGCGTGATTGCGGCGGCTTGGGTGGGCTGCGGCGTGGTTTTGTTTACCGCCAACTGCATTGAGCCCGTGCTTGATTGCGGCGCGGCCTGATACGAGCTCGGATGCAACGAGGAAGCGTAGGGCGGACGGTTGGGATTGCTGGCTTGCATGCTGCGCGGGATGACGATGTCGTCCATCAACCGCAGTTCCAGCGGCTCTTCACCTTTTAGAGTCGGGCGAGGGCCGCGGAACGGGAGGCTGACAAGCTTCCAAGGCCAGAGCGGGGGAAACATCCACTCGATAACGTCGCGTTTGGCGTGGCCGGTGCCGTCGATGTCGCCCTGTTTGTCGACCTTGTAACCGCGAGCCTGGATGACTTTCGCGGGCACGGGCAGATCGCCGGTGGGAAGAATGATGCGGTCAAAGGTGGTCTTCAGGTAGCCCTTGCCGATGAAATGGCCGGGATCCTTGTCGGCTTCCAAGTGCCCACCCAACATGCTGCCACGCGGAAAGACGGGACGGCCGAACTCCTGCATGGTTCGGAGTTGACAGAGCACGGGATCACCAATTGCGGCTGTGGCCGAAGAGAAATTCGGTTCGTCCAGGGTGCACTGAAGAAGGGTACCGGCGGGCACCAGCAAATCCTGTGCGTGGATTGCCGATGCCAACAACAGTAGCCCTACAGCGCTCATCAACGTAGCAAAGAGTCGTTTCATGTTCATCCTCCCAAAAGATGGTTGCGGCCAGGCGGGAGCCGCTTAGCCGATGGGTTGGCCATGGGAGTCTTCTGGACGGACACACCCAGGCATTCACCCCGCGGTTGCGGGGGGGCAACCCGGGGCGCGGAGAAAAGTCGCGGCAGTGGAAAGATAAAAATTAAAAGTTGAAAGTTGAAAGTTGAAAGTTGAATAGTCTAGAGACATCGCGGCTGGAATTTGTGGTGGCGGACGGCCTCGGAAGGCCGTCACTACAACGTCGGGAACAACGACAAAGGCGGAGAGGAACGCAAGAACCCAGGTACAAAGGCGGTACCTGGATTCGATAAGGACGAAGGCTCCGTTCGCAGCCGGTATGCTTCTGTTTGTGGAGGACCGAAGCTATCGGTAGGAAGGAGCCTTCGATGTTGATTATAGGATGTGATTATCATCCCAGTTGGCAACAGATTTGTTGGATGGACATGCGAACTGGGGAGACCGGCGAGAAGAAGTTGGAACACGCACAGGGAGAGGCGGAACGGTATTACCGCAGTCTGCTAGGCCCGGTGCGAATCGGGATGGAGTCGACCGGCAACTGCCAGTGGTTCACGGAACTGGTGGGGAGTCTGGGACATGAGTTGTGGATCGGTGATGCGGCCAGGATTCGGGCGGCGGAAGTACGGCAGCAGAAGACGGATCGCCGCGATGCGGCGCTGCTGTTGAAGCTGATGCTCGAAAATCGTTTTCCACGGATCTGGACGCCTTCGGTGGAGGAACGGGATCAGCGGCAGTTGCTGTTGCACCGGCACAAGCTGGTCGAGATGCGAGTGCGAGTGAAGAATGAGCTGCAGCACCTGGCGATGAATCGCGGCATCACTCGCGGTAAGCGGTTGTGGAACAAGTCGGGCGAGCAAGTGCTGCGCGAGTTGCCACTTATGCCGTGGGCCAGCCGGCGGCGCGAAGACCTGTTTAAGGTCAGAGCGATGCTCGACGAACAGATCAGCGCGCTCGATTCGGCAGTAGCGAAGGCTGCCGAAGAAAACGAGGGGGCGCGTCTGCTGATGACGCATCCAGGCGTTGGCCGATCACGTCGTTGGCGTTTGTGGTGACTATGGGTGATGTGAGCAGGTTTCCGCGCGGGAAGCAGGTAGGGAGTTATCTGGGCCTGATTCCAAGGGAACACAGCTCCGGCGGAAAACAGCGAACCAGTTCGATCACCAAGCAGGGGAATCGATTCATGCGAACCCTACTGGTGGAAGCAGCGCAGTCGGTGGTGCGGTACGAGCCGGACTTTAGAAGAGAGTATCTGCACCGCTGCCACGGAAGTGAGAAAGCACCCGCAGGGGTAGACCATCCAAACTGCGGAGCCCAACGGGCGGCGGACGTCCAGTCCACAGTGCCGGCGAAAGGCGGCGACTGGCCGCCGCACTCCACATTAGTCGGAGAGGTGGTAGGGGGAGGAGAGGGAGAAGATGTGCTCGTTGCCCTGGACCATCAGAGCCCATTCGAGGAGGCGGCCACGCTGGTTGTGCAGGAAATACTCGTACCAGCGCTCTTCGACGAGTTCGGGAATGACTACGACGATGCGGCGGTCAGGATGTTCTCGGGAAAGTTTCAAGACGAACTGAACGATGGGAACTATTACGAAGCGATAAGGGGAAGGAAGAGTAGTGAGCTGAGGAGGCTCCAAGCCGGCCTGGCGGAAACCGGTTTCGACGTAGCGCGCCCAATTGTCGTGCAGGAGTTCGGAGTGTTCATCGTGCTGGACGTGAATGGCAATGATCTCAGAGGAAATGCGGGAGGCGAACTCGAGGGCCTGCTTGGTGATGCAGTTCCAGCGATCGATGGGAACGACGACGAGAGGCGCGGCTTCGCGATTTGCGGGAACGATGGTGGTGACACAGCGCGTGGCCAAGGCGACCTGGTGATAGTGAAGGCGTACGTAGCGGAAAAAGAAAATCAGGAACGGGATGAAGATGACGGTGAGATACGCGCCGTCCTTGAACTTCGCGACGAGAACAACGAGAACGGTGATGCCCGTGACGAACGCGCCGAGTCCGTTGACGAGGACGCTCTTGACCCAGTGAGGGCCGCGATGTTTGAACCAGTGACGCACCATGCCGGCTTGCGAAAGAGTGAAGGCAAGAAAAGCGCCGACGGCGTAAAGAGGAATCAAGCGTTCGGTGACGCCGCCGAAGAGAATCAGGAGAAAGCAAGTGAGCAGGGCGAGAACGACGATGCCATAGGCGTAAACGAGGCGGCGGCCGCGATAGGCAAAGACGTGAGGCAAATAATTGTTTTGAGCAATGGCGCGGCAGAGGCGAGGGAAATCCGCGAAGGCAGTGTTGGCGGAGAGGGAGAGAACCAGGAGGATGGAGGCGATGGTGAGGTAATAGAAAAAGCCTCTGCCGAAGACAGCGAGCAGGAGCAGAGAAAGAACGCTCTGGTAGCCGGGCTGGCTGGGGTCGGTGGCAACGATGCCGTAGGATTTGACGAGATAGGAAATTCCGGCGAGCAGGATGGCCAGAATGAAGATGATGACGGAGAGAGTGAGTTGCGCGTTTTTGACGCGTGGTTCACGGAATGCTTTTACGCCATTGCTGACGGCTTCGATGCCGGTGAGCGCGGTGCAACCGCTGGCGAAAACTTTGAGAAGGAGCCATAGGGAGACGGCGGCGGTGACGGTGGGTCCGGGGTGCGGCGGTAGAGTAACAGGAATGGGATGGCCGCCGCTGAGAAGAACGCGCAAAACTCCCACGCCAATCATGATGAGCAGCGTGCCGACGAAGAGGTAGGTGGGAACCATGAAGGCGACGCCGGCGTCGTGGACTCCGCGCAAGTTGAGAATGGTGATGACCAGAAGAATGGCGAGGCAGAGCGAAACGGTGTGCGGCTGCAGAGAGGGAATTGCGGAGATGAGCGCGCCGACTCCCGCGGAGATGCCGACGGCAGCGGTGAGAATGTAATCGGTGAGCAGGGCTGAGGCGGCGAGGAGTCCGGGGAAAACGCCGAGATTGAAACGCGCCACGGTGTAGGAGCCGCCACCGGAGGGATACGCGGCGATGGTCTGCAGGTAGGAAAAATAGACGATGATCAGCAGGGCGATGATGGCGGCGCTGATCGGGATGATGTAGCGGACACCGAGAAGGCCGAGCGGGATGAGCAGAGTGAGAGCGGCTTCGGGGCCGTACGCGGCGGAACTGAGGGCGTCGAGGCCGAAGATGGGGATGCCGGCGGAGGGGCCGATTTGCTCGGCACGCTCGTCGGAGGTTTTCAGTGGCTTGCCAACGATCAGGTCGATGAGATTCATGGTGAAAGATGACCGAGGAATTGTGAGGGGTTGGCGTGGGGGGAGTCAAATGAAGAAGGGAAAGAGTTGAGAGTCAAAAGTTGAAAGTTAAAAGTTAAAAGTTAAAAGTCTAGAAACATCGTGGCACACGTTGAGGTTGGCGGACAGCTCCAGAATGCCGCCCTTACAGAGTGAAGGCCGGCCCCAGGAAAGTTGAAACCCGCCTTTATGAGGCAAAAGGAAAGGGTTTAGGCACCCGGGACACTTGATGCCCTGGCGCCAATCTAGGAGATATTCACCACGGTGGATCAGAGGGTACAGAGGAGAAAATTCACGGGAAGTACTACGAAGGCAGTATGGTGCTGGCGCGAGGCGGCGACTAGAATGCGGGCGGTGGGAGGTGAATGACTCCCAAAGATCTCGGATTTGCGGTGAGGTTTGGTCTTGGGGCTTTTCTGGGCGGGAAAGACCGGGATTTGAACCTCAACGCAAGCGAACGGCTCTAGACCTGAGATGGGACGGAGCCGTTTCGTTTTTTGGAGGAGGGGATATTCACCACAGAGGAAGTTGAAAGTTGAAAGTCTAAACACATCACGAGAAGAATTTTTGGTGGCGGATGACCCCGGAAGGCCCGCGTAACAAGCAGCCCAAGAAAAGTCCAAAACCCGCGTCCTTTGTGAAACAAGAGCAAAGGGTTCGGTACGCGGCTGAGTTGCTGATTGGTTGAGGCGGGCTGGGATGAAACCCAGCGCTACAGTTTAAGACTAAAACCATTTGTGGAGCGTTCTTCTATGTAACGCTGACTTTCATGTCAGCTTTTTCATTTAGGTGAAGGCTGCGGAGGAAGAAGGCCCCACCCGTCGAGGAATAGGCGGGTTGGGTGGGAAAAGCGGCTAGCCGCCGCACTCCAAAAGGTGGCGGACGGAAAAGCCTCACTCCTGAAGGGGTGAGCTACAGGATTTGAGTTGCGGATTCGTTGCGGGATTTATGGTTTGGGTAGGAGTTGGGTTTCTATGGCGGAAGGCTGGGATTGGGTGTGGTAGAGACGCTGGGTGGCTTTGACGAAGTCGGAAGGTTTGGCGTCGGGAATGTTGAGGAAGACTTGGGGATTGCGATCGGTTAGCGGGAACCAGGTGGACTGGATCTGGATCATGATGCGATGACCGCGTTGGAAGGTGTGATTCACGTCCTGCATTGCGAACGTGACTTCTTCGACTTTATTGGGAGTGAACGGCTCGGGCTTTTCGAAACTGTGCCGGAATTTTCCGCGGAAGGGTTCGCCGCGAACGAGTTGCTCGTAGCCGCCCATGATGAAAGATGGAGGAGCGACGTCGGTGGGGCGGGGGCGATCATCGGGGCGCGCGTCGAGCTTGCTTTCGGGATAATCGGGCGGGTAGACGTCGATCAGTTTCACATCCCAATCGGAATCGCTGCCGGTGGTGGAAACGAAGAGGCGCGGGGAGACTGGGCCGACGAGGGTGACGTCTTCCTGAAGGACATCGGTCTGATAGGTGAGGACGTCGTTGCGTGATGCGGCGAAACGCTGGTCGGAGACCATGTATTCCTGCGGGACGGTTTCCGTGACGTAGTTGACGAACGGCACGGGCTTGTTGGGGTCGCTGACGTATTCGTCGTAAGAGGCGGGTTCGTCTTTCGGAGGATCGAAAGAGAGAGCGCCGTTGCTGTGGAGGTAGAGCGTTTTCTTTTCTGCGGATTTTGGAGGCCAGGAATCGTATTGGCGCCAGAGGTTTGTGCCGGTCTCGAAGACGTAGGCTTTGGGCAATTTGGCGTCGCCGGCGCCCTTCAAGTACTGTTCAAAAAACGGAAAGATGATGTTTTTTCGATAGTAGTCGCCGGTGTTGGCGGCAAACGTGACGCGGCCGAGATGATTGCCTTCGTAGCGATACCAGCCGCCATGAACCCAGGGACCGACGACGAGGGCGTTGAAAATTTCGGGGTCGTCACGATCGATGGCGTGGAAAAGAGTGAAGGGGCCCTGCAAATCTTCAGCATCGAACCAGCCGCCGACGGTGAGCACGGCGCAATGAACATTTTTGACGTGATTGGCGAGGTTGCGAGCTTTCCAGTAGTCGTCGTAGGTGTCGTGATGGACTTGATCGAGCCAGAGTTCTTCCTGGCCGCCCAGGAGTTTGCCGAGATTTTGCAGCGTGCCAGCCTTCAGGAAAAATTCGTAGCCATCGGGAGTGCCAAAATCGAAGGGCGGGCGGACCTTGGAAGGAAGTTCGGGATTGGCTTGCGGGCGGAAGAAGGCGTAGAAGCCAAAATTGGCGGCAAGCATGAAGGCGCCGCCGTGGTAGGCGTCGTCACCCTTGAAGAGATCGGTCATGGGAGCTTGCGGGGAGGCGGCTTTGAGGGCGGGATGGGTGTCGATCATGCTGGCGGAAGTGTAAAAGCCGGGATAGGAGATGCCCCAGATGCCGGCTTTGCCATTGTTGTTGGGAACATTTTTGAGCAGCCAGTCGATGGTGTCGTAGAGATCGCTGCTGTCGTCGACGTCGGTGGGAGATTTTTTGACGTCGATGTGCGGGCGCATCTCGATGAATTTGCCTTCGGACATGAAGCGGCCGCGGACGTCTTGCATGACGAAAATGTAGCCGGCCTTGTCGAAGTCGGGAGAAGGGCCGAGCTGAGTGCGATATTGATCGACGCCGTAAGGAGAGACGCTGTAGGGAGTGCGATTGATGAGGAAAGGATAAGTGCGAGAAAAATCTTTGGGGACATAGACGGCGGTGAAGAGGCGGACGCCGTCGCGCATGGGGATGCGGTATTCGTATTTGGTGTAATGCTCTTTGACGTCGAAGTCGTCAGGCTTGGGGGTTTGCGGGAGAGCGGAGGATGTGAGGAAGAAGAGAGCGAGCGGCAGGAATGCGAGTTTGCGGGTCGGCATTGGAACAGTATAGGGGAAATGGAAATTGGAGAATAGGAGATTGGGGAGAGGATTATTCACCACAGGGGACACAGAGAGCACAGAGGAGGGTCGAAAGTCGAAAGTCGAAAGTCGAAAGTCTAGAGACTTCGCCGCACAGTTTGGGTGCATGCCGAGATGGCTGCAAAAAGCGGCGGCGAGCCGCCGCACTCCAAAAGGGCTGGCTACTACGGACCGGGAGGCGTGAGGTCTTAGTTGAGGTCATCCCTAAAGGGATTAGCTATGAGGCGCGCGGATATTTGGCTACATTTAGGACGAGATCGTTGACGGTGAGCGGGCCGATTGCGATCATGGCGGCGGAAAGACTCATCCCTGAAGGGATGAGCTACAGGTGCGCGATTGTTGCAAATTATTTTTGTTTTTGTTGGGCGATCCAGGCGTTGGTGCGGGCTTCCAGTAGATCTAGCGGGAGGGTACCGCCGTTCAGGATTTCGTCGTGGAAGGTGCGGATATCGAACTTGGAGCCTAGTTCGGATTGGGCGCGCGTGCGGAGTTCGCGAATTTTGAGTTGGCCGAGCTTGTAGCTGAGGGCTTGTGCGGGCCAGGAAATGTAGCGATCGGTTTCAGATTGAATGGTGGGCTCGTCGACGGCGCCGGATTTGCGGAAAAATTCCACGACTTGATCGCGCGACCAACCTTTGGAGTGAATGCCGGTGTCGACAACGAGGCGGACGGCGCGGAACAGTTCCGAGGAGAGGCGACCGTAGTCGGAGACGGGATCCTGATAGAAGCCAACTTCTTTGCCAAGCTCTTCGGAGTAGAGGGCCCAGCCTTCGGTGTAGGCGTTGAAGCCGAGGCCGTGAAGGCGGAATTTGGGCAGGCCGGTGAGTTGCTGCTGAACGGAAAGCTGCATGTGATGGCCGGGAACGCCTTCGTGATAGGCGATGGCTTCGTCGTCGACGAGCGAACGATCCTTGAAATTGGAAGTGGCGACAACGACGCGGCCGGGGCGCTTGCCGTCGGGAGTGCCGGTGACGTAATGAGTGGCGGCGCCGGCGTCGAAGGCAGGAATCGCTTCGACGGTTACGGGCGATTTAGGAAGCAGGGTGAAAAGTTCGGGGAGCTTGGGCTCCATCTGCGCGATGTAGTGGCGGAAGTCGTCGAGGATTTGATCGGCGGAAGTGGGAATGTATTTGGGATTGGTCTTTAGCGCGGCGCGGAAAGCGGCGAGGTCGGAGAAACCTTCTTTCTTCGCGATGACCGTCATTTCGGCTTGAATACGCTCGATTTCGCGAAGACCGAGTTGGTGGATTTCGTCGGCGGTCATGTGCGTGGTGGTGCGGCCGTAGATGTCGTTCTGGTAGCGCTTCTCGCCGTCGGGGAGCGAAATGATGGCGAGAGTGGTGCGGCCGTGCGGGGCGTAGTCGGTGCGCACGAAAGCGGCGAAGGTTTTGTAGGCGGGGATGACGTCAGTGTTGATGGCGGCGATGATCTGATCGGTCAGGCGCTTCTGATCGTCAGCGGAAATACTGGCGGGAAATTTCTTGGTGGGCTGGGAGAAGGGATCGGCGTCGATGATGCCCTGGCACTGCACGGGAATTTTTTCGAGGAGAAAGCGCACGGGCATGAGGTTGTCTTTCATGCCGGCGCGAAGGACTTCAGTGGTTTGCGTAAGGGCGCGGGGAATCTGGTGAAGGCGAGCGATGTAGTCTTCGTAATGCTTCACGGAATCGAGCGGCACGGATTGGGGAAGATCGGCGAGAGCGGTGTGAATGCCGTTCTGCTGATTGATGGGCATTTCATATTCTTTGAGGTCAAAGTCGGCGATGCGTTGTTGCAGAACGCGAATGAGCAGGTCGTGGGAGAGTTGATCCTGATCGGAGAAGCCGGTGGTGGGGATGGCTTGCAGGCGAGAGAGGAAATCGCGGTCGGTTTGATTGCGCTGGGCAATGGCGGCGAGTGAGTATTCGGCGAGTTTGTCGTTGTAGCGATAGTCGCCGAAGGAAGTGGCACGTTGCGGGAAATTGCGGAGGTCGGATTCGTATTGTTCGTCGAAGAGAGCGTTTTGCGCGGCGAGACGATCGGCGGCGGGTTTGGAGTCTTGAGGAAAGACGGAGACGGCAAAGAGAAGAAAGCAAAAGAATTTTAGGTGGATTCGCATGCGGGAGAGGGTATCAGGAAAGAGTTGGGAGTTGAAAGAAAAGTTCACCACAGAGGGCACGGAGGAAGAAGTTGAAAGTTCAAAGTTCAAAGTCTAGAGACATCGCGGCGGGCATTTGGGTGGCGGACGGCCTCGGAAGGCCGTCCGTACAACGGCCGGAACAACGACAAGAGCGAAGAGGAACCCAAGAACCCAGGTACAACACCGGTACCTGGGGTACCCGCTACGAGAAACCCAAGAGACAGGCTCACCCCTGAAGGGTGAGGCGCGTGCCCAGAAACACAGGCTGAAGCCTGTGCTACTCGACCAGGGGGCGCGGGGCGCGGCGCAGGGCTATGGAGACTGGGTAATGGCGATTATGGTGATGGACAAAAACGGTGATCACCATGCGTTGGAGCCAGGCGGTACGAACGAGGGCTTCAATTTCGCGTTCGCGAGCGTGGAAACAATGTTCGTAACCTTGCTCGGTGAGGAGGACGAAACCTTCGAAATCGCCGAAGCGATCGTAGACGACGGACATGACTTTTCCGGTGTATTCGCAACGGTGTTCGTGCGGATGAACGATTTGCTTGGGAGGAACGCCGTAAGGATTGGGGAGGATGGTAGTGGAGTTGCCGCCGAGTCCATTGACGCGTCCACTGAGATAAGAGATGTAGCGAACGAGGACGGGATACCAGCGATTGGCGGGAAGCATTTGCGTGAGGCGCCACTTCATGATGGCGAGGGTGTCTTCCTCAAAAGGCAGCATGACTTTCGCAGTGGTGACTGGGATACGCACGGCGAAGCTGCCGACAACGTAGCGCCAGTTGACCATCTTTTTGCCGACGACGACGGCGGCGTCGAGGGAAGGATTCGCGAGCGCGGTTGCAGTGGCAGTTGCGCCGGGACCACCGCCGATGCCTCCGGCAATTTTCGGAGGGGGTGGCGGAGGAGGAGTGATGGCGGCGCGGCGCGTGGAGATGCGACGAACGACGATGGTGAAGACCTGGCCGGAGACGATGCCGGGAGGAAGGTCGACGGTGAACAGGCCAGCGTAATTGTCGCCAACGCCGGGAGGGACAGGGACGTAGGTGAAGCCGTTGGGAACTTTGCAGTGGATGGTGTTGGGATCAGCGGCGGAAAGTTGATGAGTGGAGTAAAGCTTTTTGGCCAGGGTAAGAACGTCGGAGGCATTCACCTGGGGCCAGTAGATGTGGGCGACAGCGCCGGCGGGAGTGTTGCCCCAATCGATCATGAGTTCGTCGGGATAGTCGGTGAGATCGCCGGAAGTGGAACTGAGAGCGACGCTGCGGCGGACGTCGAACGTTTGCGGGATGCGATGAGTGGAAGCGGGGCCGGGATTGTCCGAGAGAGTGATTTCGAGATTGCGCTGAGCGAGTTTGTCGGAGTTCTCGGGATTTTCGGTGGTGCCGTTGGAATTGACGATGGGTGCGTCGTCGAAAGCGATCTGCGCGACGATGCAATGATGAGAGCCGGGAAGCATGGATTGAACGGACTGACCGTTGATGGTGTTGTCGGTGGGATAGACGTTGAGATAGCAGCCGTAGTAGGCCCACGCCTTGCCGCTGGCGCCGATGTTGATGGGCTGATTGTTGACGCTGTTGGCGGAATAATCGACGTTGATGGGATGGTCGCTGTTGCCCTCGTAGTTGCCGGTAGCGAAGAAGGGAATGGTGACGGGAGGATTGCCGGTGCCGAGAAGAGGAGAGTTGGGAAAGCCCCCGACAAAATTGGAAGGATACGTCCAGTCGGTGAGGTAATCGGTGTCGCCGGTTTGCGTGGCAAACAGGCGGAAGAAGACGCGAACGTTTTTGGTGGTAGCGGTGCTGGGTGTGCCGTTGAGGCGAACGCGAGCGACGGCGAAATTGTAGTTGGAAAAGCGAGTGCCTGTGGGGTGAGCGGGGTCAACAGAAACGGGAGTGACGGAGGAATCGCCGTTGAGGGCGCTGGACTGGTCTGGGAACGAAGCGAAGACGTCGGCGCCGCTGGCGTCGGCACTGCTGGCATTGAGGACAGCGAGGAGCTCTTGAATGTAATTGTAAGCGGCGCCGGAATCGTACTTGGTGTTGTCAGCGGGCAAGAGCGGAATGCCGGAAATGGGGGCATTGTTGATACCGGGACAGACGGTGAAGACGCGAAGATCCTGGCTGAGGTAGAAAGCGTTGGTGCCGGTGGAAGTGGCGACGAAATTAGAGAAGCAGGGATCCGCGCCGGAGACGAGTTCGAAGACCGAAGCAGCGCCGAAGATCTGGCCACCGATGGTGATGAGCGCGGTGAGAGGAAGCGAGAAAGCTGCGCCTCCGGGTGAAGGGAAGATTCCACCGTTGGCGACGGTCTTGATGGCCGAAGCGTCGAATTTAATGGTGCAGGGATAGAGAACGCGCTGCGGCGTGTCGGGAAGCGCATTGATTTCGGCGGTGGCAGCGCCAACGGTTACGTGGACGCCCGTGAGCGCGGAAAATGCGCCAGTGACTTTAGGGGTGATGGATTTAGCGGCGGTGAAAGAAAATCCTTCCAGAACCAACCAGAACGCCGGGGAATAGTTGGGATTGACGCTGACTTCATCGAAACCGTAGGTGCTCTTTTCGTTCTGGAAATAGAAAGTCTGGTTGTACATCAGGCCAGCGATGCCGTTGAGGAGCTTGGTGCCATCGATGCTGCCCCAACCGGTGCAAGGATCCCAACCGGAAGCGGCGGTGTAGAACGGAGCATTGGAGCCATCGGCGGAATCGTTGTTGCCGCTGGTGATGTCGTTACAAACCGTGCTACCGATCTGGTAGATGGTGGGATTAAAGAAGCCAAGAGGTACGCCGAAAGCGCTGCGAAGGACGGCGTAGAGCCCGGCGAAGAGCGGGCAAGCGCAACTGGTGCCGGTGAAGCTGTAGGAGATGCCGTTGACGAAAAACCAATCGTTGGAGCCGGAGCCGCCGTAAGAAACCATGCCGGCAACATCGGGGATGAAGCGTTTCGTGGATTTGTTGCCCTTGCTGTCGGTGATGCTGGTGATACCTGCGCTGGTTTGGTAGGAAGGAATTGGGAAATTCTGGCTGGCGCCGCCGCCGGTTGCGCCGGCGAATCCGCCGACGTGAGTGGCAGAACTGATGTTGCTCCAAACAACTTCGGTGAAAGAGGGAGGAGGCCCGGTGGAGATAGTGCCGCCAATGACGGTGCCGCCGACGCAAGTGACCCAGGGATCGCTGCCGGGGTAGTTGACGTGAGTGCCGCCGTCGGTGTCGCCATCGTCGCTGCCGATATCTTGAGCGATGATGAACACGCCGACGCCGACGAGGGCGAGTGACTGGAAGAGAGCCGACATCTGGTGAGCGGCGGAGCCGGAATCGCTGACGTCGCCGATGGAACCGGTATCGTCGCTGGCCCAAAAATTGAAGCTGCAGGTGACGACGGTGGGTTGAGCTTCGCCTTCGGGCAAGAGAATGCGATTGAGGCAGACGAGAAGTCCCTGCTCGGTAATTTCGGTGAAGTAGACGTTGACGGCGGCGCCTTGCGCGATGGTGGCGGCGGTGGAAATGTCCTGCGTGATTTCGAGAGAGAAGCTGGCGGCGGTGGAACCAAGGGTGGCGGAAGTGATGCCCTGAACGGTGGCGGTGCTGTTGGAGTAGGTGTTGGTGCCGACGGTGAGGCTGATATCGTTCAAGGAAGCGGGCTTGGTGCGATAAGTGGAGTCGGAAAGATTGGGGAAATAATTGTTGTTGATGTCGTTGGCGAGATAGCCGCAGACGCGTTGGTTGGTGGTACCAACGGGATCGGAAGGAGCGATGACGCCGATAACTTGATCGGAAGCGCCGGGATTCGGGAAATTGTAGAGGTTGGCGACTTTGGGAACGGCGAGAGGATTGGCGGGGGAAGGATCGCCAGAGCTGCCGCCGGGATGGCCGAGAGCACGATTGTCGAGACCAATGACGGCGGTGACAATTCCGGCAAGTGCGGTGGGGATGCTGACGGGGCCGTCGTAGCCGTGATGAGTGTGCGTGGTGCGAGGAGATTTTTCGGTAGGGTTGATGCCGGTGCGGGAACGGTGCTTGGGCAGGGGGGATTCGTAGAGATTAAGTTGAATGCCGAAAGCGGCGTTCATTTGCGCGGCGGTGCCGGAAATGCTGACGGTGCGGCGGCCCGGGTGCGAGCTGAGGACGGTCATGCCGTGAGAAGTGACGAAGGAGGTGACGGCAGAGAGATCGTCTTGCGAGGCGCCGTAAGTGTCGGCGAATTGCTGCGGGGTGAGGAATTGACGGCGGCCGATGGGAGTGTTCTGCCAATGCGGTGCGTCGGGGAGAGCAGGGCTGCCGGGTTTGTGGCGAAGAACCAGAGTGACGGAGACGGGAGTGTCGGGATCGAGCGGCCCCTTGGATTTTGCGGCGGAGGAACGAGGGCGTTCGCTGCCGTTTAGTTTTTGGTAGTCCTTGGGGGACTTATGTTTGCCGGAGTTTGCAGCCATTGCAGGGTTCCTCCCACGAAAAGAGCGTCGAGGGCGGGGCGGTGCCTAGAGGGACGCATAGAAAGTAGTGCGTGGAAGAGTAACATCGTTTCAGGGGAAAAGAGGGAGAAGAGTTGAAAGTTGAAAGTCTGGAGAGATCGCGGCAAGAACTTGTGGTTGGAACGGAAGATGGCGGCGTAAAGCCGCCGCTACAAAAGCGAAGAGGAACCAAAGAACCCAGGTACGAAAACGGTACCTGGGGCACCCGGCGCTCGGAGTGAGAGATTTTATTGGGGGGTTAGTCGAAGGAAGTGGGTAGGGTGGGGTTGCGGTGGTGGGCGAACATTTGTTTTAGTTGCGGGGCGGTGACGCGAGAGATGGAGAGTGGAGGGAACTGGTCTTCGGGGAAAAAATCCGAGGCGGTGGTTTCGACGCTGGTGGTGGGGGCGCCACCGAGAAGAGTGCCCAGGAAAAAGAATTTGTAGACGTGGAAAGGCATGGGTGGGTGGCCGTGTTTGTCGCGGTCGTAGACTGCGGCTAGTTTGGTGATGGTGATGTCGTAGCCGGATTCTTCTTTCACTTCGCGGATGGCGACGGAACTGGCGGATTCGCCGACGTCGGCCCAGCCGCCGGGAAGAGTCCAGAGGCCGTCTTCGCGTTCCTGGACGAGGAGGATGCGATCGCGATCGAAGACGGCAGCGCGGATATCAATTTTGGGAGTGGCGTAACCGAGGTCATTTTTGAAGATGTCGAGGAGCGGGGCAGAATCGGGGAGTGCGGCGCCGTTGGCCATGATGTCGGCGGCGAGGCGTTGGATTTCTTCGTAGCGTTGACGATCGTAGGGATCCTTACAGTAGGCGAGACCGGTTTGCGCGATGGCCTGGAAACGACGGGCCCAGTCGAGCCATTGGGGATTTGGCATGGAAGGATTGTGACAGAAAAAGAAAATAGAAAATGGAAAATGGGGGACGGCCGCGCGTAGAGATATTCACCACAGAGGACACAGAGGAAGGAAGCGTTGAAAGTTGAAAGAAACCCCTCCCTACCGATACCTCGGGCATTCTCGGTCGCAAAAGCGGCGGCGAGCGGCTGCAGTCCAAAGGGAAAACATTCCGCCTCAGAAGATTGCGGGTACACAAAAAACAGAGACGAAGAGGAACCCAAGGACCCAGATACAAAGGCGGTACCTGGGGCATCCGCCAAGAAAAGCCAGGGCCACATTTAGGAATAAACCTTCGCGAGGTTAGTCGAGGCGGAGGGCGCGCATCGGGTCGATGGTGGCGGCGCGGTAGGCTGGGACCAGGCACGCGATCGTGGCTGCGACAACCAGAAGGAACGCGGAGACTGCCAGCGTTACGGGGTCGCGGGAGCTGCCGCCGGCCCAGGAGGCCATGACGCGACTGAGGGCTAGGCTGAGTGCGAAACCCACGACGAGACCTGCGGCTAGCGTAGTGGCGGTGGAAGCGAGGACCAGGCGAATGATGCTGGAGGGTTGCGCGCCGAGGCTCATGCGGATGCCCATCTCCTGCGTGCGTTGCGTGACGGCGTAAGAGACGACGCTGTACAGGCCGGTGGCGGCAAGGATCAGAGCGAGGGCGGCGAAGAGAGAGAAGAGTGTGGCGATGAAGCGCTCGCGTCCCCAGCCTTGCGTGTCGAGCCACCAGTTTAGGGTACGGTCCTGTCCGGCGACGAGTTCAGGGTTCACTTCGCGCAGGTGCTGCTTCACGGAACGGATGACAGACGCAGGTTCGCCGGCGGAGCGAGCGAGGATCTCCATGTCGGTGGGCAAAACAAAACTGTAGGGCAGAAAGATGGCGGGGCGGATGGGACGGATGAGGCTGTCGTTGCGCGCATCGCCGACTACGCCGATGACTTCGAGCCAATTGTCGGGCGACTGCGTGGAGACGAGATTGGGCTGCTCGACCTTGAGCATGGGGCTGCGAACGTGCTGGCCAATGGGATCGGCGTCGCCAAGATATTGTTTGACGAAGGCTTGATTGACGAGAGCGAGATGAGCGGCACGCATGTTTTCCGCTTCGTCGAACATGCGCCCACTAATGAGCGGCATACGAAGAGTGGAAAGGATTTCCGGGCTGACGAGTGTGAGGACGGCTTGCGGATCGGAGAGCGTGGGCTTGCTCTGGATTTCGACTTTGGCGTAGAAGCCGCCGAAGCCGGGGAACCATGTGGTGGACACGCTGGCGGAAGAAACACCGGGAGTTTGTTCGATAGCTCTGCGAATGGTTTCCTGGGCCTGCATGCGTTCCTGCCAAGTGGGATTGGATCCGCGTGGGAAATTGACGTCGATGGCGAAGACGTTGTTGGGATCGAAGCCGAGTGGCGTGTGCGTGAGCGACTTGAAGGCTTTGATGGCGGCGCCAGCGCCGGTCATCAGCAGAAGAGTGAGCGCGAGTTGGCCAGCGATGAGCAGGCGATGCATGAGTCGTCCACGGGCGCTGCCCGAGTGACGCCCAGTGCTGGCCTGAATCAATTGGCTGAGCGCGGGGCGAGAGAGTTGCCAGGCAGGCGAGATGCCGGCGAGCGCGCCAGTAATCAACGCCAGCAAAGCGCAGAAGAGCAGGACCATGCCGTTGACCTGAATGGCGGCCTCATGCGGGAAGGAATAGTAGGGAACCATGGCAGAAAGAGTGCCGACACCGAGGTAGGCAGCGACAACACCGAGGAGGGCGCCAATAGAGGAGACGAGAACGGCTTCGGTGAGGAGCTGTTGAATGAGGCGGGAGCGCTCCGCGCCAACGGAGACGCGCACGGCGAGTTCGTGTTGACGGGCAGTGCCGCGAGCGAGGAGCAGAATGGAAACATTGGCGCAACCGATGAGGAGCAGAGCCATGACCGCACCAAATAACAAAACGAGCGTGCCGGAGAAGCGCCCGAGGACTTCCTGATTGAGGGTGACGATGGTGACGCGCATGTCTTTGCGGAAGTCTTTGGGATCGGCCTGGGTAAAGCGGTCGAGCAAAACCTGGATTTCGGCGGCGGCGGTTTCGTGTTTTACGCCGGGCTTGAGGCGAATGAAGGCGTTCCAAAGATCGTGGGGATCGGCGGTGGGAACGTCGGGGAGATAGACGTCGGAATCGCCCCAGGTGAAACGAGGGGCAGCCACGCCGATGACCGTGTAGAGCTTGTGATCGAGTTCGATGGACTTGCCGAGAATATCGCGGTTGCCGCCAAACTGCTTTTGCCAGAAGAGATAACTGAGGACCGCGACGGGAGCAGGCGCGCCATTGGGGACGTCGGATTCGGAAAAGCCGCGGCCGAGAAGCAGAGGAACGCCCATGAATTCAAAGAGGTTGGAGGAGTAAGTGCCAACGTTGACGGAGATGGGGAAATCGGCTCCGGTGAGATTGCGGGTATTGCCGGACTGCAGGAAGAAATCCTCGATGGAGGAGGCGGTGCGAAGTTGCTTGGCTTCGTCGCGGTTGACGATGAGCAGGGGGCCGCGGCCGTTCTTGTCCTTGAGCTCGACGTGGATCATGCGGTCGTTGTTGCGGTAGGGGTAGGGATTCAGAAGGATGGCGTAGACGACGCTGAAGATCGCGGTGGTGGCGCCAATGCCGAGAGTGAGGGAGAGGATGGCGGCTAAGACGAATCCGGGAGATTGGCGGAACTGGCGGAAGGCAAAACGAATGTCTTGAAGCAGGTTCCCCATGGGGTCTCCAGTTTTTAGAGGGCTGTTAGATGGTACGAAAGGTGGGGGGCGGATGTTCCCACGTAAGGGATAGACGGAAGGGGGATGGGGAGGTTAGACGGGGGAAGTTGAAAGTCTAGCGACATCGCGGCAAGAATCTGTGGTGGCGGGGCGGCTCGGAAGGCTGATCTTACAACGGGATGGCGGCGTAAAGCCGCCGCTACAAAAGCGACGAGGAACCCAAGAACCCCAGGTGCAAAACCGGCATCTGGGGCACCCGCGAAAACGAAGGCGAAGAAAAACCCGCGCGCTTAGACAGCAACGGTGCGGCGCTAGACGGCGAAGAGGAACCTAAGACCACAGGTACAAAACCGGTGCCTGTGGCACCCGCGGCATTGGACGAAAAGCGACGGCTAGCCGCCGCACTCCAAAAGGAACCGGTCTAAAGACCGGCCAATACCAAAGGGGCGAAACTTTTTCGTTGACACGGAACGGCGTGCGGAGCAATATGGCGTTGGACGACATGTCGTGTTGAGGAGTGTGGAAGTGGTGCCATTGAGTGAGCAGGTTTTGCTGATTTTGGTGAGTCTGGCGGAACAGCCGAGGCACGGGTATTCGATTTTGAAGAGTGTGGAAGAGATGAGCGACGGGCGCGTTATGCTGAGCACCGGAACGCTGTACGGGGCGCTGCGGAGGCTGCTGGAGGATCGCTGGATCGAGCGGTTCAAGGAAGAAGAGAGCTCGCGGGGAAGGCAGGCGTACCGACTGACGGCGCGCGGGCGGCAGATCCTGCGGGCAGAGGTGGGACGGATGAAGCATCTGACGAAAGTGGCGAGTTTGCGCATGGCGCCGAAGGAGATGTGAGGATGGCGACGTTGAGCCGCTACTTGTTGTACCTGTATCCCGCCGCGCACCGGAGGGAATTCGGCGAAGAGATGAGCGAAGTGCTGCGCGAAAGACAGAACGAGATCGCGAAGCGCGGAGCGATGGCGCGGTGGATGCAAAATGGGCGGGAAATGGGAGGGTTGCTGCGCGGAGCGGCTGAGGAGCACGCGCGAGCCGCGACAGGTTTGTATTCCTGGGAAGAGTTTCCGATAAGGAGGATACGCATGCGAAAAGAGTTCCGGTTTCCGAAGGCCACGCCGGTGTTGATGACGTTGATTCTGATCGCGGTGCTGATGGCAATTGAGAAGGCGAGAGCGATCCAGTTGTCGGTGCCTCCTTCGCACCAGGATGTGGGGCCGATCCAGTCAGCGAGTTTTACGGTGGTGCCGACGTTCGGGTTATGGTTGGGGATGGGATGCGTGGTGGGAGCGATTGCGTGGGCGGTGGTGTATGCGTTGAGAAGGTCGGGAGTGCAGAGGTTGGAGGAGTTGGAACGGCAGTTGAAAGTTAAAAGTTGAAAGTTCGAGAAACAGACAACTCCAAGAGCCCAGGTACAGCACCGGTACCTGGGGCACCCGCAAGGAAAGACTCATCCCTAAAGGGATGAGCTACAGGTTATTCGTAGCGGAGGGCAGTTAGGGGATCGATGTCGGTGGCGCGGCGGGCTGGGATGGCGGCGGCTGCGATGGAGACCAGCAGGACTAGCGTGGCGACTGAGGCTAGAGTTGCTGGGTCGGTTGGGGTGACTTCGAAGAGAAGAGATTGCAGGACGCGGCCCAGGGCGAGTGAAGCTAGAAGGCCGATCGCGAGGGCGATGGCGGAAAGCGTCAGGGCTTCGCGGAGGACCAGGCGGAAGACATCGTAGGAACGAGCGCCGAGGGCGACGCGGATGCCGATTTCGTTGATGCGCTGGCTGACGGAATAAGAAACCACGCCATAGACACCAATCATGGCGAGAGCAACGGCAAGAGCAGCAAAAACCAACAACAAGACAGCTTGAAAACGGGGACGGGAAACGGAATTGGAGAGAACAGCGTCCATGGTCTGAACGTCGGAGACTGCCTGATCGGGATCGACACGATGGACAGCGGCTTCGACGTCGCGAGCGATCTGCCGGGGATCGCCGGTGGCGCGAACGACGAGCGCGGCGAAATACATGGGTGCCTGGGAATTGGAAAGGAAGATGGTGGGCGCGGGAGAGTCCTGGAGTTCCGCCTGGCGAGCGTCGGCGACGATGCCAACGATTTCGACGGGCTTTTCGAGGGTCCAGCAGACGTTGAACTGCTTTCCAGGAATGTGCTGGCCGGGGAAATATTTTTTGACAAAGGCGCGGTTGACGATGGCGACGGGAGAAGAATTGAAATTGTCGCGAGGCTCGAAGTCGCGGCCAGCGACGATGGTGGTGCTCATGGTCTGGAAGTAGCCGGAACTGATGATGAGAAATTGCGCGGTTGGAGATTCAGCGGGAGTGGGAGGGGGCTGATCGGCAGGAGAGAAGCAGGAACCGGAGGTGCGGTCCATGAGAGGAAGGAAATGAGTGGAACCGGCGGCTTGAACTCCGGGAGTGGAGCGAATTTCGGTGAGGATGCGGTCAAAGTGTTGAGAGCGCTTGAGATTGTCGGTGTAGCGCGCGGGCGACGTCCACATATGCATGGTGAGGAGATGGTCGGTGCTGAAACCGGGGTCGGTGGAGGTAAGACGAGCGAGACTGCGGAGCATGAGTCCCGCGCCGACGGAAAGAAGCAGGGCGAGGGCGACTTCGGCGACAACGAAGATGCGGCGGAGAGTTTGATGCCCGCCAACGCCGCTGCGGAGGGAGCCTTGTTTGAGCGCGTTCCGGAGATCGATGAAAGAAAGGCGGACCGCGGGAACAAGTCCGAAAAGGACGGCGGTGAGTAGCGTGGCAAAGAAGGCGAAGAGAAGCACGCGCGCATCGATGGAAATGGGTTCGGCGCGAGGAAGAGGATTGCTCTGGGGAATGAGAGCGAGGAGAGCGGAGAGACCGAAGTAGGCGAAGAGAAGCCCTACAAACATGCCAGCGAGGGAGAGAAGCAGGCTTTCCGCGAAGAGTTGACGAATGATGCGGGAACGAGCGGCGCCGAGAGCGGAACGAACGGCGAGTTCGCGAAGGCGTCCCGTGCCGCGCATGAGCAAAAGATTGGCGACATTGGCGCAGGCGATGAGGAGAAGGAAGCCGACTGCGGAGAGCAAGACCCAGAGGGGACGGCGAACGAGTTGAGTGGCGTCTTCGAGCATAGGAACAACATTGGCACTCCAGCTTTTGTTGAAGTCGGGGCGAGCTTGCGCGGTGAAATCGGCGACGCGAAGCATGTCTTGCTGAGCCTGGGCGAGGGAGACTCCGGGCTTGAGGCGGGCAACGACGGTGAGGTAGCGGCCACTCTTCCAATCGTCAGAGCGATTGATAGCCATGGGAGTCCAAACTTCGGGCTTCATTTTTGGAAACGAGAAAGATTTGGGCATGACACCGATGACTTCGCAGGGAACACCGTCGACGTCAATTTTCTGGCCAATGATGGAGCGGTCGTCACCGAACTGGCGATGCCAGAGACCGTAGCTGAGGATGATGCTGTGGTCCTGGCCGGGAACGCCGTCGGCGGAAGTGAAAGCGCGGCCAAGAAAAGGCGCGACGCGAAGAATGGAGAAAAAGTCCGTGGAGACCTGCATGCCGGGAACGGCGACGGGCTGTCCGTGAGAGCTGAGATTGGTGGTGGCGTCGGAGATGGCGGCCATGGATTCGAAGGATTGCGAACGCTCGCGCCAGTCGAGAAAATTGAAGGGATTGACGACATTTCGCGGGGTGTCGAGCCGGAGTGAAGATTCCCAGATGCGAACGAGGCGATCGGGTTCTGGATAGGGAAGCGGGCGAAGAAGGATGGCGTCGACAACGGAGAAGATGGCGGAGTTGGCGCCGATGCCGAGGGCGAGAGTGAGAATGGCGACGGAGGTGAAGCCGGGCGACTTGCGAAGAGTGCGGGCGGCGTAGCGGAAGTCTTGCAGAAAATCCTGGAGCCAGTTGACCTTGCGGGTGTCGCGGCATTGTTCTTTGCGTTGCTCGAGTCCGCCCATGGAGCGAAGTGCGGCGTGGCGGGCTTCGTCGGGAGACATGCCAGCGGCGATGAACTGATTGGTTTTTTGGTCGAGGTGATAGGAGAGTTCTTCGGTCAGTTCCTGATCGAGTTGCGAGCGGCGAAAAAGAGAACGCAGACGCAGCGGCAGAGTGTAGAGCCAGTGTTGGATGCGCATAGGCTAGGTCTCCTTAAGGCGCATGACGTGAGAGATGGCGGCGGAGAGGCGATTCCAGTTGGCGGCTTCGTGATCGAGTTGCTTACGGCCAAGACGAGTGAGGGTGTAGAACTTGGCGCGGCGATTGTTTTCGCTGGGCTTCCATTCGGAAGAGATCCAGCCCTCTTGCTCGAGTTTGTGAAGAGCGGGATAGAGCGAGCCATCGCTGACCTGAAGAACATCGCGGGAAACCTGAGTGAGGCGTTGGCTGATGGACCAGCCGTTGAGAGGTTCGAGAGCAAGAATTTTGAGGATGAGGAGGTCGAGAGTGCCTTGGAGAAGATCGGACGGTTTGGACATTGGTTCCCTCGGTTACCGAGGCAGGATACAACGAGTCCTCTCGGTAAGCAAGGGGGGCGGAGAGTTCAAAGTTCAAAGGAAAGAGCTCACCACAGAGGACACGGAGGCACACAGGAAGAGAAGAGGGGGAAAGTTCGGAGTCAAAAGTTAAAAGTTAAAAGTTGAAAGTTTGAGAAACGGACAAACCCTAGAGCCCAGGTACAACACCGGTACCTGGGGCACCCGCGAGGAAAGACTCATCCCTAAAGGGATGAGCTACAGGTTATTCGTAGCGGAGGGCGACCAGGGGGTCGACTTGGGTGGCGCGGCGGGCTGGTAGGTAGCAGGCCAGGAGGGCGACCGCGAGAAAGGTCAGGGGAGCGAGGATTAGAGTCCATGGGTCGAAGGCGGAGACGCCCCAGAGTTCGGATTTCAGAATGCTGACAGAGAGGATGGAGGAGATCAGGCCGAGGAAGATGCCGGAGCCGACCAGGATGAGGCCGCGACGAAGAACGAGCTTGAGGATGTTGGCAGTTTGCGCGCCGAGAGCCATGCGAATGCCGAGTTCGTGAGTTTGCAACGAAACGGAGTAGGCCATGATGCCGAACAGGCCGATGAGAGCGAGAGTAAGGCCGATCGCGGCGCAGGTGCCGAAAGAAATCAGGCGGAACTTGGGCTTCATGTAGACGTTGCGCTCGAGCATTTCATCGAGGGTGTGGACTTCGATCAAGACGATGTTGGGATCGACGCCAGAGATGGTCTGGCGAAGGGGATTGAACAGCAGAGCGGGATTGGTGACGGTGCGGACGAGAAGGGCGCGGTCGTCGAAGGGAGAGAAGGTGTAAGGGATGTAGGCCTGCTCAAGAATCTGGTCGTCTTCAGGACTCTTCGCGTTGTGGAAACCGTTCAATTCGCTGACGACGCCAATGATTTCGAAGTAGGCGTCATGAGGTGTTTCCGGAATTTCGTCGAGCACATTGAATTTGATTTGTTGGCCAATGGGATTTTCGTTGCCGAAGCAGGATTTGACGAGGGAGGAGTTGACGACAGCGACGCGGCGGGCGGTGGAGACGTCGGAGGCAGAAAGGAGTCTGCCGCGGAGCAAGTGCAAACCGATGGTTGAGAAGTAATTCTCATTCACGGCATCAAAGGCGGTGGTCCAATTCTTGTCGTGAGGCTTGCCTGGGATGGTGATGTCGCGAGTGCGCGGGCCGCCGAGGATAGGAAATCCAATGGAGACAGCGGCGTTGGTGACGCCGGGAAGAGAAGAAACACGGGAGAGAAGCTGGTCGAAGAAAGCGCGCTTGGCTTCGACGGAATCGTATTGGTGGCCGGGGAAATGGACCTCGGCGCGAATGATGCCTTGCGTGTGGATTCCGGGATCGAACTTGGTGACGGCCAAAAAGCTGCGGACCATGAGTCCTGCATAGACGAGCAGGAGCATGGAGAGAGCCACCTGGCCGACGACGAGGCCTGCGCGAATACGTGCGCCGCCTGGAGGAAAATTGACGCCAAGGCCGGAGGATTGCAGGTTAGTGCGAAGATCTTTTTTAACGGCGAGGAGAGCGGGCGAAAGGCCGAAGAGCAAAGTGGTGAGCAGGGAAAGAAGAACGGCAAAAACGAGCACGGGTAGGTTGAGGGACATGTCCGCCTCACCCGGAACGCTGACGCCGGGAACGGCCCGAATGACGAGCAAACCGAAATAAGCCAGAAAACAACCGGCGAGGCATCCAGCCAAGCCGAGAACGAGACTCTCGACAAAAAGCTGACGAACCAGGCGGCCACGACTGGCGCCGAGGGCGGCGCGCAAAGCGATTTCGCGGGCGCGGGCGGTGTGGTGCGTAAGGAGGAGACTAGCAACGTTGCTGGAAGAGATGAGCAGCAGAAGAACGACGGCGGCAATGAGAAAGAAAAGGGTGTGCTTGAAATCGTCGACGATGACTTCGTTGAGGGGCCGGGCGGTCATCTGGAAGTGCTTGGGGTAGTCCTTGGGAAAGAGAGGGACGAGTTGATTGGCGACGACCTGGAGATCGGCAGCGGCGGTCTGGCGGGTAACGTTGCGTTGGACGAGGCCGGTGGCGAAGAAATACATGGGCTCGGATTCGTCGAGCGCTTGAGAGAAGGAGGAAGGCTCGGGGCGGTCCCAGGAAATGGGGATGTAGAGGTCGGCGCCGAAAAGGCCGAAACGAGGAGGCATGACACCAATGACGGTGCGAGGTTTCTTGTTGAGGATCATGGTGGCGCCGAGAACGGATTTGTCGGACGCGAAAGTTTTCTTCCAGAAGGCATAGCCGAGGAGGACAACGGGAGGGGCGTTGGGCTGCGCGTCTTGTTCGGTGATGCCGCGGCCAAGAAGCGGAGGGACACCCCAGAAGTCCATGGCGTTGGGAGTGAGAACGCAACCGTGGACTTGGTCGGAGACGCCTTGATGGAGATAGGGGACGTCCCAGCCGGAGTAAGCGACAACATCTTCAAAGGATTTGGCGCGATTGCGGAAGGCGGCGACTTCGTTCAAGTGGTAGACCTCGCGAAAACGCGCGGAACCGTGGGCGGTGTCGGTGATGCCGATGACGGAGAGGCGAGATTGGTCGCGATAGGGAAAGGGATAGAGGAAGCCGTTGTAGAAGACGCTGAAAATGGTGGAGGAGAAGCCGATGCCTAAAGCCAGAGCGAGGACGCAGATGACGGTGAAGGCGGGAGATTTGCGCAACATGCGGAAGGCGTAGCGGAGGTCCTGGAGGAGGTATTCGAGGAAGGTCACGTGGCGAGCTTCGCGGCATTCTTCTTTGGCGCGTTCGAGGCCGCCGAATTCGAGGCGGGCGCGGCGGAGGGCGTCTTCGCGGAAGATGCCTTGGGAGATGAGGTCGTTGACGTAGGAGTCGAGGTGGAAGCGGAGTTCGGCGTCGATTTGAGATTCGAGGACGGAGCGGTGGAGGGTGGCGCGGAGCCAGGTGCGGACGCGGCGGAAGATGGACATGGGGCCTCCACGGGATGGGTTATAGATTAGACGTTTAGGAGGGGGAGAAGTTCCATGGGAGCGAAGAGAGTTAAAAGTTGAAAGTTGAAAGAAAAGCATTTCGGTGACGGCAGGGTGGTGCAGGTGCGACCGATAGGGAGAGTTCACCACAGAGGGCACGAAGAGCACAGAGAAAGAAGAGGGATGAGATCGTCAAAAGTTGAAAGTTGAAAGAAGCCCCCGAGTCGGTTCGTGGGAAACGATAAGGGGTCGATCTGGCTGGCATAAAAGACCAGCGCTACATTAAAGAAGAAAACCGACCGGTTGTGCGCTGAATTTGAGAGAAGTGAGTTAGGACTGCGCTGGGATTGTGGTTGGAAAAGCGGCGGCTAGCCGCCGCACTCTAAATGCTATTCGTACCTTAGGGATTGGAGGGGGTCCAGGCGCATGGCGCGGCGCGCTGGGAGATAGGAGGCGACCAGGGCGACGGCGGCGAGGATGGCGACCGCGGCCAGAAGGGCAGCGGGATCGTAGGGAGTTAGGCCGAAAAGGAGCTTTTGGAGTAAGCGGATGGCGGCCAGCGAGATGGCAATGCCGGCGAGGCTGCCAGCAACTAGAACGATCGCGACGTCGCGAAGGACGAGACGGAGGATGGAACCGGGAGGAGCGCCAAGAGCGAGGCGAATGCCAAATTCTGTGCGGCGTTGCGTGACCAGGTAACTGAGAGCGCCATAGAGACCGATCATGGCGAGCAGGAGAGCGAGAGCTCCGAAGAAGGCGGAGAGAGAGGCGAGTAGGCGTTCCTGTACGAGGGAGTCATCGACCTGCTGAGAAAGAGAGGAAAAGTCGAGAGGAATGGACTTGTTAACTTGAGCGACAGAATCCTGAACGAGAGAGATTAATGCGGAGGGGCGCTGATCGGTGCGGATTTCGAAGCTGGCATATTGCTCGTTGCCGGGGATTTGATCGGCTGGGAAGAACGCCTGCGAGATCGGTTTCTCGCGGAGTGATTCATACTTCGAATCTTTCACAAGACCTACGATTTGAATTGGCTGGATGGTCTTGCCTGGTGGCCCGGCAGTGCGGAAGTACTTTCCGATGGGATTGGTCCCTGGAAAAAACTTCCTGGCGAAGGTCTCGTTCACAATTGCGACGCGCACCGAAGTTTTTGTGTCAGTGGTGGCGAAGTTGCGGCCCTCAAGCAGCGGCGTGCGCAGCGCTGGGAAGTAGCCGGGAGAAACGAAATTGAGGAAGGCATCAGCATCGTCACCCTTGGGAGCGCCAGGTGAATCGAGCAAGATTTGCTGGTCCCATTCAAAATTGCTGACGGGAGTGCGAACGGAGCGGCCGACGGAGATGACACCGGGAAGGGAACGGAGACGAGATTCGATTTCGTCGTAAACGGCGAGAGACTGCTCGGGCGGGATGCCGATGGACTTGAGTTCGGAGGTGACGAGGAGGACGTTGCTACGATCGAAGCCGAGGTCGAGAGTGGCGAGCTTGAGCATGCTGTGGAGGAAGAGACCCGCGACGATCAGGAGGACGAGCGAAAGAGCGAGCTGGGTGGCGACAATCCATTTGCCGGGACGGAAACGGAGGCCGCGATCGGTCTGCTGGGCTTGGCTGCCCTTCATGGCGGAGGTGAGGGAAACGCTTGTAGAGCGGAAGGCGGGAAGAACGCCGAAGAGAATGCCGGTGAAGATGGCGGCGGCGATGGTGAAGGCGAGGATGCGCGCGTCGATGGAGAGATCGAGAAAAACATTGTTGCCGGTGGTGGAAAGATAGCGGACCAAGAGGGCGGTACCCCAGCGGGCGAAGAGGAAGCCGAGGAGCGCGCCGGCGGAGGAGAGAACGAGACACTCGGTCAAAAGTTGGCGAATGAGGCGAAGACGAGAAGCGCCGAGAGCTTTGCGGACGGCGATTTCTTTGCTGCGGGCGACGGCGCGGGCAAACATGAGGCTGGCGATGTTGGCGCAGGCGATGAGGAGAACGAGACCGACAACGGCCATGAGGATATTGAGAGGCTGATCGAATTGACGGCGCAGCTCGGACGTGCCGGTAGCGGCTGGAGCGGAGAGTAGGGACCAACCGCGAAACTTCTTTTGGTCGTCGGGATCCCAGTCGTTGGGGACGGCAGCGGCGAAAACGGCGGGGGAAAAGACGTCGAGGCGAGCTTTCAGTTGTTGGGGAGAGACACCTGGCTTGACGCGACCCATGATGGCAAGCCACCACCAGGAGCGAGCGTCGAGGCGAGAGTCTTTTCCATCGAAGACAGGAGTGGAGCAGATGGGAATGGCGATATCAAATTTGCGGCCGATATCCAGTCCGTAGAAGCCAGGAGAGCTGACGCCAACGATCTGGAAGGGATGATGATTGAGAGAGAGCGTGGCGCCGAGGGCGGAGGGGGCGGCGGCGAAATGATCCTGCCAGAAGCCGTAACTGATGACGGCGAGTGAAGGGCAGCCGCGTTGGTCGTCGGCGACGGTGAGCAGGCGGCCGGCGACGGGACGAACACCGAGAGCGTTGAAGAAATCGCCACTGATGATGACGCCGTTGGCGTTTTGGACGGCGCCACCTTGGGCGAGGTCGAAGCGCTCGTTGCTCCAGGCAAGAGTGGAGGAGAAGACGTCCTGATGATCACGGACCTGCTCCCAAATTGTATTGGTGAAATAGAGATCGCTGTCGCCGCCGCGGGACGGGTCGAGGCGGGAGAGTTGGACCAATTCCTGGGGATTTCGTACAGGGAGCATACGGAGAACGACGGTGTCGATGAGAGAGAAAATGGCGGTGTTGGCGCCGATGCCGAGGGCGAGAGTGAGGATGGCGATGGCAGTGAAGGCGGGAGAATTGCGAAGGGTGCGCAGGGCGTAGCGAATATCCTGGAGGAGAGATTCGAGGAAGGTGATGCCGCGAGCGTCGCGACATTCTTCTTTGGCGCGTTCGAGGCCGCCGAATTCGCGACGGGCGCGACGGAGGGCTTCGTCGCGAGGGATGCCGTTGCGGATTAGATCGTCGGCGTAGGATTCGAGGTGGAAGCGGAGTTCGGCGTCCATGTCGTGCTCGGTGTGGGAGCGGTGGAGAGCGGAGTGAAGCCAGGAACGGAGTTGGGAGAAGAGGGTCATGGGACCTCCGGGTCTCTCCTAGATGAACTAGGAAGAAGATAGCGCGGGACTCCTAGGCTGTCAAGGAGAGGGGGGAGAGTCGAAAGTTGAGAGTTAAAAGTTGAAAGAATCATCTTGGTGAGGCACGCGGCAGGGATACGCCACGATTGGCAGACCCCAGAGCCCGGGTACAACACCGGTACCTGGGGCACCCACCGAGCCGTTGCAATTTTGGCTAGCATAAAAGCTAGCGCTACATTGAAGAAGAAAAGCGGTAGGCCGGAAGTTGAGAGTTGCGAGAACTACGCGCGGATCGAAGTGTTTTTCGGGGGTTAGTCTTCAATTTCAGTTGGGAGGTTGGGTAGAGTGGGAAAGCAGCGGCGAGCCGCCGCACTCCCAAGGACGCATCTCGGCCTGGGCGTGGTTGCAGAAAAGACTCATCCCTAAAGGGATGAGCTACCGGAGAAGGGACGAGATGGAGAATCACAGACGAGATGCAGGAGCATGGCCGAGCTGCAGGAGCTTATTTTGGTGGTGGGGCTGCGGGCGGAGCGGGGAAATAGCGGGAGGCCCATTGCAGGAAGGTGGGCCAGTTGGGACCGGTGGTGTGGCCTGCGGCGTGTTGGCGGAAGGCAATGTCGCCGTCGGTGAGGGCGGTTTCGGTGGGAGGGAAATTGTTGGTGGCTAGATCTTTTTTGCCGAGGAGAGTGTAGACGGGGCCGGCAGCGACGGCGGCGAGGAACATGCCTTTGGCGTCGACCCACCCGCCTTCGACTTGTTGCGAGCCGGAGCTGATGAAGACGGGACGAGGGGCACAGAGGGCGATCAGTTCGTGAGCGTCGACGGGCAGCTCGTCGACGGTGAGCGGGCCGGCGAATTTGAGGAAGTTGCCGGCCATCCAGTGGTATTCGGAAGTGGAAGCGATATTTTCGAGTTGCTCACCGAAATTGCGGCGAAGAATTTTCGCGCCACCGGCACCGGAAGAGCCAACGAAGGCAATGGCGAAACGTTGGTCGTAGGCCATGGTGACGAGAGCGGCTTTTCCGTAACGCGAAAGACCTTCGATGCCGACGTGTTTGGCGTCGACGGAATTGTCGGTTTCGAAATAATCAAGCGCGCGGCTGGCGCCCCAGGCCCAAGCGCGGAGCGCGCCCCAATCTTCCACAGAGCGCGGCTGACCTTTGTTGACGAGGCCAATGATGCCTTCGGTGAGGCCGGCGCCGTTGTCGGCTTGAACGCTGGTGGGAATGAGCGTGGCGTAGCCCCAACCTTTGGCAAGGACTTGTTGCTGCCAGGAGGGGCCAGTGCCATTGAAGGCGGCCCACTGTTCCGGAGTGAAACGCTTTTTGATGGCGGCGAGAATTTCGGGGCTGAGGGTGAATTCAAGGATGACGGGGACGGGAGCGGTGGAGTTGGCGGGAGTGGAGAGAGAGAGTTGAATGTCGACGGAGATGAGCGGGTAAGAGGAATTGTCGACGTGGCCGACGAGTTTCTTGGTGACGACGGGGATGTTTTCGTTGAGCTCGTGCGTGGTGTTGATGACTTCCCAGCGAACGTGAGGAACGTTGGAGGGAACGCGGCCGAAGACGTCGAGGTCGAAATCTTCGACAATTTGCGGGCGGCGCTGCGACCACCAGATTTGCGCGGAGGTGACCTTGTGGCCATTTTTGAGGAGGAGAGGATTGGGAAGGGAGTAGGTGCGGACTTTGGATTCGTCGACGTTAGCGGTGTTGGGAGATTTGGGATCGCCGTCGCGGCCGCGACGAAGGGAGGTGATGTGAAGGAGGTCGAGAGTGCGTTGATGGTCTTGTTCGGCGGTGAGATGGACGACGGGAGGGAAGCTGGTTTGCGGGGAGAGGAGGATGGCGAAGAGGGCTAGGGATGGACGGAGGGTAGTCATGCTCAAGGATTGTGACATGGGGAAAGTTAAAAGTTCAAAGTTCAAAGTTGAAAGTAAAGGCGTGAGCTGCGGTTGCGTTTGGTAACGGTTGGTTCGTTGCTCGCTGCGCTCGCAACTGTCGAGGTCGGCGGGACTAGATTTTGCGATGTGGGATCGAAAAGCGGAGGCTAGCCGCCGCACTCTAAAGTTGGCGGTGGTTAGCGTATACTCCCGGCGGTTGTCACTTTTGACCCGACAGGAGACTTGCCATGATGTTTGACTGGAACGCGTATCAATCCGAACTGAGCAAGACCATTCCACAATTCGCGAAGCTGTCTCCCGACTCGCTGAAGGGATACCAGACGCTTTCTGGAGCGAACTCGGCCAATTCGCTACTGGGAGAGAAGACGCGGCAACTGATATCGCTGGCGGTGGCGGTTACGACGCGGTGCGACGGGTGCATCGTGTTCCACACGGATGCTGCGCTGAAGGCGGGGGCGTCGAAAGAGGAAATCGCGGAGGCGCTGGGGGTGGCGATGGCGATGAACGCAGGAGCGGCGCTGATTTATTCCCTGCGGGTGATGGATGCGGTGGCGGCGAAGAGTGGGGGGAAATAGTTGGGAGCGGACATTGGAGAGTGGCGGAGAGTTGAAAGTTAAAAGTTGAGAGTTGAAAGAAATGCGCTTGGTGCGGCCATACTGCAATTTTGGCTAGCATAAAAGCTAGCGCTACATTTAGGGCGAGGGCCTGCGCGCTGGCAGCGCCCAAATCTAATCACCACAGAGGGCACAGAGAAAAACAGTTGAGGTACAGATTGATGTACGGGCCGAACGGCGGAACGGTGGTTAGGTTTTGCTTAGGTGGATGGAGCCGTCGCCGGTGCGGACTACTATGGCGGGGCCGCCGCCGTTCATTTTGCCGCTTACGCGGGATGAGCTGAACATGCCTTCGACCGTAACGGGGATGCCCAGGCTGATGTGGCCGTCGTGAGTGCTGGCATCGAGGTTGGCCTTGAGTTCGCCGGGGAGCTCGAGGTCGACGCTGCCGTCGCCGGTCTTGATGTTCCATTCAGACTGGACGTTCGAGCCGCCCTTGGCGCGTGCCGTAACGCTGCCGTCGCCGGTGCGGATATTGAGGGAATCGAAGCGGCCTTCGATATTGATGTGGCCATCGCCGGAAGAAGCGTCTACCTTCCCATCGAGTTCGCGGCCTTCAATTGAGCCATCGCCGGTGTGCAGGCGGATATCGCCTCGGGCGCCCTGAACAGTGATGTGGCCATCGCCGGTTTTAACGTCGAGATTACCATTGATGGAATCGGCTTCGACCGAGCCATCGCCAGAGGTGACTTCGAGGTCGGCGTCCTTAGGCATATGGACTTCGACGCGCAAGCTGGTGTGATTGACGCCCCAGTGGAAGCCCCAATTGCCGATGGTTTTGGCGACGACTTCGACGCTGTCGCCATTCTGGGCGGTGGTGACCCGTAAATTCTTATCGAGCTGGTAGCCGGTATAGACCACCCGAATCTCGACTTGCCTGATGTCGCCGGTGGAGACGCGCACCGCGCCGTCGTCGGTTTGAACGCGGACTCGGGCGTGACCGCTGACGGAGTAGGTTTTGGCTACCTCGTCGGCATGGACGGCCGTTGCGCCGAGGAATAACGCGGCGCCCGCGACCAAGGGAAGGGAGGTTCTGGTCATCCAATTCATAGCCACTCTCCTGAACATGAAACTGACCTGTACTAGCTGATGTAACGCAATGGGGGACTAAAATGTTCCGTTTGGGGCGCCCCTCAAGCCGCATGGGCTTGCCATGATCCCTCCGCTGCGCGCCGCAAAAGACGCGGCGCTCCGGTCGGGATGACAGCGGGAACTAGGGCACCCCGATGGCGGCGTAAAGCCGCCACTACACCGGAGAAGCTGAGAAACGAGCACGACACAGGCGACGTCTGGGACCACCGACACGGCGGAAGCCTGTGCTACCTAAAGCCAGAACCGACCTGAAGGGTCTGTGCGATGACTGCGAAAACCCTCAGCGGCTAAAGCCGCGTTGAATTTTCGCGAGTCACGGCACGGCTGAAGGCGTGCCCTCCCGAAAAACAAGCGTTCTCACCCAGACCCTGAAGGTGAGCCAGTACAAAATTTATGGCCGTGATTGCGCCATGTTACTTCTTTTTGCGGAGGGCGGATAGGAAGTCTTTGACTGGGTACGTGTTGATTACGTCTTTTTTCTCGAGCCAGCCACGGCGGGCCATGGTGACGCCATAGCCGATGAAGTTGAGGTTGGTGGTGGAGTGGGAGTCCGTGGAGATGACGACTTTGACGCCGCGATCTTTGCACATGCGGAGGTAGACGTCCTTCAGATCGAGGCGGTCAGGATAGGAATTGCACTCCATGGCTACGCCATGCTTGGCGCAGGCATCGAGGACTTTCTCCATGTCGTAGTCGAAGGCGTCGCGGCGTAAGAGCAAACGGCCGGTGGGATGACCGATGATCTGAGTGAATGGATTTTCGATGGCCGCGAGCATGCGGTCGGTCATGGCGGCGCGGTCGAGATTGAAATAGGAGTGGACAGAGCAGACGACAACATCGATTTGGGCGAGAATGTCGTGGGAATAGTCGAGCTTGCCATCTTTGAGGATGTCGACTTCGGAGCCCACAAGAACGCGTATGCCGAGGCCCTCTTGATCGGCCGCGCGAAGCTTCTGGATGTGGGCAGCCATGCGTTTTTCGTCGAGACCGTTGGCGACGGTGACGGCTTTGGAATGGTCGGTGATGGCGATGTATTCGTGGCCCAAGGCCTTGGCGGCCTCCGCCATTTCTTCGATGGAGTTTTTGCCATCGCTGGCGGTGGAGTGCATCTGGAGGTCGCCCTTAATGTCGCGGCGCTCGATCAATTTCGGGAGGGTGTGCTTTTCGGCGGCTTCGATTTCGCCGCTGTTTTCGCGCAGTTCGGGCGGAATGTAATCCAGCTTCAACTTAGCGTAGATTTCTTCCTCAGTCCTTCCCGCTACGCGTTTTACGCCCTTGCCAGGTTTTTCTGGGGCCTTGGTGGTGGCGGCGCTTTTGGATTTGGCTTTTGCGTCTTTGTCTAGGGCGTTGCCCTCTGGCAAAGTGGCTAGTTCGTATTCGTTGAGCGTGTAGCCCATGTCGTTGGCGCGGCTGCGTAACTTGACGTTGTGTTCTTTGGAGCCGGTGAAATAGAGCAAGGCGGCGCCAAAATTTTCCTTTTCGAGCAGGCGGACATCGACTTGCAACCCGTTGGCCAGCGTAAAGCTGACCTTATTTTCGCCGTGGGCGAGAACTTGATCGATGGCGGGAAACTTCAAAATATGTTCGGCGAGCGCGTCGACTTCCGCCTGGCGGGGATCGCCTTTTGCTGGCTTCGCAGAGGCGGATTTCTGAGATTGTTTCTCGGAGAGAGTGACCAGCAAATCCAAATCGCCAACGGTTTCTTTGCCGCGCCGCAGCGAGCCAGCCGGCGTTACGCTCTCCACCAGCTTTCCGGCTTTCAAAATGTGGGCACCGATTTTCGCCGCTGCGTCTTCGGCGGTGCTGGTCAAAAATCTTCCGGTGGACTTCTTGAAGACTTCCACGGCTTTCAGGATATTTTGTTCGCTCTTTTCACCGAAGCCGGCCAGATCGCGCAGCTTGCCTTCTTTTGCGATTCTTTCAACGTCCGCCACCGTACAACACTGGAAATGACTCCAGAGAAACGCCACCTTTTTCGGCCCTAGCGATTGCAAGCTGAGCAATTCCAGGATGGTGACGGGATATTTTTTGAGCAGTTTTTTGCGCAGGGTGTAGTCGCCGGACTTCACGATTTCGGTGAGATGCTCGACCATGCGCTCGCCGATGCCGGGCAATTCTTCAAGCTTTTCGGGCGTTGCGACGAGCATGGCGACCGAGTCTGGCAGGGTTTCGATTAATTCGGCGGCTTTCTCGTAGCTGCGGTAGCGGCCGATGATGGCGCCATCAATTTCGAGCAATTGCGCGGTTTCGCGGAGTATGCGGGCAATTTGTTTGTTGTCCATGCAGGAATTATATCCTCAGTTGTAGGGAAGTTGTTGGGGAGGCGAAAGTTAACAGTTGAAAGTTGAAAGACCTGCGGGCGCCGCAGGACAGTCTTGGTTGGCGTAAAAGACCAGCGCTACATTTAGGACGAAGACCCGTTATGCATGCTGCGGCGCCGAGCGTTCAAGGCGTTCACCACAGAAGACACGGAGGGCGGAGAGGATGGCGAGAGAGCAATTGGGGATGGAAAGCGCCCGCCTCGGAAGGCGGCCGCTACAAAGCGCGGCCCACCGTCGTGGCTTGAATAAGAGGGTGGCGCTACGGGCAGAAAAAAACCGGCGAGAGATTGCGCTCTCGCCGGGTTCCCTGGAATTAATTGAGTGAACACTAACTGGGCTTGGCTACGTTAGCTGCCTGCGGCCCTTTGGGACCCTGAACGATCTCAAATTGGACCGCATCTCCTTCCTGCAACGTGCGGTAACCATCTCCGACGATCGCCGAGTAGTGCACGAATACATCTGGTCCATCTTCCCGACCGATGAATCCGTAACCCTTTGAGTTATTGAACCACTTAACCGTTCCTTGCACTTCGTGTCTCCTTGGTGACTCAAGTGTTTCTTACTCTTGGGGGCGGAAAGCTAACCAAGCGCCGCCATGAGCACGAATTGCGCGGAGTGTATCAAATTGGTATTTGTAGTCAATACTACAGTGCGAAGAAAATTATCGCGGGTGTGCATATTTATACGAATAAATCGATTGAAATCGCTTATGCGAGGATCACGATTTTCGAATAAACGTGAGGTAGTACAAAATTCCGGCGATGGATTTGGCGTCGTGAAGCTGGCCCGTGCGAATCATTTGTTTCAATTCTTTCAGGCTGTAGGAGCGCACCTGGATCTTTTCGTCTTCTTCGGGCTGGGCTTCGCCCGCTGTCAGACCTTCCGCGAGCAAGATATACATGCGTTCTTCGAGAAAACCCGGGGTGGGAAACACGTCGAGAAAGACTTTGAAACTTTTGGCGCGATAGCCGGTCTCCTCAAGGAGTTCGCGGGCGGCAGCTTCCTTGACGCTTTCGCCCTCGTCCATGCGACCGGCGACCAGTTCCCACAAGTATTGGCGGGTGGCGTGGCGGTACTGGCGGATTAGGACGACGCGCTTATCTGGGAGGACTGGGAGGACGACGACCGAGCCGGAGTGGGTGATGACTTCTCGGGTGGTGCGCAAACCGCCGGGTTCGAGGACCTGGTCGCGGCGGACGCCGAAGACGGGGCCTTGATAGACGATCTCGCTGTTTAAGATTTTCGCGATGGGCTTTCGGGGAAGAGCCTTTTTTGCCATTTGTCCTCCGGCGGTTTAGTTTTGAGTTTTCAGTTCTCAGTTATAAGTAAGGCTAAGAAAAAATAACAGCGCTCCGTTACTTTGGGAAGGCGAAGACTGTGGCTGTGCCTGATGGGACGTCCAGGACTGAGTCTGGGGCGGATTTTTCTTTGCGCACATAGCCCATGCCGATGAAAAAGTTTCTGGCGGGAGAAAAGGCGCTGCGCGTGACGTAGCCAAACTCTTTTCCTTCGACCAACAAAGGGGTATTGGGGGCGGGCAGTTCGGGTGTATCGAACTTCAGGGCGACGCGAGAGCGGTTCACTTGTCCTCGGGAGCGGACGCGTTCGACAATTTCCTGGCCGGTGTAGCAGCCCTTGGTGTAGCTGATATGCGAATCCTGCAGGCCGGCTTCGTGAGGAATCTGCTTTTCGGCAAAGTCGTAGCCAAACCAGGGAATGCCTTGCTCGAGTCGCAGGGCATTGAGGGCCGTGTAGCCCATGGGACCACCGCCGTGCTTTCTGGACGCATCAGCGAGGAAATTCCAGAGCGGTTCGACTTGCTGACGCGAGACGAGAAACTCGGCGCTGGGAACTCCGCCGGGCGAACGCTTTATTATGCGGCAGGCGATCTCGCCGACGGAGGCTTCGCGGGATTCGAGTTCGGCGAGAGGTTGCAGATCGAGGTCTGTTAGCTCGTGGATGATTGCGGGGGAGTTGGGACCTTCGAGCGAGAGGGTGGCGTAGGCGTCGGTTTGGTCGGTCAACGTGACGTCGTCCATGATGATGTATTTGTCAAGGCCGGCTACGAGTTTCTCGCGAATCATGGCGTAGGAAACGCAAAACAACTTGTCGGGCAGGGCGTAGGTTTCTATTTCGGCCTGGATGTGTCCTTGCGGATTCAAAAAGAGGGAAACGTTGCCGTGATTCGGTTTGAGATCCTTGATGTTGTTGGTGAGGATTGCGTTTAGATAGCGAACACGATCGGGGCCGGTGAAGTCCAGATAGGTGCGATAGTTTTTGTCGATGAGCGCCACGGTGTCGCGCGCGAAACGGTATTCGCGGAGCCAATCGCCGAAGTCGTCGGGGAGAGCGGAGCCGAACCAAGTGCCGATGCGGGCGCCGGAGTGGCGATGGGATTGTTCGAGTGGCGAGTCCAAGGTGAATTCCTCGGTTTCAGTTTAGCAAAAAAGGGATGAGGGAGGATTTGGAGGAGAAAGGAGCGGGAGGTTAAAAGTTCAAAGTTGAACGTTGAAAGAACTTCATCTGGCGCGGCCCAATCTTGGCTGGCATAAAAGGCAGGGCTACATTTAGGACGAAGGCTCGGTTATGCATGCGGTGGCATCGAGCGTTCAACCATTCACCACAGAGGACACAGAGGGCAGAGAGGAAAGCGGAAGCAAGGCCGGGGCGGGCGTTCCACTGCGGGATTGGCTGGCATGAAAGCCAGCGCTACAGTTAAGAAAAACGGAAGACAAAATGCGGAAGGCCAAGGCGCCCGGCACCCGGCTATGGGGCTGATGCTATACTGCTGGAAATGAGTGACACACTGCACACGCCGGATGCGGCTAATCCGGAGATGATTTACATCAAGATTCCTGTGGGCATGTTGCAATGCAACTGCTCGATTATTGGGGATCCGAAAACGCATGAAGCGATCGTGGTGGACCCGGGCGACGAAGTGGAACGGATCCTGAGCCTGCTGGGGCGCTACAAATTGTCGGTGAAAGCGATTGTCAGCACCCATGCGCACATCGATCACGTTGGAGGATTGGCGAAGCTGCATCAGTACACCGGCGCGCCGGTGATGATGCACAACGATGATCTGCCGCTGTACAACGCGATGGAAGTGCAGGCGGCGTTTCTGGGGATGCGGACGCCGGAGTTGACCGCGGTGGATCAGCTCTTGAAAGATGGCGATTCGCTGGAGTGGGGCGGGTACCACGCCGACGTGCTGCACACGCCCGGGCACACGCCGGGCAGCGTTTGCTTGTTTTTGCCGAAGGAAGCCGGGACGATTAAGCTGAGCCAGCCGCAACTGTTTGCGGGAGACACGCTGTTTGCCGGAAGCATCGGACGGACGGATTTGTGGGGCGGCTCGTTCGAGGAAATCATGGAATCGTTGACGCAGAAGGTCCTGCAGTTGCCCGACGACACGCTGGTGTATCCGGGGCACGGGGAAATCACCACCATCGGGCGCGAGCGCGCGTCGAATCCGTTTCTCAATCAATAGAAATTCGATTTCACCAGGGAAAATCCTCATTGGAGACATCGCTGATGGGACAAGAACTGGCCTGCTCCGTTTCTTCAAATGGAAAAACGCATCGTGGGAAAGCGCTGCTGGAGTCCAAGGAAATACTTTTTCGCGGAGAGCTGCGGCTGAAGATTCCGTTCGCTTCGATCAAGAAAGTAGAAGTGGCGGAAGGAAAGTTGAACGTGCGCACGAAGGACGCGCTGTACGTTTTTGACCTAGGAGCCAGGGCGGGGAAGTGGCGCGAGCGGATTGTAAATCCCAAATCGCTTCTGGATAAACTGGGAGTGAAGGCGGGGGACGCGGTGTGGGTGGTGGGTTCGTTCCCGGCGGAGTTTTTGGCAGAATTGAAGAAGAAAGGCGCCGTAGTTAGCCACGGGAAGACCACGGAGGCTGCGTGGATTTTGTTGGCGGCAGATTCGTTGAGTGATCTGGCTGGAGTTAAGAGCGCGGCCGGCGCGGTGAAAGATTCCGCTGGGCTGTGGATCGTTTATCCCAAAGGGCGGAAAGCGATTACGGAACATGACGTGCGCGAGGCTGGATTGAGGGCCGGGCTTACGGATGTGAAGGTGGCGAGCTTTAGTGAAACGCATACGGCGTTGAAATTTGTGATTCCGGTGACGAAACGGTAGGTGGCGGCGGAAGATTGTTGAAATGGAGAAAGCGGCGGCGAGCCGCCGCACTCCAAAAGGTCGCAAGATGGCGGCATAAAGCCGCCGCTACAAAGCAATAACCGCACATGCAGCCCGAGAGAAAGGGCGGCCGCTACAGAGGCAAATTCAAGAACCCCACACGCAACGGCGGCGTGTGGGGCACCCGCCGCCGCGCTACTTGGGGACGCCGGCCTTGTTCCAGTCGATGATATTGGTTAGCTTCCAGGGATTCTTGTTGAGCTGAAATTCGAGTTGGCCTTCTTTGTTGATGACCAGCTGAGCGGCGGGATAGAGGACGCCCGCGCTCTTACCTTTGTCCTTGTCGTTGATTTCAATCTCACCAGCGGTCAAATTGTAAGCGGTGGTTGGAGTGTTGGCATAGACTTCGCCGAAGCGAAGCAGGCGGTTGGTGACGAAACGGATTTTGCGGCCCGTGTCTGTGGGAACGAGACGGATGAAGCTGAGGTCGTAGCCGATGGTGCCGGTGATGGCGATGCGACCGACGGAGCGCATTTTGGTGAGGGCGTTGACGAGGCCCTGATTCTGTCCCTTTTTGAAGGCATCGACGAGGATTTGGCGATCCTCTTCGGTGGAGAACTCGTAGATGGTGACCTTGACGTTGACTATCTTGCCGAGCTGCGTACTGGTGCCCTGTGCCGTGGCGTCGATGACTTCGGTGCTTCTGTCGTCGGCGGAGATGGCGAGAGTGACGGCGGTGAGAAGAAGAACAGAGAGCAAAAGAGCGCCGAAGCCGAGCTTGCGAGCATTGGAGTGTGAATCGTTGCGATGTGCCATTGTTATCCTTTCGAAAAAGCGGGTCGCGAGCCTGAACCGGGGCGGAAGAGACAAGCAGATTCAGGGTCAAAGAATTAAAGAAAATTTCCGGTTTGTGCGACCGGAGGCGAATCCGGGGGAGATGTTGCCGCGAAGCGATCGCAGCGACGACAATGGAGCTCTCCGCCCTGATGCCTGATTGGTGATATCACGGGTGGGTTTAATTGGTCAATGAGGGAAGTAGTCTAGTCGAAGGTTGAAAGATGAAAGATGAAATTCCAGACCACAACCTAAAGGGCTTCGCGTGCGGAACATGGCGGCGCCCATCGCAGGGTGGGCTGGCATAAAAGCCAGCGCTACATTTAGGACAAAGGCGAAAGGCAGAGGTGCCCGCTTCGGAAAGCGGCCGCTACAAATTCGGGGAAGGCGGATAGACTAGGCGGCGGGAGGGAGATATGAGGTACACATTGGCGAGGATGCGGGCGTTGGCGGGGATGCGCGTGGTTGGGGCGGTTTTGTTCGGTTGGATGGCGATGGCGGCGAGGGGTGAGGCGACCGAGACTGGGGCGGGACGGGTGGTGGAGTTGAAGGCGCCGGACGGGATTGCGTTGAAGGCTACGTATTTTGCGGCAGGAAAACCGGGGCCGGGCGTGCTGCTGCTGCACCAGTGCAACCGGCAGAGGAAGGTGTGGGACGACCTGGCGGCGAAGTTGGCGGCGTCGGGGATCAATGTGTTGACGATGGATTATCGGGGATTTGGGGAGAGCGGAGGAACACCGTTTGACAAGATGCCGCCGGAGGAAATCAACAAGAGCATTCAGGAGAAGTGGCCGGGGGACGTGGATACGGCGTTTCGTTATTTGATGGCGCAGCCGGGAGTGAGCCACCGAATTGCGGGCGGAGGAGGAGCAAGCTGCGGAGTGAATCAGGCGGTGCAACTGGCGAGGCGGCATGCGGAAGTGAAATCGTTGATGCTGCTTTCAGAAGGGACGGACGCGGCGGGAAGAAAATATTTGAGGGAGTCGCCGAAAGTGCAGTTGTTTATGGCGGTGGCGGATGACGATGAGGATCGCGGAGTGGTGGAGATTATGGAATGGCTGTACGCGCTGTCGCCGAACCCTGCGAGCAAGCTGGAGCACTACGCGGCGGGAGGACACGGGGTGGAGATGTTCAAGGCGCACGAAGATTTGGAAGGGATGATCGTGGAGTGGTTTGGGAAAACGTTGAAAGGGAACGCGCCGGCGAGCGCGAGAAGCGGGGCGGCAGGCGCCAAGACAGTGTCGAAGGAGATTCAGTTCCTGGAAATGACGGACCAGCCGGGAGGAGTGGCCAAGGCGAAGAAGACCTATGAGGAAGCGCGGGAGAAAGATCCGAAGGTGGTGCTGTTTTCCGAGGTAGTGATGAACCGGGTGGGTTATGAGCATTTGCAGGCGGGCGATGTGAAGGGAGCGATTGAGTTGTTGAAGTTGAATGTGGAGGCGTACCCGGATTCGCCGAATGTGTATGACAGCATATCGGATGCGTACCTGGCGGATGGTCAGAATGAGCAGGCGCTGGAGAATGCGAAGAAGGCGCTGGAACTTTTGGAGAAAGATACGAAGGATCCGCAGGCTGTGCGGGACGAGATTAAGGCGAACTCGGAGGAGAAGGTGAAGAAGTTGGCGGAAGGGCCGAAATAGTTATCAGTTGTCAGTTGTAAGTTTTGAGTGAGGAGAAGAGGAGTCGAAGGTTATAAGCTGAAAGTCAGGCGGGAGTGCGGTGTCGGTGGTGGCGCGGGGAGCGAGCAGGTCCCTCGCTGCGCTCGGGATCTGATTCAGCCTTAAGAGGGGAGGGATTCACCACAGAGGACACAGAGGGCACCGAGGTGACCTCGGAGCGAGGGAGAAGACAATTCGCGGTGCGCAAGACGGCTGGGAGTGGCGTTCGGGAAAAAGCGGCGGCTAGCCGCCGCACTCCACAATGGTGCAAGTTGGTGGTTAAATCTTGGGGGCGGGATGGAGGATCGTTGCTGGAGTTGGAGGCGGGTATGGATGGGGTTGGGAGCGAGGAATCGAAGGCTAGCGCGCCAGGGAGTTCGGGGCTGAACCTGGGCTTGCTGGCGGCCTTGACCGCAGCGGTGAGCTACTTTGCGGCAATGCTGGGCGGGTTCCTGATTATCCGAGAGCCGCAAACGCTGTGGCCGCTGTGGCCGGGGTGCGCGGTTTTAGTAGCGATTCTGCTGGTGATTCCGCGAAAGAACTGGGCGGTGGTGGTGGCCTCGGGGCTGGCGGGCTTCATTGTGTACGACCTGCAAGTAGGGGTTGCGATTGGATCGATTGCGTGGCTGATCGTTACCGACATCCTGGAAATTCTGGTGGCGGCGTGGGGAGTGCATTGGGCGCTGGGCGGCGTACCGCATTTGAACAGCCTGAAAGCGCTGGCAAGATATTCGTTTTTTACGGTGTTTCTGGCTTCGGTGATTGTGTCGACGATCGGAATGTATGGATTGAATGGCAACCGGTGGATCAGTTGGCGGGTAATCTTTCTGTCGGAGGGATTGGCGTTCCTGACGGTGGCGCCGGCGATACTGGGGTGGATTGGCGAAGCGGAGAGATGGGCGCAAGCGACGTGGGCGCAGGTGCTCGAAGGATGCGTATTGATGGCGGCGCTGATTTCGTTGAGCTACGTGATGTTCGTGGAGCGCGGAGGAAGCTACCCGCCGGCGCTGCTGTATTCGCTGCTGCCGCTGCTATTGTGGTCGGCGCTGCGATTCGGCACGACAGGAGTGGGAACGGCGGCGACGATTGTGGCGTTGCTGTCGATATGGGGAGCGCTACACGGGCATGGTCCGTTCATGGAAGAGGACCCCATCGACCGGGTGATATCGCTGCAACTGTTTTTATGGTTCGCGGTGATACCGTTCATGATTTTGGCGGCGCAGGTGGAAGAGCACCGGCGAGCGGAAAGGGAATTGCGCGGAGTGAGCTTGAAATTGATTGAGGCGCAGGAGCAGGAACGCACGCGGATTGCGCGCGAGTTGCATGATGATTTGAGCCAAAGGATGGCGCTGCTGGGGATAGGGCTGACGCAGTTTGAGCGCAGCATGCCGGAACTATCGAGCGACGCGCAAGAGCGTTTGCAGAGCATATCGGAGGTGGCGGCAGAGGTTTCGAGTGAACTGCACAGCATGTCGCACCAGCTACACCCGGCGAAGCTGGACTTGCTGGGACTGGTGGCGACAGTGGGAGGGCACTGCCGGGAAGTGTCGCAGCAACACGAACTGCGAGTGGAATTCGTACACCGCGATATGGATGAACGGATACCGAAGGACGTGGCGCTTTGCCTATTCCGGATCGTGCAGGAGGCGCTGCGAAATATTGTGAAACACGGGCAGACGGAAGACGCCAAGGTGGAATTGAGCGGTGGCGGGGACGAAATACATTTGTGTATTTCAGACCAGGGCGCGGGATTCAATCCGGAGTCGGCAAAAGCAAAAGGCGGGCTGGGATTGATCAGCATGCGGGAGAGGCTGCGGTTGGTGGGCGGGCACCTGGATGTGGACTCGGAGCCATCGCACGGGACGCGAATTTATGTTCGCGTCCCGGTGAGCGATGTTGATGCGCAGAAGAGGAATGGAGCGAAGGCGTTCAAAGCGAATGCGTGAGACGCGCTTGAACGCTCGCGATTATTGCTTGTCGTAGACGAAGACGGAATGCATGGGTTTGCCGTCCGCGGTGACCGTCTTGGAAGTGAGAGTGGCAACCTTGCCGTCTTTGGAAATGTCCACTTTGGATGTGCCGACTTCTTTGCCGGCCTTCTTCAAGACAGCAGAGTAGTGATTGGCGTCAATTTTCTTGATGGAGATGGAATCGGCGCCGCCGGGCATGGTGCCGGTGGCGGGATAATCTTTGCCATCGAACTTCACGGTGAAGCCGTAGGAGATGGGTTTGCCGTCGGCAGTTTCGCCCGTCATGGTGTATTTGGTGCCGTCGGAAGTTTCTTCGACGGTGCGGGTGAGGCTCTTTGGAACGGGCGTGGGATCGGATTTGGATTTAGCGGTGTTGAGTTTCCAAGTGCCGAGCAGTGGATTGCTTTGCGCCAGTAGCGAACTGCTGGCGCAGGCGGCGAAAACGGCGATGGTGACAAATTTCAAGATATTTTTCATAGGCTTCCCTCCTAAGGTCCTATCGCGAAACGTTTAGAAATGTAGTTTTGTGTAGCCTGGAACCGTTTTTGAGACGGGGCCCCGACAAATTAGCTTGCGGAACAGTACGTTGGGGAGGGGAGGGGTGTCAATGGGATGTTTTGTGGAGAGGTGGAAAAGTGAGGACTGCCATAAAAGGCAGCGCTACATTGAAGACGTGAGGCGGGAGTCGCGGCAACCGAGGAAGGTTTGGATGTAACTTTTGGGTAGCGTGGCGCTCGAATGGGTGGAGTACCATGTTGCGAGGGAGTTCAAAGTTTAGAGGCAAAGGCGAGGGGCGAGCTGCCGAACTACAAAGAGCGCCAGCTACAACGGGCGCGGAGGCGTGAGGTTTGAGTTGAGGTTCTTCGCTGCGCTTAGGATGACAGACGCAGAACCGCTCGCGTCAAGAACCGACCTGAAGGTCGGCCGCTACAAAGAGCTGGGAGTCGCAGAACGAAGACGGAGGACTGGGATAACGGTGGCGATGGAGCCGAGAGGGACAATTGAAGCGGGGCTGATCGCGCGGATTCTGGCGGGAGAGACGGAGCTGTTTCATGAATTGATCCGGCCGTATGAGCGCATGGTGTACATGACGGTATTCTCCGTGGTGAAAAACGAAGCGGAGGCGGAGGATGGGGCGCAGGAGGCGATGATCAACGCGTACCGGCACCTGGCGTCGTTTCGCGGCGACGCGAAGTTCAGCACATGGCTGGTGACAATTGCGCTGAACGAAGGAAGAAAGCGGCTGCGGAAGGCGAAGAGCGCGGCGGAGGAATCGATTGATGAGCCGACGGAGGGAGAGGAAGGCGAGTTCACGCCGGCGCTGCTGACGGACTGGCGGGAAATTCCGTCGGAAGCGCTGGAACGTAAAGAACTGCGAGAGGCGCTGCGGATGGCAGTGGCGGAGTTGCCGGACATTTACCGGCAGGTATTTACATTGCGGGACCTGGAAGAGTTGAATGTGGAGGAAACGGCGCAGGCATTGGGGATTCAGCCGGGGGCGGTGAAGGTGCGGCTGCATCGGGCGCGCATGATGCTGCAGAAGAGGCTGGTGCCATTCCTGAAGACGACGGCTCCGTCGCGCGGGCGGTGGTCGGGGAGAGCGCTATGAAACTAGAGTGCAAACACGTGTGGGAGAATATTTCCGAGTACATCGATCAAACGATGGACGCGAAGCTGCGCGAAGAGATTGAGAAGCATCTGGAGCATTGCGAGATTTGTTCGGCGGTGTTGGATTCGACCAGGAATATATTGGTGTTGACGGCGGATGGCAGGACGTTTGAGTTGCCAGTGGGGTATAGCGAGAGGTTGCATGAGAGATTGGAGGAAGAGTTGAAGAAGAAGGAATGAGAAGAGTTAAAAGTTTAAAGTTGAAAGGCAAGAACAAAGGCGATTTGGTTGGGATGACGAGCGAGTTTGGGAAAGCAGATCCCTCGCTTCGCTCGGGATGACATCGGTTGGATGGGACTGGCATGAAAGGCAGCGGGACACTTAGGACAAGACCGCGTCTTCACAAGCAATTAGCGGCCGCCGAAGAGTTTCAGGTGGGCCCAGTATTCCGCGGCTAGTAGGAAGAGGGTGAGCACGGAAAGAAGCAGTTGAAAGATTTCGGAGCGGCGTTTTTGTGGGGAGATGGGCTTCTGCCGCCAGGCGGAAGAGGAACGACGGCGCAAACGCCAGACCTGCCAGAGTACGACCAAATTCACGACAGAACCGACGAGGGCGAAGAGCATCATGGGGATGCGAATGGCGGCGATGTGCATCTTTTCGCCCAGTTTGACCACACCGAGGGCGGAAGCGAAGGCGGTTGCACCGATCAACAGGCGAATGCCGCTGAGGGCGATGAATGCGGAACAGACGCTTTGCAGGAAAGCGAAAAAGACGGCAGACCAATTGAGGAGCTTGAGAGTTGGGCGCGTGGAGTCGGGTGCGGCGGTGGGGAACATGAGGGTGAAAGATTAGCAGAGAAGAAGTCGAAAGTTAAAAGTTGAAAGTTGAAAGGCAAAGGCGATGCGGTTGGGTGGCGGCGCGAGAGTGGAAAAGGAGATCCTTCGCTGCGCTCGGATGACATCAGGTTGGTGGATGGTTGGAAGGGGCTGGGATAAAACCCAGCGCTATATTGAAGACAAAAAAACGTCGCCCGTACGCGATCGGTTATTTTTTGGAGTCGAAGAGTTTTACGGCTAGAGTGCGGGGGGCGGGGCCTACTTTGATCATGGTTAGGAGGGAATCGGTGCGGGTGCGGATGACGGCCAGGTCGCCGGAAGATTCGTTGACGACGAGGAGCATGGTGGGAGAAGCGCCGGGTTCGGTGGGATCGAAACGCATGGCGGAGGGAGCAGCGCCGACGTCGATGGGGCGAGCGATGATGCGTCGATTAAAGATGTCGACGACCATGATGCGGCCAGCTTCGCGATCGGCGACGTACATTTCGGAGAAATCTTTGTTGAGGATGGCGGTGGTGGGAGCGGAGCCGAGCATCATGTAAGCGGCGAGTTCGTGGGTCCAGGTGTTGACGATTTGCAGGCCGTGGGCTTCGGGAGAGATGACGTAGAGTTCGCCGCCATCGGGCTTGAGGAGCATTTGCGTGGGCTTGCCGGCAAGTTCGAGATTAGCGAGGAGAACGCCGCGAGGAATATCGACAACGGAGAGGTGATTGTCGGAGCGGCTCATGACGAAGGCGACAGAGGCGTCGGGAAGTGCGAGGACTTCGTCGGGCTGAGGGATGACGTTGACGGAGGCGCGGAGTTGGAGAGTGGCGGCGTCGTGAATGGTGAGAGTGGAAGAACGGTGATTGACGACGAGGATGGTTTTGTTGTCCTGAGTGATGCGGGCCTGAACGGGTTCGGAGCCGGTTCTGGCGCGGCCAATGATGGAGCGAGAGGCGCAGTCGATGGCGAGGAGTTGGTCGGAGCCGGAGGAGGTGGTGAAGACGCGGTCGTAGCCGGGAGAGAAATCGATGGAGAGAGGAGCGGGTCCGACGGGAATTTTGGCGGCGAGTTGTGCGGAGCGAGCGTCGAGGATCCAGACATAGCCGGCGGCGCTGCTGACACCCCAGATTTCGGAGCGTTTGGCGTGCTCGCGGATGTCGGCAATGCCGGGGCCGACGTAAACTTTTTGCGCGGGCTGCAGAGAGACGAGATCGACGATGGTGACGGAGCCGTCGGAGGAGGAAACGTAGGCGTCTATGCGCAGGCCGGGACGGAGGAAGGAGGGGCGATGTTCGCGGAGAAGGACGACGATAAGAGAAATGAGCAGGATAGTGAGGAGGAAGTAGAAGCGGAAGCTTTTGAAGTGGGACATGAATGAGTGAATTTTACATTACGTGGAGGTTTAGCGGAAATTTGTGAAGGGGACGGGGCGGAGTTGAAAGTTAAAAGTTGAAAGTTGAAAGCAAGAGCTGGCCGGAGAAGGGCGGCAGATTCCTCAGGGGCTGAAGCCCAATTCTTCGGCAGTTGTGATGTCGGAGCTGAAGCTCCGACCCCCTACAGAGAAAAGCAGGCCCTCGCTTTGCTCGGGGTGACAACGAATTGTGGTGGCGGGAATATGTCGGGAACGGAGATGACGGCTGGAGTCGCAGGGAACCGTAAATGGCAGCGTAAGAGATGGCGGCGTAAAGCCGCCGCTACAGACATGCCCACAGAAAGAGCACCGGTCTGAAGACCGGCCACTCCACTCGCGGGACAGTTCGCGGTTAGTTGAGGGTGCGGTGGAAGAGGGTGGCTAGTTGTTGGATTTCGATCATGAGGGAGGCGTATTCGGAAGGGAGGATGGATTGCATGCCGTCGGAGAGAGCTTTCTCGGGTTGGTGATGGACTTCGACCAGGAGTCCATCGGCGCCAACGGCGATGGCGGCGCGGGAGAGTGGAAGAACTTTGTGGCGTTTGCCGGTGCCATGGCTGGGATCGACGAGGATGGGCAGGTGGCTGCGCTTTTTGACGGCGGGAATGACGGCGAGATCGAGAGTGTTGCGAGAAAAGTCGGAGAACGTGCGGACGCCGCGTTCGCAGAGCATGACGTTGTAGTTGCCCTCGGAGAGGACATACTCGGCAGCCATGAGAAATTCGTCGAGAGTGGCGGCCATGCCGCGTTTGAGGAGCACGGGAAGTTTGGCGCGGCCGGCGCGTTTGAGGAGGGAGAAATTCTGCATGTTGCGGGCGCCGATCTGGATGACGTCGGCGTATTCCTCGACGAGGTCGAGAGATTCATTATCGATCGCTTCGGTGACGATGCCGAAGCCGTAGTCTTTGCGGACGCGAGAGAGGATTTTGAGACCGGAGAGGCCGAGTCCCTGAAAGCTGTAAGGCGAAGTGCGCGGCTTGTAGGCACCTCCGCGGAAGAGACGCACACCGGTGGATTTGAGTTGCTGGGCGATGGCGAAACATTGCTCTTCGGTTTCGACGGCGCAGGGGCCGGCAACCATGGCGATGTGGGAGCCGCCGACGAGAACGTCACCGGAAGGAGTGGAGATGGTGACGACGGTGTCTTCTTCCTTGACGTCTCGAGAAACGAGTTTGTAAGGCTTGGTGACGGGAATGCATTCGATGACGCCGGACATGGATTCGAGGACCCCGAGATCAATGGCGCCGTTGTTGCCGGTGATGCCGATGGCGGTGCGACCAGAGCCGGGGATGGGATGAGCTTTGAGGCCGAGAGATTCGATGCGCTCGCAGACGGCGCGGACTTGTTCTTCGGTAGCGTGAGATTGCATGACGACGAGCATTGGTGGAGTGTACTGCAGGGAAGTTGAAAGTTAAAAGTTGAAAGTTGAAAGAAAGGCAAGAGTCGGGCGCGTCGGAAACGACAAGTGCACGATCGGGGCTGGCATAAAAGCCAGCGCTGCATTTAAGACGAGAGCATCAGGATCGTTTAAGACTGAGCATGAGGTGCGTTTTTTGTTTCGGTGCGGTGGGAAAAGCGGCGGCGAGCCGCCGCACTCCAGGGGTTGTGCAACTTTGCGGAAGTGAGTAACATCTAACAGGTAAGGAATAGAGTTTCCCAGTCCTCAATCCCCCCAGATTGAAATACCCAGCCTTGACAGATTGAGTAGTAATGATGCGCGCGTGCCCCGTGCACGTGGCGATCGCATTGAGTGTGCGCGGATACAGAGTGCTGGCCGGCGCTGATTTGTTGTGTCGATGTGGCGCGGCGTTGGCGCGTGGCGGGAACCTCGGGTGTGGATTCGGAGAATTGATTGATGGGGCGTAAGTGAGTCCGACGAAGGAGGCAGCGTGTTCTTGTTCATAGAAACTTCGGGGTATTTTCCGGGCATACCAATGTCGAGTTTTCAGTTGATGGTGGCGGCGGGAGGACTGCTGATTGGGGCCGCAGTGCTTTTGGGATTGCGGGGAAGGACGAGCAATGTGGCGGTGCAGCGTTCGCTGCTGACGGATGAATTGATGATTTACCTGGGAAGAATTGCGGATGCGCTGGAGAGAAATGCTCCGCCGAACAAACAGATGATAATTACAGAGATTGAACGGCGAATCGCGGAGAGAGGCAGCAAAGTGCAACAGATGCCGTATTCGACGGTGGGACGAGGGGAGTTTCCGGAGAAACGGTAGGGGAGGCAGATAGAAAACGGAAAATAGAAATTAGAAAATCGAACTGCGCTGGAGAGTTGAAAGTTAGGTCGGGCCGCTATTTGTGTTAGCGGACGGCCTCAGAAGGCCGTCTCTACGAATGCCCATGAGTTCGGGACGACGCTCATGAGCCCGGACCAATCCCTTCCAATTTCAACAAGCGACGAAGTTTGGAGTTGAGATCCTTCGCTTCGCTCAGGATGACAGGCATACGTAGGGGTGCGTGAAAGAACCGACCTCGCTCAGGATGACAGATGTCACTGGGCTAATGAAAGAACCGATCTGAAGGTCGGCCACTACAAAAGGTTGCCAGGATACAAAACGTACGCAGAACGGTTGTTTACGGGAAGAAGAGTTGGAGAGGGTTCCAGTAGTGGGTATTCCAGCCTGAATAGAGATTGTCGTAGTCTCCCACGGGAAAACCATAGTGATCGAGAAGGACACGAGTTTGTGTGCCTTGCGGCTTGAAATCAAAACGAACGAGGGAATAGGTGCCGGGATCCCATCCGGCAGAGCGCCAGGCTTGAACGATGCGCTGATTGGGGAGCAGTTCAATGTTGCGACCGAGGATCCTGGCGCCAAACATGGAGAAGGTGCCTCCGGGTTCGCCGTGGATGTCGGCAGGCTCGTGAGAGAAGGCCGCGAATTGTTTGGAGTCGAGAAGGACGGAGTAGATGCGAGCGGGAGTGGTTTTGAGATCGATCTCCTGGTGCAGGGAAGTGCGTGAGGCGTTGGCGGAAGAAGGAGGCGACGCGGATTGTCGAGAGGCGGCAAAAAGGTTCGTGGCACGGTTGGCGATGAAAGCGGCGACGGTTGCGGAGATAAGGTTGCGGCGGGTGAGAGCGAGCATGGTCCTCCGGTGAAACGACTGAAATCAGGAGGGACCATGGCAACACAGGAGGAGGGGATGCACAAGGGGATTAATGGAGAAATCAGAAAATAGAAAATGGATATTAGGAATGATAGTTAAAAGTTGAGAGTTGAAGTCAAGCAAAGGCAAGAACCGCGCCCGTTGTGAAACGAATACGAAGGGTGAGGCAGCTGTGAGAGCAAGGCAGGATGGCAGGATAAACCCGCCGCTACAGATGGAACGGCTTGGGTTACTTGACGCCGGCGCCTGCTGGGCCTGGATTGCGATGATGCCACCAGCCGACGGATTTGGGGACGTTGTAGAGGGGAGGAGTCTTCGGGCTTTTAGGCTTGCGGTGGAAGAGGCTGAAATGAAACTTATTGTGGTGACGCTCCGAGCCGGCACCGCGCGGTCCTTGGGCGAAGGAGGCGGGAATAGGGCCAGCAGTACAGAGGAAGATGACGCCGCAAAGGACGAGTAGTGGCCTGTTCATGAAGGTGGCTCCCGTCAACCTTTCTAGCATGCGGGATGGGAGGGCAACTACTGTACTAAGGTACCTTGTGGCGTAGTAGCAATGGGCGGGGCAGGGGGACGGCGGGAGAAAATGGCGGCGTAAAGCCGCCTCTACAAGGCAAAACCGAGAACCGACCGATGGAGGCTAGGGTGTTGTGGGGTAAGGGGTTACGGATGGCTGGCATAAAAGACCAGCGCTATATTTAAGACTGAAAATCGCAGCCTTTGAAGCCTGGGGTACGGCACATGCTATGAGCCAACCCAGGAGCTAGGTACCACACCGGTACCTAGCGCACCCGGCCACGCTCCAAAGCGGGCTGGGTGAGGGAACTGGCTTGAGGCTTTGCGGGAAAACAGGGGGATGATATTGTCGCGAGCGCGGTAGTCGAGGAACGAGATGAGAAGACTGTTGAAGGTGATGTGCGCCGTGGCGGTGGCTGTGGCAGTGAATGCAGCGGCGGCGAAGGCGCAGAATGGCGGGAAGTTTGTGGCGCCGAAGCTGGTGAGCGCGGGAGAGGTGGCGTATCCAGTGAACGCGAGTTCGCCGGGGTTTGTGACGCTGCAGCTAAATCTGGATGGAAACGCGAATATCCAGAACGTGCAGGTGGTGAGGGACGTGCCACCGTTGACGAGCGCGGCGCAGACGGCGGTGCAAGGATGGTCGTTTACGGCGGGCACGGTGAATGGGAGTGGCGCGGCGTCGAGCATACAGGTGACGGCGGTGTTCAACCCATTTAATCCGGCGGGAGTGGGCTTGCCAAACGCGGGATTGGGGCCAGCAGCGGATGTGGGCAGCGCGCCGTATATTCCAGCGCGGGTGGCGTCGGCGACCTATGCGACGTATCCGCCGAATTCGACGGCGTTCGGGACCGTGGTATTGGACGTAAGGATTGGGAGCGGGGGAGACGTGAAGAGCGTGAACGTGGTGCATGGCGTGGCGGCGTTGACGGGGTCGGCGATCACGGTGGTGAAGACGTGGGGATTTATTCCCGCAAAGAGAAATGGCAAGGCGGTGGATTCGCGAACGGTGGTGGCGTTTGTGTTTCCGTCGCCGGCGTCGGGGACGCAGTAGCGGGAGTTGAGAAGACCATGCAAATGCTGAGTAAAGCGCCCGCTCAAGCGACCACTCAACAGGCGAAGACAAAACAAGAGAAGAAGAAACCGCACCCGTAGGCAAGGGTGAGGCTCAAGAGAAGAATGACCCAAGAGCCCAGGTACAACAGCGGTACCTGGGGCACCCAAAAGTCAAGGGCGACCCAAGAGCTGCAGTTGAGGTTCTTCGGACATCATTGTCCGATGTCCTCAGAATGACAGGATTGGTGCGGTGGGACTTGAAGGTCGGATATTACTTCAGGTTGCGGATTAAGTCGGCGGCGGATTTTGCGGCTTTCTTGATTTCGTGGACGCTGTGGGCGGCGAGGCCGGAACTGGCGAAATGGTCGGCGAGAACGTCGGCGTTGGCGTTAATGACGCAGAGCAAATTATTGACGGCATGGGAAACGACTTCGGCGCGCGAAGGCGGATGGGCGGAGTCTTGGCGGAAGTTGAGGCGGGGGTCGGAGTCGGCGCGAAGTGGGGACGGAGTTTTTCTGTCGCGGATGAGGGAAAGGATGGCTTGATACAGGATTTCGGCGGTGAGGTCGTGCAGGGGAAGGCAACGGGATGCGCCGGCTTGGAGAGCGAGGGTGGCGAGATCGACGAAGTCCTGAGTAGGAGGGTCCAAGAGGACAACGATGGGGACGGGAAGCTGTGAGCGGAATTGCTGGATGGAATCGAGGGCTTGAAAATCGGAAGCGTGAAGATCGAGGACCAAGGCGTCCCAAGAGGGAGCCGAGAGGGCGTTAAATGCAGCGGCGGAAGAAGAAGCGCGTTGAAAGGAAAGAGAAACGAGAGGCGATTGCGCCAGCGTTTCAGTGATTTTCAACCAGGAGGAATTGTCTCCCAAGAAGAGGCAATGGAAAGATTGAGCGAACATAGGTCTAGCTGACTGCTCCTATCAAAAAGACGCATGAGTACGTTCATGATTGAACACTCACTGCGATGGTTTGACCCGCCGAACGGAACACTATTCTGCGCACGAGCCGGGCGTGGCGGTGCGCGACTGCTCGGAAAAGAGACGCTGAATCTCCATCAAGAGGCCTTCGGGCAAGATGCTTTTGGAAACGAAGCTGTCTGCGCCGCGGCGACGGCATTCGTCGCCGAGAGAAAGGCCATACAATTCGGAGAAGATGATGAGCCGCAGGTCAGGGTTGGAAAGGCGGATTTGCTCTGCAGCTTCCAACCCGTTGACCCGCGGCATGCTCAGATCGAGCAAGACCAAGTCCGGCTTGTGGAGCGAAGCAAGCTGGACGGCGTTTAAGCCATCACTGGCGGTACCGACGATCTCGAAACCGCCCGCAAAATCCAAGTAGTCGCAGACGGATCGCAGGGCGGTAGGCGAGTCGTCGGCAACAACAACGCGGATTTTGTCGAGAGTGCTCAGTTGCAACTCCGAAACGGGACCTGTTCTGGAACCATCATGGAGGAAGGGAGAGGATGCGGGAATTGGGTGGATTGCCTAGTGAATTTGTACTAGGGAGGCGGGGTTGAGGTTGTCGGTTCCGGGAAAAGATATCAGGGATCAGAGATCAGGAGTCGATCGGCTATGTGGGGCCGGGGGAGGGTAGACCAAAGGGCTGGCATAAAAGCCAGCGCTACACAAGCAAATCAAGAGAAAACCAACCGCGACCCCAAGAGCCCAGGTACAACAGCGGTACCTGGGGCACCCGTCTGTTGGTCTGAATTTGATAAGTGATGACTTTCAGGTCTGGATGATTTTGTTGCGCACTGCGTAGACGACTAGTTCAGTGATGGAGTGGAAACCTAGTTTCAGCATGATGTTGGCGCGATGTGCTTCGGCGGTGTTGACACTGATGCCGAGGAGGGAGGCGATTTCCTTGTTGGATTTGCCTTCAGCAAGGAGCTGGAGGATTTCGCGTTCACGAGGAGTGAGGCGAGAACGAGAAGATTTGGGCGGCTCGGAAGAGTCGGTGGAATCGGCGGCGGAAGAGACGCGGGTGGAGAAGTAGGGTTTATGGTTGCGGACGGCGTCGACGGCGGCGATAAGGATGCGGTCGGCGTCGTCTTTGAGGATATAGCCGCGAGCGCCGGCTTCGGTGACTTGCTGAACGAGATCTTCGGACTCGTGCATGGTGAGGACGAGGATTTCGGTGTCGGGAGAAGACTTGCGGATGCGGCGAGTGGCCTCGACGCCGTTCAGGAGAGGCATACCAATATCGAGGACGGCGACGTGCGGTTTGAGCTTGGCAGCTTTTTCAACGGCTTCGCGGCCGTCGGCGGCTTCGGCGCAGACTTCCCAACCGGGATGCGATTCAAGGAGCGAACGCAACCCGGCGCGAACTACCGAGTGGTCATCCGCGATGAGGATGCGAAGCGCGGTCATCGAGGGGCTCCGTCGAAGGCATATCGGATAAAGGAATAGTAGCGCGGACGGTGGTTCCGGAATAACTGGAATCGATTTCGAGACGGCCGCCGAGTTGCGACATGCGTTCGTGCATGCCGGGGACGCCAACGCCGAGACGAACTTCACCGGATTGCGGGCTGCCGTTGGAGGGAGTGGGCATGCCGTGGCCGAAATCGGTGACTTCCAGGATGACGGCGGAGGACTCGCGGCGGAGGCGAATTTTGGCGGAGGAGCTTCCGGAATGGCGCTGGATGTTGGTGAGGCTTTCCTGAACAACGCGGAAGAGAGCGGTCTCGACGGGCTGAGGAAGACGGGCAAAATCGGAAAGAAGGTAGAACTGGGTATCGATGCCACTGCGTTCGCTGAAGCCCAGAGTGTATTCCTTGAGAGCAGAGACAAGGCCGAGTTCATCGAGAAGTGGCGGATGCAAGAGAAAAGAGAGAGTGCGGATTTCGCGAGACATCTGACCCATAAGGGCGCGAGCCTTGAGGAGTGATTTTTCGGCGGTTTCGTTCAAGGGCTGGATGGAGTGGCGAACCTGGGCGAGGCTGAGGTTGACGGCGAGAACGGTTTGCGCGAGGCCATCGTGGAGTTCGCGGCCAATGCGGCGGCGTTCTTCGTCCTGGAGCTGGAGCAGTTGCGTGGTGAGTTGATGGATCGCGCGCTCCGCGTTTTTCATTTCGGTAAGGTCGGTGAAGGAGAGGATGACGCGGCGAAGAGTGCCGTTTGCATCGAATTCGGGGATGGCATCGAGAAGGGTCCAGAGGATTTCCTGGAAGTGAGGAACGCGGTAACCAATCATTTGGCCATAGACAGGTTGGCCGGTGGAGATAACGCGAGCAAGGGGACGCGACTCTTTGGGGAGGATGGTGCCGTCGGCGGCTAGAGGGGTGAGATCGAGTTCACCGGCGATTTTGCCCACGATGCGGTGCGCGGGAAAGCGGAAGATTTCGGAGGCGGCTTGATTGGCGAAAAGAATCCTGGAGTCGGGGCCGCAGAGGACGATGCCGACGTGGAGATTTTCGACGAGGGAGCGGAATCGTTCTTCATTGGAACGAAGGATGTTTTCGGCTTCGATTCTGGCGGTGATATCGCGGACAACTACAAGAGTGCAGGCACGGCCATCGAGTTCGGTGACGACGGCGGACATTTGACCGCTGCGGATGTCGCCTGATTTGGTGCAGAAATGGAATTCCTGTTCGCGGACCTGGTCTTTTTCCTTGAGTTTAGCGAGGATTCGGCCGCGCTCGGAGGGGTCGATCCAGAGATTCATGTCGGAAGGAGTTTTGCCGAGAGTTTCTTCGCGGGAATAGCCAGTGAGGCGCGTGAAACCTTCGTTGACGTCGAGGTAAGGCCCGTTGGGGAAGACGTTGATGCTGAAGGAGTCGGGGCTCCAGCGAAACGCGGAGGCAAAGATTTGCTCGGAGCGTTGCAGAGCGAGTTCGGTGGAACTGAGCTGCCGCGCGATGCGCTGCTGCTTGCGGTTGGTAAGGATGAGGCGGAAAGCGGAACAGAGGAACGATGCGGTGATGGCTAGCCAGGCGATGAGGAATTGTTCTTTAGCGATGCGCCGTCCCATGAGGATGACGAGGATGGGAATGCCGGTGGGAAGGACGTGGGTGACCACAAAATCGACGAAGCGGGAATGGGGTTCGTGAACCGGACCGTCGGCGGCACGCTTCCAGGTAGCGGCGAAAATAACGACGAGCAGGTAAGGCAAGGAGGAGACAAAGTCGCCCCAACTGGCGCCGCCGGAGAAAGTGCCAAGGGTGAAGAGGTAGTCGGCATCGGAAAGAACAGCGGTGAGGAAGATGAGCGCCATAGCGACGGAGAAGTAACGGAGCCAAGGAGAGAGAGAGGTTTTGGCGCGAAGAAGGAAGCCACTGGAGAGAAGAAAGTCCCTGAGGATGTAGAGGATGAGAATCTGGCGGAGCAGGCTGGCTTGTCCAGATTGCCAGCGCGAGGGGACGTAGAAGAAATAGAGGTAGGCGGTGGTGGCGACAATGGCGACCTGAAGAAAGTCGAGGACGCGGAGCAAGTCGAAAGAGGGGGAGTTGTCGTCGGAGGCTGGGAGAAACATCATGAAGACGGGAGCGGCCCAGACAAAGAACAACAGATCAGAAGGCCAGGGAATTTGCGCGGAGCCGGGAACGAAAGATTGGTAGTAGGTGCTGATGGCCTGCGCGATGGATTCGAGGGACAGAGCGATGGCGAGGAGAGTCCACAGTTGGCGGGCATAGCCGGAAGAACGGCGAGCGACGTAGAAGGAGGAAATGGCGGCGAGGAGGAGCATGGCCAGGTCCAAGGCGTTGGAGAAAAAAAGGCTTTTGGCGGCGAAATGAACGAATTGCAGATCGAGGATGAGCAGAATAGCAATAAGGATCGCGGCAGCGATGGCGAGGCGGAGAAACTTGCCGGAATGGAGCAAGGAGCCTCCGTGAAGAGCGTTGGTGAGAGTGTACACGAGATGGAAAATAGAAATTTGAAAATCGGAAATAGAAAATTGGGACTAGGCTACGCTGATGGGCTCGCAGAAAAGCGAGCGCTACATTGAAGATTGGAGGAGGCGCCCGCTTCGGAAAGCGGCCGCTGCACAATAGAAGAACATTCGATGCGAGACTGTAGGCTACCGCAAGAGCCCAGGTACCACACCGGTACTTGGGGCACCCTCTACATTGAAGACTGAACCCGCACCCTTAAAACGCAAGGGTGCGGGCCATTGAGATCGTTGGAGATGGTTAGTTGGCGGAGACGATCAGCTGGACGTCGGAGTTACCGCACATGCCGTAGACGGTGCCGGGCGTACACGCACCGATGGAGTAGGTATAGCAGCCGGGATGTTTGGCGACGACGGTGATGGGACGATCAGCGCCGCCGATGATGGCGCCCTCATGATCGAAGGGGTCGGTGGTGCCAAAGTCGACGACGAAGCCGGTGTTCTTGGAACTGCTCATGAAAGTGACGGTGGTTCCGACTTTGATGCAGAAGGGTTTGTTTTCCTTGGCGTCGGGGAAGCTGGGTTTTGCGGTAGCGGATGTGCCCTGGCTGCGCCTGATGTCGATGGAGCAGGGAGAAGAAGCGGAGCCACAAGTGTTAGCCGCGGCACAAATGCTGGAAGGATTGGAGGCGGAGCAGACGTCGCCCTTAATTTTCTTTTTGGTGTCTTTGCCAACGATGAAGCTGGTGAAGAGAAGGGGAAGAACGAGCAGGCAACAAAGAACTGCGAAGTAGCGGTACATCTTCATGTTTAGCACCTCGATAAGAGATATCAGCAATCAGAAATCAGAAATCAGTAATCAGGGATCAGTTATCAGGAACCGATTCCGCGATTGGCTGGCACAAAAGCCAGCGCTACATTGAAGAATTGGTCCCTACGGGACAAGCCGGAGGCGGCCGCTCAGGTTCGTGTGCAGAGAGCGGTCGCGATCCGGAAGAAATAGATTAGTTAACGCCGGCTGTGCCCTTCCAGTCGATGATGTCGACCAGTTTCCAGGGATTCTGGTTGAGCTGGAATTGAATCTGTCCTTCTTTGTCCATGGCGAGTTGGCAAGCGGGATAGAGGACGCCCGTGCTTTTGCTCTTGTCGGTATCGTTGATGTCGAACTCGCCGGCGGTGAGGTTAAAGGATTGAGATTGTGTGTCGGCGTAGACTTCGCCGAAACGGAGCAGGCGATTGGTGATCCAGCGGATCTTGCGGCCGGTGGGAGTGGGAATCATGCGGATGAAGGAGACGTCGTAACCGAGGGTGCCGGTGATGGAGCAGTGGCCGACGGCGCGCATCTTGGAAAGCGCGTTGACGAGAGCGTTATTCTGGCCCTTTTCAAAGGCCTGAACAAGGATTTGGCGATCCTCCGGCGTGGAGAAATCATAAATCTCAACACTGACGCCAACGACTTCGCCGAGCTGCGTGCTGGTGCCCATGGCGCTGGCTTCAATGGTCTCGTTCTTAACGCGATCGCGAGAGAAAAACGGGAGAGAACCGACGGTGAGAAGAGCAACGAGCATCAAACCGCCGATGGCGAGCTTATAAAACTTAGGAGACGCTTTTGGAAGCATGGGACTCCACCTTTCGAATGAGACGAGTGAGAAACAGGCGCGGGCGGGGCGCAACAGAGCGCGCAGACTTGAGCAAAAAAGTCGTGATTGGATGCGCTCGGTAGGGTGAGCGTATAACCGGATGGAATTGGAGTCAAGAAAGAGTTGGGGGGAGGGGGGGAGAGGGCTGTAGAGAGTTGAAAGTCAAAAAGTTGAAAGGCAACAGGACAGCGGATCCCTCGCTGCGCTCTGGGTGCGCGAAGTCGGGTCGTTGGTAGCGAGGTTGGAGAAAGCCTCATCCCTGAAGGGATGAGCTACAGCAGTTACAGGAACACAGGCTGAAGCCTGTGCCACTCGGTTAGTGGACGGTGATGGGGATGGCGGAGGTGGTTTGGCCGAAGGCGTTGGCGGCGTAGAGGGTGTAGTTGGTATTGGCGGTGGGAGAGACAGAGACGGAAGTGCCGCGAACGGCGCCGACACCTGGAGAAATGATGACGTAGGCGGCGCCAGAAACTTGCCAGGAAAGAGTGACGGGCGAACCGGAAGAAACGGAAGTAGCGCTGGCGGTGAATTGCGTGATGGTGGGCGCGTTGCCCGTGGGGACATTGGCGCTGGTGTAGAGCGGGGTCATTTGGATGACTTCGAAGTCGGAAGTGTGAACGTAGCCAAGATTGTGCAGGTCGGAATTATCCCAGCGATCATCCGGGGCGCCACTGAGGTACATGGAAGAGCCGTTGTCGGCGACGATGAGTCCGTATTTTTTGAGGGCATTGAGAATGACTTGATTGGCGGTGGAGTAGCTGGAAACGTCGAAAGAGGATTTGAGGCGAAGGCGCATGCCCATGGGCGGAGCGTACTGATTGGAAGAGTTGGACGCCCAATGGGAGGCGGGAGGCACGAATCCCGCGGAAGAACTCTGCACCGTGAAACGAATGGCATGCTTGATGGAGCGAGCAGCGACTTCGTCATAGCGAATGAGACCGGGGAAGATGGGGAGGCCGGCGGCGTCGGCGCTGGTCCATGTGTAGGGGCGCTGCTGGTCGGAGAGAAGATCCCAGACGGCGCCGGAGCCTGCGTTCCACTGGGCAGTTTGCGGATAGGAGCTGTAGAGCTCGTAGAGAAAACAGTTGGCGCTGTCGAGGACGAGGACGTGTCGATCGCCGGAGCCGGGATTGGGGTAGCCCTCAATGGAAGCGGTGAGAGGGATGGGCATGGGGCCAGGATCGCTCTCGGAACCGTAGGCGTTGTAGTTGATGGGAATGAGGGATTGCGAGCCGTCGACAACGGAATAGGGAATGCCCATGGAGGAACCGTTGTAGAGGCCGGAGCCGAAGTCGGGATGCAGGCCGATGGAATTGCCAATGAAATTGAGGATGTTGGCGGAGTTGGGATCGACGGGCGAGGCGGAGATGTCTTTGTTCCAAAGATTGTCGGAAGGGAATGGAAGGAAGCCGTTGAGGCTGGCGCCTTGTCCCGTGGACATGCCGGAGCAACTGGAGGTTTGCGGAGAGCCGTTGACCTGGAAATTGATGGCGGAGGATTCGGAACTGCCGGGATCGGGATTCTGCACAACGATGGAAAACGTGCCGGAAGAAGAGGCGGTGCCGGTGGCAGTGAGTTGCGTAGAAGAAACGAAAGTGGTGGAGAGCGCGGAGTTGGAGAGGAGAACTTGCGCGCCGGAGACGAAGTTGCTGCCGGTGATGGTCAGAGAAAAACTGCCAAGATTGGTGGAGGCGGGCGATATGCCGGTGAGGACCGGAGTGGGATTCATGAGCGTGACGGAGCTGGTGGAGGATTTGGAGGTGTCGGCGGAGCTGGTGGCTTTGACGGTGACGGAGTTGGGAGACGGGAGAGTGGCGGGCGCAGTGTATTTGCCGGAGGAGTCGATGATGCCGAGCGAGGAGGAACCGCCGGGAGTGTCGTTGACGGACCAGGTGACAGCGGTGTTGCTGGTGCCCGAAACGGTGGCGGAAAACGAGGCGGAATTGCCGACGCGGATGTTGGCGGTGGAAGGAGAGACCGCGATCGTGATGGAGGGTGGCGGCGGAGTTTGCTGGTTGCCAGTGGAGGAGGCAGAGCCACAGGCCGCGAGAGAGAAGGAGATGAAGAGCAATGGGGCACAGAGAGCAGGAGTGGGTGCGCGCATAGGTAGGATAATTTTCGGACGGAGGGGAAGGGGGGACAACTGGACTTAGGGACAGAAGAGGGGCAGCGGGCACGGAGTTCAGAGCTAGAAATTGAAAGTTCGCAGATATTTGTGGCGAGGATCCACCACCGAGGGCGCAGAGGAAGGCGAGAAGATTAACCTAAGAGGGCACGATGTATCGTGCCCCTACAGCGGCGAAAGAGAAAGCTCCAGCCCTCAAAGGGGTGGGCTGCAGACATCAGGTCAGGGATGGACGTGCTCGTTATGCTGGCATAAAGGCAGCGCAGCATGGAAGAAAGACGACCAGGAACACAGGCTGAAGCCTGTGCTAGTGATGGCGCAACTCCGGCTCGTTGCGGTGCTAGAAGGGAATGTCTTCGTCGGAGATTTCTGGGCCTGGCGCGCCGGCGGGGAAAGTGTCGTCGGCGTGACCGGATTGATCGTGCTCTTCGGCGTGAGCAGCGCCTGCACCGGTGCCTGCGCCAGCGGCCATGCCGCCGCCTTCGCCACGTCCGCCTAACATGCGGAAATTGGTGGCGACAATTTCAAAACTGGTGCGCTTCTGGCCTTCTTTGTCCTGCCACTCGCGAGATTGAATGCGACCTTCGATGAAAACCAAGGAACCCTTTTTGAGATACTGCTGAGCGATCTCGGCTTGCTTGCCCCAAACAACAATTTTGTGCCACTCGGTGCGCTTTTGGCGTTCGCCGTTGCGATCTTTATAGGTTTCGTCAGTGGCGACGGAAAAATTGGCGACGGCCTGGCCTCCGGAAGTGTAGCGAGTTTCAGGATCACGACCGAGGCGGCCGACGAGGATGACTTTGTTGACTGACATGCGAGAGGCTCCTTGTTTTGCAGCGGAGGAGGGCGAGATCCTACGTCGCGTTGCTCCCTCAGGGAAAAAATCTTGCCGGATCGACGATGCAGAAGAGGCGGAAGATTCCCCTGAAAAGAGGAAGATAACACGTTTGGGGAAGAAAAACGAAATGAGGGAGGAGTTGTGTGGGTGGGTTGCTTTCCGCATAGGGGAGGCAAAAACAGATTCCTCACTTCGCGGACTGCGTTCGGAATGACAAATATTTATGGGACATCCTCACGCTTGAAGGGGCGAGCTACGGGGGGCTGGCATAAAAGCCAGCGCTACACTGAAGAATAAAACCTACATTTAAGCATGGAGCCTAGAGTTAGGAATAAAACCTGGCTCATTCGCAGTACTTTTGCGCGGCACGAGTTGGGGCGGAAAGCGGCGGCTAGCCGCCGCACTCCAAATTGGTTACGCCGTGACGTTCAGGGCGTTGCTTGAAGCGGAGGAAGTTGAGGTGCAGGACGTGCTTAGGGCGGAGCCTAGCTGGGCGAATTCCTGTTGAAGGGAGGCGTAGGCTGGTTGGGCGTTGGCGAGATTGCCGGACTGAAGGTCCTGGCCGAGTTGCTGAAATTCCTGCTTGAATTTGTTGGTGCTGGATTTCGCAGACAAGAAATCCGGGATTTGGAAAAGAGCGTTCAAGACGGCTGGAACGGACATGCGTAGCTCCTCGTCTTTAAGTTTCGGCACAGCGGGCACGCGGTTGGCGATGCGCCGTCATTTGGATTTGTCATCGGCTGATCCGGGGAAAGCTTTAGTGGACTGGTCGAAGACGAATCGGGGAGGGGCAATTGGGGGCCACGACCGCGCGGGTATTTCCTGGAGAATGGGGGTTGAAAAGAGAGGGTTTACGAGGCGGGGTGTAGGAGAGGGTGAGCGGGTGGGCAAGAGTTGCCGATGCAAGGAGTGCCGAGGGGAAAGAGTTATAAGTTTTCAGTTTTAAGTAAGACGAAAGACACTGCATAACAAATGCAGCGCTGCTGGCGCATTGACATTGCAGCGCTCGCGACCTAAGTTGGCGCTTACGGGCAGGAGGAACTCCATGAAAAGCGGAAGTAGGAAGATTTGTGTGCTGGTGTGCTTGGTGGCATTGGTGTTGGCGGCGGCTGGCCAGGGATGGATGCGTGGAGTTTCTGTGAACGCGACGGAAACTGGGGCGGTGGGAATTTTTGAAGGGACGGGAGATGTGGGGAAGGTGCAGCACAAAGGAAGCGTGGAGTTCGACGCAGCGAAAGGAACGTACACGATAGCGGGAAGCGGCGAGAACATGTGGTTCGCGTCGGATGAATTCCAATTTGCGTGGAAGAAGGCGAAAGGAGACGTGACGCTGACGGCGGACATCGCGTTTGTGGGCACGGGCAAGAACGAGCATCGCAAAGCGGTGTTGATGATCAGGCAGAACCTGGAAGGCGATGCGGTGTACGCGGATGTGGCGGTGCACGGAATCGGGTTGACGTCGATCCAGTACCGCGATGAGCGGGGAGCGACGACGCACGAGGTGCAGGCGAATGTGAGCGCGCCGAAGCGAGTGCGCATCGAGAAGCACGGAGATTATTTCACTATGTGGGTCGCGGGGGCGGATGGGAAATTCGCGCTGGCGGGAGCCACCGGGAAGATCATGTTGACGGAGCCGTATTACGTGGGGATCGGCCTATGCAGCCACGACAAAGATGTGGTGGAGAAGGCGGTGTTTTCGGGAGTGGAACTGAAGGAAGGCACGGCGGCGAGCGCCGGGAAACCGACGCTGTACAGCATGATGGAAATTATTGACGCGGAATCGCTGGACCGGAAAGCGATTCACGCGGAGGCGGAACGATTTGAGGCGCCGAACTGGATGCCGGATGGAAAGAGGCTGCTGTTTAACAGGAAGGGGCGGATTGAGACGATTCCGGTGGAAGGCGGAGCGACGGAAACCCTGGATACGGGATTCGCAGTGCAGTGCAACAACGATCATGGAATTTCGCCGGTCGCGAAAGAGTTGGTGGTGAGCGACAATTCGCAGGGGGATCACGAGTCGCGCGTATACCTGTTGCCGATTACGGGAGGGACGCCGCGATTGATTACGAAAAATGCGCCGTCGTACTGGCATGGATGGTCGCCGGACGGGAAGACGTTGGCGTTTGTGGGGCAGCGCAACGGCGAGTTTGATATTTATTCGATACCGGTGACGGGCGGAGAAGAGACGCAATTGACGACGGCAAAGGGATTGGACGATGGGCCGGAATACACGCCGGATGGGAAATGGATTTACTTCAATTCGGTTCGGACCGGGCACATGCAGATCTGGAAAATGAAGCCGGACGGAAGCGAACAGACGCAGGTGACGTTTGACGAGTACAACAACTGGTTTCCACATTTTTCGCCGGACGGAACGCAGATGGTTTTTATAACGTTTGAGCGGAGCGTGGAAGGGCATCCGGAGAATAAGAATGTGATGCTGCGGATCATGGCGATGAAAGATGGGAAAGTGACTGTGGCGGCGAGATTGTTCGGAGGGCAGGGGACGATCAATGTGCCGTCGTGGTCGCCGGATGGAAAGAGGTTTGCGTTTGTGAGTTATGCGCTGGTGCCGGGGGAGAGGTAGCTTTAAGTTATCAGTTTTAAGTTTTGAATTTCGGAGACGAGCGGAGTGGGCGTTGGTCGAAAGGAACCGACATGAAGAGTCTGAGTGAGGACCACGAAAAGCGACCCTCAGAGGCTAAAGCCTCGTTGGGTTTTCGCGGGTTACGGCACGGCTGAAGCCGTGCCCTCCCGAAAAACGAGCGTTCTGACGCAGACTCTGAAGGTCGGGAACGACAAGAGAGAAGAGGATGAGTGATTTGGATTTCACGATACGGGAAGCGAGGCTGGAGGAACGGGATATTGAGACGATCGTTCACCAGCGGAGGGCGATGTTTTTTGCTATGGGACATCGCGACGAGCGGGCGCTGGAGTCGATGAGCGAGAAGTTTCAGCCATGGGTGAAGCGGAAGATGGAGGCGAGGGAGTATCTGGCGTGGTTTGCCATCGCGGCGGATGGAACAGTGGCGGCGGGAGCGGGGTTGTGGTTGATGGATTGGCCGCCGCACATGATTGGAGGAGGAAAGTGGCGCGCGAATATCGTGAATGTTTATACGGAGGCGGCGTACCGACGGAAGGGGTTGGCGAGGGAGTTGATGAAGACGGCGATGGAATGGTGCGCGAGAGAAGGAGTGGAGACGGTGATTTTGCACGCGAGCGATGAGGGTCGGCGGTTGTATGAGGAGTTGGGATTTGAGGCCTCGAACGAGATGAGGTTGAAGAGGACGCGTGGGGGACACGCTGGGTAGGCGCGGGTGTGCGGATGCGTCTGAAGTTGAGTGCTTCGGGTATCCTCGCCGGATACCCTCAGAATGACAACCGCAACATATTGCACGTATGTAAGACCCACGTGCATCGGTGCTACGGCAAGAAGAAGGAGATCCCTCGCTGCGCTTGGGATAACAATTTTTATTTTGCGGGATGAACGGAGACGCGCCGCTACATAGATTAAAGGATGTGGAAGCGACAGAGGCTGGCATAAAAGCCAGCGCTACATAGAAGAAAAAGACGCCGGCTTCCGCGGGAGACGGTGGGGTTGCGCGAATCGAAAAAACGGCGGCGAGCCGCCGCGCGCCAAGGTTAGTGGGCGGCGGCGGTGACGGCTACGCCTAGTTCTTTGAGTTTGGCGCGGGCGCGGCGCTCTTCTTCAGTGCCGGGATAGCGTTTGACGACTTCACGGAGTTCCTTGACACCGGGATTTTTCTGGCCGAGTTCGAGGAGCGCCATACCTTTTTTGAGGCGAGCGGGAGCTAGCTTAAAGCTTTTGGGATAAGTGCTGAGAACCTTGTCGTATTCCTGGACAGCGACATCGTATTGATGCTGCGAGTAGGCAATCTCGCCGAGGTAGAACTGCGCGTTGGAGGCGAGATCGGTGTCGCCGTAATAGCGGAGATAATCCTGAAATTCGTTACGCGCGAGATCGTATTTGCCGCTGGTGATGTCGCGGAGACCGTTGGAATAGAGGGTGTCGGCGGAAGGAGGCGGGCCAGAAGGAGCGAGGTTGGAAGCCATGGGTTGCGAAGAGCCCGCTGGATTGTTGCCATTGGGCGCCCCATTCGACGGGGAAGTGGCAGGAGCGCCGCCGGAAATGCGGGCGTCGATGCTCTGGACGGAGTTTTGCAGGTCGACGAGCTGCTGATTGAGTTTGCCAAGGCGGGACTTAATTTCCTCGAGATTGTCGGAGAGGCCTTGGACCTGTGTGGACATGGTGTCGAGGCGCGCGCCGGAGTTGGCTTGGACGTCCTGGACGGATTTTTCGAGGGAGCTCATGGTGGAATTGAGTTTGGCGACGCTGTCAGAGGATTGCTCGATGAGAGTTTTCTGGACAGTGTGGTCCTGGGTCATTTGGGTCTGGAGATCCTTCTGACCCTGGAGAATGGCACTGACGTCGCGCTGGAGCTCGATAATTTCGCGGGCGACGGCAAGAGCGGGGCGAGGTCCAACCAGGCTGCCAGCCAGAGCGCTGGCAAACATGGCGGCGGAGAAGATGAGAATGTTACGAAGACGCATGATCGATCCTCCACGGAAAGACACAGTAAAAAGAAAATAGCGGTGTCAACCTTCCAATTTACTGGGAGATGAGCGAGGGAGCAAGTGGTTGTATGGGGGAGATGCGAGAAGTTAAGAGTTGAAAGTTCACCCCTGAAGGGGTGAACTACAGGATTTGGCGGACGGATGGGGTGCGGAGCCCGTGGTCGCGGTGCGATCAGCGGGCTCGGCGTTGGCTGTGGTTGTTGAAGCGGCGGCTAGCCGCCGCGCTCCACATTACTTGGCTTGGACGAAGTGGCCGCGACGGTTTTTGGCGTAGCAGGCTTCGGTGGCTTCCATGCAGAAGGGCTTTTCTTTGCCCCAACTGGTGGCGTTGAGACGGCTCTCGGGAATGCCGAGGCTGACGAGATATTGCATGACGGCGTTGGCGCGACGCTGGCCGAGAGCGAGGTTGTATTCAGTGGAGCCGCGCTCGTCGCAGTGACCTTCAATGGTGATGCGCATGGTGGGATATTGCTTGAAGAAGGCGGCATCCTTTTGGATGGCCTGGCGAGCATCGGGACGAAGTTCCGCGGAGTCGTACTCGAAGTAGGCGTCGCCGACTTCCTGGAGGAAGAGCTCATCCATGGAAGAAGACTTGGGCGCTTCGGTGGTCACCGGCGGAGCGGTGGCGACAGCGATGCGGACCGTGGCGTCGGCGTTGCCACCCGGGCCAGAGGCCGTGATCGTGTAGGTGGTAGAAGTGCCGGGAGTAACGGTGGTGGTACCTTGAGCCGTGACGGCGCCGACTTCCGGAGCGATGGAGACGTTGGTGGCATCGGTGGAAGTCCAGGAGAGCTTGGCGGATTCACCAGGATTGATGGAGGTTTTGTCCGCGGAGAGAGAGACGGTGGGCTTCACGGCGGCAGGAGGGGGAGAATACGTGCTGGGCGCCGCCTTTGGCGGTTTTTTATTGCAGCCGGTGACGACGAGCGTAAGCGCGCAAGCCGAGATCAAGAGTGTGCGGAAATAGGGGCGGTACGGCGGAATCATTATGCGTGTCCTCCTCGACACTGGGTTATCCCGTGCTGAGCCAACCGGAATAGACAAGAGTAGCACCGACTGGATTGAACGGGTGGATATGTCGTAACACGATATATTGTACTACCTGGGCGGAGCGAGTGGTGCCGAAAAATTTGGTTGTGTTGTGAGCGGCAATGGAGCTGAGTTTGAGTGGGACCAGGCATCAGCGAACAGGGATCAGGAGGCTCGGAAAAAGCGAAACTCGAAAAACGAAATGCGAAGAGCGGGAGCGGGGAGGTGGCGTTGGAATTGTGGCGGGATCCCTCTGCTCCGCACTGGCAAACGGCGCCAGCGCTCCGGTCGGGACGACGAGTTGTAATGCGGGTTACGGAGAGGGCAGGCATAAAAGCCAGCGCTCCATGGAAGAAAAAAACTGGGACAGCAGAGTTGGTGGTCCGTCGAGACGCCGGATGGCGGGGTAAACCCGCCGCTACAAAGGATAGAAGAGGTGCGCGTCGCGAGGGCTGGCATAAAAGACCAGCGCTACGCGGAAGACAAGAACGGCGCGCTTCGAATGGGTGCGAACGGGGCGAGTGCAAAAGCGGCGACGAGGCGCCGCACTCCCAAAAGGGCCGCTTCCTGATGGCTGATGGCTGATGCCTGATATCGCGATCCCCACTCATTATTTCGTCGACCAATTCGGGGATTCGTTGTGGCTCGCGGTGGTGAGCTGGCGAGGGGCGGAGCCGTCGGCCAGCATGACCCAGATTTGGCGGGAGCCGCCGCGGGTGGATTCGAAGACAATGTGGCGGCCGTCGGGAGCCCAGCTGGGACGTTCATTGCGGCCGGAATCGCGCGTGATTTCGCGGAGACTGCCGGAAGCGACGTCCATGATGTAGAGGTCGTAATTGCCGGAAGGACGGCGCCAGGAGAAGGCGAGGAGTTGTCCGTTGGGCGACCAAGCGGGATCGATGACGTAGCCCATGTCGGGAAGATCGAGCTTGCGAGTGTTGGTGCCGTCGGAGTTCATCAAATAGAGCTGAGGGACGCCGCCACGATCGCTGACGAAGGCGACAGTCTGTCCGGTTTTCGGATTCCATGCGGGAGAAGTGTCGGCGCCATTGGAGCTGAGAGTGACGCGCTTGGGGCGATTGCCGCTGGCGTCGGAAACGTAGAGAGCGGGATTGCCTTGCATGGAGGAGGAGAACATGACTTGAGAGCCGTCGGGCGACCAGGTGGGAGAAGAGTTGGTGCCTTTGTAGCGCGCGAAGGAAACGATGCGGTTGGAGTCGAGGGAGTACATACAAATTTGCGCGCTAACGACGCCGTTGGCGGGAGCGAAGCAGGTGAAGGCGATGCGGGAAGCGTCTGGGGACCAGTGCGGAGTGAGAGAGACGCTGCCAAGAGAAGTGAGTTTGTGCTGGTTGGAGCCGTCGTAATCCATAACCCAAACTTCTTTGGTGCCGGAGCGCGAACTGATGAAGGCGATTTGCGTGGAGGCGATGCTGGCGATTCCGCCGGAAAGTTTGTTGACGATTTCGTCGGCGAATTGATGGGCGAATTTGCGGACCTGGGCGTCGCTGGGATTGCCGCGATAAATCTTGGCGATGACGGGCTGGGAAGAGGGATTACGCACGTCGAACAGCCACGCGGAAATGGAAACTTCGGCGGAGGTTTCGGAAAGATTGCCGAAGGCGACGAAGTTGGCGTTGAGGGGCATGTCGGTCCAGGTGAGATTGCGGAGTTGCGAGGGATCGGGGAGAGGTTGCGTGGGATAAAAACTGGGAGAGACGAGGTCGAGAATTCCGGAGAAGGCAAGATCGTCGCGAACGACTTGAGTGAAGAGCGGGGCGTGGGATTTGGCCTGGTCGGAGCGGACCACGAAATCGGCAACGGCAATACGGGGCTTTTCGACGCCGAGACCGGTTCCGGTGCGGAACCAACCTTGTTCTTGCTGGGAGAGGGCGAGGACTGGGGAGAGAAGCAGAAGGAAGAAAACGGGAACCGATTTTTTCAACGACAACGAAGCCTCCGAGTTTTGTCCGCAGATGGGCGGAGGATGAGTGAGAAGTATAGGATACGACGAAATGAGCGAAGTCGCGAAAAGAGTTGAAAGGAAGGAGAGTGCGGGCTGACGCAAAAGTCAGCGCTACATGGAAGAAGAAAACCGTGTGCGCTCGTGTCGGTGAGCCGGCGCGATAAGTCAAACCTAAGGGTACACCCTCACCCCGGAAGGGGTGAGCTACAGGATAAGAAATTTAGTGGTGTTGGGAGAGGTCGAAGTCGAAGGTTACGTCGACGGATTGGCCGCGCCAGTCGGTGGGGAGGGAGGGCATTTTGTCGATGCCGGAGAGGGCGCGAATGCCGGAATCGTCCATGGAGCGATTGCCGCTGGATTGCGCGAGGCGAATATTTTTGACGGTGCCGTCGCGAAGGATGGTGAACGTGACGATAGCGTGAGCGATGTGCGCGCTGCGGACGGGAGCGTCGATGGTGTTCTGCATCCAGTTGTCCTGAACGCGCTTGGTGACGCTGGCGACGTACCAGGGATAACGCGCGGCAAATTCGGCGCCACCCTGACCGCCGACGGAAAGGCCCGCGGCGGAAGACATTGGACCGGGTTCGGAACCATAGCCGGTGGGAACGTTCATGGTGCCGCCCTTGCCGTAGGGAATGGCGTTTGTGGGAGGAGGAGTCTTGTTTTCGAGAGTTTTGGAAGCTTTGCTGGGTGGAGGTGGAGGCTTGAGTTTATCGAACTTCGGAATTTTCGTGGCGTCGGTCTGGAGTTCGGGAGGCTTGGGAGGTTCTTCCTTGGCGAGGCCCTTGGTGGGATCGACGACACGACTGTCGGTGAAGACATTGGGCTGAGGCATGGGCAAGCCAGCGGTAGCGACGAGATTCACTCTGACGCCGGAATCGCCGGAGCCGCCGACACCGCCCCAAGGAACGGAACTGCGTTGAATCCAGATGCCGATGAGAAGAAGAACGGTGAGTGCGAAATGCATGAACACCGAGTAGCCGAGGAAAGGCTTAAGGTCGAGTTCGTCGGTGTAAGGAGCGGGGCGGTACATGGCGATTAGTTGGAGCGAGAGCGGTCGTTGATGGGTTGCGTGACGATGGAGATGTTGGAGATGCCGGACTGGCGAAGGGAATCGATAACGGTACAGAAGGCGCCGAAAGGAACGGTTTCGTCAGCGCGGATGTAGACGACATCGCGCTCGGACTTGGATTGTCGTTTGATTCTGTCGGCGAGTTGATGGATGTTGACGGCATCGTTGCCGAGATAGATGAGCTGGTTCTTGTCCATGGTGACGACAAGGCGCTGCTGGGTGATTTCCTTGACGGTATGAGTTTTAGGGACGTCGACTTCGATGCCGGATTGCAGGATGGGAGCGGTGATCATGAAGATGATGAGGAGAACGAGGACGACATCGATGAACGGCACCATGTTGATGTCGGAGAGGCTGGTTTGGGTGGATTTGGTTAGTTGGGGCAATTTGGAAACTCGAAATTAGAAATTAGAAAATGGAAATTCGAAAATCGGGCCAAGGGCTGGGATTGTGCCAGGATCCCTCCGCTTCGGCGCAACGAAAGGCGCTGGGCCTCCGGTCGGGATGACGATCGTGCGTACTGCCGGATAGTGCGTTGGTGAGGCATATCAGGTGAAAGTTTTTTCGATTTGGGCGGCGAATTCAAGGGCAAAGGTGTCGAGGCGCTGGGCGAGGTCGCGAATGTCCTGGAGGAAGTAGTTGTAGGCGATGAGGGCAGGGATGGCGGCGAAAAGTCCGGCGGCGGTGGTGACGAGCGCTTCGGCGATGCCGGGAGCGACAGCGCGAAGGCTGGCAGAGCCGGAAGTGCCGAGGCCGGAGAAGGCGTCAATGATGCCCCAAACAGTGCCGAAGAGACCGATGAAGGGAGTGACGCCGGCAGTGGTAGCGAGCCAGGACATGCCTTTTTCGACGCGACGAACTTCTTCGGCGGAGGCGAGTTGCATGGCGACGGTGACCGCTTGCATGGACTTGAGTCGTTGCGGAGCGGGATTGCTGGTGGTGCCGGCGAGCTGACTTTGCAGTTCGCGATAGCCGGCGGCGTAGACGGAAGAGAACGGAGAACCGGCGGAAACGAGGCCTTGGGGATTGGCGACGCCCTTCGTAGCGCGAAAGATTTTCAGGAATTGGTCGGATTCGCGGCGGACGCGTCCGAAAAGGCCGGACTTCTGGAAGATGAGCGCCCAGGAAATCAGGGAAAAGATGAGAAGAAGGGCGAGGACGAAGCGGGCAACCCAGCCGGTTTGCGCAAGAATTTCAAAGATATTGCCGATGAAGATGGCGGAGAACAAAGAGATGATGTCAACCCCTCAAGAGCGACGGAAATTTGGTGACATAAGAAACGTAGCACAGGGTGCGGAAGATGGTCAAAAGGAATGAGATGCGATGTGGCGTGGATTGGGCGAGAAGGGTGCGGAGTCAAAAGTTGAAAGTTGAAAGTTAAAAGTTGAGAGTTCAGGGGGAAAGAGAGCCGGGTGCGAGGGGAGAATTGGAGGGACGGATGTGTCGCGCCTACGGCGCTCGAGACGAACTCGCATACGGACCCAGCGCTTACGCGCTGCGCTAATCTATGCCGCGCCTCCGGCGCTGGGAAAGGTGAGCGGTGTGGAATCCAATCAGGAGAATTTGTGGGACCAGGCGCCGATTAGGGCTGGGGAGAGGATAACACCTTTGTTGGCGGAGACTTGCTGGCGAAGGCGCTGTTCGAAGGTGGGGAGGTCGAGTTCGGCGGCGGTGGCGAGGTGGAGTTTCTCGATGGTGGGCAGGAGGCTTTGCAGGACATCGGTGATGAGGGCGAAGCCGGCGAAGTCGGGGCCGCCACCTACCAGTGAGTCCATGCGCATGGTGGGAGCGGGAAGGCCGGCATCGAGATAGACCTGGTGGAGCTCGAGGCCCAGTTGCACGCGGGCGCCGGTGGCGAGCAGCGTTTGACGAATGAGGGCGACGGCGCGTTCGAAAGCAGGAGCGGGAGGGATCGAGCGGCAGTTGGCGATATCGAATTCCTGGAAGACGGTGAGGCCGCCGGGGCAGAGATGGCGCTGCAGTTTGCGAAGAGCGTCGACGGGGTCGGGATAGTACATGAGGATAAGACGGCCAACGACGGCGTCGAAGGGTTCATCGAAGGACATTTCGGTGGGATCGCCTTCGAGGAAGCGGATGTTGCTCATGCTGCGGAATTGCGCACGGGAAATGGCCCATTGGATGGCGGAGGAGACTCGGTCGGTGCCAACGACTTCACCGCCGGGACCGACGAGATCGGCAACGAGGAAAGCGACATCGCCGCCGCCGCAGCCGACGTCGAGAACGCGCATGCCGGGGACGATTCCAGACTGGAGAAAAAGTTGGCGAGTGAAAGGCTCGTAGGCTTGCGCTTGGCGGGTGAGTCGATGGAATTCCTGCTGGGATTGGCCGCGAGGGTAGGTGGAGCGTTGTGTAGCGGTGGAGCGCATGGATCACTCCGGAAATGAGTTGCCATGGGCCTGGGAAAGGAATGATTGTAACCGGAAGAGAAAGTGAAGGAAAGAGAAGGAGAATTGGATATGCTGCAGGGAAGGAGGAAGGATGAGATTCGCGAAAGTGCTGTTTTGGGTGGCGGGGATCTGGGGAATTGTGGTGATCGCGCCGCTATATTTTTTGTTTGACGTGATTGGAAGGCAGGATCCGCCGGCGATTACGCATCCGGGATTTTATTACGGGTTTGTAGGAGTGGCGTTGGCGTGGCAGATCGCGTTTCTGGTGATTGCGAGGGACCCGGTGAGGTTTCGGCCGATGATGATACCGAGCATGGTGGAGAAATTCACCTGGACGATTGCTGTGGGAGTGCTGGTGATGCAGGGGAGAATGCACGGGTCGGATATGGTGTTTGGGGGGACGGATTTTTTGTTGGGGGTACTATTTGTGGTTGCGTACTTAAAGACACCGAAGCAATGACGTAAGAGACCGAAGAGCGGGAATCACCACAGAGGACACAGAGGAACCAGGGATGACGGAGGAATGAAGAGGAGACTTTGATGAGGACATGGATGACGGGAGTGGTGGCTTGCGCGATGGTTGGGGCCGGTGTGATGGGGCAGACTGCGGAGAAGAAGGAAACGGGGAAGTATGAGGCGACGATTGAGTCGTTGAACACGCATCTGTTACCGGCGTGGTATGCGGACGCGAAGCTGGGAATTTTTATTCATTGGGGATTGTATTCTGTGCCGGGATGGGCGGTGCTGACTCCCGAGGGAGAGAAGCTTTCGCCGGAAGAATATTTAAAGAGGAATCCCTACGCGGAGTGGTATTACAACACGCTGAGACTGGACGGCTCGCCGACACAGGCGTATCACAAGGAACATTACGGGGCGAACTACAACTATTACAATTTCGCGGAGAAGTTTGACAAAGATATACAGAAATGGAAACCGGAGGAGTGGGCGCAGGTTTTCAAGATGGCTGGGGCGCGCTATGTGGTGCTGACATCGAAACATCACGAGGGGTTCACGCTGTGGCCGAGCGAGACGCCGAATCCGACGCTGCCGAAGGACCGGCAGCATGCGACGCGGGACCTGGTGGGCGAATTGACCACGGCGGTGCGGGCGCAGGGAATGAAGATGGGTCTCTATTATTCGGGAGGATATGATTGGACATTTGTGCCGGGACCGATCACGAGTTGGAAGCAGGCCAAGAGCGTGGAGCCGCAGACGGAGGCGTACGGAAAATACGCGGACGCACACATGCGGGAATTGATTCGGAAATATCAGCCATCGGTGTTGTGGAATGACATTGATTATCCAAAGTCGGGGCACGCGCTGGAGATCATCGCGGAATATTACAACGCGATACCGGATGGAGTGGTGGACGACCGGTTTGGCGTGAAGCATTCGGACTTCAGTTCGCCGGAATACGAGACGTTGAGCAAGATCAGCGCGAAGAAGTGGGAAGAATGCCGCGGGCTGGGAAGGTCGTTTGGGTATAACCGCGCGGAGGGCGAGGCCGACACGATCAAGAAAGATGAATTGATCTATCTGCTGGTGGACATTGTGAGCAAGAACGGCAATTTGCTGCTGGACGTGGGACCGGAGGCGGATGGAACGATTCCGGCGGTGCAGGTGGATCGTTTGAAGGCGCTGGGGGCGTGGTTGGACGTAAATGGAGAGGGAATTTACGGGACGAAGCCGTGGAAGAGGGCGGAAGGAGAAACGGCGGACGGGACGAAGGTGAGATTCACGGCGAAGGATGGAGCGGTGTACGCGTTTCTGTTGGGCGAGCCGAAAGAGAAGACGGTGACGATTCGGGATGTGACGGTAAAGCAGGGTGCGTCGGTGACGATGCTGGGAGCGGCGGGAAATTTGAAGTGGACGCAGAGGGGAAAAGATGTGGAGGTGGAGTTGCCGGGGAGTTTGCCGGGGAAGTATGCGTATGGGGTGAAAATGGCGGGAGCGGAGTGAAGAGATGCGCGGCAGCGGCGGTTGACGGGATGTCTCAGATATGAGACACTGCAAAAAATGAAGCCGGCGGTATTCCATCCTTCGGCGAGGGAGACGATTCGATCGTTTCCGCTAGAGGTACGGAAGGAACTTGGAAAGGCCATCTTTGATTTGCAGCGAGCACACATTCTGGCTATGCCGCTTTCGAGGCCGATGCCATCGGTTGCGATCGGAGTGGAAGAGCTGAGGATTCGGGATCGTGCCGGGATCTTCCGGGATTTTTGTTACGCGAGGCTGGCACGAGGCGTGTTGGTGTTTCATGCGTTCACAAAAAAGACCGCCCAAAACCCCGAGGAATCAATTGGAGTTGGAAAAGAAACGACTGAAGGAGTTGCTTTATGAGGAAGACTAAGGCAGTAGCGGCGCGGAACGGCAGCGAATTGGCGAAGGCGCTCGGCTTGACGCCAGCGGATGGCGCGGAACTTGAACTGCGGAGCGATTTGAATACCAAGATTGCGGAAGTGGTGGCGCGAAAGGGATTGACGCATCTAGAGGTGGCTAGATTGGCAGGTACATCGCGAACGCGGGTGACTGCGATCTTAAATCGCAACACGAAAGACATTTCGACCGATTTGATGTTGAGAGTGTTGTACGCGTTGGGGTATACGGCGAAGGTGAGGTTTAAAAGGGCGGCGTAGGGGCGGGAAAGCGGCGGCGAGCCGCCGCACTCCAAAAAGGCGTGTGGTAGAGTTAGGTTATGGGGAATGGATTTGATTTTAGTGTAGAGAGGCTCGCGCGGGCGGGTGTCGGTGGCAGGGGTGCGCCCGCTTCGGAAAGCGGCCGCTACAGAAGCGAAGGCGTCGGAACCGACCTAAAGGTCGGCCACTACAAAGAGCCAAGCCGAGAGACGACAACGCTGGAGAACGCAACCCAAGATGGCGGGGTAAACCCGCCGCTACAGGATGCGGTTGGGGCGATTGGGCAGCCGCGCAGGGGAACGGCGGGGACGTTTTATTTAGAGACGTTTGGGTGCCAGATGAATGATCACGACTCGGAGAAGGTGGCCGGGGTCCTGCTGGCGCGGGGATATAAGCAAGTGGAGCGCACGGACGAGGCCAGCGTGATTCTGTACAACACGTGCTCGATCCGGGAGAAGGCGGCGCAAAAGGTATTTTCGAGATTGGGCGAGTACCGAACAACACGCAAAGAAGGGCAAGTGATTGGCGTGCTGGGTTGCGTGGCGCAACAGGAAGGCGAGGACATTTTTGAACGCGCGCCATGGGTCAGCCTGGTGTGCGGAAGCGCAAGTTACCGGAAATTGCCGGAGCTGCTGGCGCAACTGGAAGCGGGCGGCAAACGGATCACGGGACTGGATCTGGACACCGACGAAACGTTTGAGACCGAGATTACGAGGCGCGACAATCCTTGGCGAGCGTATTTGACGATTATCGAGGGCTGCGACAAGGCCTGTTCGTATTGCGTGGTGCCGTACACCCGAGGGCCGGAGCGGAGTAGGGCGAGCGCATCGGTGCTGGAAGAAGTGCGGCAGCTGGCGGATATGGGGTACACGGAAGTGCAGTTACTGGGGCAGACGGTGAATTCGTACGCGGACCCGAGCGGGCGACGAATGCGATTTTCGGAGTTGCTGGCGGCGGTGGCGACTGTGCCGGGAATACGGCGTGTGCGGTTCACAACTTCACACCCGCGCGATTTTGGAAAAGATATTGTGGAAGCGATCGAGTCGGTGCCGGGGATTTGCGAGCACGTGCATTTGCCGGTGCAAAGCGGGTCGACAAATGTGCTGCGGGCGATGGCGCGGACGTACACGCGAGAGGAATACCTGGAGAAGATTGCGCTGCTGCATGGGTCGAAACGCGCCATCAGCATTACTACCGATCTGATTGTGGGATTTCCCGGAGAGACAGAAAAGGATTTTAAGGAGACCCTGAGCCTGCTGGACGCGGTGCAGTATGACGGAGCGTTTTCGTTCAAGTACTCGCCGAGGCCGAATACGCCGTCGTTGAAGATGGACGATGCCATCCCCGAAGAGGAGAAGTCGCGGCGGCTGGCGATCCTGATGGAGAAGCAGCGCGAAATTCAGCGCGCCAGGAACGAGCGGCTGGTGGGCGAGACGATGGAAGTGCTGGTGGAAGGGAAGTCGAAGAGAGAGAATCAGTGGTCGGGACATACGTCGTCAAATAAAGTTATGAATTTCACTTCACCGGAGCAAAAACTTCTGGGACACTACGTGCAGGTCAAGGTGACCGGAGCAAGTCCGAACAGTTTGGTTGGCGAACACACTAAGGCATAAGGCGGTCGGCAGAGGAGGGCGCGATGGAAGTTGAGATGAAGATACGCGGCCTGATGATGGACCCGGTGACGCAAATGCCGATTGTGGTGCTGAAGGATGTGCAAGGGCAGGCGGTGCTGCCGATCTGGGTGGGGGCGTACGAAGCGAACGCGATCGCGCTTGAGATTGAAAAAGTGCAGACGCCGCGGCCGATGACGCATGATCTGCTGAAGAACGTGTTTCTGGGCCTGGACGTGTCGGTGCAGAAGATTGTGGTGAACGACCTGCGCGACGACACATTTTATGCGTTGATCTGGGTGGAGCATGGCGGGGAATTGATGAGCATTGATTCGAGGCCGAGCGATGCGTTGGCACTGGCGTTGCGGATGGATTGCCCAATCTTCGTGGATGAGCAGGTGTTGAAGAATTCGAAAGTGTCGTCAGCGCTCGCGGAGCGGAGTACGAATGAACAGTTGAGGAATTATCTGGAAGGATTGAGTGACGAGGATTTGGGAAGATATAAGATGTGAGGAAGGCAGTTGAAAGTTCAAAGTTGAAAGTTGAAAGTTGAAAGTTAAGAGATAGGTGCTCAGTTTTTAGTTATAAGTTTTCAGATTTAAGTACAACGTCGGAAAACACTTCTTGCGGCGCGGCTCTGAGTCGCGCCGCTTTTGTTTTTGGCGCGGACTCCGGGTGGCTCCGTAAGATTCTCTCTGGCTAAAGCCCGCAGCGGGAACACTGAAACCACTTCCTCAGGGGCCGAAGCCCGATGGTAACCAGACGTTTGATGTCGGAGCTAGAGCTCCGACCCCCTAAAAAGCTAGGTTTTCCGCACGCGGCGATACTGCGGCCTCTCCCAACGGAAGATGTCGGTGGTTCGGGGAGCCTGCGCTTCGGGTGGAAAAGCGGCGGCTAGCCGCCGCACTTCAAAGAGGCTAGGCTGGGGGAAGAGCGGCGATGACCGCGTCGGTGAATTGTTGGGTGGAGGCGGAGCCGCCTACGTCGCGGGTGACGTGCTTGCCTTGTTTGTAGACATTGATGAGGGCTTGCTCGATTCTGCCGGCGGCTGAGTTTTCGCCGAGGTGCTGCAGCATCAGGATGGCGCTCATCAGCAGCGCTGTTGGATTCGCCAGGCCTTTGCCAGCAATGTCTGGGGCGGTGCCGTGAACGGCTTCGAAGATGGCGGCTTCTTGCCCGATATTTCCGCTGGGGACAACTCCGAGGCCCCCGACCAGCCCTGCTGCGAGATCGCTCATCACGTCGCCATACAGATTCGGGAGCAGCAATACATCGAACTGATCGGGATTGATGACGATTTGCATGCAGGCGTTATCGACGATTAATTCCTTGTACTGGATTTCCGGGAATTGTTCCGCCACGCTGCGGCAGCAGCGCAGAAACAAGCCGTCGCCCAGTTTCATGATGTTGGCTTTGTGGATGGCGTGAATTTTCTTGCGGCCGTGTTTCTTGGCATAGTCGAAGGCGAAGCGCGCGATGCGCGTGGAAGCTTTCTCAGTGATGATCTTCAGGCTCTCGACGACGCCGGGGACGACTTCGTGCTCCAGGCCGGAGTAGAGATCTTCGGTATTTTCGCGAACGATGACGACATCGACGCCATCGAAGTGGGATTTGACGCCGGGCAAGTTCTTCACGGGGCGGAGATTGGCGTAGAGGTCGAGGCTTTTGCGCAGCGCGACGTTCACGCTGGGCGCGCCGCCGGCGATCGCGGTGGTCATGGGGCCTTTGAGGGCCACACGGTTGCGGCGCACGGAGTCAATGGCGGCGGTGTTGAGCACTTCGCCACGAACTGTGCTTTTGTCGGTGTTCAGGGCGCGCGCGTCGAGATCTTCCCAATCGATTTGCACGCCGCAAGCTTCGAGGACGCGCTTGGTGGCAGCGGCGACTTCGGGACCAATTCCTTCGCCAGGCAATAACGTAACGGTATGTCGCATAAGTGCATCTATTCTAAAGGACTAAGGCCGAGATTGTCGAAAGTCTGTCCTGGAGCGAACGCGTTTGAGACAGACAGCAGGGAAGTAATTCGTGCGAAACGCGTGAACTTTGTCTGTTGTTAGGCTATGTTATACTGGATTTGTAGAGATTTTCGCGGCACGGCCCGCGATGGAGGCCATTCGATTTATGATTAACCTGACGCCAGTAGCGGCTACCAAGGTGAAGGAAATCATGAGCATGCAGAATCCCGCTCCCACGGCGTTGCGCGTTGCCGTAGTGGGCGGAGGATGCTCGGGGTTTCAGTACCACATGGCATTTGAGAATCAGACGAACGAGACGGACGAAGTGGCGGATTTCAACGGATTGAAGGTGGCGGTTGACCAGATGAGCTCGATGTATCTGGATGGCGTCGAAATCGATTACGTGGAAACGCTCGAGGGCGCGGGGTTCAAGTTTAATAACCCGAACGTGAAGAGCACTTGCGGGTGCGGAAGCTCGTTCAGCGTGTAATTTACGGTTAGAGGTAAGACCTTTTTGGGCTCCTGGATTTTTTCGGGGGCCCTTTTTATTTGAGGGTTGAGGTGTCGAGCGGGAAGGCCTCATCCCTGAAGGGATGAGCTACAGGAACGTAGGGGTTCACCACAGAGAACACAGAGGAAAGCGGAAGAAAGAGACGACGGAAGAAGAAGGGTACGGGGACACAGGCTGAAGCCTGTGCTACCGAGATGCGTTGCTGAGGCGGTTCGCCGGGTGTGAAAAGCTGCGGCGAGCCGCCGCACTCCAAAAGGATATCGAGGGGTGTACTTTGGACATCGAAATGGGGGAGTATAACGGACCTTGGAGGGAGTCATGGATTCGAAGCATGTGGTTTTGATTACGGGAACGAGCACGGGATTTGGACGATTGATGGCTGAGACGCTGGCGCGTAATGGGCATACCGTGTTCGCGACGATGCGGGATCCGGCGGGACGAAACGCTGTGAATGCGGCGGGAATACGGGAGTTGGCCAAGAAGGAATCGCTGGGGCTGCACGTGTTGGAGATGGATGTTACGGACGAGGTTTCGGTGGAGCAGGGCGTGCGTACGGCCGTGGAGCAAGCCGGGCGCATTGATGTGGCGATCAATAATGCGGGGTACGGCATCAGCGGATTGATGGAAGCAACCACCACCGAGCAAGTGCAGCAGATCATGAATACGAATTTCTTTGGGTGTGTGCGGGTAAATCGTGCCGTGCTGCCGTACATGCGGCGGCAACGGAGCGGGTTGCTGCTGCACATCAGCAGCGGCGCGGGACGGTTGGTGATTCCGGGATTTGGATTTTACTGCGCGACGAAATTTGCGATGGAAGCGCTGGGGGAGGCATACCACTACGAATTGGCCGGGCAGGGAATTGAATCGTCAATCGTGGAGCCGGGCGCGTATCAAACGGCCGTGTTCGAGAATTTTGTGATCGCCGCGGATAGGGGGCGCACAGAAACGTACGGCGCGGCGAACCAGATTGCAGACAAGGTGGGGGCCGCGCTGACAAGTTCGGCGGGGAATGCGCAGGAGTTGGCGGACGCGGTGTTGCGGATTGTGGAGACGCCGACAGGGAAGAGAGAGTTGCGGTATCGAGTGAGCGTTTCTAACCTAGGCATCGACGAAATCAACGCGCTGTGCGCGAATACGCAGGCGAGGATGTTGGGAGCGTTTGGGTTGAGTGATGCGATTCGATTCGTGCAACGGACGGCGGCGGGTAGTGATTAGATACGTCGCGGGTACCAGATTCACCACAGAAGACACAAAGGGGGAGCAGGCGAAATGGCAGCTCGAAAGAAGACGGTTGTGCGTGACGTTGCAGGCAAACCGAAGTCACGCTTTGCCAATGTAAATGGAACGCGGCTGCATTATTTGGCCGCAGGTACGGGCGAGCCCGTCGTACTGCTGCATGGGTACGCCGAAACGAGCCACATGTGGCGGACGCTGATTTTGGAGCTGGCGGCGACACACACGGTCATCGCGCCGGATTTACGTGGAGCTGGGCAATCCGCCAAACCGCCTGGGGGGTATACAAAAGCGGAGATGGCGAAAGACATCCACGCGCTGGCGCAGAAGCTGGGATTCGGGAAAATTCGAATTGTTGGGCACGACATTGGGTTAATGGTGGCATACGCGTACGCGGCGCAATATCCAAGCGAGGTCGACCGCATTGTTTTGATGGACGCGTTCCTGCCGGGTGTAGGGGACTGGCGCAATGTTTGGCTGATGCGCGATCTATGGCATTTCCATTTTTACGGTAAGACGCCGCTGGCGCTAGTCCGCGGCCGCGAACGAATCTACTTCGAGCATTTCTGGAATGATTTTGCGGCTAACCCTAAACGCTCGGTTCCCGAGCCTGACCGGCGCTTCTACGCCAAGGAATATGCGCGATTGGGCGGGATGCGCGCGGGCTTTGAGTATTTCCGCGCCTTCGAGCAGGACGCCGAGGATTTTGCGCGCCTGGCGCAGACGCCGTTGCTGATGCCGATGCTGGTATTGACGGGCGAGAAGGCTTCGGGCGAGTTCCTGATTCAGCAGGGGCGGCTGGTGGCGAAGAACGTAGAGGGCGTGGTGGTTCGCAACTCGGGGCACTGGCTGATGGAAGAAGCGCCGGAACAGGTGATCCCGAAGCTGGTGGAATTCCTGAATCGCTAGGGAACTCGCGGTCGATCGCGGACAGGAGATTCAGCATAGAGGGGAGTCGAAAGTTGAAAGTCAAAAGTTGAAAGTTAATCGACAACACCCTGGGTGCGGACAATCGTGGCTGGCATGAAAGCCAGCGCTACATTGAAGAACACCGCGACAGCCATAACTACCCCGAGACCCACTTTTTGCATAAGACAAAGGCGAAAAATGGGGCACCCGAAGGCGACACCCAAACCAGCCGCGAGAGATGAATGGAATGTTAAGGCGAGGGTAACGCCCACACGGCGTTGAGGTTGGCACGGTTCAATCGGAAAGCCTCATCCCTAAAGGGATGAGCTATAGGATCGCTTCGACCACTCGCGGTCTTTGAAGCGATGCAGTAGCTGGGTGCTCTTAGGAGTGGTGGTCGGGGGAACAGCAGGAGGCGTCGGATTTTTTGGACGCCGAAGTGGTGGACGCGGGAGTTGCGAAGTACCGCTGATCGTAGCGATCGTGGTGGCGAACCCAGGCCATGGGAAAGCTCAGACCCTGTTCATCGCGGCCTTTCGGGACGAGGTCGAGGAAATTGTAGACGCCGAGGAGTATGTCCAAGCCGCGGCCGAAGGTGGAATAGCTGTGGAGGATGTTGCCGGCGTCGTCGGTGGTGAAGACGCTGGCGCCGGGAGCTTCTTCGGCAGGGAACTGCGTCTGCTCATAGTTGTAGTTCACTTTGCCAGCGGCCATTTCGTCCTTGGTGAAGGACACGTGATAGTCGCGATTGAAATCATTGTTGAGCGAGGACACCCACTTAAATTGCCAGCCCAAGCGTTTTTTGAACGCTTCGATGTCGGCGATTGGGGCGTGCGAGACGGCCACAAGAGTGGCGCCGCGATTGGCCAGGTGGGCGGTGAAGGTGTCGAACTGATCGGCGATCATGGAGCAACTGGGGCAGCCTTCCTTCCAACCTGGGCCGAACATGAAGTGGTAGACAATGAGCTGCGGGCGGTTGTCGAACAGCTCGGCGAGTGTGACTTTTCCGGTTGGGCCGTCGAACGTGTAGTTTTTCTCGACCTTCTCCCAAGGAAGTTCGCGACGCTGGCGGCTTAGTTCGTCGCGCATGCGGGTGAACTCCTTTTCCTTGGCGAGGAATTGCTTGCGGGCCGCCAGCCACTCGGCCGGCGATACTACTTTGTGCTGCTGCAGTCCTACCTTGCTACTGGCCATGGCGATTCTCCTTTGCTTTTTCGACTTTGTCCTGCTTGGGGACTTCGTTCGCGGGTTTCTTGCTGCGAAACTTTTTGGCGATCAGAACGGCTAGACCGCCGGTTGAAGTGGTGCTGCCGGCAATTAATGCCGCGGTGGCTATGCAGACTGGACACATGTCGTGCTCCCTCTCTTCAATCCTAAGATGGCGGCTTAAAGCCGCCTCTACAGAAGCAAAGGCTGGGCTGGCATAAAAGCCAGCGCTACATCGAAGACTAAAGGCGGCGTTCAGTGCTAGCGACCGGCTGCACCTGAGGCAGCGGCTTCGGCGCGTTTGCGGGCTTGGTCGAGGATGTAGGACCAACCGCCAACGACATTCTTGCGGTGATCGTCCTGGATAAATCCAAACGCAGTGTGGCGGAACACGATCAAGGTTTCGCCGTTGGATTCACTGAGGCGATATTGCACATTCGAAATCATGGGATACGAGGCGAACAGGGGGCCGGAAATTTCCATCAACGTGGGCCGCTTGATGGCCTGCACGTGTCCCCAGAAGTGGCCGTTGTTGTCGCCGAGGTCGCGGAACCAACGTCCGCCGGGCCACGGTTCGATCTTCATGGGCATGGGCTGGCCTGAGGGCGTTTCGTTTTGCGGGCCCATCTGCGCCAGCAGGGCGTCGAACGTGACAGCGAGCGGGGCGCGGACACGGACTTCCTTGGTGATGTTGAGGGTGAGATTTTCGATGGACTGCATTGTGTCGTTCATGACTTCTCCTTGGTGTGAGATTGTGAATCGTCGGAAGCTTTGCGCTCGGCGCGTTCCTTGATGCGCAGCAAGTGGTGATCCCAGAAACGTTCGAACTTGCTGGTCCAGTCGTGGAGGGGCTTGATGGCGTCGGCGTTGGTTTGGTAGAGCATCTGGCGGCCATCGCGGCGCACGCGAACGAGACCAACTTCGCGGAGAACGCGGAGATGCTTGGAGACGGAAGGCTGCTCGAGGCCGAGGGTGGCGACGATGTCGCCCACGGGGCGTTCCTGTAGGGCGAGATAGGCGAGGATGTCGCGGCGACGCGGTTCGGCGACGGCGTTGAAGGCGTCGGAGGTGGTGGAGGCGCGAGGCATGGGAGGAGAATACATACCCATATGGGAATATGTCAAGGGGAATTTTTGGGCGGAGAATTCAACACCGAGGACACAGAGGAAAACTGGGACCAAGGACAGAAGAAACAACACCCCAACACCAGTTGCAACACCAACACCAACAACCAACCCAAGGCCTACCCCAGAGTCAACACCTAGAAAGCCTCATCCCTAAAGGGATGAGCTACAGGAGAAAGGGATGAGTTACAGGATGGGGCAGGATTGCGCGGTGATTTGCATTCTGGGGGCTGGATTCGTATTCTAAGTTGCTACCCGAATGAAAATAGCTCTCGCCCAATTCAACCCAACGGTCGGCGATTTTGAGGGGAATGCGGCGCGCATCGTGAGCCTGGCTATGCAAGCCAAGGACCGCGGCGCGGACCTTGCCGTCTTTTCGGAACTTTGCATTTGCGGATACCTGCCACTGGATCTTCTGGAACGACCTGCGTTCATCGAGAGAAATCACGAAACGCTGAAGTGCATCGCGATGCAGATGCCGCTGCCGGCGATCGTGGGATATGCGGGGCGCGTGGAGCGCGACCGGGCAGGGAAGTCGATTGCGAATAAAGCGGCGCTGATTGACGAAGGGCGAGTGGTGTTCGAGCAGAGCAAGATGCTGCTGCCGACCTACGATGTGTTTGACGAGTCGCGGTATTTCCAGCCAGGCGAGCGGCAATATGTTTACGGGCTGGATCGCGAGCAATTGGGCATCACGATTTGCGAAGACGTGTGGAACGACAAAACGTTCTGGGCGAATCCGTTGTACGCGCGCGATCCGGTGACGGAGTTGGTGGCGCAGGGAACCAGCATTCTGCTGAACATATCGGCTTCTCCGTACACGATTGATAAGCGGACGCTGCGACTGCAGATGCTGAGGTCGCTGGCGAGGCACCACCGGCGGCCGATCGTGTACGTGAACCAGGTAGGGGGCGACGATTCGCTGATTTTCGACGGCGCGAGCATCGCGATAACGCCGGACGGCAGGATCGCCGCGCGGGCCAAAGCGTTTGAGGAAGACGTGGTGCTGTTCGACACCGTGACGGGCGAAGGAGAAATTCACGAGCAGCCCGAGGATGAGATCGCATATGCATACCAGGCGCTGGTGACGGGCACGCGGGATTATGTGCGGAAGTGCCGATTTTCTAAGGCGATTGTGGGGCTGAGCGGAGGGGTGGACTCGGCGGTAGTGGCTTCCATTGCGGTGGCGGCGCTGGGCGCGAGCAATGTGCTTGGCGTGTCGATGCCGGGGCCGTATTCGTCGGACGGCAGCAAGACTGACGCGAAGGCGCTGGCACACAATCTGGGGATTGAGTTTCTGTCCGTGCCAATTTCCGAGGTGTTTAACGCTTACAGCAGCGTGCTGACACCGCTGTTTGGCGATCGCAAGCCCGACGCTACGGAAGAAAACATTCAAGCGCGCATCCGCGGGAATTATTTGATGGCGCTTTCCAATAAATTTGGATCGATGGTGCTGAGCACAGGAAACAAATCGGAGAATGCGGTGGGGTACTGCACGCTGTACGGCGACATGGCGGGCGGGCTTGCGGTGATTTCCGATGTGCCGAAAATGATGGTGTACGATCTGGCGGAATACATCAATCGCGAAAGGGAACTGATTCCCCAGTCGACGATCACAAAACCACCTTCCGCGGAGTTGCGGCCGGATCAGAAGGACACGGATTCCCTGCCGCCGTATGAGGTGCTGGACCGCATCTTGAAGGCGTATATCGAAGAAGTGAAGGCGCCGGAGCAGATTGCCGCGGAGTTGGGGTACGACCGGAAGTTGGTGCGGGAGATTGCCATGCTGGTGGATCGGAATGAATACAAACGGAAACAAGCGGCCCCTGGGTTGAAGATTACGTCGCGGGCTTTTGGATTTGGGAGGCCCTTTCCGATTGCGCAGAGGTTCGTTCCATAAGAAGTTCACCACAGAGGGCACAGAGGAAAACAGGAGAAATGAAGACGAGGGAAACGGCAACACTTAACCCAAGACCCACTTTTGCATAAAGCAAAGGCGCAAAAATCGGGCACCCAAAGTCCCACTGCAGGACTGGCGTAAAAGCCGGCGCTACATTCAGGAAATGAAATTCGGACGGTTGTTCACCACAGAGAGCACAGAGCTCGAGACGGGGGTTGTTAGCGTGACGAACAGAACAATTCGAAAGGTTATTGCGATCGCTGTGATGCTGGTGGTTGCAAAGGTGGGTGCGGCACAGCAGGCAGCGTCGGCGGCGTTACCGCAGGCACAGAAGAGCATTGAGGCGTTCTTGCGGAGCTACTTCGCGCTAGGACCGGACATCAAGATTACCGTGGCAGCGCCGACGGAGTTTGGCAGTTCGGGCATCCTGGAGTACCCCATCGAAGTGAAGACCCCGGAGAGCACGGAAAAGATCAAGATGTACATGACTAAGGATGGGCGGTATTTGATTCGCGGTGAGATCAACGACCTGACGGTTGATCCACTCGCCGACACGGTGAAGAAGATTGAGACGGCCAACTCACCGGTGCTGGGGAATCCCAACGCGCCGATTACGCTGGTAGAGTATTCGGACTTCGAATGCCCAGTCTGCCGAAACCTGCACGACTCGCTGCGCGGGTTGCTGCCCAACTATCCGCAGGTGAAGGTGATCTTCAAGGACTATCCGCTGGACACGATCCACCCCTGGGCGCGGACAGCGGCGCTGGCGGGCCGGTGCGCGTACCGGCAGGACCCTAAGGCGTTCTGGAAGATGTACGACGCGATTTACGACAACCAGGACGTGATCTCGGCTTCGAACGTATATGACAAGGTGATGGACTTCGCGGCTAAGGCCGGGCTAAACCAGGAAGTATTTAAGGCTTGCCTGAGCGCGCCGGAGACGACAGAAGCGATCGATGCCAGCATAGCCAATGGAAATTTGCTGGAGGTGCGGAGTACGCCGACGGTGTTTGTGAATGGGCGAAGGATTGTGGGCGCGGACTCGCGGACGGTGCAGCAATATTTGGACTATGAAGTGGCGCAACTGAAAGCTGGAGCAGCGGCGAAGAAGTAGCGGGCGTCAATTCCCGGCTGGGCGCCGCGTAGATCAGGTCGGCGGAAGCGCGTGGTCAGAGGGCAGTCTCGCAATCGCCGTCAGGCAGGGAAGATCATCTCAGAACATGGTAGGAGATGGGGTGAAGGGCGGCAGGATTCAGGCCGATTTAGTAGTTAACATAATATAACTTATCAGACGCACACTGCCAAGCAGATTCTTTGGGATGGGCTACCTTTTCCGTGGATATGTGGGCGAAAGGGTCAGTTCCCTGAAGAATCCCGGCTGGCGCGGGGGGGGGTGCGCCAGCCGGGCGGACTGCGTGGCGGTCGCCTTGGGCGATGCTGATCGGCGGTACCACGTTCTGATAAGTCGGCATACTCTGTTCCTCTCTTCAGGCACACGTGGGCGCATGCCTCAATTCTGTTTGTGTTGTTGGAGCGTTGTTGCTAGCAGCGTTTGGTGCCGCGTGCTGCTTAGCGGAAAGGCTCCCGCGTCAGAAGGCGGCCGCTACAAAGGCCACAGCATGGAAAATGAGCTACCGGGACGAGCCTGGCTGGCACGAAAGCCAGCGCTACAGGGAAGAAAGTGCTATTCTCGCCGGACCTGGTGGAAGGTTGCCGGAAAATGAAAAGCCCCGACGGTTGCCAGGGCTAGATACAATTTTCTATGTGTCGTAGTGTACCACTTTATGAATTGTTGTCAAGAGAAATCTTCAACTTTTTTCTTTTTCTTGATGGCTTACCTCGACAAACGCATATAGAGGCCCACTAACCGGTATATTCCCATCGCGACAAAATAAAGTTCCCGATCGCTTTCGTCCGTCATGGGGTCAATTACACCAGAGCGGTCACGGTGCGGTTCGTGCCCCAATTTGGCTCACATTTTTAGAACGCATAACCCAAAAGCACTAGGCGTGTACGTTACCGCGTTAATCTCTTTATCATATGTATGCTTTTTATCTTGACTGCCACTTTGCCGACGCGCATATTAGCGTGACCCCCATGCCGCCCCTACTGGCTCAGGAGGGTCAGATGCCCTATTTCTGCCATCAGATCAGCTACACCACAGATGCTTGGAACACCCTCGTACGTAGCCCTCAGACCCGCTTCGACCCCATTCGCGTCCCGATCGAAAACCTTGGCGGGACCATTCATGCCACCTTTTTTACGGCCGGAAACTATGATCTTCTGGTGATTTCCGAATTTCCGGAGAGCGTGTCGTCTTCTGCCATCGCGGTCGCGTTTTCGACTGGCGGCGCGGTGGCTTGCATTCAAACCACCCCATTGCTGAGTACTACGCAAGCGATCGAAATCTGGCGCAAGTCGAATGTGGTTCAGGCGACTCCCGCAGAGGAGCACCACGCCTATCACGTGATGGCGGCTGCCGCCGGCAGGTAGTACGCTGTTTCCTCTTGGGGAATTGCATTCTTTTCGCGCGGAAACCTTTGCAATTTCTGAACTTTGCTCTGCTAAAATTTCCGCGTGACTACTTCCATCGCTCCGCACCTCGCGAGTATACGGCTGCATCCTATCAAATCCCTGGATCCCGTCAGCGTTTCTGAATGGCGCATTGGGCCTTCGGGCGGACTGGCGCTGGACCGCGCCTGGGCGCTGTATTCCGTCGATGGTCGTTGGGTGAACGGCAAGCGCACACCGGCGATTCACCTGATTCGCGCCAATTATTCGCCGGATCTTCACAGTGTTACGTTGTCCGTGCCGGGAGATCGGCGGCAGATTCCGGTTCGCACCTTCGACTTCCCTGCCGCGCACGATGACGCCGCGGAATGGTTCAGCGTGTTCTTTGAGCAGCAGATCATCGTGCGTTATTCGGCGGACGGTTTCCCCGACGACACCATCGCCAACGGGCCCACGATTGTTTCGACCGCTTCGCTGCAGACTGTGTGCGAATGGTTTCCTGGGCTGACGGTCGACGATGTTCGGCTGCGTTTTCGGGCGTCCCTTGAGGTCGATGGGGTGCCGGCGTTCTGGGAAGACTGTTTGTTCGGCGAAGATGAACGCAGCGTCGTGCGATTCCACATTGGTGAAGTTGCGTTCGAGGGCAGCAATCCTTGCGCGCGTTGCCCTGTGCCGCCGCGGGATCCGATCACCGGCGTGGTACTGGATGGCTTCCAGAAGCGCTTCACACAACTTCGCGAGTCGACGTTGCCGGAGTGGTCGCCGCGTGAACGGTTCGACCATTTCTACCGGTTCTCCACGAATACCCGTGTCGCCAGCTCCCAGTCCAACCAACTTCTCCGCGTGGGTGAGATGCTCCTTCTCTAACAATGCGCACCGCTTGTTAGAGTGCGGCCAGTATTGCGGACTGGCGGAAATGATTGATGTATTTCGAGCTACGGCAGGTCTAAGGCTGTCTTGAGTGCACCGTTCAATTGGGAGATCGTGGTTGCGGACAAATGACCCAGTGCCCTCGTTAACCGCGTAATGGATATGGCGCGAACCTGCTCGCAGAGAGCTACCGAATCCGCGGTCAGCCCTCCTTCACCCATTTTTGTTTCAACATGGCTTGGAAGGGGTTTCCCCCTGCTTATCTTGTTTGTAAGTGGAATGACGACAACGACCGGGCTATGTCTGTTGATTGCGTCTCGGGTAACCACGATGACGGGACGCGTACCAGCCTGAGCCACGCCGCCAATTTGCGGAAGGAGATATCGTCGCTTCTCGATCAGTGGCTCGACGAAAATACCGCAGCCAACCTGGCACGGTGGATTCGATAGCGCGAGGTGTCGGTCCTCGGGCCGGAGCAACCGCCCGCGGCCGAAACAGCTACCGGCAGCAGCGAATCCGTGTCCGATAATCTTTTGCCGGATCGAACTGTTCCGCACAACGGTTCCCGTCGAGGTGCGTAGTATTACCGGCCGGGCGCTGATTTTCTTTTGATTCCTGGAACCTTTCGGCCCATGGGTCCTTCACCTGCCGCGCAGGCAGAGGTGTGCTTTGCACGATGATGGTGTTTGCTGGTTCGACTTGCGCTTGTTGCCCTGGTCTCGCCGCAGCGCTTACCCGTGTTCGTCGCCCATTCCACAGGGCCGTTGCTTTTCGTGTCTTCAAATACCACCTCGCCAACTTACCTCGTGATATCTGTATAGTTATTAGAGGACACAGAAAGCAGGACAAAGTCATGGCGTCCGGGTTCGGAGGAGTCTTTGGCTAGTATTCAGCGATGGGGACAAAAAAGACACCCCGGACTTCGCCGGGGCGTCTTCGTAGATCTTAGTTGGATTTAAGCTGTCCTATTCGTGGCTGATTTGGGCCAATGAACCGGCCGGCGGCTTGCCCCCGGTGCTTTCGAGCATCTGCTCCTTGCGGTAAACCAGCGAATTGATGTCGTAGGTGGCGAGCTCAAACCCGTGCCCGTGGGTGATGGCATCGGTGGGGCACGCTTCGACGCAGTAACCGCAGAAAATGCAGCGGGAATAGTCGATGTTATAGACCTTGGCATAGCGCTCGCCCGCCGAGATGCGGGTTGCATCGGTGTTTTCCGCTGCTTCAATGTAAATGCAGTTCGAGGGGCACGCTGCGGCGCACAGGAAGCACCCAACGCACTTCTCCAGACCGGATTCGTCGCGGTGCAAGACGTGAATGCCGCGGTAGCGAGGCTGGAAATTGACGGGCTGGTGCGGATAATTTTCGGTCACCGTTTTGCGCAGCATGTTCTTCATGGTGACGCTGAAGCCCTTGACCAGCGCGATGGTGCTTTCCCCGACTTCTTTTATGAGCGATGCCATAGGGGATCAGTTTAACAAACCGAGTTGCGGTGCGGCAAACGATGAGTGGGGCGACGCGGAGTACACCAGATCCCTCGCGTCGCTCGGGACGAGATTGCGGGAATCGTCAGACAATAGTCGCGTACAACGCAAAGCACCGGTCTAAAGACCGGCCACTACAATACCTTTTTCAGGGCTTCTACGATTTGCTTGCCATGGAAGCGGCCATTTTCGATGAAGATTTCGCCGGTGTGGCGGCCGCCGATTACGACTCCGGCGAGGTAAATACCCTTTGCGTTGCTTTCGAGCGTTTCCGGGTTCAAGTCGGGCTTGCGGGTGTCTTTGTCGAGGCGCACGCCCAAGCTTTCGATGAAGGCGAAATCCGGATGATAGCCAGTAAGGGCAAAGACATGCTTCACCGGAAGTAATCTGGTGTCCTTCCCTTCCTCGAGCAGTACGCCTTCCCGGGTGAACTCTTTGATTTTGCAATTGAAGAGGGCCTTGATCTGGCCGGCTTTGATGCGGTTCTCGATGTCGGGCTTGACCCAGTATTTCAGGGAGGCTCCGAGATGCGCGCTGCGGACCAATAATGTGACATGCGCGCCATTGCGAAATAAATCCAGGGCCGTTTCCACCGCCGAGTTTTTCCCGCCGATTACCGCGACGTCTTGTTCCCAGAATTCATGGGGCTCGGTGTAATAGTGACTGACGTTAGGAAGGTGTTCGCCCGGGACACCGAGTTCATTCGGCAGATCGTAGTAGCCGGTGGCCACAACGAGTTTCTTGCAACCGTAGCGCGTTTCCTGCCCGTCCTTTGTTTCGCCTACGACAACGAAGGCGCCGTCATGACCTTCGACGCGAAGCACGCGTTCAAACAGGCGCAAGTCCAATTGATAATGCTCAGCGGCCTTACGGTAATACTTGAGAGCTTCTGTGCGCGTAGGCTTGTCGCCGCCGCAGACCATGGGCAGATCGCCGATTTCCAGGAGTTCGGGCGTGGTGAAGAACACCATGTTGACGGGATAGTGGTAAATGGAATTACACAAGCAACCTTTATCGATCACCAGCGGATGCATGCCGGCGCGCTTCGCTTCGATTGCGCATGCCAGGCCGGTCGGGCCGGCGCCCACACAGATCATGTCGTAGTTTTTCATATTGGTTTGAGTCAACTCCGCTCTGGTTCGTTATGCAGTCTTGGCTATCCGGCCTCACTGGTCTGGCGGCATTTCCAGGATCGCCACTAGCGCGACGCGAAAGTCTTCCAGTTGCCGCAACCGCTCTTCAGTGGCGGGAACTTCTTTCTTCTTCCACACGAACACATCGCCGGACGGTTTTTTCAGGCGGACGCTCAAATTTCCTTCTACTAGAAAAGTTGCGGGAGCCATTAGACGGAGGCCGCCATTTTCCACCGGAGCGAGCACGGCAGCGCAGTCGCCGCGGTGCACGCACAAGGCATTTTCGTAGGGTGGAATGGCGATTGGCCGGAAACCGGCGATGAACAAGTGTTCGAGGATTTGCATTTGTTTTTGGGTGAGGTCGAGCATGCGCATGAATTATACACGTTGGAAATCGTAGAGGCGGTTAGCGGAACGCATCAGAAGGCGGGGTGTGAGATTGTAAAAGCGCCCGCCTCGGAAGGCGGCCGCTACACAAGAACCGACCAACCAAAGAACCGACCTGAAGGTCGGCGACTACAAACGGCGGTAGGAAAGCCTCACCCCTGAAGCGGTGAGCTACAGGAGATGCACATCGAAGAACCCGTCAGGCGGCGGTGGAATCGGCTTCGGAGGTGCCTTCGAGTTGGGCCAGGATTTCACGCAGGGTGCGGATCAGTTCGTCGCGGGAAACGTGGCTCTTCTTGAACTGCATGCGGAAGCGGAAGGCTTCGTTCTCCGGCTCATACTGAAAAATAAACGGCTGGGGCTTCGCAGGCGCGGCGCTCTCTTCGCGGCGTTCGCGGCGCACTTCATCCCGCGTCATCCCCCCCTGCAGGATTTTGGCGAGCATCTCGAACATCTTGCGCTCGGTGGGTTGCTTGGCAAGCTGAAGGAGCACGGACTTCGAAGTGATGCCGGCTTCGATGCACTTCTTGCGCACTGCCTCGGTGATGTTTCGCAGCGTCAGCGCCTCGGACACGGAAGAGCGCGACTTGCCAATTTTCTTGGCCATGTCTTCGTGAGTGTACTCAAACTGGGTCATCAGCCGGTCGAGGCCATCGGCTTCTTCAAAGGGCGTCAAATCCTTGCGCTGCATGTTCTCAATCAGCGCGATTTCCAGGGTCTCGGCATCGTCGGCCATCTTCTCGATGCACGGAACTTCGCGGATTCCGGCGGCGCGCGCAGCGTGGTAGCGCCGCTCGCCAGAAATAATGTGGTAGCAGTCCTCGCGCGGTACGTAGCGGACCAGCAGCGGTTCGAGCACGCCCTTTTCCTGGATGGACGCGGTCAATTCGCGCAAATCACCGAGCGCCTTGCGAGGCTGCTCGGGATTCGGGCGGATCTGATCGACAGGGATCATCCGCCCGACGGCGGCTCCGCTATAGCTGGTGAGTGATTCTACGTAGTGAGCGTCATGCCGCATCTTCAGCGTGACGGGCAACCCGGCTTTCTTCAACACGTTGTACAACCTCCGCTGCGAGCTTTTTGTACTCCACCGCCCCAGGTGACTTGGGCGCGAATGTCAAAATGGTTTCCTTGTACGCGGGACTTTCTTCCAGGCGCACATTCTTGCTGATCTTGGTCTTGAACAGCACTTCTCCAAACACGTTGCGAATCTGTCCATGCGTGTCGCGCGAAATATTGGTGCGTTTATCGAAGAGGGTAATAACCACGCCGAGCATCTTCAACTGCGGATTGGGCCGCGCGCGAATGCGCTCGTAGGTCTCCAGCAAATCGTCGGTGCCCTCAATGGCGAAGTAGGCCGCCTGAATTGGGACAAGCAAATGAGAGGAGGCCACCAGCGCATTTACGGTGAGGATGCCGAGGGACGGCGGCGTGTCCAGCACGATGTAATCGTATTCCTTCAAGATCGGCGCGAGGGCGTCCTTCAGGCGGTAGGGCGCGTCAAACTGTCCAGCCAGAACGGTCTCTAATTTCGCGAGGGCCAAGCGGCCGCCGCCGACGAACAGGTTGGGATCCTTGGTGGGCTTCACGACATTGGTCATGGGAGTGCGCGCATCGCCCAAGACGTCGAACATCGAGGTAGTGACTTCGGCCATATCGAAAAACGCAATGGTGGAATTCGCCTGGGGATCGAGATCGATCAGCAGGGTTTTCCGACCCTTATGAGCGATAGCCGCGGACAGATTGATGGCCGTGGTGGTCTTACCGACGCCGCCCTTCTGGTTCGCAATTGTGATAATGGCAGTCATTTACGCTCTGCCTCCACTCGCACACTCAGCCCGCCTCGACACAGCAATGGTCTCGCGAGGCACTTCGAGATTAGTATATCTTATGGTTGTTATGCCGGCAGACGGGCCCCTAGGCATACAGAGCACTCTACGTTCCATATCCCGCTAACGCAAGCCAAAAGTGCCACTTTTCAGGGCTGGCAGTGGAAATCTCGGGCTAACGGCGCAGGTGCCCCAAAATGAAAACGGCGCGAATGGTTTCGCGCCGCTCACTCGTTTGTTGATTATAGATCCTGGCTATCTGACCGTTGTTCCTAAAACTCCACGCCCCAAAACTCCGCGGGCGCGTTCACTAATTCCAGACCCAACTCCCATCCGGCTCTACCCTCGTGGCCGCGCCAGATCAGCGTGGCCTCGGATGATCTGCCATTCACGGAATTCAGCAATTTCACCTTCTGGCCGACCGGGAATCCTTGCGGAACCACCGCCAAACATCCCTTGGGACTGATATCAACGGTGTAGCCCTCGGCGCGGTAGGTCTCGCCCTTTTCGCTCCACTCCACGGTGACCTGAACGCGCGAGTTGACGCGCCTTGCTGAGCGCATGTAGTCCAGCATTCTGAGCGCGTGATTCACCTCATTCGACATTCCCACGATCTACCCCTGCTTTCCGCGCAACACAGGCCAGCGATTCTGCACCACGGCTCGCCATGAACGCACACCGAGTGCCTCGGTCAGTTCCCACCGTAGGACTGAAGAGGTTCAGCGTCAATGGAACTGAGGGCAAGGGACGCTCGAAAAGTAACCCTTGGGCCATTTCGGATTTTTCCTTTTTCTTGCTCGTCCAGCATAAACTTCCCTATTGCTCATGCTCGCGTTCGCCACATTCCGGTCTGAGTTGCGTCCCACACTTCGCATGGCCCTGCCGCTGGTACTGGCGGAACTTGGGTGGATGAGCATGGTGATCGTGGACACGATGATGGTGGGGCGACTGCCGTACAGCGCGGAAGCCATTGGAGCGGTGAGCATCAGTTCGAGCATCTTCATCGTGTTTGCATTTTTCGCGGAAGGACTGATGGCGGGGCTGGACACGCTGGTATCGCAGGCATTCGGCGCCGGGAATCGCGAAGACTGTCACCGGTCACTTGTGAATAGCATTTACCTCACGATTGCGGTGGCGCCATTCCTGGCGATTCCGGTTTGGTACATTCCGTTGTACTTCGAACAATTCGGCGTGACGCACAGCGTTGCTGTCCTTGCGACACCGTACATGCGCACGCTGGCGGCAGGACTTTTGCCGCTGATTCTTTATTTTGCGGTGAGGCGTGCGCTGCAGGGAATGAACATGGTGCGGCCGATCGCTTTTGCTTTGGTGACGGCGAACATTGTCAACGTGCTGGGGAACTATGTGCTGATATTCGGCAAATTCGGCTTCCCTGCCCTCGGGGTGACTGGATCTGGCTGGGCGACCGCTATCTCTCGAACGTACCTGGCGGTGGTGCTGGTGGGCTACCTGCTGTGGTACGACGCGCGGCACAAGACGGAACTGCTGAAGACACCGGTGCAGCCCGATTTACAGCGTATACGCCGAATCATCGCGCTCGGACTGCCGGCGGCCATGCAGATTACGGCGGAGGTTGCGGTGTTCGCGCTGGTTGCGGCGCTGATCGCTAGGCTGGGCGCGGTCGCGCAGGCATCGCACCAAATCGCGCTGAACACTGTGGCGTTCACGTATATGGTGCCGCTGGGAATTTCGGCCGCGGCGGCGGTGCGCGTTGGGCAGGCGATTGGTAGGCGGGATCCGGCCGGGGCACGGCTTGCGGGTAACACGGCGATCATTCTGGGCGCGGGCTTCATGTCTTGCATGAGCATTGCGCTGCTGGTTTTTCCTCGCTATATCGCGCGCATCTATACCACGGACCAGACCGTCATCCGCAACGCGATCTTGTTGCTGGCGGCTGGGGCCGCGTTCCAGCTTTTCGACGGCATCCAGACTGTGGCGACCGGATGTTTGCGCGGCACAGGAGATACGCGCACTCCGATGATGTGCCACTTTTCCGCGTATTGGTTGCTGGGGCTGCCACTGGGAACCTGGCTTTGCTTCCGGCGGCACTGGGGCGCGCTGGGATTGTGGGTGGGGCTGAGCTTGTCGCTGATTGTCATTGGGATATTGCTGCTGATTTTCTGGCGCCGGCGGATTCAACGGCTGGTGACAAGTGATGAGGTGGAGGTCGTCGTTCGTGAGTGAAGATATTCGACGTGCGAGCCAGTGCAACAGCGGGGGCTAGCATAAAAGCTAGCGCTACATTGAGGACTACCAGCAAAGTCGGGAGAAATAGCTCCGGCCCTGAATGAGGGTTCGAGTTAGGCGAAACATCCGGCTAGTATGAAAGCAAGCGCTACATTTAAGACTAACGGCAAACCCAGGCGAGTTTTCTTTTTGCCAGAACGTTACTTCTTCTTTAGGTCGGAGGTCCAGTTGGTGACTAGCGTTAGAGGCGTTATCGGCTGCGCAAATCCTGCATCTAACTCATCACGCCTGGGGTGTGATAGATTGCAGGCCAACTTCGCGTTCTGGGCGCTGCAGGGTGAGGCTCAGACGGCGACTCGGCAGGCGGATGGTGGACGGAGGACTTCATGCCGCGCGTCTTTAGAGATTGCAATCACTTCAAACTATTGATTACGGCCGGAACACTGCTGTGCATACTGGCGCTTGCGTGCGCTGGTCTGTGCGCGCTGGGCTCCGCACAGGAGTTGACGAAGCGGCTGACCAATCAGGACGTGGTGGATATGACCGCGATGGGCCTTTCGGATGACGTGATCATCGCGAAGATTCGCAGCGTGTCTGGAGACGGCTTGAAGTTCGATACTTCAGTGGAGGGATTGAAGGCCTTGAAGGTGGCGAAGGTTTCCGATGCGGTGATCAAGGTGATGGTGAACCCGACGCCTGCCCCAGCGCCTGTGATTGTGGCCGCCACGGCGATTTCCAATGATCCGAATCTTCCGCCGCCGGAGGTGGGAGTGTATTGGAAAGACGCGCAGAGCTTTGTGCTGATTCAAGGGATGACGGTTACGCAGGCGAAAGTGGGAGGCCGCGCCGGCAGCTTCTTCACCAACGGAATGAGGTCGGAGCACTGGGACGCGACCGTGGCTGGTCCAACCTCGAACAATCACGTTAAAGACCGCCAGCCGGTATTTTATTTTTATGTTCCAGACGGTGACACCGCTGCGGACTACGTTCTGATTAAGCTGGAGAAGAAAAGCGATCACCGCGAATTTCAGGTGGGAAGCTTTGGCGGCGTAACTGGGGGAAAGTCGGGCGTGAAGAAAGACAAGGAAATTCCGTTTCACGCCGAACATGTGGGCATTCGAGTTTATAAAGTTACGCTGGAGTCGAGCTTGAAACCCGGGGAGTACGGATTCTTTCTGGGCACGGGCGCGCAATCGAATATGTCCGGCGGAAATATGGGTTCAGCGCGTTCCGGCGGAAGTGCCAGCGGACGAGTGTACGATTTTTCCATTCCTGAATAAAGTTGCGGCCATGCCAGCGCAAGGGTTGAGGTGCTTCGGCACGGAGACGACACCGTGCCTCGGCATGACAGATCTAGGGGTTTGCAGTTTGCGGTGAAGTCCTGACGTGAAATCCAATTTTATTACTGACCCTTGAATCGAGCGGCGAGGTCGCGGATTTCCGGGTTTTCGAAGATGCGCGAGCGGAGATTTTGTTTTGTGGCTTCGAGCATGGCGTAGCCGAGATCATCGCCCGCAACGTAGAGGCGACGGAACGGCTTCAGCAGACGCATCACCGGGTAAAGGGCGGCGAAGATTTTCGGGAGGTTTGGCGAGGGCTGCGCATCGATAAACGCGGGACGCCAGCAGTCCGCGGCGATGACATCGATCAGTTCGATTTCGGTCTGCGCTTTCACACGCGACCAGAACATGCGGCTGGCGGGATTCGTTCCCTGCCCGCTGATGTAATGAAATGCGGCGTGGGGCGAACGCATCTGCAACATGTGTGCAGCGGCCAGCGTGAAGTCGTGCGTGATTTTGCGGTATTCCTCTTTCGAAACCTTGGTGATAGAGATGCCGAGGCAGAACAGGCAGGCATCGATGGAATCGAAAGCTTCGGCGATGGGCGAGTAGTTCAGAAAGTCGCTGTGCAGGAAGGTGCGGAGTTTCGGGTTGGTGATGGCGAGAGGACGGCGCGCGATGGCGCGAACTTCGTGGACTTGCGGCGTGGAAAGACAAGCGGAGAGGACCGCGCCGCCCGCGGAACCTGATGCGCCAAAGAGGAGGATGTTCATAGGATTGAATGCATCATGCAGCGATGCGGCGTGAGAATCCAGCAAAGAAACTTGGAGCCGTCAGGGGGTAAAGCTGGGTTTATTTGGGGTTGGTTGCGGTAGGGCTGAAAGCGATGCTGGCATAAAAGCCAGCGGTAGACTTAAGAGGAACAACTTGGCGCTCAGTTTTTTGCCCACCAGATAGCGCCAGAAGTTCTGTCTCTCCTTTTGAGTATCACTCTTCTTCCGTGTTGTTTTTTGCAGGCGCGGAATTCTTTTCTTTTCTTTCTTTAGCAACGGCAGCAAACCGTTCGGCAGGCCTAGAAGCAAAGTGTTGCTACCCGAATCAGTCAAGGACTGCAGTGCCCGAAGACTCAACAAATTGGGATTGTCGTCTATCATTCGCGCGGCATTGGCTAGACTGCGAAGCGCCGCGGTTTCTCCGCGTGCCCGTTCCAGCGCTGCTTGGCCCTCCTTCTGTGCCGTCACTCCCTGGGAGAAGACTTTTTTCATTTCGCCCGGAAACATGATGTCCTTCACGTCCGCAAGCCTCAACTTCAAGCCATAGTCGGATGCCTTCGCCGAAGCCAATTCCATCAGCTTGATACCGATCGCAGAACGATTCTGCATCAGATCGTCAATCTTTTCTTTGCCGACTATCTCTCTTAGGGCCATCTGAAGCGTCAGGTAAAGAGCGCTGCGATAGTTTGCATTCTTATTGATGGCGACGTTGGGGTCGGTAACTTCAAATTCCGCGGCAGGCTTGCCTTTAGTGTGACTCCAAAGACAGCACATCCTGGCCAATAATCGTGATGAATTCTGGTCTAACGTCCACGGGAACAATGGAAGAGAATGTAGGGAAAACCCAATACTGCCCCGGCGAAAGAGTGCAGGAGTACCGGCCTTTTGAGTATTCCAAACCGCGCTGATATTCAAAGATGGTCACGCGCTTGAACGGCAGGATTTTGTAAACGAGACCCGTCAGAAGTAGCAACACGATGAGAGCCAGTACAAGAGCCCACAAGAATTGGAGCAGCAAGAAGACCCTCCGAGTGCTGCGTGGACGGAGCCGCCGAAATTGAGCGGGGGTATTAACCCACAGGGCGGAATGCCGGTCGCCTTGGAAGGCTGGCCCCGTCGAGCAGATGTGGGAAACCATCCCTAGAGCTTGGATTCGAACCAAGAAGCCGGGGGCGATATCAAAACGAGACTGAGATTCAATCTGGCTGCGTACCCTCCGACAAGTGACTTATAACATGCGCTCCGAGCGTAGTCTAATGCTTGGCAATTGCCAGGTCAGTGAGGGGCGTAGATTTGGTAGACCATGAAATAGACGATTACGCCGGTGACAGAGACGTAAAACCAGAGGGGCAACGTCCAACGGGCGATGAGGCGGTGCTTGTCGAAACGGCGGAGCCAGGCGCGGCGCAGCGTGACGATGATCATGGGAACGATGACGACGGCGAGAATGGTGTGCGACAGGAGCAGCGTGAAGTAGACGGGGCGAATCCATCCCTGGCCCTGGAAATGGACCACCTGATGGATGCGCGCGTGGTAGATGAGGTAGGAAACGAGGAAGGCGCAGGAGACGAAGAACGCGGAGACCATCAGCCTTTTGTGGAGGGTGATATTGCCGGAACGGATGGCGGTGTAGCCGGCGGCGAGGAGGATGGCGCTGATGGCGTTGAGGGTGGCGTTGAAGGCGGCGTGGGACATGGAGTTTTCTGTTGTCAGGTATCCGTTTTAAGTAAGGCAATTTTTGGGAATGCTTAGACCGTAAAAGCGGCAGCCAGTTGCCGCACTCCACATTAGCGGGGGAGTTTGTCGTACATCATCAGGCCCAGCAGGATTGGGATGTGCATCACCGTGGCGTGCATGAGCCACTTGGCGCGGCTATTTGTTTTGGCGTAGGCGGCCCACAGGCAGACCTGCACGAGCGCGGTGCAGGTGACCAGGGCGCCGAAGAAATAGAGCACGCCGGCAAAGCCCATGATGGCAGGCAGAAGGCTGACGGCTACGAGTGTGGCGGCGTAGAGAACGATCTGGCGAAAGGTGCGCGTGCCGTCCTTATCGACGACGGGAAGCATGAGAATTCCGGCGCGGGCGTAGTCTTCGCGGTACATCCAGGAAATGGCGTGGAAGTGCGGAAACTGCCAGAAAAAAAGGATGGCGAAGAGCAACCAAGCGCCGGCATCAAGTTTGCCGGTGGCAGCGGCCCAGCCAATCATCGGGGGAATAGCGCCGGGAATTGCACCGATGAAGGTGGCCCAGATGGTGCGCTTCTTGAGCGGCGTGTACGCGAGCAGATAGCTGACGCTGGTGATTATGCCGAGCAGGCAGGCGAGGTAGCCTGCGACGGAGAACAGGTCGATGGCGCCGGCGACGCACAGCGCCACGCCGAAGCGCAAAGCTTCCGCGGGCGTGAGCTGGCCGGTGGGAAGCGGGCGAGACGCAGTGCGGCGCATGTAGCGGTCAGACTCGCGTTCGATGTAATGATTCAACGCGGCGGTGCCGGCGGCAATCATCATGGTGGCGAAGACGACGTGCAGCATGTGCAGCCAGTCGATGGGACCGCGAGCGCCCATGTAAAAGCCGGCGCCAGTGGTCATCAGCACGAGGAAAGAGACATCGGGCTTGGTGAGCGAGATGTAGGCGCCCAGCTTGTTCGATTGGGTTAGCTCGGATGTCCGGGCTGTGCTCATTGAGCGGGCACCTCTCCTCGCGTAGTGGCAAAAATCATTTCGCGTTTGCGCGGGACAAGACGATAGCACAAAAGCACGGCGATGATGGAGGTGGCGAAGAGGATGGCGCCTACAACGGTGTGAACCACGGTGAACGCGACCATCACGGGCATGGGCTGGGGGTCGCCGGCCGTAGCGATGCGAGACCACAGCGAGCCGATGCCGAGAAGGATCTGGATGCCAACGATGGAGTGGAGCAGCATGCGCACGCGGGAAATTTCGCGCACCTGGGGAAAGCGGCGGCGCAGGACGCCGGCGGTCCAGACGACCATGCCGAGCACAAGCACGGAACCGATCACGTGGGGCTTGACGGAAATGTATTGGTGGCGGAAGCCGGCGCCGGCGAGCACTTGCAGGAAAATGATCGCGGCGTTGAGAGTGACAATCGAGTGAATGGGCGGCGCGCCTTGATCTTCATATTGTGGAAGATTCTCCATCCACCAGTGGCTGGTGAAGAAGGCGACGCTGACCAGGATAGCAAACATGATTTCGGCTATGCAGGCATGCATTACCGGCAGCCAGTAGTGCAATAGCTTGAGGACAGTGAGGCCGCCGAGGATGCCCTGGACGATAACGCCGGCAAGCGCGATGAATCCGAGGGCGCGAAGCCAGGGGCGCTCCTCTTTTTTCCAAAGCAGTCCGGCAAGGATGGTGATGAATACCCCGAGGATGAAAGCAATCACGCGGTGGGAATGTTCATACAGAGCGCCGCCAGTGAGGAAGCGAAGTGGAGGAAACCAAGTGCCGAAAGAGGTGGGCCAGTCCGCAACCGAAAGTGCTGCGTCTTTTGAGGTGACCAAAGCGCCAGCGGTGAGGAGAAGTGTGGCCCAACAGACCACAAAAATTGCAAATTTATGAATTCCCGGATGATACGTCGCCTTCATGATTTCGGGTCCCGATTCCCGAAACACCCATTTCTAAGTGTTATCCTATCAACCACTTACGCAATTGCCAAAATCAGTTGTCGCGAGATTTGTCGTAACCGCACGGCCGGAAATCGCGCGCACCTTTTCGCGTCCCGCTTCGCGATACAGTGCCGTCTTCGCAAGAGCCTCGCGCAAGTCGTCCGTGTCAGCAATATTGTAGCGCTGAAACATCGTCGCCGTCCTGTGCCCGGTGATCTTCATCGCGATCGCTTGCGCGACGCCTGCGCGAATCATATCGCGCGCCGCCGAGCGTCGCAAGTCGTGGAACAACCTTTTATGTCCCGTGATTTTCATCGCGATCGTCTGCGCGACTCCGGCTCGGATCATATCCCTGGCCGCAGAGCGACGCAAGTCGTGGAAGAGCTTGCCCTTGTACCGCATCGAGCCCGCGGCAGTGTGAGCACTTTTGCGTGCAACTTCACGTCCTCTTGCCCGCACTTCTTGCAGACGATCCTTCCCTGCCCCGCTCGGACACACGCGTCAACCCAGATCAACCGAAACCACGATTGGCGTATTGGCTTCCCGTCTCGGTGGAAAACGAGGTCCGAGATCCGCGCTCCCATCCGGTGTCTTGACGACCTTCGTCTCCTCGCGGCGCGCGATCAGCTTGGCGAGGTCGCCGAACAACGGCATCTTGAGCGGCTCTCCGTTCTTCGTGAACCTGCCGGGAAGATTGATCTCGCCGTCCTCGATGTCATTCCAGCGCAGCTTCGTGATCGAGCCGAAGCGCCACCCGGTGAGATGCCCGAAGCGCGCGAAGTCCCGCAGGTCCTCCGGCATCTGTTCGTTCACGGCGTCGAACTCGGTCGCGGAGAAGAACCCGGTACGCACGTTCTCTCGCTCTTCGCGCGAGAGCTGGCGCAGCTTCGGGGGTTCCAAGCCAGCGAGACGGTACGCGGATATAACTTCGGCGATCCGATTCGTGACCGTGGCGACGGCGTAGCCCTCCTTCTTGCGTTTCTCGAAGTGGGCGTTCAGATCGTCGCCGGTGAGTTCGTCGGCCCACCACGCGCCGAAGTCTTTCCTCACGTGAAGGTTCAGATTCGCGGTCTGAGCGTTGCGCTTCCCGCGCGCCGTCAGGTCCGCCAACCGGCGGTCGAGCAGCTCGTCGAGCTTCCAGCGCTTCGCCTTCCGGTCGCTGATGCCGACCTCCCCCTTCGCCAGGCTCGTCCGGTGGGCCGACTCGATGTCCTTAGCGGCGTCTTTATTGAATTGCTTCGTGGATTTCTGGACGCGCTTCCCGTTGAACGTGAACGTGAACCAGTAGGGCCCGGTCTTGCTTCGCTTGAAGATCATACTTCCCTCCTCTTCTGAGACTTCAGGAAATCTCTGCGTGCGGCACGAAACGCCCTTTTTGCCTTAGGTAACAGACGCCGGGCCCACGCGTTTACGGGGCGGCCTGCCTCGTCGGTAATTCCATCTCGCAACCCCACGCATACAAGCGCTTGCTTCCACGTTAGTTCCATCGCCGCGTCACGAAACTCCATCACGATCATGTCGTCCGTCAGGTTGTAGGTTTCTAGCCCTTTCTCGTGGACCCTTTTTTCGAGCCGGCGTGTGCGACGATTCTCGATGCGCCGTATTTTGGCTCTCAGAAGTGGAAACTGCCGTGGGACTATGTCCGCGAGAATGTATGCTTGGCCAACTTCTGCATCACTCACGGTGACCGGAGCTCCCCGACGGATCAGCCGCTCTAATTGGGCGAAGAACGGGACAGTGTGGCCACAACCCGACGCCGCGTGCGCCATCTCGTGCAGGAGGGTGGCGCGGAGCTCGCGGTCGCTGGTGTGCCGATTCGGGTCAATTTCGATGATTCGCTTGCGCCACTGTCCCATGCAGGAGAGTTTGTCAGGACGGCGCGGTGTCTGGGCAATCTTCCCCGCCAATAGATTCTGTTGTAGTGAGCGAACAAGCGCTGGAGGCGGCGTCCGTCCAATTCTTCTTGTTGCTCTTCGTCTTATCCATGCCTCTCCCTCCATCGTCTCTGCATCTCTGCGTTACCACACTGATACTTCGGGTTCCTGCAAAAGTCTTGGTTCGTTCTGCCCGCGACGAAGAACGGCTCGGGGCACTTCGGGGACGCACACATGCGCGCGAGCTTGGCTTCGATATCGCGCGTCAAGAGCAGGCGCATGTACGTCCAGACGTCGGCGGGCGCGATCACCATTCCCGGCGCGCTCCACGTCATCGCGACGTAGTAGATCGCAAGTTCTTCCCCGCCTCGAGGGAACCATAGTGCCTTCGCGTCGCGAGCGCGCCACGCACGCCGCAGTCGGTCCTGCATCTGGCCGACGGAGAACATGTTGACCTCGAACTGTTCGCCGGGCTCTTCGGGAAGCTGCGCCATATCGAGGATCGGCGGTCCATACGTCCGCGTGAAAGACTTCACGCTATCGATGTCGAAGTTCATATTCGCGAACGCAACGTGTGGGGGTTGCTTCCATCTCGCCGGTACGGGGCGGTCGGGGCCAGACAGGCCGAGGAGCGCGTCCTTCTCGACGACGATGGGCCCGCCCGGGAGCGTCCAGCCGGGTCGGACCTCGTTGGTCATCTCGTAGTGGCGCTTCCTCACGTCTGCTCCAGTAACGCGTTCGATTTGTATACTTATTATAACAAATGTAAGCTATCTGTAAATATCAATCTTTATGCGCGCGTAATACGATTAGACCATCTTCGTGTAAGAGTGCCACAGTAATACGATTAGGTGAACATTGTGCAAGGGTCTGGACTCTCGTTCGCGTTGTATCTATTTTAAATAATCGAAGGGAGCGAGCACGATGGCAATGCGAAGATCAGGAAACGACCCGTCGGAGGCGATCAGCGTCAGCGACGCGCAGCGGATGAGCGGCTACTCGCGGCAGATGATCTACAACATGATCAGGAACGGCAGCGTTCAGGCCCAGAAGCTCGGCTGGGAGTACTGGCTCAACAGGAAGTCCTTCGAAGCTTACTGTGCAGCCCACGGAAAACGGGTCGCGGCCAGCAAGGCGTAGACAAATGACGGTCCAGCTCAAGCAGAATCCGCCCCGGGCTCTCGCACCGGAGCCCGTGGAGCGCGAGTTCCTCGACATCCCCGCAGCTGCCGAGTTCGCCTGCTCGAGTCGCGCGACGATCAGGCGCATGCTCGGGGCGGGTGAACTTACGAGATACAAATTTGGCGCGCGCACGCTGATCCGATTTGCGGAACTGCGGGGACTGATAAAAAAAGAGGCGCGGCAATGACCCAGAGTGACTCCTTCACCTTTCGCCGCTGGGCTGCTGCGTCTGCGACGCGTCGGGATGACGTCGGCGACTTGTGTCGCGCGATCGCGACCGATCGCGATTTTCCGAAGGATGACCCTGGCGCTCGGCGTTATTTGGCGGCAAAGTTCGCAGGCGGCGACGCGATATGGGCGACGAAGAGGTCGGTCTCGTCGACGGCGAGAAGATTCGGCGCAGCGTGCCGTCGCGGTTTAGCACGACGGGGGTGGACCCCGAGTTGGAAGACATGGTGAAAAGCGATTGAACGAACGAGTTTCCCGGCTGCTTTTTCCTCCATTGGTAGCAGTCGGGCGCGCGGGAGGTGCCTCCGTGCGGGGACTTCGACCCCCCGCGTGAGCTGCTTCCAACCAGTTCACACCTCTCGCGCGAGAAAGTTTGCGGTGCGTCAAGGCGGCACGCCGTGAAGAAAGGGCGCGAGCACTCCGGGAGTGGGAAGGTCTCGGGGGTATGCGACGGACGTTCGTCGCTAGCGTGGCCCGGTTTCCAGCTACGAGGCTGCGGGTAGCAGGTGCAGGGCAGGACTCATAACCCTGCCCGGTCGTTCGACTCGACCGACCCGCAGCTTCAGATCCGGTACTAGGAGCAACATGATGTCTGATTAATCGGGACCTAGGCCAATTGGTCGCAACAAATCCCGTCAAGCGATCGAATTGGAGACATCATCTTACTGTCTCGCCTTCTCCGCCTTCACCCGCGCTTGCGCCGCCCTTACCTGGGATTGGGTCGGCAATATCCGCTCCTCCGGCCCCCAGGTACTGCACGTTTTCGCGTCCTTGCCCGTGCCCCCGCACACGATTCCGCTTCCATCCCCCGCCATGCACCCATACACCCCGTGGTCACTCGGCGCAAAGTAAGTACCACCTTGGCAATTCTTCTGCACATTGCCCGGCGAATGATCCCCAACTGGAATCGTCGCCGCGCACACCGCCCTGGGCATTTCCACAGCCCCGACCAACAGCACCGCTGCGGTCACCATAGCCATAGTTCGCATATTGCCTCCTTTTTCCGCGCGATCTCAGATTGTCCTTGGGCCCGTGCCATCTAGCGTATTTCCATTTCGAGTCTGGCGTGAGAAAGATGAACAGTACCCTTGTGCTACAACATTGGCCTGCATGTGTATCACTTACATATATACGCTGCAAGGAATATTCCGGTCACTGCTTGAAATGACGCCACGGTCGAACAGCGGTGTAGTCCGTCCCAGTACCCAGTTGTCCCATAAGCGCTGATCAGGCACGACGGCGGGAGAGGTTCGGCGAGCATTTGTTCCCGAATCGTTACTCGCTTGACAAGTAATGGACTTTAAGACAATGCTCTCGTGCTAAGTAGAAGACGCCGGAGGACTCCGTGCCAAAACACAAACCGAAAGCAAGGGCCAGCGCGCCAGAAAAAGTTGTACCACTACCCAAAATTGATATCGAGAAGTTCAAGAAGATGTATGGTCCGATTAGAGAAGCTCAATTGAATCTCGAAAGGCTAAACGCTCCTCGGCCTATCGTCATACCCGGTCCTTCAGAGCAGGAATTGAAGTCGCTAGCGATAAAAATGGGATTTGACCCGCAGACGGTCGAGCAGACAGAGGCTGACCGCCAGAAAATAATATCCCGAGTAATTGCAGAGCGACAGGCTGAGTCAATTAAACAATCCGTTTCCGTTCGTAAGCAACTTAATAGTGCAGCCGCCGGGGTACTCGGCGGAATTAACAATGTTGCTACACTCGGCCCGGTCAAACGTTATTTAGTGAATGAGCCTCTTGCGATTGCGCCGACAGCAAATTTGGAGTTTGAGGGCTCAACGATCAGCCCGGGCAATAGCGTAGCGAAATTTCAATTCCACGCAATCGACCTTGGCTCTGCGTATGGCACAGCTACAGTCGATTACTACTTTCGGTGGCAGAATCCGAGCGATTACGGCACCCTCATTTCGGCTGATGGGTTATTGCTCTTGAATGGCACACTCAAAGTGACCGCGAGTGGCGGCTGGGACAGAAACCCGCATTACGCCTCGTTGGAGATTGCCGCAAGTCTCGATGTGCGCGGATTCTGGGATCCGACGTTCGAATCCCTTGGGTTTGGTTCCGCTAGTGGCGCATCGCTGGGAGCGAGTTCGTTCGATGATTGGTCCACCTTTTATAAGCACGCTCAAGTTTATACAAGAAATGTTTTGGAGTTCGTGGATGTTCAGGCGAAGGGTCCAATAGCCGTACCTGCTAATGGTGTTGTTTCGCTACTTGTAAGCGTATTAGTTGAATGGAGCGTTACCGTTGGCTCTATCGACGCGTATTTTGGTCCCGACCCGTTCGGCGTGATGTCGCCTGGAGTTATTGTCACCAAGTGGGTGTAACTTTCGTTAAAACCAACCAGTCCAACAGAAACGCGGAATCGTGAGGTGGCGAGCCTCCAATTCCCGATTAGTCGGGTCTAATATTACGTCGATTGCTTGGACCGATTATTGCGTCTTCACGCAGCAGCTAGTGGGTGGTGGGCAATTTGGGGCCGCCGAGTCAGACGAGGCGAGCACAACGGGCGGTCGCTGCTCATACTCTTTGAGAAAGCTCCAGCTTATGAGTAACCCGACACAGGATCCAAGAATGGCGCTGAGAACAAAATGGCGAGGCCGATCCCAGTGCTGCTTGCGGCGTTTGCGCACGCGGTGGCGGTGATGAGGTTGGGGAAGAGGCATGGGCCTGTGCCTCCGATGCCTGCATTCTGCGTCAATTGATGGACGAATTCACTAAAGACTTGCTGAAGGGCGGGTAGCTGGAAGGCACGGAGGGTGCACATCAGTCTGCAGTCAGGACAAACTTCGAAGCCGTCTCATCAACGCCGCCAGATTGGGCCGGTCCTTTTCACTCACCGCTTTGAACTTCAATCCCAGTCCGCCGCCGGGCTTCACATGCCGCACTGAAGCGTCGGCTCGAATTTGGCCCTCTTGAACAAGAAAATGAAGATTGGTCGTCGAGCCAATGCGCTTGGGCTTAGGGGTCTGAATGAACAATCCTCCTATGCTGAGATCCATCACGCGAGACAGATCACGATCTCCACTTCCTTCCCAGTAGACCCACACATCGTTCTTTGATTCCACCCGTGAGCTTAATCTTCGGGACGGGAAAGCTATTTGACGTGCCATCAGTTAACTCAGTTCTATTCGAATGCAAGCATTTCGGGAGTGCAGTTACCTGGGGCGGAGATCACAATATAGCTGATGGGGCGTGCTAAACCAAGTCAAATCGGAGGCTCGCGCAGAATGGGCAAGAAGACATCCGAAAAAGCCGACGACCACCTGAGTGAATTCAAGGTCGGCGACCGCGTCAAGGTCAACATGCACCGAGGCAGGATCGTGGACGCGACGGTCAAGGCCGTCATCGATCACACGGATGGCAAGCGGCTACAGGTGGATTTTGGGAAGGATGAGACCGCGCTCGTTCATCTCTGGCAGGTAGTCGAGAGGATTCGTTGAGTCCAGGTCTCAGAAAAATGAGCAAGCCAAGAGAAATGACACGGCGAGTTTAGCCTACGCTGGCAAACACTTCGCGGATTTGCTGAGGTAGCGCGGTGCGAGGCTCCCGCAAGTTGCATGGCGTCTTGCTCCTTGGTCATTGGTATCGAACTTGTCAGTCTGAGCTCCACTGCTTGCCGGAGGATTACCTCAGTGATACAACCATTCTGTGAAAGTTAATCGATCGGCTTGCATGGCCCTCTTATTCTTGCTTAATGCAATCACCGCCTTTCCGCAATCTGCGGCTGTCACAAACTCCATAGAATTGGCGAAGAAAACTGTCGCTCCAATCGTTTGCCTCGTTCGAGATGCTGCTACAGGCACAAAGATGGAGAGGTTCAGAATCATTGGGACCGCCTCTATGGTCGACCAAAAAGGAATGTTCATTACTGCCGACCACGTAATTTCCGACATGCTCGCTTCTCCCCTCGAAGAAGCGTGCAAACCGGCTATTACTTTTCCAGTAGGCGGCTGGAAGCGTGACCAGCAAAATGTGAAATGGTTTTCTTTTGATTCCGCCGCTTGTCGAGTCAATAACACATTCGATGTCGCCGTCTGCAGAACAACCGAAGACTTGTCCAAGCAACGAGAGATCAGTTTCGAGGTGGCGAGCGTCTCGGCGGAGCGGCCTCCAGATGGAACCTCGGTCTTCTTCACTGGATTCCCACTCCAGGCAACAGACCCCATCACTTCCATAGGTGCGATTGCTGGCTATCCCGCGGACGAATATTCTTACGCCACCGTAATCGTTGACAAGAATGCTTGGCCGGGGGCTAGTGGTAGTCCCATCTATTTGTCGGACGGGAAGGCTGTTATTGGCATGCTAACAAAAACTGGCACAGGTGAGGCGGCTGGACTCTCTTTTGGAACTGCTGGAGAGAGAGTATCCGCGATCTTAGCCAACGCGAAAGCCTTTTGGGAAGAAGGACAAAAAAAGGCCAGCGAGGCACCCCCAACGCCGACAACGCAGCACTAATCAAATCTAGGTGGTTACCCTCAAAAGGTCGCCCGTGCAGGTTTCGTTTCCTCCTGCCGCGTGAGTCTCGAATAGCGGAGTCACCGCGTCAGCGCTTCTTCGCGCGCTTCTCTACAGCGGCCCTGCGCCTGAGTGCAGCCCGTTGCCATTCTCCTTGGTGTGTTTCCAGCAGGCGAGCTGAAAAATCTAGTGCGTCACCAACAAAACTCATAGCCTCTTTCTTGCTCCGCGCTTTACTCATCATCGAGCCAAGTATCGCAGCCCCTCCCAGAAAGATCAGATCAGTGTCGGATAGCTTGACCTTCATGTGCACGCGTATCGGATTTTCCTCCACTCAGGTTCTTACCTCGAACCGCGCGAGCGCGTCGGTGACGCGGGACACGGAGGGAATTTGTAGTAAATTTTGTAGTAACTAAGGACTGCTTTTTGGCGATAAGCGCTGTCTCGCTACGCAGGCTGAACTGGTGTTAACTCGTTGATTTTGGCAGCGGTTAGCAGCGGATAGTAACGATGAGCTGTGCCCAGCGTTTCGTCCCCCGATTCCCGAAACGAAGATTATAGCGCAAGGTCGTCACACCCGGTGGGATAGCTAAGCCTGGACCGGGGAGAAGGGTGGAGCGGAAGGATTGGAAACGGAAGGGCGATTCGGGGCGTGCGAAATGGAGGGTTTTGTGGTGCGAGATCGATGATGTGACGGAGCGGAAAGGCCTCACCCTAAAGGGATGAGCTACAGGATGGGGATTAGTCGTGGGGGACTTCTACGGCGCGGAGGACTAGATCCTTCAGGGCGCCGATGAAGAGTGGAGAATCGCCGACGGCGGGCATCATGCGGAAGCGCTCGATGCCCCATTTTTTTGCGTCGATGCGGCCATCGATGTTGATTTCGTGGAGGGTTTCGATGTGCTCGGTGACGAAGGAAATGGGAACGATCAAGGCTTCCTTCACGCCTTCGTGGCCCAGGCGCTCGAGAGTACCGAGGAAAGAAGGCTCAAGCCATTTGGCGGGGCCAACTTTACTTTGGAAGCAGAGGATGTGCTGGCGCGGCCAATTGGGAAAGCGCGCGGCTCCCTGTTCGCAGACCAGGCGCACGGTTTCCGCAATGTGTCGAGGATAAGGATCGCCCTTTTCGACCAGGCTCATGGGCAAGCCGTGAGCGCTGAAGATCAGCGGAATGCGCGAACTGTCGGGAAACTGGCGGAGGATTTTGCCGATGTTGGTGGTGAGCGCCTGAATGTAGAGCGGGTGATCATAGAAATGGTCGATGCTGCGTTCGGGAAGATCGTCCTTAGGTTCGCCGTAGATGCGGCGCCATTCTTTGAGGCTGCTGAGCGTGGTGGCGTAGGAATAGTGGGGATAGAGGGGCAGAAGGACGAGTTCATCGAGGCGGCCGGCATTTTTGAGCACAGCGACAGCGTCCTCCGTGAGCGGCTTCCAGTAGCGCATGGCGGTGACGGCGACGGGGTCGATGAAAGGCTGCAGAGCGGCGACAAGCTTGGTGCGCTGGCGTTCGGTGAGGATGCCAATGGGAGAGCGGCGACCGATCATGCCGTAACGCTGAGCGACTGGAACGCTGCGTTTTTTGGCAATGTAGCGAGCCAGTGGGCCGCGGATGAAGTTGAATGGGCCGAGAGGGATGATGTCGGGGTCGAGAAACAGATTGCGCAGGAAGGGTTCGACGGTGTCGAGGGAATCCGGGCCGCCCAGTTGGAAGAGGACAATGCCGACGCGTTTTTTGGTATTCACAGCCATTGATTTTGTCACAGTTTTCTTCGAACTAAGCTCAGGTGCAACAAAGGCGCAGTCGGAATCCTCAGGGGCTAAAGCCCCTTCTGGATGGCTTTGAATATGTCGGACCTGAAGGTCCGACCCCCTAAAACCCAAACTTGAAACCTCAAGAACCGACCTGAAGGTCGGCCACTACTCCGCCGCGGAAAGGCGCCCACCCAGGAAAGCGGCCGCTACAAAGGCGCTGCTGCTGCTCACTTCGCGCGCGGCAAGGAATTCTTTAGGCGCTCGATGTCGGTACGAAGGGCGGAAGTGCGCTTTACAATGGTGAGGAAGAAGACGAAGAAGACGCCCCATCCGATGATGTAAGCCGCAAAAACGCTGTCCAGATTTTTCATTGTGCCTCCGCTTCGCGTTGAAGAAGATCGACATCGTGCCGCATTTTCTCGAGGATGTAGCGTTCCACAATCAGGAACGCTACAAACACGTGCATCACGAAAACGTTAAAGAAGAAGACTTTGCTCATGGTGGGGTCGAGGCCGGAGCCGGTGCCACCCATGATCACCGGTGCGGGATGCTGAGTGCGCCACCAGCGAATGGAGAAAAAGACCAGCGGAACATCGAGAAAGGCAAAAACGCCAAAGAGAGCGCTGAGGAGTGCGCGGCGGCCAGGCTCTTCGATAAGGGAACGCAAGAGCAAGTAGGAGACGTAAAGCAGCCAGAGGACAAATGTGGAGGTGAGGCGGGCGTCCCAGGTCCACCAGATGCCCCAAACGGGATGAGCCCAGATGGGGCCGGTGATGAGCACAATGGTGATGCAGGCGAGGCCGACTTCGGCGCAAGTGACGCCGAGCCAGTCGTATTGTTCACAACGCTTCCAGATGTAAAGCAGGTTGGCCACGAAACAAACGAAGAAAACCATTTCGCCGGCCCAGGCGGTGGCGGCGTGGAAATAAAAAATACGCTGAATGACGCCCATGGTGCGTTCCGTGGGCGCCACGAAGAAATTGGCATAGGCAGCCGCAATCACCAGCAACACGGCCACGGCGCCGAACAGAATGCGTTTTGCCATCGCGGTCATTCCTCCAGGAAATATTGGCCGAAAAGCCATAGGGCCGTCAAAAAGATCAGATCAAAGACTGCGAGGAACGCAATTCCCTTCCATTGTACGACCGGGTTGCGGTCCAGCAGTCCGGCGGTGACGATGGAGCTGACCACCAGAACTGGCGTGAGCAGCGGCAACAACAGCAGCGGGAGCAGCAGTTCGCGCATGCGGGCTTGCGCAGAGATGGCGGAGATCGCCGTGCCGGTAACGGCGATGCCGAGGCTGCCGACAAACAGAACGAGGATGAGAATGGGAAGATTCGGCAGAACGGGAATGTTGTAAAAGACGGCGAAGATGGGAAGCATGACGATTTCTGTGAGCAGAAGGAACAGGGTGTTGGCGACGAGTTTGGCGAGGAAGATGGAGAAAGGGTCGCTGACGGCGAGACGCAGCGAACTGAGCGTATCGTTGACCTGTTCCCGCAGGAAGCAGGATTGAAACATCAAGGAAGCGGCGAAGAGGATGGCCAGCCAGAGAAGGCCGGGAGCAAATTGACGAGCTTCTTCGGTGCCGGGATTGACGGTGAAGCTGAACAGCACCAGAACGATGACGATGAAGACGCAGGTGGTGGTGAGCAGCTCGCGGGAACGAAACTCCGTGCGCAATTCCTTGCCAAGCAGAACGGAGGTGTTGGAGAGGAGGCTCATGGCGGGTCAGGCGGCTCCCAAGGTGAGCACGGAACGGAGCGAGGCGCCTCCGGTGCTGGTGTCGGCGATGATTTTTCCGGCATCGATGTGAACGGCGCGGGTGGCGAGCGCGGAAATTTCCGACTCGCCGTGAAGGCTCATGAGGATGGTGCCGCCGGCGTTGTGCATTTCGCGGAGCGCGTTGGCCAGCCAGGTGATGCCGAGGGGATCGAGTCCCGTGGCGGGTTCATCGAAAAGCAGCACGGAGGGTCGATGAATCAAAGCGCGAGCGATGGCAATGCGTTGGCGCATGCCGCGCGAGAAAGTGCGGACCAGGGAGTCGCGGCGGTCGAAGAGGCCGACTTGATGAAGCAAGTCCTCGGCGCGAGCGGAGGGATTGTGGACATTTTGGAGTTTTGCGAAGAGGACGAGATTTTCTTCGGCGGAAAGTTCATCGTAGACCATGGTGGAATGGCCGACGTAACCGGGGCGTGCATGGGAAGTGTTGGGAGCGGCGCCGGGAAAGGTGAGCTTGCCAGCGGTGGGCAGAACGATCTGCGCGGCGATGCGTAGCAGGGTGGTTTTGCCGGAGCCGTTGCGTCCTGCAAGGACCACGCATTCGCCGGGAGCGATTTCAATGGAAACGCGGCGAAGAGCATAGAGTCCGCCATAACGCTTATCGATATTGTCGAAGCGCAGGCCGGTTGGAGGTAGAGTTGTCGCAGTCACGGGAGAAGTAGCGAACGGCTAACCACGCACGAGATCGCGCAGCAGTTTTTCTACGCGCGTCTTTTCGCGGGCGTAATCCTCATCGGAAATCGTGCCGGCCTGTTTGCGCAATTCCAGGCGAAAAACGTCTTCTTTCAGCGATTCCAGATTGGCGTTCACTTGCGCATTCACAGAAGCCACGGAAGAAGCCAACACCGCCGCTGAAGCCGAGGTGGCCGACTCATCCGGAACAGGGGTGCGCGCTGAAGCGGGAGCGGCCGGCTTTGCTTTCGCTGATTTTTTGTGCGCAGCGGCAGACTCATGGGCGTCGAGTTCATCGTCCGGGCCCTGCACGACTACAACTTTTTTGCGGCTCAAGAGAATCGCAAGGCCGGCGAATCCAGCGAGAAGCAGCGTCAGCAGCGGCCACTTAAATTCGTTCAGGCGGCCGGGCACGGCTTGCACGTCCTGCGTTTGCGTGCGCGAGTTCCCTTCCTGCGGCATCCCGCTCTGGCCTGTGCTTTGGCCGTCGACGCCACTGGCATCGGCGACTTGCGGAGCGGCTACACCAGAGAGCTTCACGCTGAAACTGGCCTTCGCGGCCAGTGGCTCATGCGTGAATATGAACATGCCTTGTTCCTGGCCGGCAGCTTTAAGGCCATCGCCAGTGATGGTGACGCCCGGAGGAACGACAACGAGCGTGTTCACGCCGGGATAGACGGCGGTGAGTTTAAAACTTGTAGCGCTGGCGGAATATGGCATTTCGTAAGAGAGGCGGATGGAAGTGTCGCCCGGGCGAAAGGGATAAGCGATAGCGATGCGGCCCTTGCCCTTGTCGATGGAAGCTTGCTGCACCGACATGCCGGATGCGTTGACGGTGGAAACTTGTTGCAGTTTGGCTTTCTCCGGAATTGTAAATTCGAAGTTGCCCTCGGTGCGGAAGTAAGCTTCGGGAGGCTGCGAGGCGTTGCGAACGATATACTCCTCAGCGCCGATCAGTTTGTCGCTGCCGGGCTGAAAAATAATGATGTGGTTGGCGATGGAGACGGTCTTAATGTCTTTGGAAAGCTCGTAGATCTCGACTTCGACGTCGGGGCGTCCCGGAGGTGCGAAGGTGTTGTAGCTGACGTCGTGGTAAGTGGCGCGAACCAGGACAGGTGCCGCACCGATGGCATCGTTGGTGATGGTGAAGTGCCCTTGGGCATCGCTCTTGGCGGAGCCGAGTTCGCGCATGCCTTGGGTGGGGCTCAGAAGGGTCAAGTCGATATTGGGCGTGGCTTTGCCGGTGGTGCGATTGATCACTGTGCCGCTGAGCGTGCCGGCATGAGCGGCGGCGGCGAGAATTCCTGTGAGTGAGAGAGAAAGAAGGCGCGGCCAGAGTGCCTTCATCGAGCGCCCCGGTCCACGGTGGCCGGGCGCGCAGGACGCGGGCGGCGGACCTGTGATTCAGTGAACTGTTCAATTTCAGTGAGTGCCATTGCGGCTTCATTCTCCAAAGCGGTCTTCATGGATTCGTAATCGCCCTCGGAATATTTTCCGGCGCGATGCTCGAATTTAAGGTCGCGCAAATTGTCGTAGATGGCGTCGCGACGCTCGAGGAGTTGATCGAGTTTCGTGCGGTGGGGAGCCAAGTCGGAAGCATCGGGGTGAATGTAAAAGACAAAAAGGAAAACGGCGGCGGCGAGGCCCAGGCAAGCGCCAAGGACGGCGTAATCGGCGGAGGAAGCTTCGAGCAGCACCAGTGATAAAGCGAGGGGCATGGCGTTAGTCCTCTGTTTCGCGCGAGGCTTGGGCCCGCAAGCGATCGAGCGACTCGTTGGAGATTGCGGCAACACCGGAAGCGGATGGCGGAATCGGGCGCGGTCTGAGCCACTTCTTTATGACAAACGCGACCAGCACGATCCCGAGAATCGCGTAGAAAAATGGCATGATCCAGGCGACGATGCCGAAACCGTGCTTGGGTGGCTCGACGTACACGATCGCACCGTATTGGTTCACAAAGTCCTGGATGATCTGTTCTTGCGTTTCGCCCTTTGCCAGATGCGCGTCGACATCATTCAGCATGCCCTTGGCAGTTTCGCACGGACCAGAAAATGCCCCGCCGGGATGGGAGCATCCGCCCGCGCTCATGTCGCAACCGCGGCACATGCATTTGAGGTGCATGCCGATTTGCTTAGCTTGATCGGAGTAAGCGTGGAGATTGATGGCAACTAGAGGCACGATCGCGAGGCTCAGGACGACTGCGAGGAAGATGAGTCTTTGTGGCTTTGGACGCATTTGGTTAATCCTAGCCGTGAGAAATCGCGAGGCCTCAGGGGCAAAAGCCCACGTTGTACCTTCGCGTTTCGGCACGGCTGAAGCCGTGCCCTCCCGATTGCCGTTTGTTAGATCACTTCTAGTCATGGCCCTCTCGCAGCGTTACCGAAGGATTCAAAGCCGGAACAACGGGAGATGGCGCTGGCCCCGCGGGCACGGCAGAGAGAGCAATCGCGGCCCGACGATTCGGCGCGAGCGCCAACAAGGTGCCGAATACCACGATGCAGCCGCCCAACCAGATCCATTTAACGAGCGGATTCAGGTACGCGTGCACGACCGGCATATTGGTGTCGGGATCCTGGCCAGAGTAGACGACGTAGAGGTCTTCTTTGAGGGACGAATAGATCGAGACCATGGTGCCGGATTCCTGATTATCACCCTGGAAGCGGCGCTTTTCGGGATACAGCAGCATCATCTGCTTGTTGTTCTTGAGCACTTCGATGATCATGCGCTGCGCGGTGTAGTTCTTTTCGGCGGTGGCATCGGCGCTCTGCAGAATCAAGGTGTACGGGCCGATCTGCATGGAATCGCCCATGTTCATGGACTTCAGAACGTCTTTGTTGAAGGCGGCGCCAGCCAGGCCGACGAAGATCAGCACCATGCCGAAGTGAATGACGTAGCCGCCATAGCGACGGGTGTTGCGCATGGCCAGTTCATGCATGCCCATGACGATGTTCATGCCACTGCGCGCGGAGATGACCCTGCCGCCGCGATAGAACTCCATGGCGATGGTGGCGGCCACAAAGACGCACAGATAAAGACAGATGAGCGACCAGGCGGCGCGGTAACCGAGCAGATAGCAGACTGCGGTTCCCACAACGCCGACGATCAGCGGCCAGCCGAAGTTGCGCTTCATGCTGTCGGGCGAAGTTTTTCGCCAGGCCAGCAACGGGCCAACGCCGGTGAGAAACAGGATGGCGAGGCCGATGGGGATCATGATCTTGTTGAAGAATGGCGCGCCAACGCTGATGCGCGAACCGGAAAACCATTCAGAGAAGACCGGAAAAAGAGTGCCGGAGAGAACCGCGAGGCAGGCGACGAGGAAGAGCAGATTGTTGAACAGGAAGCTGGACTCGCGCGAGACCAGAGAGTCCAGATGATTTTCGCTGGCCAGATAATCGCGATTCTTGATGTAGGCGGCGAAGCAGACCACCAGGACGATGGCCATGAAGCCGACAAACCACGGACCGATTTGCGAGTTGGCGAAAGCGTGGACGGAACTGACCACGCCGCTACGCGTGAGGAATGTACCAAGAATGCACAGCAGGAATGTGGAGAACACCAGCCAAACGTTCCAGACCTTCATCATGCCGCGCTTCTCTTGCATCATGACGGAGTGAAGAAAGGCCGTGCCGGTAAGCCATGGCAGAAGCGAAGCATTTTCCACCGGGTCCCAGCCCCAGTAGCCGCCCCAACCGAGGACCGCGTAAGCCCAATGAGCGCCGAGGAGAATGCCGAGGGACTGGAAGCACCACGCAATCATAGTCCACTTGCGAGTAAGGTGAATCCACTTTTCGCCGGGGTAGCGCGCCAGCAGTGCGGCAAGCGCGAAGGCAAACGGAATGGTGAAGCCGGTGTAGCCGGAATACAGGTTTGGCGGATGAATCACCATTTCGGGATATTGCAGAAGAGGATTCAGGCCGTTGCCGTCCATGCGAACGAAGGGCGCCATGACGCCGCTGGCGTTAACCGCGGCCAGAGTCTTGAAAGGGCTTTCGACAAAATTGTTGAGAGTGAGGAAGAAGATCTGGACGCCGGCAAGAACCACGCCGACATAGGGCATCAATTCGCCGTTCTTGTTGCGATAGGCGATCAACACCGAAATCACGTAAACGGACAGCAGACAACTCCAGAAGAGCAGCGAGCCTTCCTGTCCCGACCACAGCGCGGCGAATTTGTAGAAACTGGAGAGATCGCGATTGCTGTGCGATACGACGTAGGCTACGGAGAAGTTATCGGTGAACAGCAGGTATTCCAGACTGAGAGTGCCGAGAAATATCAGCACGCAAGTGGCGATGCCGGCCTGGCGAGTGCTTTTAACCAAGAGAGGATGCCGCGTGATAATTGCGGCGATGCCACCTACGAACGCGTAGATGGCACAAACGAACGCGAGCAGAAGAGCAAATGATCCAAATACATCCATACCTTCCGCCTCTCCCCAGTTAAGTTGTTGCGCTAGCCACGCTACATGCTGCTTTTTTGTGGGTCAGCAGCTGGAACGGGCCTGTCCCCACCTGGTGCTGCTTCATATTTCGATGCGCATTTTGCCTGTACATGCTCGGCAACGAAGCGTCCGTCGTCGCCGGGACGGCCTTCGACGAGAGCTTGAGATTTATCGACGAACGTATCGGGCAACGGATCGGTGCCGATGTAGCTCACCGGAAGCTGCTTGCCCTGCTCTTCCAATACGAATTCCACGCGGCCAGCGGTGTGGCGAATGCTTCCCGGGGCCACGGTACCGGCCAAACGCATGCGATGCGAGCGCGCCGAGCCCTGCAGAGTCTGATATTCAGCAATGGTGTGGTAGTAGGTCTTGCTCTCGCCGTAGCCGAGCCAGGCGAGGAAGGACAAGGCGATAACGATAACGGCGATACCGACTGCGAATTTAGCGCGTTGCTGCACAAATCACCTCTGCCGCGGGACGAGTTCTGGGGCGAAATCCCATCATACCGAAGAACTTGTGCCGACGGATGGAAGAATGCGTTAGGTCGTCACTTTTCTCAGTGACGGCCGTCACAATTAGGGACCAGAGCCTACACCTTCCAGCGCGCTGCGAAACGCCGCAATGTCGCTGGCTCCATCGTTCTTCGTGATTTCGAAGGGCTTATCCAAGTGTAGCAGCACCGCACAACCCAAGGCCGATTCGGTCAACTTCCCTGCCACGGCCTGCAATTCCGTTGAGATCAGCACCACTCGCTTGGGCTTCAGCGAGCGGCGGATCCTTGCTGTAGCCAGCGGCAGGTGCTCGTCCAAACGACGCTGGAGAGCCTCAACTGTGAGGCTGGCTTGCTCGACGGGACATTCCAGCAAATGCATCAAGAACAGGCCACGCTTCTGGAATTCGCCCAAAAAGCTGGCTGGCGGCTTTCCTTTCCAAGGTATCTGGAGGGCGTTGAGCAGTTGAGCAGCTTCGCCATCCGGTGGCACAGCCTCGGAGTAGAGGAAGGAAGAGTCTGAAGCGGAGGGAAAGGCGCTCAGGAGCAAGGTCTGGATGTGAACCGGGCGATAGCGGGTAGACCATTCCAGGCGTTGAAGGCGGCGAGCAAAGTGATCCGGAGAAGCTGGCTGACCGCAGCCGTCGCAAGGCAAAAAGGAGGTGGTACTCATGCTATAGGGAAATCGTAGAGCAGAACGTCGCCGGAGGCAAATCGGTCGAGGTACAGGGCGTGGACAGGGGCGGGACAGATGTAAGAGTTGTCAATTAAACAGGTTAAGCCAGGCGGCGCGGCAGGATCAGGAGCGAAAAGAGGAGCTTGAGAGCGCAACCGCCGGGCGGGTAGGTAAAACCCTGGCCAGAGAAGAAAGTTGCGCGAAGAAGCAAAATGTTATTTGGAGGCGGTAGCGTGGGCAGCCAATTTGGAGCGCAGGCACCACTTCAGCTCCTGGCTCATTTCCGTGACCTCCATGCCGGGCATGACGATGAACTTGCAGGAGAGCATTTCGCGGGGCTCGTCGTCGTCGGGAAGCTGGCAGGTGACACGACAATACTGGCAATCCTGATTCCAGCAGAAACGGCCGTACGGGATGGTCTCCGGGCTGATGAACTGGAAACACCGAAGCAAGGAGTTGCGCTCTGGCACCTGGAATTTCTTGCCGAGAATGGTGATATCCACGAGCTTTTCGTACGGACGAAACGGTTCCGACATGATGTGGCCTATCCTTTAGGCGGCTGGTGCTTCTTCAGAGTAGGTCGAGCAGCGACCAGGAACAATGATTGGATGAGCGGAGCGTTGCGAATGTGCTACGGGGGAGGTCCAGGACCAGCTATTTGAGGATGTCGAAGAACTGGCACATATGGCGGAACTTCTGGTAGCGGGACTCGACGAGCTCTTTTGCTGGTTGATTGGAGAGGGCCAGGAGCTGCCGCTCCAAGACTTCGCCGAATAGCTTGGCGGCTCCCTCGTGGTCGGCGTGAGCGCCGCCATCGGGTTCTGGAATGATTTCATCAATGATGCCGAGTTCTTTGAGGTCGTTGGCCATGATCTTCATGGCGATGGCGGCGGTTTCCGCCTTGGTGGAATCGCGCCAGATGATGGAGGCGCAGCCCTCGGGAGAAATCACCGAGTAGAAGCCGTTCTCGAGGATATTGACGCGGTCGCCAATAGCGATGGCCAGGGCGCCGCCGGAACCGCCTTCTCCTGTGACCGTGACAATGATGGGAACCGGGAGACGCGCCATTTCCAGCAAGTTGCGCGCGATGGCTTCGCCCTGGCCGCGCTCTTCGGCGTCGATACCGGGATACGCGCCGGGGGTGTCGACAAAAGTGAGCACAGGACGATTGTATTTGGCCGCAAGCTTCATGACGCGCAGGGCTTTGCGATAGCCTTCGGGCTTGGGCTGGCCGAAATTGCGGAGGACGCGCTGCTTGGTGTCGCGACCCTTCTGGTGGCCGATGATAGCAACGGGGCGTCCGCGGAACTTGCCCATGCCGGCGATGAGGGCCTTGTCGTCGCCATAGCCGCGATCGCCGTGAAGCTCGACGAAATCGGTGATGAGCAGATTAATCCAGTCCATCGTATAAGGCCGCTGCGGATGCCGGGCGATCTGGGCGCGCTGCCACGGGCCCATGTGCGCGTAAAATTCGCGGCGAAGTTCTACCACTTGCAACTTCAGGCGCTCCAGCTCCGCTTCGCCACCGTCGGTGCTGGCGAGCCGACGCAATTCCTCGACGTCCTTCTCCAGGCGGTCGATTTCCTTCTGTCGCTCGACCGCGGTTGCGGCCTTTTTTTCTCTAGCAGCACACATTACGCCACCATCTGGATGGCCTGTTGGCCGCAAATCTGGCGCACGGCCTCGACAAGCTCGGGCTGAACACGAACCCGTTGCTGAGACTGTAGCATGGCCACGGTGCCGTCGGGCGAGCGCAGTTCAAAGATGACAACACTGGGACCGGGCGCTTTGGCGAAGAGCGCTTCCAGCCGCTCCATGGCGTCTTCGCTGAGGGTCCGCAAGTCCAGGCGAACCCGGAATTCGGATGCCGCTGCCCCACGTTGCGCCCAATCCTGAAGACGACGAGCTTCCTGAAGCGAGAGGCGCGTGCCGGCTTCTTCGATTTGCACCTTTACTTTCAGAAGCAGAGGCATGCCGGGTTTCAAAACATTCTCCAGGCGCGCGAAACTCTCGGGGAATGTGAGGAGTTCCTGAACGCCGGTCATATCCTGCAGGGTGAAGATGGCCCAACGGGCACCCTTCCGCGAACGCATCGGACGTGTGCCCACGATCAGGCCCGCGACCATCAGTTCTTTGCCGTTGCGCTGCCCTTCTACCTGCTCCAGCGAAAGGACATTCATCTCTTTCAGCAGCGAGCCGTACTTTTCCAGTGGATGGCCGGAGACGTAAAAGCCGAGCATGGCATATTCGCTGGCCAAGCGTTCTTCTTCGCTCCAGGAAGGAGCATCGCGCAACTCGAAGTGCACCTTAGGCTCGGAACTGCCGCCGCCAAAGAACAGGCCGTGCTGGCCAGACTCCTTCGAACGAGCGGCGCGCTGCAAGGCGTTAATTGCGTCGTCCACCGAGGCAAGCATCTGTTCGCGGCCGCCCAACGAATCGACGGCGCCGGACTTGATGAGGCTTTCGAAGACGCGCTTGTTAAGGAAACGAGTTTCGATGCGCTCACAAAAATCGTAGAGAGACTTGAATTCGCCGGCGCTAAGGCGGGATTCCCGGATCGCCTTGGCCGTGTTCTCGCCGACATTCTTGATGGCGGCCAGACCAAATCGGATGGCATCGCCGACCGGTGTGAAGTACAGATCGCTCTCGTTGACGTCGGGCGGCAGGATAGAGATGGCCATACCGCGCGCTTCGTTGATGTACTTGACGGCCTTTTCGGTGTTGCCGGTTTCCGAAGTGAGCAACGCGGCCATAAATTCCACCGGATAGTGCGTTTTCAGATAAGCGGTCTGATAGGCCAGCAAGGCGTAGGCGCAGGAGTGCGATTTGTTGAAGCCGTAGCCGGCGAACTCTTCCATCAGGTCGAAAATGCGCTCAGCCTTCTTCTCGGGGATTTTGTTCTTGGCGCAGCCAGCCAGGAATTTGGCGCGCTGTGCAGCCATCTCTTCCTTCTTCTTTTTGCCCATGGCGCGACGAAGAATGTCCGCTTCCCCGAGCGAGAAGCTGGCCAGGCAGTTGGCGATTTGCATCACCTGTTCCTGATAAAGGATTACGCCGTAAGTTTCTTCCAAGATGTCTTTGAGCTGCGGAAGTTCGTAGGCGACTTTAGTTTTGCCGTGCTTGCGATTGATGAAGTCGTCGATCATGCCGCCCTGAATGGGTCCGGGGCGATAGAGGGCATTGAGTGCGGTAAGATCTTCGATGCGCGTGGGATGGTAGCGGCGAAGGATGTCGCGCATGCCGTGAGATTCAAACTGGAAGATGGCGGTGGTATCGCCGCGAGAAAAGAGTTTGTAGGTGGCTTCGTCGTCGAGCAGAAGATTGTCGATGTCGATTTTGACACCGCGGTTTTTCTCGATCATTTTCACGGTGTCGAACAGCACGGTGAGGGTGGTAAGACCGAGGAAATCCATTTTGAGCAGACCGATGCGCTCCAGCGCGGTCATGTCGTATTGCGTGGTGATTTCGTCGCGGTTGGTCTTGTAAACGGGAACGAGTTCGGTGAGCGGCTGCGGTGAAATCACCACACCGGCAGCATGCGTGGAAGCGTGGCGGGAGAGGCCCTCCAATCGCATGGCCACCTTCATCAGGTCCTTGAATTTGTCGTCGGCATCGATGGCGGCTTTGAGCTGCGGCGATTCTTGCAGAGCGTCCTTTAGTTCAATGCCGAGCGTGGTGGGGATAAGCTTCGCCAGGCGGTCCACTTCCCCGTAGGGAATATCCATGGCCCGGCCGACGTCTTTCACCGCGGCTTTCGCGGCCATGGTACCGAAGGTGATGATCTGCGAAACGTTTTCGCGGCCGTATTTATGCGTGACATAATCGATCAACTCGCCGCGGCGACGCATGCAGAAGTCGATATCGATGTCGGGCATGGAAACGCGTTCGGGATTCAGGAAGCGTTCGAAGAGCAGGTTATATTGAAGAGGATCCACGTCGGTGATGCGCAGCGCGTAGCTGACCAAACTGCCGGCGGCGGATCCGCGGCCTGGACCGACCGGAACTTCCTGGGCGCGAGCGTAATGGATGAAATCCCAAACGATCAGGAAGTAGCCCTCGTAGTGCATCTTCTTGATCATTTCGATTTCGAATGACAGGCGGGTTTCGTATTCCGAGAGTGGGTGGCGCAAGGCACCCTGTTTCGCGAGCTTTTCAAGATACGGAACGCGTTGCGCGAAGCCTGCGCGGGCCACTTGCTCAAAATAACTGCCCGGCGTGTGCCCTTCGGGAACTTTGAATTCCGGCAAAGCGTTGGGAATGCGATCGATCTTCACGTTGCAACGAGCAGCGACATCGACAGTACGACTCAGAGCGTCGGGCAGTTCACCGAACACCTTGGCCATTTCCACCGCGCTCTTGAAGTAGAACTGGTCGGTGGCGAACTTCATGCGATGGGTATCGCTCATGGTCTTGCCGGTCTGAATGCACAGCAAGACTTCCTGGGCGTGAGCGTCGTCGTGATGGAGATAGTGGCAATCGTTCGTAGCGATCAGCGGGATGCCAGTTTCCTTGGACAGGCGCACGAGGTCGCGGTTGACGCCCTTTTCAATTTCGAGGCCCTGGTCCTGAACCTCCAGAAAGAAATTCCCTTTTCCAAAAACATCCCGGAGGCGGTAGGCGTTTTCGCGCGCCTGGTCAAATCTTTCTTCGACTACGGATTCGGTGACCGGGCCGCGGAGGCATGCGGACAGAGCGATTAAGCCCTTGTTGTGTTTTGCGAGGAGGTCGTAATCGATGCGCGGCTTGTAGTAGAAGCCTTCGAGGAAACCAGCCGACACCAGCTTGATGAGATTGTGATAGCCTTCGAGATTCTCGCAAAGCAGGACCAGATGGTTGCTGCCGCGCGCGCCGGGCTCGACTTCACCTTGATCGCCATTGGGAAGGGTGCGCACCGGAGCGGACTTTTCGCCGCGGTCGTGGCGGCTGCCCTTGGCGACATACACTTCGCAGCCGATGATGGGCTTTACGTCGCGCTTGCTGGCTTCATAAAAGAAATTGGCGGCAGCAAACAGGTTGCCGTGGTCGGTGATGGCCACGGCCGGCATCTTCTGGCGCGAAGCTTCATCGAGCAACTCGCTGGTTTCGCAGGCACCATCGAGAAGACTGAAGTCCGTGTGGACATGCAAGTGAACAAACTGCGGCTGGCCCATGGAATTTAATTGTAAATCTGCGCGAGCAGAAATGCGAACCGGATTACGGGGATTGTGGATAACTTCGGCGATGCGAAGCAAGAAGATGGACAAAGGTTGACGTTGAGATCCTTCGCGCAAAAAACGCGCTCAGGATGACACGCGCATTTTCGGGCGATGAGCAAAACGCGATCGTTCCGGAACTCGGCTCGATCGCGTGGACACACTGCTCAAATTGTTCTGTCCAATGACAGTGCGCCGGTTACTTCTTCGCTTTCTTTTTGGCGGCCGCGGCTTTCATGCCGGCTTGGAACTTCTCTTTGGCTGCACGCTTGGCGCTGGCGGCCGCCTGCTTCGTTGGCGGAACTGGCGGCGTGGCAGGTTTCTCCGCAGCCTTAGCCGGCTTCTTCTCTTTTTCCTTTTTCTTGGGAGGCTCCTTGATGCCGGAAAGCTTGCGCAATATTTTTTCGCGTTCTTCGGGAGTCTTGCCGCGGCCGTTCAGCTGCGCGGCGAAAACGTCTTCAAGAACCTGATCAAATTTCGGACCGCGCGGCATGCCCAGCGCTTCCAGTTCGTTGGTAACCGCAGGACTAGCGATGCGGATCGGACGCCACTTGTGCAGGTACGCCTTCAGTTTGGACACAGCAGCGGACTTGTTGGATTCCGCCAAGATGTACGCCATGTATTCCATGGGCAATTTCTCGATGAAGTGGTACGCATCGATCGGACTGTTGGTTTTCTTGCCGGTGAGTTCTTTCTCCGCGGCGGCCACTTTTTCCGGGAAGCTTTCGAGGGTCTCGATTTCCGCGGCGCGGAAACCCAGCTTGGAGAGCACGCTACCCATTTCGCGGTCTTTCATGCGGCCAAGAATTGCCAGCATCATGGGGCTGGCCAGGCGCGGCCGGAATCCCGCCATGAATAGGTCGTCGCGAACCTTGATGAGCCGCGAAATGGCTTCATAGTCGGGACGTTTCTTGGCCAATAACGGATGCACCCGTTCCAAAAGATCGTGCTGTTCCCACGCTTTCAGGATCAGATGCGGACGTTCTTCCTTGGCGAGGGCGCGCAATTCCTCTCCGGCATCTTCCGGCGGGATGGTGGTCTGCAATTCCCTTTCGATGGCCAGATTGAACCATTCCTGCGTGCGAGATTCGAGTTGGTAGCCCATGCGAGCGGCGAAGCGCAACGCGCGCAATAACCGAACGGGCTGATTCGTGAACGCGTGAATGGTGAGGGCGCGAACTTCACCGTGCTCGATGTCTGACAGGCCATTGGTGGGATCGAGCAACAAACCGCGCGACGCCGGATTCAGCGAGATAGCAATGGCGTTGAGAGAAAAGTCGCGGCGGCGCAAATCCTCCATGATGGAGGACCAGCGAATTTCCGGGCGAGTACCCGGGCGCACGTAGTGGTCATCACGCGCCGCGGAAAGACTGCCCTCGCAATCGCCGGCGAACAGCAACTCGACGTGGCGATGCTTTTCGTCCTCGGTGAGGACTTTGGCGCCGCCTTTTTCCAGTTCGCGCGTCATCTTGGAGGGATTGCCTTCGACCGTGAAGTCCAGATCGCGCAGCGTGGCGCCAGTAATGAGATCGCGGACCGTGCCTCCGGTGAGATAGACGTTGAAGCCCATGGCCGCGGCGAGTTCCTGAACGCGCAGCATGGCCGCGCGTTGTTCAGGGGTGAGCCTGCTCTCGAGTAAAAAAATATAATCGGGCATTGCACTCCTTCCGATTCAGGGTGTCATCCCTTGGGACGTGGCACCCGCGATACCAAACTGCCCGCACGCTAAGCGCGCGGGTGATGAGCCTTGTAAATCTGTTTCAACCGCTCCTCCACGACGTGGGTATAGATTTGCGTCGTGGAAATATCGGAATGCCCCAGCATCAGCTGGACGGAGCGCAAGTCGGCGCCGCGTTCCAGTAGATGGGTGGCAAAACTGTGCCGCAACATGTGCGGCGTGAGAGAGGAACGCAGGCCTGCCTTGCGTCCATAGGCAGAAAGAATCTTCCAGACGCCAACGCGGCTGAGCGGAGCGCCGCGGCGGTTGATGAACAGCGTAGTGGCGAGAGCTTGCCTGCCCTTGCCAATCAACTTGGGGCGAGCGTCGCGCAGATAGCGCTCGACCAGCGCGAGTGCCTTCTTGCCGATGGGGACGATGCGTTCCTTGTCGCCTTTGCCGATGCAGCGCACGCAGCCAACCGCGGTATCCAGATCCATGACGCGGAGGGAGATCAGTTCGGAGACGCGCAGGCCGGTAGAATAAAGGACGTCGAGCATGGCGTGATCGCGCAAGCCGAGCGGCGTCTTGTCGTCGGGCTGTGCCAGCAGGCGTTCGATTTCCTCCAGACGGAGATAGCCTGGGAGGGAGCGGCGAATCTTTGGCGACTCAAGGTTGATGGAAGGATCGGTGGTGATGAGTTCCTGAAGCTGAGCGAAGCGAAAGAAATTGCGCAGCGTTACGAGGTGACGCGCAACCGTGCGGCTTTCGAGCTTTTGACGGTAGAGGCTGGCGAGAAATTCCACCAGATTGTCGCGCGAAACCGATTCCAGCGTGAGTTTGCGTTTTTTGGCAAAGTCGTCGAACTTCATCAGGTCGCGACGGTAGGCCGTGACGGTGTTGGCAGAGAGGCCGCGCTCCACTCGAACGTGGGTGAGAAAGGCGGCGATGGTGGAGGAGATATCCATCAGGGTGCCGGAAATCCTTCCGCAGGCTCGCGCCGCATGGCGATGCCGTAAACTTCCTCGATTTCGGGGCAACGGAAGATCCAGGTCAGGCCGATGTACAGCAGGGTTGCGCCGAGGATCAAGGCAATGAAAACCACCAGTTGGGTGAAAAAGGCGGAATGAATGGTGTTGTTGGCGTAGTGATTGGCCACCATACACGCCGCGCCCATAATGCCGGAACAGACCGTAATCTTCCAGATGGATCGGAAGATTTCTGCGGAGCCGAGTGCGCCGTAACGCAGACGGAAAATCAAGAACAGGGTAAAGAAATCGAAGAGCGTGGCAAGGACGGTGGCGAGAGCGGGGCCGCCATTCTGGAAGCGCTTGAAAAAGAATTCCAGGAAGATGATGTTCAGAACAATGTTCAAGACAAATGAAATGCAGGCAACGATGACCGGCGTTTTGGTGTCGCGCGCGGAATAGAACGCAGGCACAATGAGCTTCACACAAGCGAGTGACGGAAGTCCGATGGCGTAATAGAGCAGCGGGCGAGCGGTCAGGCGAGTGGATTCGGCGACGAATTGGCCGTGTTGGAACAACATGCGGATGATGGGCTCGCGAAGGATCATCAGGCCGACGGCCGCCGGAATGGTGATATAGGCGACGATGCGAAGAGCAAAGGTGAAGGTGCGCTTCAGGCCTTCGTAATCATTGGCTGCGGCCTGGTGCGCCATCATCGGCAGAATTGCCGTGGCCACGGCAATTGCATAGCCGCCGAGAACCAATTCCATCACGCGGTCTGCGACGTACAAAGCCGTCAGGCTGCCGCGCGGCATTCGCGGTGCGTTCACGAAGAACGTGTCGACAAAGAAATTGATTTGCGCGATGCCCAAGCCGAAGAAGCGCGGAAACATCAACCGCGCCACGCTGCGAATGCCGGAGTGCGCGAAGGAGATGCCGAAGTCGAAACGCATGCCGCGTTTGACCAGTTGCGGGACGAGCACCAGGAACTGCAGCGCTCCTCCGACGAGCACGCCAACAGCGAGCGAAACCGCGGGGCGTTTGAAATAGTGCCAAACGAAGGCCGTGGAGAAGAGGATAATGGTGAAATTCAGCACCACCGTGGTGGACGCCGGGATGGCGAAGTGGTGAAAACTGTTCAGAATGCCCATGCCGAGCGCGGTGAGGCCGAGGAAGAACAGATACGGGAAGATGATGCGGTTCAGGGTGATGGCTTCGTCCCAACTGGTGGCATTGTCGCCAGTGAAGGTGAAGGTCTGAATCACGGCCGGGGAGAAGATCATACCCAGTACGATGACTACGGCGAGTACCAGGGCGACGGTCCAGAACAGGCGATTCGCGAAGGCCCAGAGTTCTTCGGAGGAACGGTCGCGCATGTAGGTGGTGAAAACCGGGATGAAGGATGCCGCGACCGTGCCTTCCCCCACTAACCGCCTGAAAAGGTTAGGGATACGATAGGCGAGGACGAAGGAGTCGGCGGAAAGGGTGGTACCCAAAAGCAAGGTAATGCGTTGGTCGCGAACGTAGCCGAGGACACGGCTGACGATGGTGACCAAGGAGATGATCGATGCGGATTTAAGTATTTCCTTCTTTTCTGTCAAAGGAAAGGCTCTCTGGGACCTAACCCCAGTAATAACAATGAGTTGACAGGCAAAACTTGATTAACATAACATATCCTGACAGCTCTGTAAATCCTTTGCTTAGGGTAGATTGAAAAAAACGGATGGATTCGATTTGAAATCCCGGCCCCCAGCCTCAACGCACAAAAAAGTAGTGGTGGAATTCCTCGACCGGAAGTCCCTGCGCGGGTTCATGAATCCCTCGAGAATTGGGCAATCCCCTGCCGTGGACGTGCTGACGCCCGAAGGCGAGCACGAGGAAATTCCCTACGAAAAGGTGCGTGCGATTTATTTTGTGCGCGACTTGGCGGTTGAGTTCGAGCCTGAGAGGACCGCGTTTCTCAGCCGTCCGAAGCTGGATGGCCTGTGGGTGAAGCTGCGCTTTCGCGATGGTGAAACACTGGAAGGGGTCGTCCCGAACGACCTGTTGGCGCTGATGGAGAATGGACTACAGCTGACTCCGCCTGATTTCAATTCGAATACTGATCGGATTTATGTGCCGCGAAGCGCCCTGACCGAGTTGACGGTCATGGGTGTTGTGGGAATCGCCCGCCGGAAACCTGCTGCCGCCGCGGCCGTGGTTCAGCCACGCCTATTCAACGAATAGCGGTAGCCGCTCAATTCTTGGTCCCAATTGCCGCACTGAAAATACGGTCGCGTGGCGGGTCCTGTACTTCGCCGATTGCGGTGTGCGAGACTCACAGGTCAGGCATTGTTTCTCGGAGGGAGTGAGTCCATGAAGCTGCAGGAAGTGGCGCAAAAACTGGGATGCCGGCTGGAAGGCGATGGCAGCGTGGAAATTACGGGCGTGGCTGGCATCGATCACGCTACGCCGGGGCAGTTAACATTTTTGGCCAACCGCCGCTACTCGCCGATGCTTAAGAGCACGTATGCTAGCGCGGTGCTGCTGGAAGATGGCGTGACGGTGGTGCGCGAGACACCGGGCAAACCGTTGGCGGCTCTGCGAACGGCGAATCCTTATCTGGCGTTTGCGCTGGCGATTGAATTGTTCTACCAGGCGCCGAGCTACGCGCCGGGGATTCATGGCACAGCGGTAATTCAGAGGACGGCGAAGATCGGCAAAGGAGCGCACATTGGGCCGTACTGTTTTGTCGATGAGGATGTGGAGGTGGGCGAACAGGCGATATTGCACAGCTTCGTGACCATTTATCGCGGCGCGAAAATTGGCGCGCAGTTTTTTGCGCACGCGCATGCAGTGGTGCGGGAATATTGCCAGATTGGCGACCGTGTGATTTTGCAAAATGGCGTGGTGATTGGCGGCGATGGGCTGGGATTTGCGAAGCGCAACGACGGGACGTGGCACAAAATGGCGCAGTCCGGGCCGACGGTTTTGGAGGATGATGTGGAGGTGCAAGCAAACGCATGCATTGACCGTGCGACGGTGGGAGAGACACGCATCGGACGCGGGACGAAGATCGACGACTTGGTGCTAATTGGGCACGCATCGCAAGTTGGGTCTAACGCGATGCTGTGCGGGCAAGTTGGGCTGGCGGGATCGACACACGTCGGGAATAACTGCATTTTGGCGGGACAAGTTGGCACCGCAGGACACTTGACGATTGGCGATGGCACGGTGATCACCGCACAGAGTGGCGTGCCGAATGATGTGCCGGCGAAGGCGCTGTACTCGGGATACCCCGCCGTGCCGAACCGCGATTGGCTGAAGATGATGGCGGCGCTGAACCGGTTGCCGGAGTTGCAGAAGAGAGTGGCGCAACTGGAGTTAGAATTGGCGGAGAGGAAAGGGTCCTGAATATAGAAGGGCTTTTCCAGGCCCCCGATTTGCATTTCCTTGGCATTTTGCAGAGAGCAGGTTCGTCGCTGCGCTCGGGGTGAAAAGATCTCTTTTCGCGAGGTATCGGATCGTAACCTGACGGTCTACAGAAGTTTCGCGGTAGATAACGGAGAAAGCTGGGCTGGCATGAAAGCCAGCGCTACGTTTAAGAGTAAGATCATTACGCCCTCAGCGGCTGAAGCCGGGCAATAGCTAAAGGATGAACCAAGAAGCAAGAGGATGAACTCAGACAGCGCCGGGAAAACCTGGAGGGCGCTGATCAGGCGGGAGGCCTGCGGCGAGTTCGTCGTGGAGGCGCTGGTTGAGTTCTTCACGCTGCTCGAAGGTGTATTGCGCGACATCGATAGGATCGAGAAACTCCACAAGAATGTCGCCGGGAGTGATTTTCAGTTTGCGCTTCTCCATGATGCGGTGAGCGTTCGAGCACGCGACCGGTACGATCGGCACTCCCGCCTTGATCGCCATTACAGCGGTTCCCTTTTTCAACTCCTGCAGACGGCCGTCGGGGCTGCGCGTCCCCTCCGGATAGATCAAGAAGGATTGGCCATCGCGCAACGCCTGAGTGGCTTTTTCCAGGCTGACGATGGCGGAATCGCGATTGTGGCGATCAACCGGAATGAAATGCGCGAGATGGAAGGCTTGCCCAACGATCGGCCATTCAAAAAGCGAGCGTTTCAAGAGAATCGCGATACGCCTGGGAATAGCCCAAACCACCGCGGGAGCATCGGCGGAACTGGTATGGTTGGCGGCGAAGATGACCGTGCCTTTGGGAATGCGCTCGATGCCTTTGACGCGGACGCGCACGCCCACGCATCGCACGAAAAACATCACGCCTTTGACGCCTACCCAGTAAAGCGGATCAACGTGCCGGGTGACAAGGGAATAGATGAGCAGCGGTGGTCCCAGAATCAGGATGTACAAGCTCAGAAAAACACAGATGAAGGCGGCACGAAGCATGGGCAAGAAAACTTTCTCGAATCCTGGACGGATGGTCAAGCGCAGTTTTGCGGTTCCGTGTCGCCCGCCGAACTAATCCGCACCGCTCAATAGATGCCAGGGATCAGGCGCTTGGTGGATTTGCTGTAATCGGCGTATTCCGCGCCGAAGGCCTCGCGCAACGCGATTTCTTCCACGTGAATGCGATATAGCAGAGCGACCGTGGTGGGCACCATGACCACGGCGAAGGAAAGCCAGTTGCGCGAATGAATGCCGATGGCAAAAAAGATGATCAGCAAGCCCAAATAAGAAGGGTGCCGAACAATCCTGTACAACCCGGAGCGTTGTACGGTCTGGGATTCCTGAATGGCTACGTTGGAACTGAACGCTTTGCCCAGCGTAAGAATCGCGGTCCAGCGAACGGCCAGGCCGACGATCATCAGGCTATCGCTTAGTGGTTTCAGCCAGTGGGCGCCGCCGAACATGTTGGATGATGAGCGGTCGGCAATCCATTCACAGGCTGCAACCGACGCAAAGATTACAATCCACAGTAGCGCCAGCGTGCCGCGGTCGCGAACCGTGCCGCTGCTTCGCTTGGTTCGCGTGGCGACGCCAATCACGATTTCGGACGCCAGCCAGCCCCAAATCAAAATTCGCCAAAGCGAAAAGAGGTTCACGAACGCTCCAGTCACTGGCACCAATGATAACCGGATTTTCAGCGAATCTTAGCGGTAACGGGCTCGGTAGTTCCACGAAGGATACCTTCGCGAATACGCTTGGCGCGCTCGCTGGTGTGCGACGACTCGGCCACTTGATAAACCTTTTCGCGAACTTCTCCGATACGCAGAGCGATGTCCATTTCCTTATCGTCGCGCTTGACGCGCAGGCGCAACTGGTCACCGGGTTTCTCCGAACTCAACCACCGTTCCGGACGCCGCGGCGCCTCGGCATTGTTCCAGCGAAGGATTTCATCGCCAACGCGCAGACCGGCTTTGGCCGCGTCGCTGTCGGCGTCAACGCCGCGAACAATCACCGGACCGGACGCATCGCGCTCCACGAAAAAGCCGAGAACCGGACGCGCGCTTTCATAGATGTGAAGCTCAAGACCGCTGAGAGAAAGAACGGAGGCATAGGGCAAAGGCTCGGCTCCGCCAATATATTTGTTGAAAAATTCTTCCAGGGAACCGCCGGTGACTTTTTCCGCGGTAAGCCTAACGTCCAACGAATCGCGGTAGAACTTCCCTTCCCTTGCAAAGTCGGCGTTCATGGCGCGCATCACGTCGTCGAGGCTTTTCTGGTTGTCGGTGCGGTCGCGGATGAGGATATCGAGAAGCACGCCGAGGACCTGGCCCTTCTGATAGTAAGAAACGCTGCGCACAGGCTGGTTGTAGAGAGCATATTTTTCGAGCCATGCGTCGAGGCTGGATTGCTCGGCGCTTTGCCATTGCTCGGCAGGCCGCACTTCCAGATCGCTGATCTGGCGGCTCAGATCCATGTAGAATTCCTGGCGATTCCACAGGCCAGTGCGGACCAGCGCGTAAGAACCGTAAGTGTTGGTGACGCCTTCGGCGAACCACAACGCGCGGGTATACATCTCCTTGGTGTAGTCCATAGGCTCGAGAGAGGCCGGACGAATGCGTTTGACGTTCCAGAGATGAAAAAATTCGTGCGCGGAGACATTATTCAGAAACGCATCGGAGGGCGCGAAGATGGCCGTGGAGTTGGCGTGCTCCATGCCGCCGCCACCTCCGGCGGAGGCGTTGCCGACGTGATAGATGAACGTGTAGTTGTTGTACGGTGCGCCGTCCATGAGTTTGAGTTCGTAGCTGCAAATTTTGCGCAGAGCGTTTTCGACCTCGCGTTTGTGCCAGTTATCGCCGTGGATGACGACGTGGATGGGAGGAGTCAGATCGTGGAGGGTGAATTCCTCGAAATGCGAAGCTTCGATGGGCGCGTCGGCGAGCGCGTCGTAGCTGGGGGCTTGCATTGTAAATTGGGTGGCAGGGCTCACTGATTCCTGCAAGACGATGTCGGAGGCGGCGACGTTCCATCCGCCGGGTACGTCGCGAAGTGCGAGGGTGGTTTTTTCCGCTCTGCGCTCAGGAACGTACAGGAGAATCATGGCGGGATTGATGAACGCGTGCTCTGAATTGAGTTGCGTGCTGAAGGGGCCAACATCATCCCAAAACGTGGTGTAACGCACGGTGATGGTGCCCGAGCCCTTCACCTGCCAGGTGAGCTTATCCACCTTCTTGACTTCGAGCGGCTGGCCGTTGGCAAAGGCAACGACTTCCTGAACGTGGCTGCTGAAATCGCGGATTTCATATAACGCGTTCCAGGCGGCCATCTGCAGAGTGAGTTGGTCCTTCACATCGGGGACTTCCACGGTGACGTGAAAGAGATGCTGCTCGGGATGATCGAGCGAGACGGTGTAGTGAATGTCTGCTTTGGCGGAAGTGGCCGTTAGGAAGAGCAGGCACAGAATTGTGGCGGTCAAAACTGTGGATGAGCTTCGCAATACCTTATTCAACGCGCATTGGCCTCGGATGGAATTTGTCTCGGTGAAAGCTTGTTCAACAACTTCTCGCACAAACCGTCGAAACTGCCGTTGGACATGATCAGGAAAATGTCGCCGGACTTGGCTTCGCTAGCAAGAAGATCGGCGATGGCATCCGCGTTGGGCAAAACACGGGCATCCCTGCCGTGAGAGTGCACGGCGGCGGCGACGGCTTCCGGGTCGAGGCGATGCGCATCATCAAGCAGCGCGGCCCGATGGACAGCATCGAGGACTACGCGATCCGCAAGCGCGAGAGCTTCCGGCAGCGCGTCCTGGAACACTTTGCGGCGCATGGAATTGGAGCGAGGCTCGAGCACAGCCCACAGACGGCGGCCGGGCCAACGGAGGCGAGCAGCCTGAATCGTGGCGCGAATCGCGGTGGGATGGTGGGCAAAATCGTCGACCACGAGCATGCCGTCGACTTCCCCCTTCACATCCATTCGACGCTTGACGCTGCGGAACGTTGTTAGAGCTTCCTGAATGGTCGGAAAGGCCATGCCGCGGCCTTGCGCCACGATGATCGCGGCGATGGCGTTGAGAACGTTGTGGTGGCCAGTGGCCGCGAGCCGAAATTCCGCGAACGCCTCGCCTTTATAGTTCAAGAGAAACTTCATGCCGTCGCCATCGGGGAGCACATTGGTTGCAAACCAGTCGTTCGTGGCGTCAAAGCCGTAGCGAATCACTGGGCAGAAGGCCTTTTCTGTTGCATTGTGCAGCGCTTCGCCGGCGCCGGCATCGCCCCAGACGACCACACGGCCGCGCCGCGGTACCAGGTTCACCAGCCGACGAAACGCCAGTTGATAGGCTTCAAAATCCGTGTAGATGTCGGCGTGATCGAATTCCAGTGAAGTGATGATCAGGTCGTCGGGCTGGTAATGAAAGAACTTCGCGGCTTTGTCCCAATACGCGGAATCGTATTCGTCGCCCTCCAGGATGAAATCCTCGCCACCACCGAGGCCATAACTCTTGCCAAAGTTCTCGGCGACGCCACCAACCAGGAAATTCGGGCGTTTTTTCGCCACCTGAAAAATCCACGCGAGCATCGCCGTGGTGGTGGTCTTGCCGTGCGTCCCGCTCACTACAATGGAGTGTTTGCCGGGAAGGAATTCCTCTTCGAGGATTTCCGGCAGCGATTTGTGAACCAGCTTGCGGTCGAGCATTTCCTCCACTTCAACATTGCCGCGCGAAATGGCGTTGCCTACAACGATCACGTCGGGGGCCGGCGTGAGATGTGCGGCGTCGAACTTGGAGTCGTACGGAATGCCGAGCGATTCGAGAAGAATGGAGGCGGGAGGATACACACCCGCATCTGAACCGGTCACGCGAAAGCCGCGTTCGCGCAGCATTCCGGCGAGCGGCGACATGGCCGAACCGCCAATGCCAATCATGTGGATGTGCTTCATCATGCCCTGAGCCTCTTCTAGTTTAAGGGACAACCGCCGGTTCGAGAAATTCGAGCGTACCTTCGCCCTGCGCACGCAGTCGAGCGCGAATGCCGAGCGGCAACGTCAGCATGGGCCGCTTGCTGTGGCCCACGGGAGCGCCGTAGATCACCGGCAACCCCAATGGCGAAAGTATGCGTGCGCAGACGTCGCGAGTCGTGGGACTGCCCGGTGAAGGGGCGTCACCATCGGGAAATTCGCCGAGGACGACGGCTTTGACGCCGCTGAATTTGCCGGCCTGCATCAGGTGCAGCAAAGCGCGGTCCACCTGATAGGGCTTCATGCCGCGATCTTCGAGGACCAGGATCGCCCCGGTGGTGTCCAACTCCCAAGGCGTGCCCAGAGACGTTTGCAGAATGGTGAGGCAGCCGCCGAGCAGGCGACCTTCGGCTTCGCCGGGGACAAGCGATTGTGCGCGCAGCGGAACGCTCCAACCCGTGGCGGTATTCGAGACGGCCTGCAGGAAAGAGTGTTCGTCGTAACCGTACGCGTCGTCGGCTCCGTGATTGAAACCCGCGGCAGCCATGGGGCCGTGGAACGTAACCCAGGCGGCCTTTTGCCAAAGATAAATCTGCAGAGAGGTGAGATCGCTGAAGCCGATGATGCATTTCGGCTCTTTCAGGTCTGCGGAAAAGTCGGAGCCGAGAAGGTAGCTTGCGCCGTAGCCTCCGCGCGTGGCCACTAGGCCGCGAATAGCTCTGTCTTTCAGAGCGCTGAGGAATCCTTCGAGGCGTGTTTGCAAAGAGCCCGCAAAGTAACCTTCGGGGGTGGACATGGGCGCGGGAGAAAACTCAAAGCCCAGGCGGCGAAGTTCGGCGATGCCAGTGAGAATTTCCTGGTGGTCCGCGGGAGAGGCCGGGGCAAAGACGGCAATCTTGGAGCCCTTGGTTAGAGCTTTGGGTTTGCGCGGGATTGTTGTGGACTCAGTCATTTAGTGCAGGTGCGGCAGGGCGTGGAAAAACGGCCGCGCGGCCCTCAGCGGCTGAAGCTGGCTTGATGATGCGCCATTTGCGGCACGGCTGAAAAGAGAGATTCCTCACCCCGCAGACTCCGTTCGGAGTGACAAAGCGAGAGTTTTTCCGCACGATAGGCAGCGTTGCCCTGACGAAATATAAAATCAATTTCAAATTCCAAAGGATCAAGAACCGATCTAAAGATCGGCCACTACAAAGCCTTCAGGGGAAGTTTACGAGGTTTAGAGTTTGAATTGCGTGAGTTTTGCGAAGTGCCGTGCCCTGCCGTGTATCTCGGTTTTCTTCAACTTCAGCAGGCGGTCCAGGCCGAACTGCTCCACGGCAAAACTGCCAAGCACAGAGCCATACACCATCGCTCGACGCAGGAAGGCATCACTTTTGTTGCCTACGCTGGCTAGGTAGCCCATGAAGCCGCCGGCGAAGGAGTCGCCTGCCCCGGTGGGATCGTGAGGCTCTTCCAAGGGAAACGCGGGGACGCAGAAGATGCCGTTCTTGTCGACCAGCATGGCGCCGTACTCGCCGCGCTTCACCACGAGGGTTGATGGACCCATCTTGAAGATGTGCCTGGCGGCGAGCAAAAGGTTGTGTTCGCTGGAAAGTTCGCGGGTCTCGGTGTCGTTGATCATGAGGATGTCAACGTGCTTCAGGGTTTCGCGCAATTCGGCGTTGGTGCGCTCAATCCAGTAGTTCATGGTGTCCATGGCCGCGATCTTGGGCTTGACCTTTACCTGGTGCAGAACGTCGCGCTGCAGATCCGGTGCGATGTTGGCCAAAAAGACGTATTTCGCGTTGCGATATTTTTCCGGCAGTCGCGGCTTGAAATCCGCGAAGCAGTTCAATTCCGTGGCCAGCGTCACGCGTTCGTTCAGGTTTTGCGAGTAGCGCCCGGACCAGAAAAAGGTTTTGCCGGTAGCGCGCTCCAGCCCTTCGATGTCGATGGGCCGGCCCTTGAACACCGCGGCGTCTTCTTTGCTGAAATCATCGCCGACGACAGCGACAAGATGGACGGGCGTGAAAAAACTGGCTGCGACCGCGAAATACGTGGCGGCGCCGCCGACGGCGCGCTCCACCTTTCCGTACGGGCTTTCCAGGCAATCAAATGCAACGGAACCAACGACGAGTAAGGACACGATCTTCTCCTAGGCCAGATATTTGGCGAGTATAGCGCTGAGATTCTTCCTGGTTTTTGCGGGCACAACTTTTGGATCGGTGATAATGGCATGCTTCAGGGCCGAGCCGCATTTGCAGGCGCGATCCGGCGAAAGTGCTTTCACCGCTGCCCGAACGACGTTCTGGGCGTTCGTAGCATTCTGCGTAAGCGTGGCGATAATCTGCGCGACAGTGACGGAGTCATGCTGCGGATGCCAACAATCGTAATCGGTAATCATGGCAATGGTGGCGTAACAAATCTCCGCTTCACGGGCCAGTTTCGCTTCGGTGACATTGGTCATGCCGATCAAGTCCCAGTTGTTGGCGCGGTGAAAATTCGCTTCGGCCAGGGTGGAGAATTGCGGACCCTCCATGCACACGTAGGCGCCTTTGCGATGAACGGGAACCCCGGCGGACACGCAGGCATCGGCGAGCGTGGAGGAAAGCTGAGGGCAGGTGGGCTTATCAAACGTGACGTGCGCGACGATGCCATTGCCGAAAAATGTGGAGTGGCGGCCCTTGGTGCGGTCCACAAACTGGTCGACGACCAGAAATTCCCCGGGACGCAAATCTTCCTTCAGCGAGCCCACGGCGCTGACGGAAATGATGCGTTGCACGCCGAGCAACTTCATGGCGTAAATGTTGGCGCGGAAATTCAGTTCGCTGGGCATGAAGCGATGGCCGCGTCCGTGGCGCGCCAGAAACGCAACGCGCTTGCCTTCCAAGGTGCCAACGATCAGGGCGTCGGACGGATCGCCAAACGGCGTTTTCACGCGAACCTCGCGCGTGTCGGTCAGTCCGCTCATGGAATAAAGGCCGCTGCCGCCAATTACGCCGACTTCCGCAACGGGTTCTTTCGCCCGCGCACTCTTCCCTGCCGACTTCTTCGCTTTCGCCATTCACATTTCTCCTGGAATTAGCGGTTCAGGTCCACCGATGCGATTTCAATTTTGCCGTCGCGGTCGTGGAGCGTGGCCGCTGCGATATCGGGGTCGTGTGCAAATACTACCATCCAGCCTTCGCTGATAAATCGCGGAAGCCACTTGCGCTTGGTCTCCAGCGTCTGCATCGGATACAGGTCGTAGGCCATGATCCAAGGCAACGGAATATGGTGACGTGTTGGCAGCAAATCCGCAACAAACGCCAGGGACTTTCCGCCGCCATTTAAAAGGACGGCTTGGATGCTGGCATTATGGCCCGGAATGCGAGCCACCGAGATGCCCGGCAGGATTTCCGCATCGCCATCCACCAGATTCCACTGGCCCGCGTCGGTGATGGGTTGATAGTTGTCGGGGAGATAGCTGGCCCGGTCGCGTTCGGTGGGGGCGAGGGCGTGCTCCAGTTCTGATTTCTGCACCACGTAACGCGCATTGCGGAAGGTGGGCACGGCGCGGTCTCCGACGATACGCGTGTTGCCGCCGGCGTGATCGAAATGCAAGTGCGTGTTGAAGACCAGGCCGACGTCGTCCGGCTCTACTCCGGCGCGGTGCAGCGAATCGAGAAGCGGATCGCCGTCCTGCACGTTGTAGATAGCGCGTTGCTTCGCGTCCCACTTGGTGCCATTGCCGGTTTCGATCAGGATGGTTTTGTTGTGCGCGCGTACCAGCAACGAATTTGCGCGCATGCGGATGCGATTCCGTTCGTCGGGCGGAGATTTTTTGTCCCACAGGACTTTGGGGACCACGCCAAACATCGCGCCACCATCCAGGCCGAACGCGCCGCCGTCGAGGAATCGGATTTCGATGTCGCCGAGGTGCATGCGCGTTTACAAACCTGAGCCTTTCAGGATTTCGGACACCGCGGTGAAAGGATCGATCTTGCGGTCGGCAACGGCGGCAGCCAGTTCGCGCAGCTGGGCTTCGCCAGCTTTGCCGCCCAGAACGCGCTCGAGCAGGCGCGATTCCAACAATTCGATCAAGCGCTTTTGCCAGTGCTCAACGTGCTTCTTGCGGCGCTGTCCGCTGGACTGGAAATGCTGGCTGAATTTGGCGACGCATTGCGCCAGCTCGTCGATGCCTTTGTTTTCCGTCGCGGCCGTGCGGATCACGGGAGGGTGCCAGCCATCGCGCGGCATAACGAGGGAGAGCATGGCGTGGAGCTGCTCTTCCAGGCGGTCGGCGCCTTCGCGGTCGGCTTTATTGAGCACGAAGATGTCGCCGATTTCCATCAGACCGGCTTTCATGTTTTGAATGTCGTCGCCGAGACCGGGAACCAGAACGACGAGGACGCAATCGGCAAGGCGCACGATGTCGATTTCATCCTGGCCAACGCCGACGGTTTCGATCAGTACTTGGCGCTTGCCTGCGGCATCGAGCAGCAACGCCACTTCGGCCGTGGCGCGCGCCAGGCCGCCTAGAAAACCGCGCGTGGCCATCGAACGGATGAAGATGCCAGCGTCCGTGGCATGGCTCTGCATGCGGATGCGGTCGCCCAGAATCGCGCCGCCGGAGTACGGGCTGGTTGGGTCGACGGCGATGACGCCAACGGGCTCGTCGCGCTTGCGATGGTACGCGGCCAGGCGGTCGACCAGGGTGCTCTTGCCCGTGCCCGGCGCGCCAGTGATGCCGGTGAGATACGCCTGCCCCGTATAGGGGAATAGGATGCGCAGCAGTTCTTCCGCGTCAGGATCGTGGTTTTCGATCGAGGAAATGGCGCGAGAGATGGCGCGAACATCGCCGCGGCGCACCTTCTCGGCCCATTCGCCGATGGCGGAGCTCATGGTGAAGTGAATCCTAGAGAACGAAGCAAAGCGCGCAGGAGCATCCTTCTATTATTTCTTGCCGAGGAGCTGGCGGGCAATAACGAGTTTTTGAATTTCGCTGGTGCCCTCGCCGATAGTGCAGAGCTTTACGTCGCGATAATACTTTTCCGCGGGATAGTCTTTGATGAAGCCGTAGCCGCCGTGGATCTGGACACATTCGTTCGCGACGCGGACGGCGACCTCGCTGGCGAACAGCTTGGCCATGCTGGACTCGCGCGTGAAGCGCACGTCTTTTTGGTCGGCAAGCCAGGCGGCCTGATAGACCAACAAGCGAGCGGCCTCGACCTGCGTGGCCATGTCCGCTAGTTTGAACTGGATGGCCTGGAAATCGCTGATGGGCTGGCCGAATTGCTTGCGCTGCTTGGCGTATTTGGTGGCGGCTTCCAGAGCGCCCTGCGCCATGCCCAGCGCGAGGGCGGCAATCGAGATGCGCCCGCCATCCAGAATTTTCAGGCTGCTGATGAAGCCTTCACCCTCTGGGCCAAGAAGATTTTCGGCGGGCACGCGGCAATCGGAAAAAATCACTTCGGAAGTGTCGCTGGCGCGCATGCCAAGCTTGTTTTCCTTTTTGCCAGGCTTGAATCCGGGCATGCCCTTTTCCAGGATAAAGGCACTGATGCCGTGAGAATCTTTTGACTTGTCCGTGACCGCCATGGCCACGCAGATGTCGGCGAAATGGCCGTTGGTGGTAAAGGTCTTCGCGCCGTTCAGCACCCAGTGTTTGCCATCGCGCACGGCAGTGGTGCGAGTGCCGCCGGCGTCGGAGCCGGCTTCCGGCTCGGTGAGCGACCACGCGCCGAGTTTTTGGCCATGAGCGAGCGGGACGAGATATTTGCGTTTCTGCTCCTCGGTGGAGAACTTGTAGATGTGGTTGGTGCAGAGCGAATTGTGAGCCGCGACGGTCAATCCGATGGAGCCATCGACGCGCGAGAGCTCTTCAATCACCGTGGCGTATTCGATGTAGCCGAGGCCGGCGCCGCCGTAATCCTCTGGAAAAATGACGCCCAGCAGGCCCATTTCGCCGAGCTTGGGAAGCAGTTCCAGCGGGAAATGAGAGGCTTCGTCCCACTCCATGACGTGAGGAGCGATTTCGCCCTCGGCAAATTCGCGCACGCTTTTGCGCAGGTGGTTTTGTTCGTCGGTAAACGTGAAATCCACGCGAGCCTCGCCTGAAAGTAAATTGAATACCCATGCAAAGTTTAGCTTATGTTGCGCTCGCATGCATCCCAGGCGCTAAGCCCAATGCTCAGGTTAGCGGACCGCCTCAGAAGGCGATCCCTACACAAGCGCGAGGACTTACCAGCCGACGGGGTAGTTGTTCTTTTTGTTTTGCTCGTCGAGCCAGGCTTTTAGCGGAGCGAAATAGTCAGCCAGTGCTGAGGCGTCCATTTGTTTTTCGCCGGTGAGGGTTTCAAGGGCGTCGGGCCACGGCTTGCTTCGGCCCATTGCCAACATGGCGTTCAACTTTTCGCCGGCTTTCTTGTTGCCATAGATGGAGCAGCGGTGCAGAGGGCCCTGATAGCCGGTTTCCTTACAAAGGGCGCGCTGAAACTGGAACTGGTAGATGCGAGCGAGGAAATAGCGCATGTAGGGAACGTTGGCGGGGACGTGAAACTTTGCGCCGGGATCGAAATCGGCTTCAGAGCGCGGGGAAGGCGGAGCGACGCCCTGGTACTTGAGGCGAAGGTCCCACCAGGTTTTGTTGTATTGATCGGGCTTGACGTGGCCAGAGAAAACTTCCCAGCGCCACTTGTCGATGACCAGGCCGAATGGAAGAAAGGCGACTTTTTCGAGGGCTTGCTGCAACAGGTAATCGATATCGCCAGAGGCGGGTGGAACCGTATCGATCAAGCCGAGTTGCTTCAGATAATCGGGAGTGACGGAGAGAGCCATGGTGTCGCCAACGGCTTCGTGGAAACCATCGTTGGCGCTGTCGCGGAAGAGGAAGGGCTGCTTGTCATAGGCTCGACCGTAATAGTTGTGGCCGAGTTCGTGATGGATGACGCGAAAGTCTTCCTCGGTGATCTGGATGCACATTTTGATGCGGAGATCATCGACGGCGTCGATGTCCCAGGCGCTGGCATGGCAGACCACATCGCGATCGGCGGGCTTAGTGAACAGAGAGCGCTGCCAAAAAGTTTGCGGGAGAGGAGCGAAACCGAGGGAGGAGAAGAAATTCTCGCCGTACTTGACCATGCCACGCGCATCGGTCTTGCGCTGCACGAGGATTTTGGTCAGGTCGTAACTTTGCGCGGGTTTGGGTGAGTCCATCAGGTCGTAGACGTTGTTCCACTCCTGCGCCCAGATATTGCCGAGCAAATGGGCGGGTATCGGGCCATTGGGAGGAACAACTTCTTTGCCGTATTTTTTGGTGAGTTGGCCGCGCACATAGGCGTGCAGAGAAAGATACAGAGGCTGCAGCTGAGTCCACAGGCGATCGAGTTCCTTTTGAAAAGCGTCGGGCGGCATATCGTAATTGGAACGCCACAGGGCGCCGACGTCGACATAGCCGAGTTCGCGCGAGCCTTGATTGCCGAGGTCGACCATGCGGGCGTAACGCTGGCGCATGGGGGCGCCAACGGCGTGCCAACCAAGCCACGCGCGTTGCAGTTCCGCGGGATCGCGACTGGTGGCCATGAGCTTGCCAACCGCAGTGACATCGAAGCAGGGCTTCGCGTCGCCATCGGGACACCACCTCCCTTTTCCATAGTCGGCATCCAAGGAGGCCAGGATTTGCGCCAGTTCCTTTTGCGCCTTGGGGTCGTCGGGAGCGGGGAAACCGGTAGCGAGTTCAAGCATCAAGCGTTTGCGGGCAAGCTCGGGAGAAAGTTGTACGGAGTCGAAGCGATGAGCTTCTTTGGCAAACTTTGCGGCTGCCGTGTTTAGCACTTCATTGGCTTCGGCCGCGATCTGTTCGGTGTCGTCGGTGATGAAGTTTTCTTCGACCCAGGAAGCGCGCTGAGACTTTATGCTGAGGTCGAGAAGTTGCTGCTCTGCGGACTCGATGAATTTCCTGGCTTCTTCGGCGTTGGGCGTCGCTGCGGTGGCTTGAGCGATTGCACCGGAGGCAACGAGCGACATCGCCATAGCGACACACCATGTGGCCACTGCAATTTGTTTCCAGGCGGACTTCATCGGAACCTCTCTTTCAGATCTTTCAGTACAGAGACAGCAGGCGGCGGCAGACGGCGCAATTTTGGGCTAAATACATTTGAAGACTAGCGACGCGGCGATCAGGCAGTGTGACTGGTCTTCTTCTCCGCCACCGATTTTAATTCCACGAGGGCTTTTTCAATGCCGTCGCGCGAGACATTCCAGTGCGTAACCATGCGGACAGAATTGATGGCCGTGTCCTGCGCCCAAATGCCTCTGGGATGGAGAGCATCGCAGAACTCCACGGCGTTCATGCCGGTGGCGCTGCAATCGAAAATGACGATGTTGCTCTTGACGCTGGCGGGATCGATGCGCAGGCCGTGGATTTGCGCGATGCCCTCCGCAAGGCGTTTCGCGTTGGCATGATCTTCGTGCAAGCGCGCGGGAGATTTCTCCAACGCCACCAGTCCCGCTGCCGCAATCACGCCAACCTGGCGCATGCCACCGCCAAACATTTTGCGGTAGATGCGCGCGCGTTCGATAAATTCTCTTGAGCCAACGATCATGGAGCCGACAGGGGCGCCAAGGCCCTTGGAGAGGCAGAACATGACGGAGTCGGCTTTGCTGGTCATATTGGAAACGCTGTCGCCGAGAGCGACAGCAGCGTTGAAGATGCGAGCGCCGTCGAGGTGAACTTTCAGCCCCAGCGCGTGCGCGTGCTCGCAGATTTCGTTGACGCGTTCAGTCGAGTAGACCGTGCCGCCGGCCATGTTGCTGGTATTTTCCAGGCAGACGAGCGCGGTCTGTGAGTCGTAATAGATTTTTGGCCGGATGACCGCTTCGATCTGCTTCCAGGTCATGATGCCGTCTTCGCCGCTGCGAACGGCGCGTGGCATGCATCCAGCGATCGCGGACATCGAGGCCAGCTCGTACAAATTCACGTGGCTGCGTTCTTCACAAATGACCTCGTTACCGTGGTGCGTCCACGTCTTGACGCAAATGAGATTGCCCATGCAGCCGGTGGGCACGAACAGCGCGGCTTCCTTGGCGAAGATTTGCGCGGCGCGTTTCTGAAGCTGGTTGACGGTGGGATCCTCGCCGTAAACGTCGTCGCCCACAGCCGCAGCGGCCATGGCTTGGCGCATTTCGTCGCTGGGACGGGTGACGGTGTCGCTGCGCAGGTCAACGGCGCCATCGAGCGGCGTTACTTGATCAGGATCCACCAGCTGATTGCCCTTTGCCACGGTGTAGGTCATGGTGCCCTCTTTCTGAATGCTGTGAACCATCGAGCGGAGTGAGGTCGCGCAACAGTTCGACGAACACTTCGTTGGAGACGCTCATTTTTGCGGCGGGAATGCGAACAACGTCACCTTCGTGCAGGAGCATTCCCGCGGAGGAGAGGCGATCGACCCTGGGCTGAAGAGTGACGCCGTACTGACGTTCAATCCTGCGAAGGTCGACGCCGGCCAGTTGGCGCAATCCGAGGAACACTTCCTCTTCGAGTGCTGCGTCGCGAGTTACGCGCTCGACGCCTTCTTCCGCAACCCGACCGGCGGCAATGGCAGCGACGTAAGCGGCAGCGTCATGGATGTTAGCCCAGCGCTGCGTGCCGGAAAAAGAATGGGCACCAGCGCCGAAGCCAAGATAGGGTTCGCGGCGCCAGTATTTCAGGTTGTGGCGCGACTCGAAGCCGGGTTTGGCCCAGTTGGAGATTTCATATTGGGCATACCCGGCGGAATCCAGCGCTGACTGCGCGGACTCGTAAAACTCAACCATGGAGTCTTCGGAAGGCAGATCGTGGGCGCTGTAGCGTGGCCCGTCGCGCAAGACTTCCAGGCCGAGGCGGCTGTTCTCGTCGATCTCCATCATGTAGATGGAAACGTGCTGCGGTGAAAGCAAAAGAAGTTCGTCGAGAGACTGACGCCAGGAGTCGCGCGTCTGCTTGGGAAGACCGGCGATGAGATCGAAGCTGATGTTGCGAATGCCGACGTCGCGAAGAATTTTGACGGAACGATAGATATCGGCACGACGGTGCATGCGGCCCGCGGTTTTGAGTTCCAGGTCGATAAAGGATTGGGTGCCGAAGCTGATGCGGTCAATGCCCGAGGCAAGCCAGTGGACCGCTTTCTCGATTTCGACTGTCTCGGGGTCCGCCTCCAAGGTGACCTCTTTAAAGTCACAGGAGAAGGTGTCCCGCAGGGCATCGATCATTCTGGAAAGAAACTCAGGCTGAACAAGACTGGGCGTTCCGCCGCCGATGTAGAGCGTGTCCACGGATTCGTGGGACACCCATTTTTCCTGCAACGTCTGCCAATCAAAGCCGTTGGTCCAATGCACGCCAGCAGCGCGAAGAAGTTGGCGATGATTGCGGATTTCCTGGCACACGGCCTGGGTGTATGGAGCGAACCGGTCAGACGAGACCACGCCAGTGTGAAAGTTGCAGTAGGTACATTTGGTCTGGCAGAACGGTACCTGGATGTAAACGCCGAGATTTGCCATGGCCTAAAAACTTTAGCACAGACGACCGGAGGGCGCAGCGCCTGCGCTGACGACTAGACGCGGTCGGGAAGCACTTTGACGTAGACGTGGCGCTCGCGAGGGCCGTCAAATTCGGCCAAGAAGATTCCCTGCCAGCGCCCGAGGGCCAGTTTTCCATCTTCGACGAAGACGAAGGCATTCATTCCCACAAGCATCGTTTTCACGTGCGAATCTGAATTGCCTTCGGCGTGGCGGTAGGGTCCGGCCGCGGGAATCAAACGATCGAGTGCGCCCTCGGCGTCGGAGGCAACGTCGGGATCGGCGTGTTCGTTGATGAGGATGCCCGCAGTGGTGTGCGGCACATACAGAAGGCAGGTGCCGGATTTGATGCCGAGAGCAGAGACGACGCGCTGGACCTCTTGCGTGATGTCGATCATTTGGGTGCGACGGTTGGTTTTGATGCGCATGGATTGCATGCCAGAACTGTAAGGGAAAAACTAACTTGCCGCTATAACGACATCACTGGAGGAGCGAGGTACGGGGCGTGATGTCTTGGGCTGGCATGAAACCCAGCGCCACATTTCGGAATAGAAACAAGGTTAAGAATAGAAACTAGGCGCCCGCGTCGGAAGGCGAACGGTACCCGGTTGGGTGGAATTCGAGGGATTCGTGTTTTATTGAGATCGTAAAAGCGCGGAGAGCCGCCGCACTCCAAATTACGGAATGGGAACGATGCAGTGGCGGCCGGGCTTTTTGGGAGTGGCTAGCTTTTCGAGTTCGTGGAGGCCACCAGTTCCCCAACGCGCCAGAAAGGGCAGGAAGCAAAGGTCGCGGGATTGCAGACCTTTCTGGGGATACAAGAGATTCTCCAGGAAGTCAGCGTGTTGCTGCACCAGCTTGTCGCGGCGGTCCAGCGACGCACCCGTTTTTTGGCGCAATTTTTCGATCTGGTAGCGAATGCGTTTTTCGGCCCGAGCGATGGTGCCCTGGATCGTGGGATCGACTTTGGCGATAGCTTTATGGAGGCGTTGGAGACTCTTCTCCAACTGGCGAAGGTTGCTGTCGAATTCGCGCGCGAGTTTCTTTGGGACGTTGGTGGCATGCATGCGCTTCAGCAGCAACTGCTTCCCTTGCCAAGCGTCTTCGGCCTGCAAACCGTATTTCTTGAGGATACGAATGGCTTTGGGGTCAACGAGCGTGAAGTCGGCGCGCGGAAGGATTACCGGCATACGCCCGAGCAGCTTTTCGTAGAGCACCTGCGACTGCGCATAATAGGCGATTTCGGCGGGTCCTCCGAAATACGCGACGGTGGGCAGCAGATAGTCTTGCACCACGGGACGAAAGATGGCGTTAGGGCTGAAGCATTGCGGCTCGGTCTCGATCTCGCGAAGCCAGGCATCACGCGGCGCCGATTTCTGGCCGCTGATGAAGTTACCGTTGGAGGCGGAGATCACCTGGCGTTGGCCTCCACACAAGGAAAACAAAACGGTGCTGCGAGCCGTGACGTTTACTTGCACCGTGTAGCCCGCGTGCTCCAGTTCTTTGCCGCGCTTCAGTAGCAGCTCGTTCAACTCATCGCGTTCGGCAAGCGCCCGGTGCAGAATCGGAGCGGCGACACGGTGCAAGCGATCGTCGAGCGGGTCCAACAGGATGAGGCCGAAGTCCTCGAAGATGCGCGCGAAGAGGTGGGCAAAGGCGCTGCTGTAGGTGGCCACCGGCGTGTAGCTTTCGCGAAGAATCTCACCGAAGGTCTGGCCGAGGTCAGGTTCGGCGTCACGGACCAATTGAGCGACTTCGTCGCCCAGCGGAATGCGGCCGACGGGTTGCGCATCGTCCGCCAGTTTGGGCAACTCAAAGCGGCGGAGCTGGCCGTCGTGAAACCAGGTGGTGTGGCGAACTTCGTCAACGTCGTGGTCTTCGGTGGCCATCCAGAACACCGGGACAGCTTCGATTCCGGCGCCGGTGAGTTCTTGCGCCGCGCGAATGGCGGAAAGGGCTTTGTAAAAAGAGTAGGCAGGGCCCCCGAAGAGACCGACTTGCTGCCCGCTGACCACTGCGACTGCACCATTCTCGAGGCGGCGAAGATTCTTCCCGGTTTCTTCACCGCTGCCGAAAATCACGTTTTGCTGACGGAGAATATCGGCCACTTCGCGGCGACGTTCGGCGGGAAACGACAGCTTCTTGGCAACGGAGACGATGGACTTGAGTTCCGGTGAATGCGGGTAGAAGGATTTGACCTTGGGGAAATTCTCAACGAAGTCGCGAAATAGCTTCGAGGTGTGCGGCAGCCGGTCCGGTGAAAGGGCGCGACAATTCATGAGCGTTTAGATGATAGCGGCGAAAAAAAGTGACGGCAAATACGGAATATTTAGACGCGTGCGACGGCCGGATGGAGCTGTGACATGAACGCCGCGATAGCCTGCTTTTTGTCCTCTTTCAAAGGCAAAAGAGGCAAGCGCGGCAGGCCGCCCTCGTAGCCCCGCAGGTCCATGGCATATTTCAGGCCGGCAATACTGCCCTCCGACAGAATGCGCTTGGAGGCTTGCGCGAGTTGGAGTTGCAAGGACTTCGCCCGGTCATGCTGGCCGGATTGAACCAGGTGGTAGAGTTCGGCGCACTTTTCGGGCAGAGCGTCGGCGAGGGCCAAGATGGCTCCCCGGGCTCCAACGGAAAGCGCGGGGTAGATAACGGCCGCGCCACCTGTGAGGACGTGGAACGTATTGGGAGCGGCGGCAACAACTTCCGCAACGCGCTGAATGACGCCGGAACTATCCTTGATGCCGAGGATATTGGGGTGCTGGCTGAGTTCGACGATTTCCGGAGTGTCGAGAGCGATGCCGGTAAAAATCGGAACGGAATAGAGAAGGATCGGAATTGGGGAAGCGTCGGCAACGGCGCGGTAATGTTGAATGTAGGTTTCGGCGCGATAGGCCGGCTTGTAATAATAGGGCGTTTTGACAAGTGCGACCTGGTAGCCGAGAGCCGCAGCGCGCTTGGTCTTGGCGATGGTCTCAGCCGTGGATTCCGCTCCTGTGCCGGCAATCAACAATTTTTCCGCGATCGCGGCTTCCCGTGCGGCGACCAGGATGGAATCAGACTCCTCGCGGGAAAGCATGACCGATTCGCCGGTTGAACCAAGAACGACGTAGCCGGCAAGCGCGGTCTGATTGTAGCGAACGATATTTTGCCGGACGCCAGAGAAAGAAACGGTTCCGTCGGATGCGTACGGCGTGGTCAGCGCGGCGAAGATTCCGTTGATAACCATAGAATCAGTCTCCCGAGCCGGGATTGGTTGAGGCGGTGGCGCGATTCTGGTGCAGATCCTGCAAGCAGGACACTTCCCTTTGCAGTTCGATCACCGCGTGAATACCGCGCACCGCAGCCTGGGCCGCGGACAGGGTAGTAATGCAAGGAATGTTATAGCGAATGGCGGCGCGACGAATGGATTTTTCGTCGTAGAAGGATTCGCGGCCGAGAGGTGTGTTGAACACCAGATTGATCTTGCCGGTCTTGATGAGGTCGACGATGTTTGGCCGGCCCTCGTTCACTTTGAACACTTCGTCGCAGGGAACACCAGCAGCGTGAAATGCGGAAGCGGTGCCACGGGTGGCAACGAGTTTGAAACCCAAGGCTACGAGTTCCTTGCCCAGCGGCCCGATGTGGCGCTTGTCGCGATCGTTCACGCTGATGAATACGGTGCCGGATTGCGGCAGTTTCTGTCCGGCAGCGAGTTGCGCTTTGGCGAACGCCAGACCGAAGGAGGTGGAGATGCCCATGACTTCGCCGGTGGAACGCATTTCCGGGCCGAGAATGGTGTCGACGCCGCGGAATTTGTTGAAAGGAAATACCGGCGATTTCACGGAGTAGTAGTCGCGGAAAGCGATTTCAGCAACACCGTTGTGGTGAACGAGCGGAAGCTTCATGTCGGCCAGTTTGCGGCCAACCATCAGGCGAGCGGCAACCTTCGCCAGCGGCACGCCCGTAGCTTTGCTGACGTAAGGAACGGTGCGGGAGGCGCGAGGATTCACTTCGAGAACGTAAACCGTATCGCGCTGGATGGCGTACTGCACGTTCATCAGGCCGACCACTTTCAGGGCGAGAGCCAGACGCTTGGTGTAGTCGCGAATCGTGTTCAGAATTGTGGGCGACAGGCTGACTGGCGGAAGCACGCACGAGGAATCGCCGGAGTGCACGCCGGCTTCCTCGATGTGTTCCATGATGCCGCCGATAACCACGTCGGTGCCATCGGCCAGCGCGTCGACATCGATCTCTGTGGCTTCTTCCAGGAACTGATCGATCAAAACAGGGCGAGCAGGGCCCATCAGTGCGGCTTGCGCCACATATTCCTGCACCGTGTTGACATCGTAGGCGATCACCATGGCGCGGCCACCCAGGACATAGCTGGGGCGAACCAGAACCGGCAAACCAATTTCAGCAGCGACGCGCGCGGCTTCTTCCGGGACAAGCGCCGTGGCATTGCGTGGCTGCGGAATTTTCAGCTCGTCAAGAAGGCGGCCGAAGCGGCGGCGATCTTCCGCAAGGTCGATGGATTCAGGGGCGGTGCCGATGATGGGCACGCCGTTGCGTTTCAGTTCCAGAGCGAGATTCAGCGGAGTTTGCCCGCCAAATTGCACGATCACGCCGGTGGGCTTCTCGCGTTCGACGATGGCCAGGACATCTTCGAGGGTGAGCGGTTCGAAGTACAGACGGTCCGAGGTGTCGTAGTCGGTGGAAACCGTCTCCGGGTTGCAGTTCACCATGATCGATTCGATGCCGTCTTCGCGCAGCGCAAACGAGGCATGGCAGCAGCAATAATCGAATTCAATTCCCTGCCCGATACGGTTCGGGCCGCTACCCAAGATCATGACTTTCTGCTTTTGCGAGGTGTCGGCTTCGTCCTCGTCCTCGTACGTCGAGTACATGTACGGAGTGAAGGACTCGAATTCGGCGGCGCAGGTGTCCACACGTTTGAAGACCGGCGCAACGCCATAGCGTGCGCGTTGCAGGCGGACCACAGCGGGAGTGGTCTTCCAGATTTGCGCCAGGTGCTCATCACTGGTGCCGATACGCTTCACTTCGCGAAGAAGATCCTTCGAAGCTGTTTCCACGGTGACGGAAGCGGCGCGACGGTTCGCGGCCACAATTTCATCGATCTGGTGGATGAACCAGGGATCGATCTTCGTGAGCTCGCAAATTTCGTGCAGCGGCAGGCCGCGTTCCACCGCCGTCAGTATCCAGTGGATGCGATTGGGACGCGGCGTCGAGAGTTTTTCGCGCAGAAGCGAGTCGGGCGTTTCGGCTGGCGCACGCCACGGTGAACTCGGTTCCAACGAGCGAATTCCCTTCTGCAGCGCTTCCTTGAAGGTGCGGCCAATGGCCATGACTTCGCCGACGGACTTCATTTGTGTGCCGAGGGTGCTATCGGCGCCGGGGAACTTCTCAAATTGCCACTTGGGAATTTTCACCACCACATAGTCGATGGTGGGTTCGAAGCAGGCCGGCGTTTTCTTGGTGATGTCGTTGGGAACTTCGTCGAGAGACATGCCGACGGCCAGGCGCGCCGCAATTTTGGCGATGGGGAAACCGGTGGCTTTGCTGGCCAGGGCCGAACTGCGCGAGACGCGCGGATTCATTTCGATAACAACCATGCGGCCGTTTTCCGGATTGATGGCGAACTGCACATTGGAGCCCCCGGTTTCGACGCCGACTTCGCGGATAATGGCCGCGGCCGCATCACGCATGCGTTGGAATTCCTTGTCGGTAAGGGTCTGCGCAGGAGCGACGGTGATGGAATCGCCGGTGTGCACGCCCATGGGATCGAAGTTTTCGATTGTGCAGATCACCACAAAATTGTCGCGGTAGTCGCGCATGACCTCGAGTTCGTACTCTTTCCAGCCAAGCACGGACTCTTCGACGAGCGCTTCGTGAACGGGACTCATGTCGAGGGCGTGTGCGATGGCGTCGGCGAATTCTTCTTTGTTGTAGGCGATGGAGCCGCCGGTGCCGCCAAGCGTGAACGAGGGGCGAATGACCAGAGGGAAACCAAGTTGATCGCAAAGGCGAAGAGCGTCCTGCGCATTGTTGACCAGAGCCGATGCGGGAACTTCCAGGCCGATCTTGCGGCAGGCGTCCTTGAACCACAGACGATCTTCGGCAACTTTGATGGCGCGTAACGTGGCGCCAATCATTTCCACTTTGTGCTTTTCGAGGATACCGCTTTCGGCTAGCTCGACGGCTAGATTCAGTGCGGTTTGCCCGCCAACGGTAGGGAGAACCGCGTCAGGCTTTTCCTTGATGATGATTTCTTCGAGATATTCCTTGGTGAGCGGCTCGATGTACGTGCGATGGGCCAGTTCCGGGTCGGTCATGATGGTGGCCGGATTGGAATTCACCAGCACCACCTCGTAGCCCTCCGCGCGAAGGGCCTTGCAAGCTTGCGCGCCGGAATAGTCGAACTCGCAGGCTTGGCCAATGATGATGGGGCCGGAGCCGATGATCAGGATTTTGTGGATGTCGTTACGTTTAGGCATAGAAATCGTGGGGGCACGGCTTCAGCCGTGCCGCAAAATGGCCCTTTCTTCTGATTCCAATGGTGCGACCATTCCGTGTTCGACGGTAGCGAAGCTCATCCCCGGGAGCTCCCTGGTTGGGCGAATTCCTTCATCATGTCGGTGAACTGGGTAAACAGATAATGCGAATCGTGCGGGCCCGGCGAGGCTTCCGGGTGATATTGCACGCTAAAGAGCGGCAAATTTCTGTGGCGCATGCCTTCGTTGGTGCCGTCGTTCAGATTCACGTGCGTGATTTCGACGTCGCTGGAGGGCAGTGACTCCGGGTCGACACAAAAACCGTGATTCTGCGCGGTGATCTCCACCTGGTTCGTCAGCAGATTCTTTACCGGATGATTGGAGCCGTGGTGGCCAAATTTGAGTTTGAAAGTTTTGCCGCCCAGCGCGAGGCCGCAGAGCTGGTGGCCGAGGCAAATGCCGAAAATGGGCACACGCCCGGCGAGCTTGCGAATATTTTCGACGGCGTAGGTGATGGGCTCAGGATCGCCCGGCCCGTTGGAGAGAAAAACGCCATCAGGTCGAAACGCGAGGACATCCTCGGCCGAAGTGCCCGCGGGAATCACGGTGACATCGCAGTGATGGTCGACGAGCAGGCGAAGAATGTTCTGCTTGATGCCGTAATCGTAGGCGACCACTTTGAATTTGCGTGCATCCGGGTTGGCACCCGCCTCGCCCATCTGCTCGGCCCAAGGCGAAGTGGCCAAATCGATCGAACCCTTTTGCCAATCATAGGCTTTGTCACAAGTGACGCGCCCGGCAAGTTCCTGTCCGGCCATGGTGGGTAGCTGTTTGGCCTCGAAGATCAACTGTTCGGCAGGCGTGCCATCCGTCGCGACGATACCGCGCAGCGCACCCACTTTGCGGATATGGCGAACCAACGCGCGGGTGTCAATATCCCATAGCACGGGAATCTTGTGGCGGTTCAAATAGAGTTGCGCGGTTTCCGCCGATCGCCAGTTGGAAGAAATCTGAGAGAACTCGCGAACCACGAGGGATTCGATGTAGGGCCGCGTGGATTCCTCGTCGTCCAAATTTGCGCCCACGTTGCCAATGTGCGGGTACGTCAGGCACACGATTTGCCCGGTGTAGCTGGGGTCGGTGAAAACTTCCTGGTAACCGGTGAGGCTGGTATTGAAAACGACTTCGCCGCCGCGGCGCGTGATGGCGCCGGCAGCGCGGCCGTTAAAGACGCGTCCGTCTTCGAGCGCGAGAATTGCAGGTCGGTGCTGAACTTCCGTCAGTGGAGCCTCCGTACGACTTCATTTTTCACTCGCTTCGGTCGCCGATAAAGAGCCAAAGTGATCGACCGGCCAGTAGGCGAACACAGCGCGACCGTAAATGTACTGGCTGGCAACCGGGCCAAACACACGCGAATCGTTCGAACTGATGCGGTGATCGCCCATCACGAAATAGCTGCCATCGGGGACCTTGGCCGGGCCGTAGTCCGAAACGTCAGCAAAACGAGGGGGGACGTAGGGCTCGGCGACGATTTGGCCGTTGACGTAAACCACGCCGCGGCGAATCTCGATGATTTCTCCGGGAAGAGCGACGACACGCTTGATGAAGGACTTGGAACGGTCCAGTGGATACCAGAACACCACGACGTCGCCGCGCTGGATGGCTTCAAAGCGGTAGACAAATTTGTTGATGAAGATGCGTTCCTGGTCCGTTAGGAGAGGCGCCATGCTGGTGCCTTCAACTTTTACCGGCTGATACAGAAAAACGATGATGACCAGGGCGAGGCCGATGGCGATAAGCAGATCGCGAGTCCAAACGCGGATTTCGTGGCGAAGCTGGTGAGGATGAGAAGCGATTTCCGGCGCAGGCACAGGAGAGGGGACGGCCTGGGAAAAGGAAGTTACGGTGTCGGGACATTCAGGTCCCGTGAGGGGAGCGCCAGGTTTCTCGTCGGGTTTCATTATCTACTACCGTCCATTTATACCATGCCACCGGGAATTCGCACCAGACGCGAATTGCAATGACGGTCCTGATGGGCCGCTTGACGTTTGATTCTTTCGGCGCGCGCCTTGTTGCCTTCGTCACGAAGCTTGGCTAGTCGGAGGAAAGAGCAAAGTTGAGAGCTGCCAGTGAGGCGACGACGGCGGTTTCGGTGCGCAGAATGAGCCGACCGAGCGAGGCTTCATGGAAAGACGCTGCGCGGGCCGCGGCGAATTCGCCGTCCGTCCAGCCGCCTTCGGGGCCGATGGCCAGGACGGCGGCGCTGGAGGTTTCGACCGCCAGGACTTGGCGGAGAGATTTTGCGTCGGGCGATTCCGAGAGCATGACCCGGGTGCCGTCGACAAACGAGGCGAAAGCGGCCTCCGGCTTGGTGAGAGCATCAAGCACTGGAAGTTGTACGCGTCGCGACTGTTGCGAGGCTTCCAGGAGAAGCTTTTTCCAGCGGTCGGCACGCTTCGCAGCGGCGGCGAGCAAAGCTTTTTCACTACGCGCAGCGGCAAGTGGTACGATGCGGCTCACGCCCAGCTCGGTGGCTTTCTCAATGGCCCATTCGAAGGCATCGAACTTCACAACGCTCAACAGCAGTGTAGTGTGAAGCTGCGGCTTGTAGGATGGAACGCTTTCTACCAGCGCGAATTCGACGAGGTCGCGACCGACGCTCTCGATGCGACCCAGCCACACTTCCTGGCCATCGCTGAGTTCGTAGAGCTGGCCCGGCTGTGCGCGGAGGACGCGTCCCAAATGGTGGGCGGCTTCGCCTTCCATGCTGGCGCGATGGTCGTGAAATTTTTCAACAAAAAAGCGGCGGCGCATGAGGACTCATTTTGTCACGTTCAGTTCGGGAATGGGTGGACGAATGCAAATCGTGCTTGTCGTGCGTGGGAAAAGCAGATCCCCCGCGGCGCTCGGGATGGCAATCAGGTTCAGCTCACCTATAGCCGGAAGTGAACTAGCCGAAGATGTCTTTGACTTTGTCGAAGATGGAGGAGTTGCGGTCGGCAGGTTTATTGTCGACCTTCAGGGTGGCGTCGAGCTGCTCCATCAACTTGCGTTGTTCGCGCGTGAGCTTGCTTGGAGTCAGCACGCGCACATGGTAGTACAAGTCACCACGGCCGCCGCCATGAGGATCGGGAAGGCCTTTGCCCTTGATGCGGAACACCGCGCCGCTTTGCGTGCCCTCAGGAACCTTCAGGCGCTCTTCGCCAGTAAGGCCAGGCACCTGGAGCTCCGCGCCGAGCGAAGCTTGCGCGATGCTCAGCGGGATTGTGCAATAGAGGTCAGCGCCGCGCCGCTCAAAGAAGGTGTGCTCCTTCACTTCCAGAACCACGTAAAGATCGCCGGCGGGTCCGCCGTTGGGGCCAGGTTCGCCTTCGCCCTGTACACGAAGGCGCGTGCCAGTGTCGACGCCCGGAGGGATGCGCAGTTCGATGGTGCGCTCGCGCTCCAAGCGGCCTTGTCCGTGGCAATCGGGGCAGCGTTCCTTAATAATCTGGCCCGCACCTTGGCAAGCAGGACATGTGCGATTGATGGTAAAGAAACCCTGTTGATAGACAATCTGGCCGCGGCCGCCGCAGGTTTGGCAAGCAGCCACGCCAGTTCCCTTTTTCGCGCCGGTTCCGTTGCACGATTCGCAATATTCCTGGCGAGGGACGCGGACCTTGGTGTTGACACCCGCAGCCGCTTCCTCGAATGTCAGTGACATGTCGTAGCGAAGGTCGGCGCCACGCTGCACGCGGCTACGTCCGCGGCCACCGCCACGGCGTCCGCCTGCCGCTCCAAATAGATCTTCGAACCCAAAAAAGTCGCCAAAAATATCGTGGAAATCCTGAAAGATGGTGCCGTTAAAATCGGTTTGCGCGCCGGCGCCAGCCAAACCGGCATGACCGTAGGTGTCGTAGATTTGGCGCTTGTTTGGATCGCTCAGGATGCTGTACGCCTCGGTGCATTCGCGGAAACGAACTTCGGCCTCTTCCTTGTTTTCAGGATTGCGGTCGGGATGCCACTTGAGGGCAGACTTACGGTAGGAAGATTTGATCTCTTCGACCGTGGAGGTCTTGGAGACGCCCAGGACTTCGTAATAGTCGCGCTGGTTTGATCGTGGCATTGTTTCCAGTTGTCAACCTCAGTAGAAGTAATCCGTGATCAGTGATCAGGGGTCAGTTATCAGGAACCGTTTCTCAATTAACAGAATACCCGCAAAACCTCCTGCTAAACAGCGGCCTGTTCCCCAGCGCGCTTGGTTTAGCAAGGGTGCTTGCGTCAGCCCGAGGAGCCTAATTCACACCCAGCCAGGGTTTGCTTCCTGATCGCTGATACCTGGTTGCTGATATCTGTCCCAATCAATTCGCGCCGACATTCGATGCGCCGCTGGGATGAACGGCTACGCGAACCATGGCTGGCCGCAAGACTCGTCCATGGAAAACATAACCCGGCTGAAAAACTTCGAGAATCGTGCCGTCAGCGACTTGCGTGGTTTCGGCGCGATCCATGGCCTGGTGAAGATGCGGATCGAAGGGCTTGCCAACGGGCTCGACACGGACCACGCCGAGTTTTCCCAGGTTGTCGAGCAACTGCTTGTAAATGATCTCGAAACCCTTGCGGTAGCTCTCATATTCCGCTTCCTTGTGCGCGGCGAGAGCATGCTCAAAACCATCGACGACAGGAATGAGCCCTTCGACAACGCGAGCGGTGGCGCGCTTCTGATCCTCGGCGCGTTCCTTTTCGATGCGCTTGCGGTAATTATCGAAGTCGGCCTGGCGGCGCAGCAGCGTTTGCCGCAGGTCGTCGAGATCGGAGGCCAGCCTTTTGGCGTCTGCGTCTTCGCGGGCGGCGTCCTCGGCTGGCGCCTTCGCTTCGGCAGACTGCTCCGGATCAATGTCGCTGCTTGGCTTGGTTTTGCGGTCGTCCATTTCGCTTTCCTCGTTTCGGGATACTATTCAATTTTTTTCAGAGCTTCGCTAAACAGTTGCGCAACGTAGGCCACGGCTGTGATGGCCCGCTCGTAGTGCATGCGCGTGGGACCCAGCACTCCCAGCGAACCTTGCGCCATGTCGTGGCGCGAATACGGCGCGCTGATAAGAGCAATATTCTCGCCGGCTTCCGAGATTTCCTTGATGCCAATTTGCACCGACACGGGTTCAGGAGTCTCGATGCAGGCGTTCAGGACCGTCACCAAACGATGCTTCTCTTCGATGGCGGAAAGCAAGTCGCGAAGCTGCGTTTGGTCCGCGAATTCGGGCGCTCCAACGATTTGCGCGGTGCCTTCCACATAAACCTGCTGCGCAGGGCCTTCGCCGAGGATTGCCGGGTCGCACAAAGTAAGTGCGCTACGGGCGATGCCCTCATAACGTTCCCGCTCGGTGGCGAGTTTCTGGAGAAGGTCGGTGCGAATGGCTTCCAGCGTCCAGCCGGTGTAGTGGCTGTTCAGGAAATCGGCGGTGGCGTCCAGCTCCTGCTGGGTAAAAAGGCGCGCGGGACGAAGGATCTTGTCGCGCGTGTTGCCGCCGGGCGAAATCAGCACCACCACCACGCGGCTGTCGGGCAACAGCCACATGCGGGCGTGCTCCAGGACGGTTTTGCGGAGCGGCGGAGCCACAATGATGCCAATGCCCTTGGAGACTTCCGCGAGAACGTGGCCGGCGCGCTCGGTAAGTTCCACGGCAGAGGTGCCCGCGGCCATTTCGCGGCGAATCCATTCCTGGTCGTCGAGATTGAGCGTGGCTTGCGTGGCAATTTCCTGAGCGAAGAAACGGTAAGCCGCGGCGGTGGGAACGCGTCCCGCAGAGGTGTGCGGCTGGAAAAGATAGCCGCCGTCTTCGAGATCAGCCATGACGTTGCGAATGGTGGCGGTGCTAAGCGACTCGTCAAAGCGCTTGGAAATGGCGCGCGACGACACCGGCTCGCCCGTCTCGATGTAGGTGCGAACGATGTCAGCCAGAATCTGTCGATTGCGGCGTTCCTGTAGGGCTGGATAGCGCATGGCAGCATTCACCAAAGGGTGCTAACTACTATTCTAGGAACGCTTTCAAGCGGCGTCAAAGGAGTTCACCCACAACTAGAACGTCCAGTTCAATCACCCTGTGAAAGACAGGATCACTCGTGATGAACGCCGACGCTTTCGCGTGAACCGCGGTAGCAGCCTGAATTGCGTCCGGGGTCTTCAACCTGTAGTCGGCTCGCAACCGAGCGGCCAGGGCAGCCACATCTAGCTCCGGTGCGAGCCACGTTAAATTGGGATAGGTTTTCAGTAAACCATAGTAAGTCTTCATCAGCCGCTGGTCTGCGGTCCGATACGCGGGAACGAGTAACTCCGTCATCGAAAGGGTGGACGTAACGGCGGAATTCTGTCGGTTCTCAAGCCAAGCAAACACGGCGTCGGTTAGCGGGAAATAACTCGGGTTAACGTCAAGCTGATAAATGAAAACGCTGGTATCCAGGGCGATGAAGTTCCGAGAATGCAGGAAGGAACGAAGACGTTCTACTCCCAACTTTCGCGTTCCTTTTTCAGGTAATCATCTGGATACAATCCGCGACCAAGACCTGAGATCGCTTTCCGGTACGACTTAGGTTTCTGAAGCACGATAATGTCGTCGCCCTGAAGCACAACCAACAGCTTGTCGCCGGGCTTAAGGCCCAAGGCCTTACGGGCTTCGCGCGGGATAACGATCTGGTTTTTGGAGGAAAGAGTAGCTTCAGCCATGCTTTACATTTTATGACAGGGTAAAGCGACCGTCAACCGCACGGTTCACGTGCTCAGTTGTTGTCGATTTGCGCTCGCTGCAATTTGTCGGAATAGTCGATGTACACGGATTTCCATTCGGTGAAGAAATCGATGGCGGCGATCGCGGCTTCGCGGTGGCCGTTGCCAGTGTGCTTGGTGCCGCCAAAAGGCAGATGCGTTTCGGCGCCGATGGTAGGCGCGTTGACATAGACGATGCCGGTGTAGAGATCCTGGATGGCGGCAAAGGCGTGGTTGACATTGCGCGTGTAAATCGATGCAGAAAGCCCGTACGGCACGCCATTCGCTACTTCAATCCCCTCCTCCAGCGAATCGATGGGAATGACAGACACCACGGGGCCAAAGATTTCTTCCTGCGCCACGCGCATCTTGGGATCGCAGTCGCCAAAGACCGTCGGCGCATGGAACCATCCTCGGGCATGATCGCCGGAATCGAGACGGTCTCCGCCGGTGAGCAGCTTCGCGCCTTCGCGCTTGCCAATTTCCACATAGCTCATCACTGTCTGGAGTTGTTGCTCGTTGATGAGCGGGCCGACTTCTACGGATGGATCGAGTCCGTTGCCGACTTTCAATCCTTGCGCGCGTTGCGTAAGGCGCGAAACGAATTCCTTGTAAACGCTTTTGTGAACGCCGATGCGGCTGGCGGCGGTGCAGCGCTGGCCCGTGGTGCCAAAGCCGCCCCAGATCGCGCCGTCCAGCGCTAGATCAAGATTAGCGTCGTCCATCACCAGGATAATGTTCTTGCCACCCATCTCCAGCGAGCAATGTTTGAAGTGCGGGGCGCAGTTTTGCGCAATGATGCGTCCGGTAGCCGTGGAGCCCGTGAAGCTGACGACAGGAACGTCCTTGTGCTGAGCCAGCGGAGCGCCAGCGCCCGGGCCATCGCCGCTGACCAGGTTCACGACTCCCGCAGGAAGGCCGGCCTCGCACATCGTATCGACCAGATGATAGGAAGAAAGCGGCGTATCTTCGGCGGGCTTCAGTACCACGGTGTTGCCGCAGACCAACGCGGGCATCATCTTCCAAGAAGGAATGGCCATGGGAAAATTCCACGGTGTGATCAGGCCGCACACGCCAATGGACTGGCGCACGCTCATGGCGAATTTATTCGGCAGCTCTGACGGCGTGGTCTGGCCAAACAGGCGGCGTCCTTCGCCCGCCATGTAGTAGGTCATGTCGATGGCTTCCTGAACGTCGCCGCGTGTTTCGGCAAGCACTTTGCCCATTTCGCGAGTCATGTCGCGAGCGAAGTCTTCTTTACGCTTGACGAGTAACTCCGCGACACGGAAGAGTATTTCGGCGCGCTTGGGAGCGGGAGTGAGCCGCCAGGATTTATAGGCATTTTTTGCGGCCGATACGGCGGCGGCCACGTCGTCGGGATCGGATAGCGGAAACTCACCGATGAGTTCATCGATATTAGCGGGATTACGGTTTTCCAGGATTTTGCCGCTCTTCGGAGCGACCCATTCACCATTAATGAAGTTTTTGAACAAGCGCGTTGCAGCAGGCGTCGCCATGACTCCTCCAAAAAACAACTGAGTCTAGCGACAGTGGGCAGCTGCGTCAAACCGTTGACCGGCAAGCATCAAAGCAAATTTTACGAACAACAGACGGCGGCTTTTGCGAAACTATGAGGGTGACGAAGCGGAGAAGTTGACGATGAGACTTGGAAAAATATTGATCGTCTGCGCGGTTTTTGCCGGGGCAGCCGCGATGATTGTCCATCGGGTGCGCGCGAATTCAAGCGACATCGAGGGCAAGATGACTGTCGATGGACACGAGCGCACTTATCTGGTGCATGTTCCCTCTTCTTATAGCAGGGCGACTCCGCTCCGCTGGTTGTGGCGCTTCACGGAAGAATGGGCACGGGGAGGGGACAGGAATGGCTGGGGCATCTGGACAAGGTGAGCGACGAGCACGGATTTGTGGTGGTGTACCCCGATGGATTAAGTCGCAGTTGGGCGGACGGGCGAGGCGGATCGCCGTCGGACCAAGCGAACGTCGACGATGTGAAGTTCATCTCGCAGCTGATTGACAGACTTGCCGCGAAGTATTCGATCGATTCCCGCCGCTTGTATGTGACCGGCATGTCCAACGGCGGATTCATGAGTGGACGGCTGGCCTGCGAACTGTCCGAAAAATCGCGGCGGCGGCGCTTGTGGGAGCATCGCTGTCAGTTCCCACCGCTGCGGCTTGCAAACCTTCGCGAGCAATTTCTGTCCTGATCATGCAGGGAACAAAAGATCCGCTGGTTCCCTATCAGGGTGGAGCGCCGGGGAAGAACGGGTCGCGCGGGCAAATCCTTTCGCACCAGCACGCAGTACAAAAATGGGTTGCGCTGAATCACTGCGCGGCGCAGCCAGCCAGGGCGCAGATCCCCGACCAGAAGGGGGATGGAACCTCGGTTGATGTAGCGATTTACAGACCGTGTGCGGACGGAACCGAAGTACGCGACTACACCATTGTGGAGGGCGGCCACACCTGGCCGGGCGGACTGCAGTACCTGCCGCAGATGGTGATCGGAAAGACTACGAAAAATATGGACGCCAGCGAAGTGATCTGGGAGTTTTTCGCGCGGCATTCGCGGTGAAAAAGTAGTTGAGGGCGGTTTGTCAGCAACGATCAGTTGTCGGAATTGTCGGGCTGATTGTCAGGGTGATCCTGCTGCGCGCGAGAGGAGAGTAATCGGTTCGCGGCAGCATTCGGCGGCGGCGTGGGGGGAGCAACTCCGGCGGTTTCCGAGCCTAGTCCCAATTTCTGCAAGGTTGGGGCGTCGAGTTTGCCGCTGGGATTCAATCCGTGTAAGGCCTGGAACTTTTTCATGGCGCCAGTCGTCGAGTCGTCCCATTTGCCCGAGGGTTCCCCGTCATACGCGCCTTTTTTCGCCAAGGCAGTCTGAATTTCGTTGATGCGTTCCGGCGTCGGCGCCGCCTGCCCCTTCACTTTCTTGGTCTTGCTATTTTTTCGGCTGGAACTCTTGCCCGAAGTTTTGTGAGCAGCAGTCTTGCTGGAGGCGGCCGACGATTTCTGGGAAGTTGCAGTTGCGGCGGTCGTGGATGAGCTGGCAGCGCTGCTGTTCGTCGATTTCTTAGGTGTGCTGGTCTGCCTGGCGGCCGCGTGGATGGGGCAGACGCTCGCGGCAATCACCGCAAGCAGCGAACCGACAACAGTTGTTCTGTGGAGCGTGGCACGCATAATTTGGCTGTCAGCTGCCCCTATCCGCTAGTTACTTTTCATCCGCCGGAACAACGCCGGAAAGGAATACGGTCATGACCCGGTCATTGTAGCTTTTGCGCAGGACCTTGAAAACGACGTTCTGCCCAGGTTTGAGTTGAGCGATGGCCTTGCGATATTCGTCGATGGTGGCGACCGACTGCCCATTCACTTCGTTGATGAGGTCGCCTGGAGCGAAACGAATGTCGTCCGCGAAACTGGCGGGTTCCACCTGACTGACCAACACGCCCTTCTGCCCTTCCACGCCAACGCGCTGCGCACGTTCCGGGGTCAAGCTCTCAACGCGCAAGCCGAATTCGGCAGGAGCGGGCTCGTCGGGAGTGGAATTCACGCGGCCTTCGGTATTCGAGAAGACGCGGGTGCGGTCTTCAACCGTGGCGCTGGTTTCTTTCTGCTGCTTGTCGCGCACAAAGGAAATCTTCACTTTGCTGCCGATCGGAGCGGAAGCGATCGGATTAACAAGGTCATTGCCGCTCTTGATGGGCGTTCCGTTGATGGCGGTGATTACGTCGCCACCCTTCAAACCGGCCTTCTCAGCCGGAGAACCTGGCTCAACACCTTCAATCACCACGCCGTACGGGGCGCCGAGCGACTTCAAGGTAATCAGGTTGGTGCCGTTCTCTTCCTCGAAGCTGACACCAATGGAGCCACGAGTGACGCGGCCATTCTTGATGATCTGATCGTAGACGTTGATGGCCATGGAGGAAGGCAGCGCAAAGCCGACGCCTTCATACCCGCGACCACCGGTAATAATCGCGGTGTTGATGCCGATGACCTGGCCTGCCATATCCACCAGCGGGCCACCGGAATTACCGGGGTTGATGGCCGCATCGGTCTGAATAAAGCGCTGGAATTGGCGGCCGATATTTCCACGATCTTTGGCGCTGATGATGCCCGCGGTGACGGTAGCGTTCAGTCCGAACGGGCTGCCGATCGCCAGCACCCAGTCGCCCACCTGCACACCATCGGAATTGCCGAGTTTGGCGAAGGGCAGTTCTCTGGGGGCTTCAATCTTGATGACCGCGAGATCTGTGGCATCGTCCACGCCGACAACCTTGGCGGTATATTTGGTGGTGTCGCCGCCGCTGAGCTGCACTTGAATCTTGGTAGCCTGATCGACTACGTGATTGTTGGTGAGAATGTAGCCGCGCTTGTCGATGATTACGCCCGAGCCGAGGCTGCGCTCGGCTTGGGGCTGACCGTCGGGGCGTCCGTCAAAGAAATGGAAAAAGAAATCCTGGCTGGGGTCGTCCTGATCGTCCTGGCCCCCGCGACGCTTCTTGCGGCGATCGATCACTTGGGTGGTGGCGATGTTCACCACCGCTGGTTCGACGCGACTGACAATTCCGCTGAAGCTGCTGGAGGAAGGGATGGGGTCCGGCACGGCCAGAGGAGTGGCGTTGGTCCCGGCAAATGCGAACGTCTTCATGGCCGAAACCTTGCCGTTAATCACGGTGCCAATCAGAATGCCGACCACCAGGGTAGCGGCAATCAAAACCGCCGCCAGCATAGTGCGGCGGCGCGAGCGCTCCAGATTATTTCGTACCTGATCCATTTCCGGCTCCTATCCGACAATTGCACACCCAGTGCGCTTTTGGAGAGTATAACACCCTCTATTGCACAGAGTTTCTCTCCCCGTTAGATGCGCCGGAGAGGGTAACTGGCCATTTGGCCGGGTGCGACGAAGTGTGAACTTTACTCGGTTAATTGGACGCGGGAAACAGGAATTGTGTTGCAGGCAAAGGAGGCTGGAACTTTAGCCTTGACAACCCGAGCGGCTTACTCCATAAATAGAGGAGCCGTGATAGCGGCATCACGTGGCGATTTAGGGCGACTTGCTCCACGTAAAAAACTGCTAAAGAGCTGGTAGAGTTCACAGAGTAACTTCCTGAGACCCTCCAAGCTTTTTGGCACGGAGGGTTTTTCATTTGTATCCCCTCCGCGCTGCCCGATCTCGATCTCCACGTCATTTCACACGGTGGACCCGGCATGCTTATACGTGACTTGCCCGGGATCCAACGGCGAGGTGACTTATGTCGGAAGTTTATTTCTTACGTTGTCGTGAGTGTGGAAAGCGCTACCCCAACCAGCCGCAATCCTTTTGTGAAGAGTGTTTCGCTCCCCTGGAAGTCAGCTATGACTACGACAGGCTGCGGAATTCGGTCAGCCGCGCGGCTCTCGCTCACCGGCCTTTCAATATGTGGCGTTACTCCGAACTGCTTCCCCTCCCCGTTGGCTTTACGCCTTCGCTGAGTATTGGCGGAACTCCGTTGGTGAAGACGCGGAAGCTGGCAGCCAAGTGGGGCTTGAAGAATCTCTATGTAAAGAACGACGCGGTTTGCTTCCCGACGCTGTCCTTTAAGGACCGCGTGGTGGCCACGGCGTTGGCGGCGGCGAAACGTTTTGGATTCAAGACGGTGGGCTGCTCGTCCACCGGCAATCTGGCCAATGCGGTTGCGGCGCAGACGGCGCAACAGGGGATCGATGCCTGCGTGTTCATTCCGGCGGACCTGGAGCCGGCGAAAATTCTGAACACCGCGGTGTATGGAGCGCGAATCATCCGCATCAACGGGAACTACGACAGCGTGAACCGGTTGTGCACCCAAGTAGCCGACCGCTTTCAATGGGGACTAGTGAATGTGAATCTGCGGCCGTATTACGCGGAAGGCTCCAAGACGCACGGTTACGAAATCGCCGAACAGTTGGGCTGGGAATTGCCGGACAACGTTGTGGTGCCCATGGCGGGAGGATCGCTGATCGGAAAAATCGCCAAGGCTTTCGCCGAGCTCGCGCATCTGGGCTGGGTTGAACCCAAGCAGGTGAAATTCTTTGGCGCGCAGGCAACCGGTTGTTCGCCGATTGCCGATGGAGTGAAGCGCGGCCTGGAGCGGTTTCAGCCACAGAAGCCCAACACCATCGCACGCTCGCTGGCGATCGGAAATCCCGCGGATGGGCCGTTTGCGTTGCGGCTGATTCGCGAAAGCGGCGGCTGGGCCGAGGACATCTCTGATCCGGAGATTATCGATTCCATTAAGCTGCTGGCAGAAACCGAAGGCATTTTTGCCGAGACAGCCGGCGGCGTAACCACGGGTGTGACGGCCAAGTTGATTCAGCAGGGCCGCATTCGCCCCGACGAAACCACCGTGGTGTGCGTCACGGGCAACGGCTTGAAAACCACCGACGCGCTCGCCACGGACTTCCCGACCGCTGATGCGATTGAACCGCGCATCGAAGCGTTTGAGAGCTTGCTGCAGGAGCAGTTCAAGTATGCAGTGAGCGCGTAAATTTTATCGTGTTTCACGATGTGCCCAAACCACCCAAGAATGTCAGGCGCCGCGCTTCCAAGGGAGAGCTGGAAACACGGCGCCGGTGGTTCCAGAGCCAGGGCATGGAATGTTGCGGGTACGTGGCAAGATTTTGAGACCAACTATTCAATTGGAATGGAGAATCTGTAATGGCAATCACGATCGAAATCCCCACCGCATTCCGGCGTTTCACTGAAGGTGCGCCAAAGGTGGAGAGCGGTGCCACCACGGTCGCCGAAGCTTTGAATGAATTGACCGCGAAATTCCCTGCCCTGTCGCGGCACGTGCGCGACGAGCAGGGGCAGATTCGGCAATTTCTGAACGTCTATTTGAACGAAGAAGACATCCGCTTCCTGGGCGGAGAAGGCTGTAGCTTGAAGGATGGCGACCGCGTCCTGCTGGTGCCATCTATCGCCGGCGGCTAGCGCGCCTAATTGTTTAGCAAGTTCCACGCGACGATTTTTTGCTCTTCGGTCTTCCCCGGACTCTGGCTTAAACGGAAACCCCTTGCTTCTTGTGCGGGCGCAAGAGAGACTAGCGAAACTTTCCCGTTCGGAGGCAAGGACCTCGGTCCGCACACTCTTGGCTACTGCTGAGCCCCTCTCTCTTTCCGCTACCGCAGCCACGCTCGAATCGCCGTCCGCATCGTTACGCAAAGAACTGGGTTTCCTGGACCTGGTGCTTGCGTCGATCCTGCTGGTGGTGATTCCGGACTTCTTTGGGACCGCGGTAAAGGCAGGGCCGGCGCACGTTCTGCTGTGGTTGATCGCAATCGGGACGTTTTTCATTCCGCAGGCGCTGGTTGTGACGCATTTGAATCGCTGTATGCCGATGGAAGGCGGCTTGTACGAATGGGCGCGCCACGCGTTCGGCGATGCCATCGGGTTTCTGGTGGCGTGGAATTTGTGGCTATACATCGTGTTGTATGTCGCTTCGATCGGCTTGGTTGTAACAACCTACGGGGCTTACGCGCTGGGACTGGATGCGGATGCCACGACATCGAACAAGTGGCTTGTGCTGGCGGTTTCTGTGGGGATTATCGGGGTGCTGATGCTGCTGGCACATCTTGGACTGCGCGTGGGCAAGTGGGTAACGAATGCCGGCAGCGCCCTGACCATCTTGATCGTTGTGTTTCTGGCAGCACTTCCCTTCTTTCACCTGGGCCGCGGCGCGTTGCAGGAATACCACCCGTTGCACATTGTTGCTCCGCCGCTGACGCTGTTCAGCTTCAGCGTATTCAGCAAAATGACCTTTGGCGCGCTGTGCGGGTTTGAATACGCGGCCATTTTTGCGGGCGAGTCGCGCAACCCGGCGAAGCACCTTTCGCGCGCGATCCTGATTGCGGCACCGATCATTGCCCTGCTGTATATTTTTGGAACCAGCGCAATTCTGGCCTACGTGTCACCCGATCAGATCGATGTGATTGGGCCGGTGCCGCAAGCGTTGCGTGTGGCGCTGGATGGTTCCCCACTGGCGCGGATGATTGTGCCGCTGGCCATTTTGTTATTGCTGACGAATTACTTTTCCAGTTTCAGCCTGGGCTTTGCGGCCAACACGCGGCTGCCGATGTGCGCCGGGTGGGATCATCTGCTGCCCAAGTGGTTCACGCGGCTGCACCCCAAGTACCGCACGCCGGTAAACTCCATTCTTTTTCTGGGCGCCATCACGCTTTTCGCCAGCACTACCGTCTTGATCGGAGTGGGGCAGCAGGAAGCGTTTGAACTGTTGCAAATCTGGGGCTTCACGTTTTACGCCGTCGCTTATCTGGCGCTGTTTGCGATTCCGCTGCTTGCCGCTAAAAGCAGCGCCTTTCGTTCTCCGCCGTGGCTGCGGATTCTCTCGCTCTCCGGCTTGCTGCTGACGCTGCTCTTCGTGGTGCTGTCGGTGTTCCCGATTATTCGTGTGGAGAGCGAAACGGCGTACACCTGGAAGACGATAGGCGTGCTGGCAGTCGCGAATCTCGCCGGCCTAGTCTTGTACCGGCTGCGGCCTAGCGCTTCAACGAGCCGTTTGGCAGGGCAGACTTCTCTTGAATAGGTAAACAGGTCGGCAGAGTTTGCCCGGAATTTTCGGAGTGCTACACTATTTGGGTACGCACATGACACAAAAAACCCTCTATCAAAAAATCTGGGACAATCATCTCGTTCACGAGGAACCGGGCAAGCCGGCGCTCATCTATATTGACCGTCACCTCGTTCACGAAGGCACTTCGCCGCAAGCTTTCGCGGGGCTGAAGGCGGAAGGTCGCAAAGTCCGCAGGCCGGACCTGACCTTCGCGGTGATGGACCACTCGGTTTCCACGACTGATCGCACCCTACCCATCCTGGATAACGACGCCAAGCTGCAATTCGAGGCGCTGGAACGCAATTGCAAAGAAACTGGCGTGCGCCTGTTTGACATGAACAGCAAGAATCAAGGAATCGTACACATTATCGGTCCGGAACTGGGTATCACGCAGCCCGGGCAGACGATTGTGTGCGGCGATAGTCACACGTCGACGCACGGCGCGTTTGGCACATTGGCGTTCGGCATCGGTACGAGCGAAGTAGAGCACGTGCTGGCAACGCAGTGCCTGGTGCAGAGTCGTTCGAAGACCATGCACATCGTGGTGAACGGCAAGAGGCCGAAGGGTGTCACCGCGAAAGACATCATTCTGGCGATTATCGGCAAGATCGGCATCGGCGGCGGAAATGGCCACGTGGCGGAATACGCTGGTGAGGCCATTCGTTCCCTTTCGATGGACGGACGCATGACCGTATGTAACATGACCATCGAAGGTGGCGCGCGCGCCGGGATGATTGCGCCGGATGAAACCACGTTCGCGTATCTGGAAGGCCGGCCGTTTGTGCCGCGCGGGAAAGCGTTTCAGGAAGCGGTGGAGCGCTGGAGGCTTTTGAAGAGCGACGAAGGCGCAAAATTTGATGCCACCATTGAATTGCACGCGAACGAACTGGCGCCACAAGTGACTTGGGGCACGAATCCCGGCATGGTCACCAGCGTAAACGGGCGAGTTCCGGACCCGCACGACTTCAAGGACTTGAACGATCAGAAAGCCACGGAGAGCGCGCTGAAATACATGGGACTGAAGCCCGGCACGCCGATTGTGGACATTCCCGTGGACCGCGTGTTCATTGGGTCGTGCACCAATTCGCGGTTGGACGATTTGCGCGCCGCGGCGCACCTGGTTGCCGGGAAGCATGTGGCGAAGAACATCAAGCAGGCGTTAATCGTGCCGGGGTCGCGAGGAATCAAGGCGCAAGCGGAAAAAGAGGGTCTCGACAAAGTTTTCACGCAAGCGGGCTTTGAGTGGCGCGATGCCGGCTGCAGCATGTGCATCGGCATGAACGCCGATGTGTTGCCGCCGCACGAACGCAGTGCCAGTACATCGAATCGCAATTTCGAGGGCCGTCAGGGGCGCGACAGCCGCACACACCTGGTGAGTCCGGTGATGGCGGCGGCGGCGGCAATTGCGGGGCACTTTGTCGACGTGCGGGAATTTGACGTAGCGCACGTGGAATAGCTGGATGACGGATATCAGCTATCAGGGATCAGCGATCAGGACCCCAGACTCGGGTAGCAAAGGAATTGCACGTATTCTTGCTTCCTGATTGCTGTTACCTGATATCTCTTAACAAATCGAGGATCATCACCAATGCGACCTTTCATCACACACTCTGGTCTGGTCATGCCGATGGACCGGGTCAATGTTGATACCGACCAGATGGTGCCGAAACAATTTTTGAAGGCGCTGACGCGCGAAGGCTTTGGGCGCATCCTGTTTTACGACTGGCGGTACCTTCCGGGTGAGAAACCAAATCCGGACTTCGTGCTGAATTTGCCGCGGTATAAGGACGCCTCGGTGCTGCTGGCTCGCGCCAATTTTGGCTGCGGCTCCAGCCGCGAGCATGCGCCGTGGGCCATTGGAGACTACGGGTTTCGCGTGATTCTTGCGCCCAGCTACGCCGACATTTTCTATAACAACTGCTTCAAGAACAGCATCCTCCCCGCAGAGCTTGCCGAAGCGCAGATTGAAGAGTTGTTTCAGCGAACGGAGAAGGAAGAGGGCTACTCACTGACTGTCGATCTGCCGAGTCAAACGGTAAAGGACAATCACGGGCTGGAGTACAAGTTTGAGATCGCGCCATCGCGCAAGGAAGTTCTGCTGAAAGGACTGGACGACATCGCGCAATCGCTGCAGCACGCCGCGGAAATCGACGCGCACGAAAAAGCGCACGCGGCCAGCGCGACGATGTTCGAGGCGGTCGACGTGAAAAACTACGGGGCGTAGTTTTAAGTTTTAAATTCTGAGTCATAAGTAAACCGGGAACGCCCGGGGGCGCGCTTTACTTATTACTTAAAACGTACGACTTAATACTTCCTCATCCCGCTTTCCACCACGGCTTGAAATAAATCCGTCCTTCGAAGATCGGTTCCGGCGATTCCGGAGCGGCAGGCGCGCCCAACAATTCGGCGATGACGATGCCGGCAACGACCAAGCCGGCGCCCTTCATGGCACGCGATGTTAGACGTTCATGCAGCACAAAATAGGATGTGATCACGGCGAACACCGGCTCCAGCGCGAACAGAATCGCGGCGTGGCTCGACGAAGTGTATTGCTGCGCCCACAACTGCACGGTGAACGCGACGGCGGTAGCAAACACGGCGCACACGCCGATGGCCGCGAGCAACTCCCACCGCCACTCGAACCGAACCGGTTGCCAGTGAATGGCCGCGCCGGCGCCCGTCATCACCCAGGCCATCGCGGCGCAACCAGCCACCTGGATCAAGCTCAACGCGGAAACAGAATGTTCTCCGGTGAACTCGCCCACCAAAATGATATGCACCGCGTAAAGTCCGGCGCCAACGAATGTCAGCACGTCGCCATAATTCAGGTAACGCAAGCCCTGCGCCGGAACCGTCAGGAAGTACAGCCCAACTAGCGCGGCAAAGGCGCCGGCGTAAAGCCAGTGCGTTAAGCGACGCCCCCAGAACACGCCGAGCAACAGCGGCACCAACACCACGCTCGATCCGGTGACGAAGCCGGAATTCGATGCGGTGGTGTATTGCAGGCCGGTGGTCTGGAAGCCGTAACCCGCGAACATGAAAAACGCCAGGCGCAGGCCTGCAAATATTTCTTCGCGATCGATCTTTGGCAGCACCGACGGGCGAAATGCCGCCATCAGCATGGCCGCAAGCGTGAAACGCACGGCCAGAAACACGAATACGGAGGTATGGTCCAAGGCGTTCTTCACGATCACAAACGTGACGCCCCAGATCAGCGAACAGAACATCAGCGCAAGGTCAGCGCGCAACTTGCTGTTCATTCGAAAGGCTCCGTCGTTCGCACGCCAGTGTAGCCGAAAAGTCTCCTGGCCCCATTTCATTTTCCGGGCGCCGATACTGATTCGAGTGCGCTTGACATCGAAGGGCCCTGACGTAACATCAAACCCTCTATGGCGCGAACAAAAATCGCTGGCCCCTGCATCATTCTGGCGCTCCTGGCAATGCTTTTTGCTTCGCTTTCCCGCGCCGAGCACCATGAAACCTGGGTTGAGGTCCGCTCGCCGCATTTCACCGTGCTTTCCAACGCCGGGGAGCACGAAGGACGCCTGACCGCGCAACAATTTGAAGAAATTCGCGCCATGTTCGAGCAGCGTTACCCGACCCTTCGCGCGGATTGGGGAAAGCCCACGGTTATCTTCGCGCTGAAGAATGAAGATTCGCTGAAGCTGTTTCTTCCCGGTTACGGGAAGGATCAAAACGCCATGAGGCTGAGCGGATTGTATCGCCTGGCGTATGACAGGAACTACGCGCTCGTGCGCACAGACGTGCGGGGAACCGGCCCTTTCCCTTACCACGCGCTGTATCACGAATACACGCACGCTCACTTCCGGTTGAATTACCGCGGCCTTCCGCTCTGGCTGAATGAAGGCATCGCGGAGTTTTACGGCAACACGGTGATCGAGGGGAAAGACGTGAAGATTGGCGGGGTGGACGAGGCGCAACTGCGTCTGCTGCGAGAGAATCCGCTGATTCCCGTCCCCACGCTAGTATCCATCGATAGCTCTTCGCCGCTTTACAATACCCGCGACCACTCCGGAATCTTTTACACGGAATCCTGGGCCATCGTTCACTACTTTATGCTGTCCGCGGACGTGAGCGACAAGAACATCCTGAATAAATATCTTGCCAACCTGCATGACTCCGATGATCCCATCGAGGCCGCCAACAAATCGTTTGGCGACCTGAACGCGCTCGCCGAAAAACTAGAAGCTTATGCTCATCAAACGAAGTTCGGATATGAGCGAGTTCCACTAGTGCTGAAGATTTCCGATAAGGATTTTACCGCCAGGAATTTGCCACTTGCGGAAGGACTACTTGCGCAGGCGGGATATTTGTTGCGCGGCAGTCATTTGCCGGAAGGCTTGGAAGTCCTGCATCAGGTGGCGACAATTGATCCGAGCACACGCGGATACCACACCGAGCTTGGGTACTATCACGTGCAAAATGGCGACTACCAGAAGGCGATGAAGGAATTTGAACTTGCACTGGCGGCCGACCCGAAGGACCTGAGCGCGCATCTGTACCTGGCAACCGCTCTTTATCGTGAGTTTGGTTATACCGAGGAGACTACGCCCGAGATTCGCAGGCACCTGGAAACCGTCGTAGCGCTAAACCCGGATTTTGCGCCAGCTTATGCATTTCTTTCGGTTGCCTACATTCAGAAGCCCGCGCAGGAGGATCAGCGGGCCTTTGATGCGGCTTCGCGAGCAGTTCGACTGGAACCCGGCAATCTCTCCTACTACATCGATGTTGGCATGGTGTTGCTGGCGGACGGAAAATTCGCAGAAGCCAGGAAACTGGCGGACCAAGCGAAAAAGACGGCCTTTACTGCGCGAGACCGCATGATCGTGGCGAGCTTCACAAAACGCGTCGACGCAAAAGCGAAGCAGCTTTCCTCCACGCCCGGTGGCCATGCGGCGGAGTCGCAAACGCAATCGACCGCGGGGGCGCACGGATCCTCGCCACTTGAACCGGCGCAGGCGGAGGGGAAAATTACAGAACTGATTTGCGGCCACCTGCCAGAGGTCGTGTTTACCTTGACCACATCCGACAGCTCGCTGCTTTTGCACATTAAAGACACAACGAAAATTGACATCATCGACGGCCAGAAATCCGGCGACAGCGGCTCGCCATGCGCGTCGTGGAAGGACCGGCACGCGCAGGTGGAGTTCACAGCGACGCCAGACAGCGTGACGAATGGCGAGATTCGCGTTCTAACCCTGGAGTGAACAGCGGTGCTGGCGCGCTACTTGACGCCTTGGTATCGATCAGGCTAAATCCACATGATCATGCCCAGTGGCTTATCGTTCCGTTTGCGCGTCACGCTTCGCGCTCTTATTGCTTCCTTGCTCGCGCTTTTTTCCACAATAGTTTTCGCGGCCGCCAATGAGGTTTGGATCGAAGTGCGCACTCCGAACTTCACGGTGATCAGCAACGCCGGCGAAAAAGAGTGCCGCAAGATTGCCGACCAATTCGAAGAGATTCGCCTGGTATTCCGCAACGCATTCCCTACCTTGCGCACGGAGATCGGCAAGCCGGTGGTGATCTTCGCGGTGAAGAACGAGGAATCGTTGAAACTGCTGCTACCGGAATATTGGGAGACCAAGGGACACACGCATCCCGCGGGAATCTACGTCCCGGGCGAAGCCGAACATTTCGTGGCGGTGCGGACGGATACGCACGGAGAAAATCCCTACGAAATTGTGTATCACGAATATACGCACGCGCTGTTGCACCTGAATTTCCGGGATCTGCCCGTGTGGCTGGATGAAGGCATCGCTGAGTACCTGGGCAACACGGAAATTCGCGAGAAGAGCGTGCTCATCGGTAAGATCGATTCCTACCATCTGCGAGAACTGCACGAAAACAAGTTGATCCCCATCGATACGCTGCTGCAGGTGGACCATAATTCGCCGTACTACAATGAACAGGATCGCACTTCCCTGTTTTACGCTGAGTCCTGGGTTCTGGTGCACTACCTGATGCTCGATCCCGAGGCACGCCAGCAACAATTGCTGAATAGATTTAAAATTGCTTGGGCGGCCAACGGAAATCAGGTTACCGCGGCGCAGGAAACGTTTGGCGATTTGAAAAAGTTTGCAAACCGAATGAGCGGCTACGCGCACCAGGACCGCTTTTACGTTGGAACTCTCAATACTGTCGCGCACGGCAATGCGGAAGCTTACCCAAGCCGCACCCTGGCGCCCGCCGAAGTGGAGGCCCAGCGTGGAGCGTTCTATGTTTGCACCCGCCGATTCGCGGAAGCCAAGGCCGCTCTGGACCACGCGATGCAGGACGACCCCGAGCTTCCTGTCGTGCACGAAAGCTTGGGCATGCTGGCCTACTACCAGCAGGACTGGACGGCAGCGGAAAAGGAGTTCTCGCGCGCTGTGCAACTGCACTCGGCGAATTACGCCGCGTATTTCTTCGACGCCAGTTCCCAGATGCGCCGGCGGCGCAGCAATGCGGATGACGCGGAACCGGTCGCGCTGCTGGAAAAAGCGATCAGCATGAACGCGCAATTTGCGCCCGCGTATGCCGCGCTATCGTCGCTGTATTCGACAAATCCGGAGACGCACGAGAAAGCATTGGCGATGGGGCGTAAAGCCATCGAACTGGAACCCGGCAACCTTCAGTACGCCGTGGCATATTCATTCGTGCTGCTGAATGTCGACCGGCTGGCGGATGCCCGGGTGATGGCGGCGCGCATTCAGGCGGCGGGGCGCACCGCTGAGGACCGGCAGCTTTCGCAACAACTGGAGCAGGCGATCCAATCGCGCACGGAATATGAAGAGCAGGTGGAGGCCTACAAGCGTCAAGCAGAACAGCGGCAACAAAACGCCGAGGAACAGACTTCGCTGGCGGCGATTGTTGCCGAACGGAGTGGGACCGCTTCAGCGACAAAAGAGCCGGTCGTGAACAAGCACGACAAGGAAACGCAATACGCCGTGGAAGGGACAATTGAGGCGGCGGATTGCGGAAGCGACGGTGGCGGGAAAGTGATTTTAATGGTGAACAAGTCAGGGATGCGATTCAAGATTGTGGATATCGAGGAACTTCAGATTGCCGAAGGAAACAAGGACGTTTCTGACCACGCGCCAGCGTGCGCCGATTGGAAAGGCCGACGCGCCAGGCTGTATTTCTACAAATTGAAGGATAAGGAATTTGCCGGCGAGTTGAGCACCGTTCAGTTCTTCTGATAAACGACGCGGCCGCCGACGACAGTGCGCAAAACCTCGGACTTCAGGATTTCCTTTGGCGTTGCTTTGGTCAGATCCGTCGATAGCACCACGAAATCGGCATACTGCCCCACTTTTAACTCGCCCTTCTTTCCTTCCGCGAATTCCGCGTAAGCGGAACCGTACGTGTACGCGCGCAGGCACTGATCCAACGGTAATTTCTCTTCAGGCTCCCATCCGCCGGCCGGGCCGCCCTCGGGCAATTCGCGCGTCACGCAAGCATAAATTCCACGCAATGGGTTAATGGGTTCCACATCGTAATCGGTGCCGAAGGCCAGCTTGGCTCCCGCTTTTTGAAGCGAGTTCCAGGCGTACGCGCCCTTCGCGCGCTCGGGCCCGATGCGTTGTTCGGCCCAGCGCATGTCGTTGGTTTCGTGCGAAGGCTGCATGGAAGCGATGACGTTGAGTTTGCCGAAGCGCGCAATGTCGTCAGGGGCAACTACCTGCGCGTGCTCGATGCGGTCGCGGCGATCGCGCGCCGGGTTCATGCGTTGCACCGACTCGAAAACGTCGAGGCAAATCTGGTTGGCCTTATCGCCGATGGCGTGGAAGGCCAACTGAAAACCCAGCCGGTCTCGCTCGATAGCCATGAGCTTGAGTTTTTCCGTTTCGATGGTCATCAAACCACTGGTCGAGGGATCATCGGAATACGGCGCGAGTAGCGCCGCGGTGCGCGAGCCCAGCGCTCCGTCTGTGACCATCTTGACGGCGCCGGTCCTGAGCCATGGGTCGTCGGTGCCAGCTTGCGCACGGCGATTCTGCAAGTCATCGGTGGACAGCATGAACGGAAGCCATTCGGTAATGCGCGCCGTCAGCTTCTTCTCTTCTTTCAGCTGCTTATAGACCAGAAAATCTTCCCATTCGGAATTGTCCTGAGCCGAGGTGACGCCATTCCGCGCCAGTTCCTGTAAAACCAGCTCGATTCCTTTGCGGCGGTCTTCATCGGAGGGGTCGGGGATACGCTGCTCCACCATCTCCATCGCCGCATTTTCTTTCAGCATGCCCGACGGCTCGCCGTCTTCGAAGCGTTCGATTTCGCCGCCCATGGGATTTTTGGTGTCGGGCGTGATCTCGGCGTGTTTCAGGGCCTCGCTGTTGGCCACCGCTACATGCCCTGAAACGTGCACCAGAAACACGGGGTTGTTGGGCGCGACTTCGTCGAGTTGCAGCCTGGTTGGAAATTTTTTGTCGGCCCAGCGAGTCTGGTCCCAGCCGCTTCCGACAATCCATTCGCCGGGTTTCTTCTTGCCCGCGGCATCTTTCACGAGCTTCTGCAACTCCTCGATGGAGTCGACGCCATTCAACACGAGATTCAGTTTGTCGCGGCCCGCTCCGCCGAGATGGGTATGCGAGTCGTTGAATCCCGGCATCACGAAGCGCTCATTCAATTGAACGGTGTCCGCCTCTGCCGCTGCGCCGCCGCAATCGAGCAGGATGTGCGCGAGCGTGCCGATACAAAGAATCTTCTCGTCGCGGATAGCCATGGCGGCAGCCCAGGGGTGCTGCGGATCGTTGGTGTAGATATGGCCGTGAAGGTAGTAGACCGTTTTGTCGATCGGATATTTCTTCTGCGCGAAGGCCGGAGCGCTGAGGGAAAGACCAAGAGCGGCAAGAACAAAAATCCATGCGATGCGGACAGGGTTCGCGCAGGTTTGAGCGGTTGCGATGGTCATTGCGCGCGCTCCGGAGCAATGCCGGCGACGCCGAGCAGCGTCAGAAGCACACGCTTCAAACCGTTTTCGCGGCCCGCGGGCTCGTACCACTCTTGCAGCGAATGGGCTCCGCCGCCATTTCCGCCCGCGCCGATCGAGATGGCATCAATTCCTAAGGACAGCGGGATATTCGCGTCTGTGGAAGAGCGCTCGATGCGCGACTGGTTCCCGGTGAAATCATCGGCGGCGCGCAAAGCCGTGAGCAACGGCGAATCCGCGGCTAGTTCGCCTCCAGGACGGCTACCGATCACGTTCACTTTCCATTCCAGTTTGCCCTTGGTGCGATCGCGGGCATTTTCCATTTCGTCGCGAACTCCGGCAGCCATACAGTCGCGGAACGCGGATTCCAGACGAGTAATTTCGTCTTCGCTTTCGGAGCGGAGGTCAACCTTCAATTTCGCTTCAAATGGGATGGAATTCACCGAAGTACCGCCCTCCACCTGGCCCAGATTAAACGTGGTGCGGGGACTCGCCGGCACTTTCGTATTGATAAACCGCAAGGAACCGCGAACCAGCGCGTTGATGGGATTAGGCATGCCAAAGTCCGACCAGCTATGCCCGCCGGGCCCCGTGATGACGGCCTCAAGGCGTTTCGACGCCAGCGCTTTTGTGGTGACATGATCCGTGCCAGAGCCATCCAGGACAATCACAGCAGTCAGTTTCGCGTGGTAAGCGTCGATCAGCGCGCGCATGCCACGCAGGTTGCCCTCGCCCTCTTCGCCAACGTTCGCGGCGAAAAGAATGGTCCTTTGCGGCGTAATTTTCGCGACATGCATGGCTCGCGCGATGGCGATGAGTGCGGCAAGGCCGGTACCGTTGTCGGAAATTCCGGGCGCAACCATGCGATCGCCCTCACGCCGCACTTCCACCGGCGTTCCGGAGGGGAAAACGGTGTCCAGGTGAGCGGCAAGCAGCACAATTTCGCGTTCGTTGCTGCCACGCAATTCGCCAATCACGTTGCCGATCTTGTCGGTATGAATGGCCAGCCCTTCAGCGGCAAACAATTCTTTCACTGCGGCGCCGCGGTCCTCTTCCTCAAACGAGGGAGCGGGGATTTCCGTCAGGCGAATCTGCTGGGCATCAATCCAGACGAGGTTTTGCGCAAACCATTCGAGCGCTGTGCGGACCTGCGGGTTATCGGCCGGCGAGACTGCAGGAGTCTGCCGCGCTGCGTGAGAGACCACCGAGGAACGAATCGGCATGGCAAAGAGAATAACGCAAACGGCCACGCGTTTCACGGTAGGAAGTAAAGGATGCATACAAAACTATACAGGGGCGCCGCTGGTAGAACACAGGGCGCGCAGTTCGCTATCGGTCAACACTCGTGGCGACTGCTTGGCGGCTTCGTAAATGCGATTCACCAGTTCGTCGGTGGCGGGAATATTGTGGCGCGCCAGCCAGTACAGCACATTGGACTTGCCGCTCATGGGGCCAACCTCCACGATTTGCTCCAGGCCGAACAGGTGCGCAGGCACGCCGCTGTAGACCGCATCGGCCAGGCTACGGTCGTGTTTCCTCAACGCTTTCACGATGGCGGCCGCATGCACGCCAGTAGCGGTGCGAAACGCGTCGCGCCCAAAGACAGGATAGTTTGGCGGAATCGTGGTGTGGGTGGCTTTGGCGATGCGATCGCAATACGCTCGCAGGTAGGTCAGGTCGTTGGAGCGCAAACCCATCAACCGCAGGTTCACCAACAACAGTTCCATCGGAGTGTTCCCCACGCGCTCACCCAACGACAGCGCCACTCCGTGAATCTGCCGCGCCCCAGCCGCGATGGCCGCTAACGAATTGGCGATGGCCAAGCCGCGGTCGCGGTGCCCGTGCCAGTCAACGCGAATCGTCTCGCCTGAGGGAGTCACAACCTTGTCGATCACGAATTTCACGAGGCTGAACGCCCCCTCGGGAGTAGCGTGTCCCACAGTATCGCACAACACGATGGCGCGAGCGCCGCTGCGAATTGCCGCTGCGTACAGTCGCTGCACCGTCTCCGGATCGGTGCGCACCGTATCTTCGGTGACGTACATTGGTGGCAAGCCTTCCGACACCGCAAATTGTACGGCCTTCTCCGTGGTGCGTTCCAGGTGATCGATGGTCCAGTCTTCCACCAGGCGGCGGATTGGACTGCAGCCCAGAAACATAGCCGCTTCGATGGCGATGCCGGCGCGTTGCGAAATCTCGGCAATCGGACGGATATCGGCTTCAACGGTTCGTGCCGCGCAATTCGGCTTGATGCGCATGCGCTTCGTGGCGATTTCGCGAGCCAAGGCTTCCACGTCTGCCGCAGCGCGAGGACCGGCGCCGGGAAGTCCGAGGTTCACGGAATCAATGCCTAGCGCTTCCATCAAGTGCAGGATTTCAAGTTTTTCTTCCAGGGTTGGATCGTGGACCGAAGGATTTTGCAGCCCGTCGCGCAGGGTTTCATCGTTCACCAGCACGCGCGTTCCGGTAGGGATGGCGGCGCCGCCCACAAGATTCCAATCGTAGATCCACTCGTTCTCAGGCATGGCGGAGCGGCCTCCCTGTGAGATCTAGTAACGGACAGTGTAACTGTTGGGCTGTTGCCGGGGGTCCGGCCGGTACAGCGTCTTGCAGAATTCGCAGCGATAAATTTCCGCGCCCTTGCCAACCAGTTTTTCGATTTCGGCCGGGTAATCGAACCAGTGTTTCAAGTGGCCGGCGCAGAGTTTTCCCTTGGCGTCTTTTTCGTCGCAAGCGCGCTGCTTGGGCTTGCGTGTTTTCACTTTTGGAGCGGCAAGTAGTTCAGGCGTCGCTTCGACGGCAGGAACCGGTGCGGCTGTGTTTTCCTCTGGCAACGAATTTCTCCTTAGACTGAACCTCGTCAGAAACCGTGATTGCGCAGCAAAGTCTTCATCGCCGAGCGGGCGTGACGTACCCGCGATGCCAAGCTGCCGCTGAATTCAAAACGCAGGAAAGCGTCGGCGGAGCGCTCCAAGTCCCCTCCATAACGATACCACCAGGGCTTCTCGGTTTTCGGCAGGCGATCCACGTCCACATATTTAACGTGAACCATTTCTTTCAGGCCGGCCTTGCCGTGCGTGCGTCCCCAGCCGCTAAGTCCACAACCGCCGTGAGGGGCCTCGGCAATGGCAAATCCGGTCAAGAGATCGTTGACCATGACCGTCCCTACGCGAAGTTGCGTTGCGATGGACTTGCCGCGATTGGCGTCGCCGGTCCAAACGCTTGCGGCCAGCGCGAATTGCGTGTCGTTGGCCAGATGCACCGCTTCTTCCGCGCTGCCCACCACCTGAATGGCCATGATGGGCCCAAACGTCTCGTCCTGGAAGAGTTGCATGGAGCCGTCGACACCCGTCAGCACCGTTGGCTCGAAGAAATTTGGCCCGAGGTCGGGACGTGGGCGGCCTCCGCAGACGACTTTGGCGCCTCGTTCGACGGCGTCCACGATCACGTCGCTCATGCGTTGCACGTGCTGGGGGCGAATTAAGGGGCCAACGTCGGTGTCTTTGTCGCGACCCGGCCCGAGACGAAGCTTTTGCGTCTTTGCCACGCAGCGGCGCACAAATTCTTCGGCGATGGGTTCCTCGACGAACAGTCTTTCCACCGAAAGACAGACCTGCCCGCAATTCGTGTAGCTTCCCCACACCGCGGCGCTCGAGGCCACATTCAAATCCGCGTCGCGCAGAACCAGCATCGCGTCCTTGCCGCCCAGTTCCAGCACGGTGGGAATCAGAGAGCGCGCGCACGCTTCGGCCACGTGCTTGCCGGTATACACGCTGCCGGTGAAAAATATTTTGTCAGGGCGAGCCTCGATCAGGGCCTGGCCGACTTCTCCGCCGCCTTGCAGCATGGTGACCAGGTCGGCCGGAAAGCCCGCGTCACGGAACAGTTTTTCAATCTGCGCGCCGCACTCCGGCGTGAAGTCGCTGGTCTTGCAAAGCACCGCGTTTCCCGCCGCCACCGCCGCGATGATCTGGCTGAACGGAATAGCCAGTGGATAATTCCAGGAACTGATGATGCCGAGCACGCCCAGCGGCTCGTAATACACCCTGCCGGATTTTGCCTTGGCCGCTGTGCTGTGATGGCGCACAGACTCTGATCGCAGTTCGTCGGTGCCGCGCTTCGCGAAATGCTCCGCGGTGTCCAGCGAGACGAATACATCCGCAAAGAGAGCCTCGACGCGAGGTTTACCCGATTCTCGCACCACCACATCCGCCAGAATGTCGCGGGCCTCAAGAATCTTTTTTTGCAGCACGCCGATCATGGCGCAACGCTCTTCAATCGGGCGTCGCCACCAAATCGCCTGGGCAGCGCGTGCCTTGGCCATTAGTTGCGGCACAGCGCGCGGCGGCGTGCGCTCAAAGCTCGCTGTCACCTGGCCAGTGGCAGGGTCAATGGAAGGAATTGTCTCCAGGGTGACGGGCGTGGCAACCATACCCGTGATTCTAGCAATCTTTACAGAGTTTACGAAGGGAGGCTTGGTACGCACCGGTCGCTACCGTTTGCCGTGCGCCGGGCTGGTGACCTGGATCACATTTGTACCTCAGGGCTGGATTCCCACGTCGTATCGTTAGGAGCACACCCACATGCGCACCGTCGTTCCCATCGCAATTCTGGCAATGGCATTGGCTCTTATTCCCATAGCGGCGGCAGGGCAAGCGCGATACGAACTGGTGCTGACACCTGCGGAAGCAGACTTGGTTTTTGAAGTACGATTCGTCGCGCCCGTCGGAGGTGTGGTCATTATGAATGGCGGAGGTGGTTCGACGCTGGATCCTCAGCTTCGATTGGAAATCCAAGACCCAAAGACACACACTGTCCTTTGGGGATTCATCGAGCATGTGCAACCGGGCACCGCGGTGGGCAAGAACTTTGACCAGGCAATGACGGATCTGGTGAGTGAAGTGAAGAGGATCGCGGGATAATCTAGCCCGCGGCTACCAATGACGATGTCACACTGGCCGGGAATGTACATGGCAATTTGTTCCGAATTTAGTGGCTTGCCGGGAGAAACTCGCTTTGTTCGAATACCAGCGTTCGATATATTCGATATAAATGTAGTGCTTCCATTGAGAGCAATTTTGCGGAGCGTATGGAGAGTCACGCATGCCGAGTACGAAATACCCTGGCTACGAGCCCGCAAAACCTTACTTCGACCTGGTTCGAGGGGCGCTAGGCGACCTTGTTGATGGCGAGCACTTCTTCGATATCGTGGCGGACGACGTGATCTACAAGGTTCTGTACGACTTTCCCGGCTGGCCTCGCGTTATCCAAGGACGCGCCGACCTGATGGCGCGATTCAAAAGCTATTGCAACAACATCGAGCTGCAATCCGCCGATCAGTTGATCACTCACAAGGCGGACAGTGGCCGTGTCGTGGTCATCGAATATGAAGTCCACGGGACCATATTGGCGACAGGCGTGAAGTACAACAACCGGTTTTGTTCAATCATAAAGATCGAAAACAGAAAAATTGCGCACTGGAGAGACTATATGGACTCTCTCGCAGCCTGGAACGCGTTGACGGCGGGCGCTCGCTAAAAAGGTAATTACGCCGCCACCCACTAGCTTCCTCAATTCTGGGACTGGCCAAAGTCGGGTGGGAAATTAAATACAATACGGTGATTCCCTTCCCTCTGATAATTCCGGAAGCAGGCAGAGACCCGGGATATCGACCGATGGCAAGGCGCGGGAATCCCCGTTACAATTCCAGTGGATTAGGAGAGCGCATTGGCTTCGTCGGCCGGAGCACCAGCACATAAAGCGACATCGCACGCGGCGCTGACGTTCATCATCGTAACGGTAACGCTGGACTTTCTGGCGTTTGGAATCATCGCGCCCGTACTGCCGAATCTGATTATCCAGTTCGAAGGCGGCAACATGTCGCGCGCCGCGGACATCACCGGATATTTCGGCTTTGCGTGGAACCTGATGCAGTTTCTGTTTTTGCCGGTGCTGGGGGCGTGGAGCGACCGGTTCGGGCGACGACCCGTGATTCTGATTTCTTGCCTGGGGCTGGGCCTGGATTACATTTTCATGGCGCTGGCGCCGAGCCTGCGCTGGCTCTTTGTTGGGCGACTGATCTCGGGGATTACTGCGTCGAACGTGTCGACGGCGTTCGCCTACATCACGGATATCACCGAGCCCGGGGAACGCGCAAAGAAGTTCGGGATGCTGGGAGCGGCGTTCGGCGTGGGATTTGTGGTGGGACCAGCGGTGGGTGGGTTGCTTGGACACTATAATCTGCGCGCGCCGTTCGGGGCGGCGGCCATATTGAGCCTGGCGAATTTTCTGTATGGGCTGTTTGTGCTCCCGGAATCGTTGCCGAAAGAAAAGCGGGCGACATCGGCGTGGCATATGGCGAACCCGCTGGGTTCGTTGACGCTGCTGCGCTCGCATCCCGAACTGGCGACGCTGTCGATTGTGGCGCTGCTGTATTATTTGGCGCACCAGGCACTGCAAAGTGTATTTGTGCTGTACACCGAATATCGCTATGCATGGAACACCAGTGATGTGGGGATTTCGTTGACCGTGGTCGGGCTGTGCGCGGCAATTGTGTCCGGTGCTCTGGTTGGCCCGTACATCAAAAAGGTGGGAGAACGATTTGGGCTGACGTCCGGATTATTTTTCGGATTCCTGGGATTCCTGGGATTTGGATTGGCAACACGCGGATGGGGAATGCTGGCGGCGATTCCGTTCATTGCGTTGTGGGGAGTGGCGGGTCCGGCGATGCAGTCGCTGATGTCGCAAAGGGTGGATCCAACCTCGCAGGGAAAGTTGCAAGGGGCGATCAACTCGCTGCGAGCGCTGACGGGAATGGCCGGACCACTTTTGTTTACGCAGGTTTTCGCGGCCGCGATTTCGCCGACGGCAAGAGTGCATTTACCGGGCGCGCCGTATTATCTGGCAGCGATATTGTTAGGGATTGGTTTGTTGGTAGCCGCGGTGGTGACGCGACGAGTCGTGGTGGAGAAACGCGTCGAGGCGTGAGAAACCAGTCATAAGTCGTCAGTTATAAGTTTTAAGTCAAACCAAGACCCACATGCAAAAACGGCGAGGGGCACCCTCAAGTTCAGCGATCGATAGGCCTCCTCATATAGATTAAGGCGCGGTGGATAGGCGGAACGTGAAGGCGAATTTGCCGGGTGGCGCCGTGGACGCAGGGACGCGAATGTCCAGGGCCTCGGTAGTTTGGTGGAAGTCGACCTTAGCGGTAGAGCCCAGAAGTTCGACATTGCTGATGGAGAGGCCTTTGGCTTCTTGAGCGTGGCCGAGGGAGTGTATGACGAAGTGGCCGTCGGCGGGCCAAGCCATAGCGATAGCGTAAATCGTAGTTCCCTTCTGAGTGAAGCGAAAATCTTCCGAGGTGTAAGGCTTGGTTTCCTTGTCATTGCCGAAGCCGGGCTTCACTTTTGTGGGTCCTTCACCGTAAACCTTCCACGGCGTGGTGTCGTAGATGGCGTCGCCATTTTGCTTGAGCCATGCGCCGATCTGAAGAAGCGTGGAGCGCACTTCGTCGGGAATGGTACCATCGGGACGCGGGCCGATATTCAGAAGCAGGTTGCCATTTTTGCTGACGATGTCGATGAGCTGGTGCACGAGGAAGTCGGACGTCTTGAGTTCATCGTGTTCGATGTATCCCCACGAAAGATTGCTGATGGAAGTGTCGGTCTGCCAGTGATCTGCTTCGATGCCTTCGCGAAGGCCACGTTCGAAATCGCGAGCGCCGGCGCGCCAATTCAGGGAGTAATCCTTGAAATCGATGACCCCGGGGATCTTGTTTTGCGCGTCGAAATTGTAGTAAAAGGCGGCGAATTTTGTGACGTTAGGCCGGTAATTCGGCTGCCCGATCCACCAATCGAAATACATGACTTCGGGTTTGTACTTCTGGACGATTTCCGCGGCGCGAGCCAGCCAGTCGCTCGCGAATTCAGGGCTGACATACGTCCAATCGTTCATCAGCACGTCGGGTTTGTCCTGAAGCCAGGCGTGCGCGGGACCGTAGAGAGAAGCAAATTGCGGGTCGTTGACGTCGGAGCGAAACGTGCGGCCGCCGTCAAAAAAGAAATTGTGTTCGGCGCGATGCAGCGAAGCGCCGAAGTGCAGGCCTTGGGCGCGAACGGCAGCGGCGAGTTCGCCGGTAGTATCGCGCTTGGGACCCATTTTCGCCGCCGTCCAATCGGAAATGCCGGAATCGTACATGGCGAACCCGTCGTGATGCTCGGCGACGGGAATCACGTAGCGCGCGCCGGCATCCTTGAAGAGCTTGGCCCAGTCGTTTGGATCCCACTTGGAAGCGGTAAAAAGAGGAATTAGATCTTTGTAGCCGAACTTGTCTTGCGAGCCGTAATGCTTCAGGTGGTATTGGTAGGCGGGATCTTTCTGCTGGTACATGTTGCGGGGATACCATTCGTTTTCCGCGCCGGGCACGGAATAGACGCCCCAGTGAATAAAAATGCCGAATTTCGCGTCTTTGTACCACTGAGGCATGTCCCAGCGGCGAAGAGTTTCCCAGTCGGCGGCATAGGGGCCGGAGGCGATTTCCTGGTCGACAGCGTGCAGGATGGCGGCGCGCGGCGCGTCGTATTTTGAGACGGAACGTTGCCACTCGCGGTCGATTTCGGCGGCCGATTTTGTTGTGGCGGTGGGAGCGAGGGGGTCGGCGGTTTGTGAGGAAGCGATGGGAGCGCACACGAAGAAAGATGCAAGAACGATATTCAAAAAGGGCTTCATGCGAGGCATTGTAGCGCGAAGACGAAAGAAGATGTTACCGGATTGGGCGAGACGCTGCGTGAGACTACACTTCTTAGAATTGTAGAGAAAGAATATAGGCGATGGCACCGGACCCGGAGCAGGTATCCTTTTAGGGTAGTTGTATATTGTGTACCGCCGGAGTATGGTGGTCGTATTCTACGGGAACCAGGCGTCAATGAACGACAAAGAATGGAAGTTTAGCTGTGTCGTAGCCTGTCGCTTGTGTGAATTTGCGGGCCTGATAGCTTGTTAACTATCGAAATGGAGTTATGCAAGGTAGCTGTACCTGGCACAGAAAGGATCACACAAGACGTGAGGGAAACTGGCACGGAATCGCTCATCAGGGTCCTGCTGCTGATTGAAAATCGTTTGCTGCGCGAAGCGCTCGGCCGAATCTTCCGTAAACGCGCGGAGTTCCTGGTGGCGGGAAGCCACGGAAGCGAGGAATCGTCGCTAGGAACGGTTTCGGAGTCCGAATGCGATGTGATTGTTCTGGATTTTCTGCATGCGAGATGGCTGCCTATCAATCTGCGAAGTAAGCCTGGCAATTCCTCTGAACCCAAATTCCTGCTGATCGGCATGAGCAACAACCCCGAGCAATTCCTCGCAGCGGTGCGTGGCGGTGTAACCGGCTTTCTGCTGAAGGATGCCTCGGTCTGCGATGTTGTCGCGGCTGTGCGGGCCACGTTCGGCGGAGCAGCGGTTTGTCCGGCCGAACTATGTGGACATCTGTTCCAGCACATCCATCAAGCCGCCAAAGGCGGGCCCGGCCGACCAACAACCAAGCGACCCGACCTGACGCTTCGGCAGCAGCACCTGGTTGGCCTGGTGGCAAGAGGCCTGACGAACAAGGAGATAGCGGCACAGTTGAACATCTCCGAGTACACGGTCAAAAATCATGTGCGCCGCATCATGAAACAGGTTGACGCCGAAAGCCGCAGCCAGGCTGTCGAAGCCATTCGCTCGCACGGATACCAACTGAACTCCTACCAAGCCAACGCCTTAGAGTGAACTAACCCGGCGCAGCCCATTAAGTGACTGGCGTCGCGCCAGCCCGGATCAAGAATCAAACCGCGATGGCACATGCTGGCACCTTCCGGCACGCCCGTCCCTCCTTGTTCAGTTTCGAAAAAACCCATCGGTAGAATCGGTTTCTTGATTCCGAAGGCGCACAGGTGTAGCCTTGCCCAATCCATTGAGGAGGAAATCATGGCTACCGCGACAAGTGCGATTGAACCTAGCGTGAAAATTAGCGCAAACAAATTGTTGATCAATGGCAAATGGGTGGATGCGGCTTCGGGGAAAACCTTCCCGACGATTAATCCGTCAACCGGCGAAGTGATTACGCAAGTGGCAGAGGCGGATGCCGCGGATGTGGACAAGGCGGTGGCGGCAGCAAGGGCGGCGTTCGACAAGGGGCCGTGGCGGAAGAAGATGACGTCTGCGCAACGCGGACTGCTGATGAACAAACTCGCGGATTTAATCGAGAAACACGCGGAGGAGTTGGCGCAACTGGAAGCGCTGGATAACGGCAAGCCCTATCACGTCGCGCTGGGTGCGGATTTGCCGTTGACGATTGCGTGTTACCGGTACTACGCGGGATGGGCGGACAAAATTCAGGGGAAGACTATCCCGGTACAAGGCAGATATTTCACCTATACCAAGCACGAGCCGGTAGGGGTGGTGGGGCAGATTATTCCATGGAATTTTCCGCTCCTGATGCAGGCGTGGAAACTGGGACCGGCGCTGGCGTCGGGTTGTACCGCAGTGTTAAAGCCGGCAGAGCAGACGCCACTTTCGGCGTTGCGCGTGGGCGAGCTGATTCTGGAGGCGGGCTTCCCGGAAGGAGTGGTAAACATTCTGCCAGGCTACGGACCAACCGCCGGAGCGGCAATTTCCCGGCACATGGATGTGGATAAGGTGGCGTTCACGGGATCAACGGAAGTGGGCCACTTGATCATGAAGGACGCGGCAGAATCGAACTTGAAGCGCGTGACGCTGGAACTGGGCGGAAAGAGCCCCAACATCGTGTTTGCGGATGCGAACATGGACCAGGCGATTGAAGGGGCGCACTTCGCGCTGTTCTTCAATCAGGGGCAATGCTGCTGCGCGGGCTCGCGGCTGTACGTGGAGGAGAAAGCCTACGACGAGTTCGTGGAGAAAAGCGTGGAGCGGGCGAAAAAACGCACGGTGGGCAATCCATTCGACAAGAATACGGAACAGGGCCCGCAAGTCGACCAGGACCAATTCAACAAGGTGATGAGTTACATCGACATCGGCAAAAAGGAAAAGGCCAAACTGATGGCCGGCGGTGGACGTGTGGGCGACAAGGGGTACTTTATCGAGCCTACGGTGTTCGCCGATGTTCACGACGACATGAAGATTGCGCAAGAAGAAATTTTCGGGCCGGTTATGTCCATCCTGAAGTTCAAGGATATTGACGAAGTGGTGGAACGCGCGAACAAGTCGCTGTATGGGTTGGCGGCAGCGGTTTGGACAACGGACATCACGAAGGCGCATGCGATAGCCGACGGGGTACGAGCCGGAACGGTGTGGGTGAATTGCTACGACGTGTTCGACGCGGCGGCTCCGTTTGGCGGGTTCAAGCAGTCGGGGATTGGACGCGAACTCGGCGAGTATGGCTTGGCGAACTACACTGAGGTGAAGACGGTTACCGTGAAGTTGTAACAGTTTCAGCGAACCATGCATGCTCACACGCCGCCAATCGATCTGTGAAGGCGGGCTGTCTCTGATTCACTGGCGGCTGTAGGCTGTAGGCTGGCGGCTGCTCGCTATCGACCCAACTTTCCTATGGCGTTCAAGATACGGGCGTACGACGCTCGCGATTTCCAGGCAATTCATAAATTGGACCAGGCATGTTTTCCGCCTGGGATTTCCTATAGCAAATGGTCGATGCAATATTTTGTGAATCTGGCGACGGCGGACTGTCTGGTGGCGGAAGAGGAAAAGAAGATCGTCGGATTCCTGCTGGCGGAGACCAATCCGCCGCTGGCACACATCATCACACTGGATGTAGCGGAATCGCACCGCAAACTGGGAGTCGGCTCCGCCCTGCTGCGCGAGATGGAGGAACACTTCGCGTTTCATGGCATCCAGTCGGTGCTGCTGGAAACGGCAGTGGACAATGAAACCGGCATTGCGTTCTGGACCCATCATGGATATCGTAGCGAAGCAGTGGTGAAACGCTATTATCTCGGTAAAATTGATGCGTATGAGATGAGGAAGAAGTTGGCGACTTGAAAAGATATTCGCTATCAGCAATCAGGGATCAGGAAGCAACAGAACTCAACTTCCGCAGAAAGCGTGAAGCACGGTTATCCTCACGCACATCAGGTGGAAGACACGGTTTGTGTGGGCCAGCGATTGTATTTTGACTGCAGTTGAACCTATACCCGCGCCTCTAACGACTGCCCTTCGAATCTAAGGGCACGGGGTGCGGCACCCAGAAGAAAACCAAGAGCGCCCTAGCAATTTGCGGTGGCGGCATCAGGAGCGGAAGAGTGAATGACTACGTGCTGTCTGTGATTTTGGGGATTGTCGAGGGGTTGACGGAGTTTTTGCCGGTCAGTTCGACCGCGCATTTGCGGATCGCGGAAGCGTTGCTGCACATCGATCTGGCAAGCGGCTACTGGAAAATGTACACGATCGTGATTCAGTTGGGGGCGATTTTGACGTTGCCGATTTATTTTCGCCACCGCATCGCCAAGTTTCTGTCGACATTTCCACAAGGAGGGCGCGGCGATCGGACCGTGCTGACGCATCCGCTCAGCCTGGTACTGATTGCCTTCGTGGTGACGGCAATTCCGGCGTTCTTGATGACCAAAATTATCGGCAAACATCTGGAAAGCCTCTACATCATGGGTTGCGCGCTGTTGATTGGCGGAATCGTGATGTGGTTCATCGATGCGCGGAACAGCAAGGCCGAGGCGGCGGGTGAAGGGTCGAAAACCGGACTGATCCACACGTGGCACATGGAAGATATGAGCTTGGGCCAGGCAGTGTGGATCGGAGCATGCCAGATACTGTCGGCGGTGTTTCCGGGCACTTCGCGGTCCATGTCAACCATCGCCGCGGGACAGTTGGCGGGCATGTCGCGGTCTTCGGCGCTGGAGTTTTCGTTTTTTCTTTCGATTCCAACGATGGTGGTAGCCACGGCGTACGATTTGCTGAAGTCGCTAGTGGGAAAGAATGCTAACCCGATCGGTGTGGCGGGTATCGACGCGCACGGATGGATCGTGCTGGCGATCGGATTTGTGGTGTCGTTTATCGTGGCGTATGGAACTGTGGCATGGTTCATGGCGTATGTAAGGAAGCGCGGTTTTGGACCGTTTGCGGTGTATCGAATTGTGCTGGGGATCCTGGTGCTTTATTTCGCGGGACGATTCGGATAGAGAAGTTTACAGTTTTAAGTTGTAAGTTTTCAGAAAATCGCGCGCGGGCATTCGGTTAGGCAATGCATCTACCACAGAGGACACAGAGCGCACAGAGGAACCCAAGAAGGATGATGGCATCACTCGGCTGAGCACAGACGGCTTGATGTAACCTCGAAAGCAGGGTTCCTGGAAGCTAGGCGTCGGTCAAAGCGACGGCGAGCCGCCGCGCTTCTAAGATGGAAACAAATGAGAAGAGGGGCTTGTGTAGGGTGGGGCGAATGGTATGATTTTGACGTTCCTCCACAGGGGCGCCACAGCGCCGGGCCCTTGCGGCACTCAGCCTTCCCCAAAAAGCTGAGGAGATTTACGTGCGCTTCCTGACGCCTACCGAAAATAAGCGGCTCAATGAGCTGATTGGCTTCCTGTGCATCACATTGGCAGTCCTGATGGGGCTGGCCTTGATTTCCTATTCCCCAAGAGACGCGGCGTTTAACGTCAGCGGACCCGCGGTCGACGACCACCCTGCCAGAAATTGGATCGGGCCGGCGGGTGCCTACACGTCGGACCTGCTGTTCCAGGTGTTTGGATTTGCGGCGTTTTTGCTGCCCGTGGCGCTCGGCATCCTGGGATGGAAGTGGATCCGCAGCCGCACAATTGATTCGCAATGGGCCACGATAACGGGATATGTGTTGCTGCTCATGTCGCTCCCTTCCCTTCTGTCGCTCAGCCATTTTCCGGAAGTGCGAGGAGCGGTGCCGGCGGGCGGACTGCTGGGTACGGTGGTGTCGCACGGGCTGCAGTCCGGATTCAACTTTTGGGGAGCGGTGCTGGTGGCGGTGGCGATCCTGATCGTAGCCCTGTTCCTGACCACAAGTTTTTCGTTCAGCGGTGCGCATGCGTGGGCCAGCAGTCATAACGGCCCGCTGGGAAAAATGGAAAAACTGGGACTGCTACGGCGCGCCCAGGCGCGTTGGCATGACTGGCGGGAGCAACGCGAACAGGACAGGATGCGGCGCGAGGTAGAAGAACGGCGCACGGCGGGAAGAAAACCGGTTACACCTCAGATTGTGGGAAAGCCGGAAGCCGCGGAAGAGCCGAAGACGATTCAGTTGCACGATTCCAGTGATGTGTTCAAGAACAGGAAGGCCGCAGAGGAAAAAGACGAGGAAGAAGAAACCGGGCACAAGGCCCCGATCCTGCTTCTGAATGGGGAAAAGCCGGAGAAGGCGAAGAAGGCGGAGCCGAAGATCGCCAAAAGTAATACGAATTACCGACTGCCTGGTGTGGACTTGCTGCGATCGGGTGAAGGCACACAGAAACTGGACGAAGACGAACTGAAGCTGCGGGCGCGCGCAATTGAAGCGAAGTGCCACGAATTCGAAGTGGAAGGCCGTGTAACGCAAATCAATCCTGGCCCGGTGGTGACGACGTTTGAGTTCAAGCCGGAAGCGGGCATCAAGTACAGCCGCATCATTGGGTTAACAGAGGATTTGTGCCTGGCGCTGCAGGCCGAATCGATCCTGATTGAGAGGATCCCAGGGAAATCGACCATTGGCATTGAAGTGCCAAATGACCGGCGGCAAACCATTTCGTTGCGCGAGATTATCGAGGCGACGGAATTTTCCAATTCGCCGAGCAAGCTGACGCTGGCGATGGGACGCGATTTGCACGGACGAATCCGCGTAACGGATTTATCGTCGATGCCGCACTTGCTGATCGCCGGGTCGACCGGCACGGGCAAGAGCGTGTTCATCAATTCGTTGATGATGTCGATTCTGTACAAGGCGACGCCCGACGAAGTGAAGATGGTGCTGGTGGATCCGAAGCGGCTGGAGTTGAGCTTATATGGCGGAATCCCACACTTGCTGGCTCCAGTGGTGACGGACCCGAAGGTCGCGTCGAACGTGTTGCGAAATGCCACGCGGGAAATGGAAAACCGTCTGAAATTGCTGGCGCAACGCGGCGTGCGCAACATCGACCAGTACAACCGCACGTTCCAGAAGCAGCAATCGCTTTCGCTGTTCGACAATGTGGAAGAGAGCGAACACAAGCCGCTGCCGTATCTGATCATCGTGATCGACGAGTTGGCGGACTTGATGATGGTGGACACCAACAACGTGGAAGAGTCCATCACGCGACTGGCGCAGATGGCGCGCGCGGTGGGAATTCACCTGATATTGGCGACGCAGCGGCCGTCGGTGGACGTCATTACCGGATTGATCAAGGCCAACTTTCCTGCCCGCATTTCGTTCCGGGTGGCCAGCAAGGTGGACTCACGCACGATTCTGGACGCGAACGGCTCCGAATCGCTGCTCGGCAAAGGCGACATGTTGTACTTGCCGGCCGGTTCGGCACGTCTGCACCGCATTCACGGGCCGCTGGTAGGTGAAGATGAGATCAGCGCGGTGTGCGACTTCTGGAGGGCGCAGGCTCAGGCCAAGTATAACGAGCAACTTCTGGAACCGCCCAAGGAGGAGGACGGCAAGAACGCGGAGAGCGGTGAGTCTGGCGGTGATGGCGAAGGAAGCGGCGAAGGCGTGGATGATGATTTGTACCAGGATGCGGTGCGCGTGTGCTGCGAGATGGGACGTGCATCCACATCAACACTGCAGCGGCGTTTGCGCATCGGATACGGGCGCGCGGCACACCTGATCGACTTGATGGAGAAAGATGGCATCGTGGGCCCACCGGACGGGACGCGTCCGCGAGAGGTGCTGAAGGGCCGGAACTGGATGAAGGAGTTTGATGACACCGAACAGTGAACGGGTATCGAGGGTTGGTTGCAAAGCGGGACTGATATCAGCGATCAGAGATCAGTAATCAGGAAACACGGAACTGTCAGAATCAGCAGCTGGCCAGAGTTCAAGAAAGTTTGCGAAGTCTGCCGGTGAAACTTTGCGGTACATCCTGACCAGTATTGCTTGCGGATTAATGTTGTTTGGCGTTCGGATTGCCGCTGCTCAACCGGCACCCCGGATGATTCATGTATTTGTTGCCCTCGCAGACAACGTGCACCAGGGGATTGTGCCAGTGCCAGCGGTCTTGGGGAACGGCGACGATTCGGCGAAAAATCTGTATTGGGGCGCGGCCTTCGGCGTCCGGACCTACTTCAAGAGGAGCGCTGAGTGGCGTGAGGTCGCCACCATAGAAAATCCAAAATCCTATGTTCTGGAACGAAGTGTGTTCGTGCATGGCGCCAGCGGTACCTACCTGATCGCCGACGCGTATCGCGGGCGCGAGATCAAACAAGCAATCACGGACTTCTACCGCTCCGCCGCTGGGTTGCTAACCGAGGAAATACCTGATGGCGCGCATTCGGCAGACCCCAAGAAAAATGCTCCTGTTGCGGCTGCGCTGAGCGTGTACGTGGGCCACGATGGATTGATGGACTTCACCATCGAGAACAGGTTCCAGGGTAATGGTAACGCTCATCGCGAGGCCATCGTATTGGCCTGCGCCAGCAAGATGTTCTTCGCCAACGGACTGAAAAGCACCGGCGCTCAGCCTCTGCTGTGGACAACAGGATTGATGGCGCCGGAGGCCTACACACTGAAGGCCGCGGTGGACGGCTGGATCGCCGGGGAATCGGCGTCGAGCACGCGAGAACGCGCAGCTGCCGCGTATGCAAAATACCAGAAATGCAGCATCGTGGCGGCAGCGCGACTCTTCTCTTCCGGCTGGTGAAGGACCAAAACCCACGCAGGCCCGCCGGTGCGAAGCGCCTTACACCGCATATTAAATCATTCATTAGTTACTTCTTTGGTTTACCTGTCCCAGAGTACAGGAGAAACACTTGGACCTGTCCTGCCCCCGGGTCATGGCAATTTGCCTGTACGCTATCTTCTCTTCGGAGCAGTAGATGGCCAACGCGGACGCCGCTTAGGCTGTAGGCGCGATGACGAACCACGGGCCAATCACAGAATCCCAAGAAAAATTGAATATGGTTGGCGGGCGCTTTGTCCGATTGTTGATGGTGTTGGCAACCCTGCCAGGGATCTTGCTGACCGCCAACCGGACGGCGGCGCAGGGATTAGTGGTATTCAGCCCGACTTCGGCGAGCTTCGGAAGCGTGAATGAAGGCAGCAGCAAAACACTTTCCATAACCATCTGGAACGACGGTCGTACCGCACTCACGATAACCAAAGAAAGCATGTCGGGGAGCGCGTTCAGCGTGAGCGGGCTTACCGTGCCCAAGACCATCCAGCCGGCAACGTCCATAACCGTCACAGCGAAGTTCGCTCCGGAAGCATCCGGGGCGTTCTCGGGATACATGGCCCTGACCAGCAACGCCTCAAATAGCCCGGTAAATCTCGCAATGACCGGCACGGGACTTGCCCCTGCGTTGCAAGCCACGCCTTCGAGCGCCAGCTTTGGCAGCGTGCCGCTGGGTACAACGAACTCGCAAACCGTCCAGTTGACGAATGAGGGCGGTGTCACCGTGACGATTTCCAGTATCAGCGTGGCCGGAAAAGGGTTCGCGCTGCACGGGCTCACAACGCCCCTGGTCCTGGCCGGCGGCAAGACGGCGAACGCGACGGTGACATTTGACCCAACTGTATCGGGCTATGTGGCCGGGACTGTGTCCGTTGCCAGCAATGCGACCAACAAAACGCTAACCATGACGGTCAGCGGAACGGGCGTCGCCGATACACGAACCATTGCGGCCGCGCCGACCAGCCTCAGTTTTGGTAACGAGAATCTCGGCCACACCAACACATTGCCCGTGACGTTGAGGAATACCGGCAATTCCAGCGTGACGCTCTCCGGAGCGACCATCAGCGGAGCCGGAATCACCACCAGCGCGCTCAGCGGAACGTTGATCGCCCCGGGGCAGACCACGACATTCAATGTAACCTTCGCGCCGAAGACTGCCGGCGCAGTCGCCGGCAGCGTCGAGGTGACCAGCAATGCCACGAATTCGCCGGCGACCATCTCTGTGGGTGGCGACGGCATTGCGCCAACCACACATTCGGTGGAGCTGAGCTGGGCCGCGAGTACGTCGGCGGGAATCGTGGGATATAACGTGTACCGGGCTACCGAGGCGGGCTCTTACGGCAAACTGGACTCAGCGCTGGTAACTGGCTTAAAGTTTACCGACGCGACGGTGGCGGCGGGGACAACTTACAAGTATGTCGTGACGGCGGTGGATACGCTGGGGCTTGAGAGTACGTATTCCGAGCCAATTACGGCGGCGGTGCCGTGAGAAGAGTTATAAGCTCTCAGTTCTAAGTTTTAAGTAAGGCAATCGACCAGAACGACTTTGTCGTCCTCGCAACAACTCATCATCGACAATTTGATCAGGAATGTTTCTCAAGGAATTTGCCGAGGAGGGCGGCGGCGTGTTCGCACAGCTTGCGGTCATCAGGGCCAAAGGCAGCGAGGAAGTGGGAATCGATGTCGAGTTCGCCGGCAACTTTACCGCGCACGAATACGGGTACGACAATTTCCGATTTGGTTTCGAGCGAGCAGGCCAGATAGCGCGGGTCAGCAGCAACATCGTCAACCACAACGGTTTTGCCGGTCGAAGCGGCCGCGCCGCAGATGCCCTGATTCAGCGGGATGCGCGTGTGCGGCGTCATGGTGCCCTGAAAAGGGCCGAGGACCAACATGTCGCGATCCGCTTCCTTCTCCAGCATGTAGAAGCCAACCCAGTTGTAGCGCGTGAGCTTTCCATGAAGCGTAGAAACAATGCCCTTCATCAGCGCCTCGGCAGAGCCGGCGGTCGCGGCGAGTGAATTCAACTCTGGAATCAGATCCGTGGGATTTGCATGTGCGCTTGTCATTTGTTGCTAGTGCATCACAATCACAGGGCGAGGCAAATGGCTTTTCGCCAGGCATGTTCTGCGAAAGTAAAGACGCATACGCAGCAAAACAGCACATTGCCGCAAACAGATCGTAGTGCGGCGAATTGACACCGTGGAGTGCGGCCTCTAAACTACTAAAGTTGTATGCCGGGGTAGCTCATTGGTAGAGCGCCGCCCTGAAAAGGCGGGCGTAGCCAGTTCGATTCTGGCCCCCGGCACCATCCCAGGGTACCTTCCCCGAGTAAATTCCAATTCCCCGTTGCAACGATAGCTTTCCCGTCCGGCTTGAGCGTGATTTTCTCAACGTGCCTCAATAGTGCCGCCCTGGCGACCGTAACATCGCCCCCTAGCAGCTGGCGGAGATCCTTCAGCTTCGCCCTAGCAGCGACACGCATCCTGCCGATTCGAGGTTCCACCACTGTCCGGTACGCTCACCAAGGGGGATATTGAGGGCGCGTGCCGTTTGCAACCTGCGAAATTTTCGGCAATAGATTATCGACAGGTCCTGATTAACGCCGTCCAAGTTGGTACTGGAACGAACATGTCCGGTTCGCGACTAATCGGGAGTTGACCCAGACCTGCTGACTCTTGCCCTAGGAGTAGGAGCCAATGTTCTCCGGTGAAACACTGGGGCAGCCGTCCACGTATATATCTCCAAGAAGAGCTTATGTCCTACCCGCCCACACTGCTTGTGCATATTTGCGCTGGGAGCCTGGGGTTGCTGTCCGGGACCGCGGCAATGTGTTTCCGCAAAGGATCCCCCCGGCATGTGCTGGCGGGGAAGGTCTTTGTCGCGTCCATGCTCACCATGGGTGCCTTCGCGGCGTACCTGGCAATCGTGAGGAATCAACCCAATAACATTGGCGGCGGGATTCTAACCTTTTATCTGATCGGAACGGCCTGGCTGACCGCCAGGCGCAGAGACGGGGAAACGAGCCGTTTTGATTGGGTTGCGCTACTGATTCCCTTGGCGATTGGCATCCTCATGTGGATGAATGGTCTTAAAGTCGTGCGTAGCGGAGCGAGCTCCCAAAACGGAGTTCCTGTTGGAATGATCCTTTTCATGGGTTCGGTGTGTCTGCTTGCAGCGGCGGGGGACGTTCGCATGCTGGTGCGTGGCGGCGTTTTTGGAGCAAAGCGTATCGCGCGGCATCTCTGGCGTATGTGCTTTGGGCTGTTTATTGCAGCAGGGTCTTTTTTCTTCGGAGGGTCAAACCGCCCACTGAGATTGCTTTCGACAGTGGGGCTCGGAAAACATCTATCCCCGGCTTTATTCAACACAACCTTGTATTTGGTTCTCACCATCCTTCCGCTGATTTTGCTGATTTTCTGGCTCATCCGAGTGCGCTTCACGAATGCATACAAGGGAAAGTCGATGCCACTTGCACCCACAAGTCCCGATTAACGCTAGTTCTCCTAGATGTGAAATCGGTCCGAAACCACTTTTCCGTGTACGCTACATACCGGGAGTTGACGCGACACGGCCCGCTGCGGGCCGGGACGTCTGTCACTACATACCCTTGATGTGAATAGAGTAAACATACTCCTTCTCTTTGATCGTGGTGACTCCCGCGACATTGCAATGGACGTTCGATGTAAACACAGCCAAGGCCTGCTTTCGGCTGATCGACAAACAATTCGCTGCTGTGTAAAATTTCCGGGACTATATGAACACAAGTGCAAGACACCTTTCTGCAGTTGCGCTAGCTTGCCTAGCTCTTGCATTGTGCTCGCAATTCGCAAAGGCACAGACAAACCCCTCGGCTCCCGGCGGCGCCGTGAAAATTCTAGTCAACGCGAACGCGGTCTTAGTGCCTGTGGTGGTCCGCGATTCACAAGGCCGCGCGGTTGGGGACCTCAAAAAGGAAGACTTCCAGATTTTCGACAAGAACAAACCACAAGCTATCTCTGGATTCAGCATTCAAAAACGAGTGAAGGATGGGAGTCATCTGACGGGTGCTGGACCCACGCCAGGCAGCGCTGGCACTGCCCAATCAATTGCACCAGCGCCCGATCATTCCACAATGACGCCTGATCGTTTCATTGTGTTCTTGTTCGACGATTTCCACTTGAGCGCCGGGGATTTGGCGCAGATCCAAAAAGCAGCAACCAAGATGGTTGCTGGATCACTGGCTGATTCGGACCTGGCGGCCGTCGTGTCCATATCGGGTGCCAGCAGCGGCTTAACACGCGATCGCGCGAAGTTGCAGGACGCGATTATGAAGCTGAAGGCCCAGAGTCTCCTTCGCCCAGTTGGAAGAATGTGCCCGGATATTGGCTATTACGAAGCGGATCGCATCCAGAATAAACGCGATCCCATGGCGGTTGACATGGCAGTCGAAAACACCCTGGTCTGCTGTGACTGTCCGCGTGATGTTGCTAAGGTTTTGGTGGACAATGCGGCCTCGGAATCTCTTCAGACTGGCGATCGGGACGTCCGTGTGACGCTTGGCACAGTGAGTGAGATCGTGCGAAAAATGGGCGCGATGCCAGGGCAGCGTACGCTGATCCTAGTCTCGCCGGGCTTCCTGACCATGACCCCGGACGCCTTGACCATGAAATCGCAGATTCTGGATCTGGCGGCCCAGTCCAATGTGACGATTAACGCAGTGGATGCGCGCGGGTTGTACACTACGGCGCTAGACGCCAGCGATCGAAGCAGAGGCTCTGCTATGTCTGAGCGAACTGCTTCGCAATATCGGGGCTACTCCATGGTGCTCAACGAAGACGTGATGGCGGAACTCGCGGACGGAACCGGCGGAACCTACTTTCACAACAGCAACGACCTGGAAGGGGGATTCCAAGCACTGACAGTGGTGCCCGAGTATGTATACCTACTTGAGATGTCACTGCAGAACGTGAAGCAAGACGGGGCCTATCACCCCTTGAAGGTAAAGTTGGTCCAGGGCAATTTGAAGTTGGAAGCGCGTCGCGGTTACTTTGCACCTCGGGCACCCAGTAAAAAGAATTAGAACTACAGCGCAAAGAACATTCGACCAATCCAGCCTATGTGACAACGAAAGTCGGTCAGAGTACCTTCACAATCAACTCGCTTTCCAATGTTTGGGGTCTAGTAGCTCGCAGATCCAGAAATAAATGAGCCGGGTCCACTGACCTCATTAGCCCTCACTTAGGGGGCATGCCGCTCAAGTCCCATCTGGTAAACGCATTCCCGTCCATGTGGAATTACCAAAACCACTTTTTCGGTTTCGCAAATCGGGAGTTGAGTTAGAACCGGCTGGAAATTGGCAGTTGGCGCGGCATTTCCCAAGACGGATTCGGCTGGATCCGAGAATCCTGGCAGGATTTGGATTCGCGGCTAAGACTCTTTCTTAGCCGTAGGCAGACGCAATCCCTACACGGTCGAAGAAGAGTCAGTGGGCGTGGGCGGAGGTGTCGCGGAGGAGGACTACATCGGATTCGAGGTGATCGCGAAAAACGGCCAGCCGTTTGCCATCCGGTGAATAAGCGAAATCCTTAATGTAATCGTTCTTGAAGTTGCTAATCTGCTTTCCCTGAGAACCATTGAGAGGATGCAGCCAGAGGTTTTCCGTTTGGTTGACGTGAATGGGGTAGACGAGCGCTTTCCCGTCGGGAGTAAATCGTGGAAGTCCCGAAATGCGAGGATCGGGATCGATCAAGCGTCGTTGCGGATGTGGCCCCGTATCCAGGTCCACAAGACCAATCGTTAGATCGGTATGCCCGCCTCTGAGGACAAGAAATGCGACCTGCTTGCTATCCGGGGAGATGCTGAAACCAATGGAACCTACGGAAACGCCAGGGCCGGCAACGCCAGGCACAAGTTGGGACTCTCCACCATCAATGGGAACACGCATGATTTGAAGGTCCGCAGCAAAGCTTTGGTAATAGACCCATTTTCCGTCTGTTGAACATTCGGGAGAGACTTGCCCTTTACCCGGTGTGAGCTGTTTGAGGTTGGAGCCGTCGCGATCCATGCGCCAAATGCTTGTCCTGCCCGCAGGTCCGGGTCGATACCAGGAAAAGACGATGTACCGGCCAGCTCCGCAGCTCGTCGGTTTGAAGATGCGGGCATTGGGATCGTTGAGCAGGGTTGTCTTTTCGCCGCCGTCCAGGGCCATTCGTTGTAAGTTTCCATCAAAGTAGATGTCGGAGTTGCTTGCCCAGCCGAAAAAGTAGGCGTCCTTATCCTGCGCGGGAGGTGGATCGGGAGGGTTAGCCGTGAATCCCGCGGACGGAAACACAAAGAGAGTGGAGGTGGTCCTCTGCTGGACGCTTGCCAGCGTGGTGCCATCGGCCGAGACGGTGAGAGTTGCGTAGCTGTTGGTATCTTTGGTGATGGGATGGAGCTGTCCGTCGACAGGGGAGACGAAGCCGATCTGCAGGCGTTGAGGAGGCGGACCGAAGCCGTATTGATACGTAGCGACAAGTCCATTCAGGCTGTGCAATCCGGTCATGGCAAGGAGGTTAAAGTCGCTAAATCCGGTGAGCGTACGGGTTTTTCCGGAAGAAATCTCTATGGCCTGAATCGCGCTGAGAGCATCACTGACCCCGTTAACAGCCGTCAAGATCTCCTTGCCGTCGCGGGACCAGGAAAGAGCATTGGGGGTCTGCACGGCGGTCCCACGAACGAGAACCTTTTCATTGGTCCCGTCGCTGTTGGAGGTGAGAATCAGAAGCTTTCCGACCTCTGGATCATTCTCGCGTGCGAAGGCAAGATGAGTGCCATCGGGGGACAAGGCCGGATCAGTGTCAATATCGTGAACGAGCATCTGTGGCGTGCCACCAAAAACGGGGATACGAAAGAGGTCGAAGACATTGTTTGTTCTAGTGGCCGCTCTGCGGAAATAGATATAGCTGCCATCCGGAGAGAAGGCGATGCTGCCGAAGGTGACGTCGGCGGGCGGCAACACCTGGGTGTCGCTGTTGGTCGGAACATGGCGAAGCCAGAGGCTCTGCTTACCTTGCTGGTCAACCGTGCGGAGGAGATATTTTCCGTCGGGTGAAATGGCGGCCAGCTGAGAATTTCCGGTGTTGGTGATCTGGGAAATGGCGAAGTTTTCGAAGGGCAGGGGTGATTTGCGAGCGATCCAGGAATAAACGCCATAACCAGCGGCGCCAAGGATTGCGAGGAGGAGAATCGCTGCGAGCGCGAGCCACAGTTTGTGTTTTTGCGCGGCCTGGGCGATGACGGTGCTGCTGGTTATTTGCTTGGGAGAGGATTCAGGAGCCGGAGGTGGCTGGAAGTGGTCCCGAGTTGCGGCAAGAGCGCCATTCTCCTGGTCCGGGGGATGGGCAATGCCTGAACGTTCGGAGTCGGTGTCGCGCTTCAGACGCTGCAAATCCGCACGGATTTCGGAGGCGTGCTGGTAACGGAGATTGCGGTCTTTCTCCAAAGCTTTGTTGATGGTGTCTTCCAAACGCTGGGGAAGATCGGGGTTCAGACGGACGGGCGCGACCGGCGCACGATGAAGAATGGAACTGAAAATGGCGGCAGAGGTATTACCGCGAAAGGGCAATTGGCCGGTGGCCATCTCGTAGAGCACGGTTCCAAAGGAAAAAAGATCGGTGCGCGTGTCCAACTCCTTGCCAAGGGTCTGCTCAGGGGACATGTAGGCGACGGTTCCGAGGGCGGCTCCAGGGCTGGTGAGGTGCTCGGAAGGATCTTCCATGGTGGCGCCTGGCGAGGCAGAAAGAGGAGGTGGAGAAGCGGGCGCAGAAAGTTTGGCGAGTCCGAAGTCGAGGATTTTGGCGTGGCCGCGTTCGGTGACGAAGATGTTGGCAGGCTTGATGTCGCGATGAATGATGCCTTTGGAGTGGGCGGCATCCAGGGCATCGGCGATTTCGATGCCGAGGGAAAGGATGGTGTCGAGTTCGATGGGGCGGCCCGAGATGCGATGCTTGAGCGTTGAGCCCTCGAGGTATTCGAGGGCAATGAAGGCCTGGCCGGCGTGTTCGCCAATATCGTGAATGGTGCAAATGTTGGGATGGTTCAGGGCAGAGGCAGCTTGCGCCTCGCGCCGGAAGCGCGCCAGAGCCAGAGGATCGCGAGCGACGTCGAGAGGAAGAAATTTCAAGGCGACGAAGCGGTGAAGGCGAGCGTCCTGAGCTTTGTAGACAACACCCATCCCGCCGCCCCCAAGCCGCACGAGGATGCGGTAGTGCGAGACGGTCTGGCCGATTAGAGAGTCGGCGCTTGACATCTGCCGCACATGTTAGGTTGCGACAAGAGGCAAGTCAACGAAGACAAATCTAGTCTGTCAAGCCTCAGGTCCTGGGAAACAGCGTACTCGTCAATGCGTGAATCAGGCGAGATGGGCCTAACCTGTGAAGTTGCTCCCATGTCTGTGACTCGCCTCCAACCGATTCCGGGCGGATGACGAGAAAACGGTTCCTTTCGCGCACACTTCCTGGACAGGCGCACGTGAACACGAGCACTACAGTGTGCTCTTATACTCTGAAAGCTAAAAACGGATAGCCGCGCGCGGCCGAACCGTTCAGTCTGGAGGCATCATCAAATAAGGGAAACGGCCGAAACTTAACGCCCGCTGCCTCTATTGTTGGTACAAAATGGATTGCCGGGAGCTCAGTGTCTTGGAGGAATAATTTGAAGCTTATACATAGCCTGGTGATCTCTGGCTTTTTGTTTTCTATCCCCTTCTGTGCGTGCGTTGCCAAGAAGGCCGGCTCGGACCTTTATGTTTCAACGAGTGGCGATGATGCGAATCCTGGGACAATCGAAAGGCCGTTTCGAACAATCCAACGCGCGGCCGACACTGCGAAGCCGGGATCCACGGTTTATGTGCGGGGTGGCACGTACTGCCAGCGGTTGACCGTCAAAGTCTCCGGCGATGCGCAGCTGGGGTTCATCACGATTCGGAGTCAGCCCGGCGAACAAGCGGTCCTTGACGGTGGGTGCCTAACGCTGCCTGTGGGTGACACAAGCATGATCGAATTGCGCGACGTGCTCTATGTGCGGATTCAGGGTTTCGAAATTTGCAATTATCGAACGAATGACTCCCGCAGCGTTCCGGGCGGGATTCGGGTATTTGGCAGGGGTTCGCACATCGAAATTCTGAAGAACAACGTGCATCACATAGAGCAGAATTCCGCAGTCCAGTTGCGGCCGGGACAAGGCGCCAACGGCTTTGGCATCGCCATCTACGGTACAGACCCTAAAACGCCGGTCAGCGATCTCGTTATCGAGGGCAATGAAATTCACCATCTCAAGACAGGTTCGAGCGAATCTCTTGTGGTCAATGGAAATGTGGCTGGTTTCCGAATTTCCAAGAATATCGTGCACGATAACAACAACATCGGAATCGACGTGATCGGCTTTGAACGCACCGCGCCCAATCCAGAAGTCGATCGAGCGCGCGATGGAGTGGTGAGCGAGAACTTGGTTTTTAACATCACGTCTAGAGGTAATCCGGCCTACGGCAACGAGGCGAATTCCGACGGCATATACGTGGATGGTGGAACGCGTATTTTGATTGAGCGTAACGTGATGCACGACGTAGATTACGGACTTGAACTGGCTAGCGAGCATTTTTCAGGGAATACCAGCCACATTGTAGCGCGCAACAATTTGATTTATTCCTGCCATACCGCTGGAATTAGCATCGGCGGCTACGATTTAAAGCGGGGCAAGACCGAGGACACAACCATCGTCAACAATACCCTGTACAACAATGACGCTTGGGAAACGGGAACAGGTGAGATCCTCATGCAATTCTATCTGCGCAACAATGTGTTTAAGAACAACATCATTTATGTGGGCAAACATGGGCGAGTCATGAGCAGCCGATCCGGTCGCATGGATGGCAGTCCGACGGTGATCTTCGATCACAATCTCTATTACTATCCTGGCGGTTCGAAGAGTGCGAAATGGAGTTACGACCGCGTGGAATTCGCGAGTTTCGAAGAATATGTCCAAGCAAGCGGCAATGACCAGCACTCTCGCTTTGCCGATCCGGAATTCGTAGACGCTGCCTCAAGCAACTTTCATCTGAGGGCAGGTTCTCCCGCACGAAATGGTGGAGAGAATCCTGGAGCACAGATCGTGGGCGATGAGGATCTCGACGGCCGACACAGGTTTGAAGGGGCTAAGATCGACATTGGCTGCTATGAAACGTCGTTCTAGAGCCTGTACGTCGTGGGCCGACAAGGCTGTGGCGCTCGCCTGAAGTAAAAGAAACCACTTGATGTCCGCGAACGCCACTTCTCAGGACTTTGCGCTGCCGACGAGCCAATCAAGCGCAAACAGTGCAGAGCCTACTGTGGGACGATTATCTTCGTTGACACACGATAGCGACGATAATCGGAGTAATGATGTTCGTTGCGATAGCTAAGTTCGTAGGACTGGTGGCGATCTGGGTCAAATATTTTGAACCCGAGATAGACCTTAACATTCCGCGGCAACCAAAAGGGACTGGCCATATCTAGAAGTTGTACTTTGCTGAGGGTCACATCGGTGGTCTGCTGGTCGAGCCCAACTTCGGGGTGAGGCGCGAGAAGGTCGGTCCGCAACCGGATAATTTGAAAATTGCTCTTGTCAACCCATGCGATTCCCTGCATCAACATGTAGACGCGTGTTCCTTTTCGCCCGGTCATCGTGACGTACTGTGTGGCTTTGCCAGGCCGCTGCGCGAAGGCCACTACAAAGGTATCTCGCGACCCTATTCTTTGGTCGCCCAGATAACGGAACTGTGACTCCGGCTGAAAAGCCGAGGAGAAGTAGTTGCAGTCTAAAGCGAAGCCGGAGGTGGCAAAATATCCCTTGGCGAGACCGACCTGGCCCATACGATTGCCCTGAGTGTCCATGCGGTATTCAATGATATCTGCTCCGAGGTCGGTGCCGTGACGAAGAATCAAGTAGCTGTCACGCACTTGTTCACTGGCTGTGACGAAGCCTGAGCCGTTTAGTCTTTGCTGTGTGATTTTCTCGCGGGCGATCAGATCGACAATATGGCTAAAAAATTCGTCGACGTTGGTGGCAGTTTTCTCCAAAATCGAGGGCAACATACGCTGATCGGTTGCCGGTTGAAGCTTCTTTAGCTCTGGAATCCGTTCGTGGAGCTCCCCTAAGGGTTTTTCGAGATAGGGGTGGGTATTTGAGTAGTAGGTCTCGTCACCGATATCCGCAGGCTGGACATAGCCAGGTGGAACTGCCCTTGCCTCATCCGGAGCCATTTTGACGGACACACGGTAGGCTTGATAGTCCGAGTAGCGATGCTCGTTGTGGAACGTTAGGTCGTAGTTGCCTGTCGTGGAAACGCCGAACTGAGCATCGATTTGGAGACTGCTAGGCAACCACAAGGGTGTCGGTACCAACGGAAGTTCTACTTCCTTGAAAGTGACCATGGTCGTCAGGTGATCAAGACCAATCTCGGGACGAGGGACTAACAGATCAGTGCGGAGGCGGATTATCTGGAAATTGCTTTTGTCGATCCACGCGATTCCCTGAACCAGCATATTCACGAGAAGGGGGAAGGGCTTTCGCCGCTCCATGGTGACGGTGATTGTGGCGTCATCGGGTTTTTGCGAGAAAGCCACTACGTAAGTATCTCGCGAGTCGATCGTCTGCTCGCCGAGAAGGAGGAAGGTAGACTCGGGTTGGAACGGAATCGAAAAGTAAACGTGGTCCAGGGCAAAGTCGGCCGTGTCGAAAAATCCTTGGTTCAAGCCAATCTCGTAGACGGGATTTCCCTTGGCGTCCATGCGATACTCACGGACTTGTCCGAACATCTCAGTGCCCCGACGAATAATCAAGTAATTGTCTTCGACTTGCAGACGTTTTGTGACTGCGCCTTGTCCGTTCAGTTTCTCTTCGGTGATTTCCTCATGAGCAGTAAGGTCGGCAACGTTGCGAAAGAACTCATCAACCCGCTGACCTGTGCTCTCAAGAATTGTCGGCAGCTGTTGCTGATCGGCAGCAGGTTGCAGACCTTTTAGCTCTGGAATAAGTTGCGTGAGCTTCTCCAACGGCAGGGTAAGGTAAGGATGAGCATTCGCATAATAGTTCTGCCACGCCCCATCCTGTCGCTGGGGAAGAAATGCGACAGCGATTTCTGTCGCAAATTCAGAATAGGCTATTACAGCGCCGAGAAGAAGGATAGCGCTGATCCGTCTCATTTAGAATCCTGCTCCGCTGACAGTGTAACGCGCCAACGTGAGCTGCGGTTTCAGCATTTGCCAGGCCTCATGCGCCTGATTAACAGCGTTTCCGTCAATGTCCTATAAAAGCGAATGTCAAGAGAAATATCTCCCCGTCGGCTCGGTGCCGACACTTTTTTTGTCTCGGCATTCAGCCCAACCGTTTGAACGTCGTTCCTTCTTCCTCCCTGTGGTTCCATTTCACTGTCGCGACGGCGCCATTCGTTTCCTGAAACAAACAAGCCTAACGGGTTATCCGCCCTGATAGGTGGTAACTCATGGTCCTATTTGAGACTCGTGGCCTATGACTTTCTTTGGTTATCCGAAGGAGCATAGGGTGAAGTCGGAGACTCTCGTGTTTTAACAACACGGTGGCCTGACATTGACGGTTGCTACTCTCCCTCGAACCAAGCGTCTCAAGAACCCGACGGCCACCGCCAAGGATGAAACCTCAGGGATGGAAAACGGACTCTCTGTCAGAGGCGCTCAAGCTGCTTGTTTTAAATGTTTGGCGTCGAAACTTGCTCCTTTCTTCCACACGATTAGTGTGATCGCGGCAATCTTCCGCGCCAAGGTGAGACGAGCCATCGTTGGTCGCCTCCCTTTGGCCAGCAAGGCCTCGTAAAAATCGCGCATCGGTCCGGCCGCGGTGCTGGCCCTCATGGCCGCTCCCTTGAAGATATTCTTGAGATCGTGGTTATGGTTATCATTCAGCCCGCGAAGTTGCTGTGGTTTCTTAGACCGTTGTAGCTGTCCTTCGACCATGCAGTATTGCGCGCTGTCGTGGGTCTCCAATCCAAGCCCACTGTAGTTCCACAGTTGCCGCTTGGTGCGGAACCGATGAGGCGTCTGCATCAGCGCAACCAATTGAGTCGCCCGCAGCGGACCAATACCAGGAATCTGGCGTAGCAACTTCGTCGCGCTGTGCTTCCGTCCTTCCGATAGCAGTTCTTTCTTGGCTTGTTTGTGCAAGGACCGCAGCGCGTCGAGTTGTTCGTAGTAAAGTTCCGCTCGCCGGCGCACGCCGGCTTCGGTAATTTTCGCTAGCCATTCAGCGCGATGGCGCGGTGCATAGACTTGCGCCCCAGCACAGGGAATGGCCCAGCTCCGATACAACGCCTTGAGCCGATTCATCACCCGCCCGAGATCCTTGCTGATGGTTAAATAACTGCGGGACAATTCCTTCAACATGCGCAGGCCATGCTCTCCGTGGTAGACCGCCGAAAGCGATCCAAGGCGCAAAAGCTCGGCCAATTTCCTGGCATCGATCTGGTCGCTCTTGCTGCCTTGTTTCAGCAGCAAGGCATTCTTTCGTGGATTGCACACCACGACTTGCGTCACATGTGGCTTTAACAGGTCGTACAACCAGGCGGCCCAGGTTCCTTCCTCAAGGGTGGCATACACGTCGCCGTGCAGCCCTTGGAAAAACTGTAGAATCGTGATCGCCTTTGTTTCGATGATGGATTCCATGATCAATTTGCCAGCGGAATTCATCACCGCGATAGAGATCGTGTCTTTGTGAACGTCCAGCCCAACATATTTTGCACTCCCCATTGCAGGTCTCCTTTCTTCTGGAGGCCAACGCTAAAAACCTACATCAAACGGGGCGCGCTTTTATAATGCGTGAAGTATTACTTCGTCGAGTGGCCGGGCGCCATTACTGGCGCCCAGCCCTCTAAGAACCGGACTTGAAGGTTTCCCATTCATCCGGCTCGAGCACCCAAAAACGCCCCCATGAACAACGAGGACGCGGCCTGATACAAAACGGAATCAGACCTACTCGATACTGACTTGCTGCCGATTCACACGGCGGTGGAGAATCCACCGGTCGTGTGTGAAGCTGCACCAACGGCTTGCGCCGTCGTCATTTGCTTTGCTTCATTCATCGGTTCCTCAAACGTTCTCGAGTTGAGCACCAACAGGAAGTCAGCTCCGTTTCCGGCGAGGTAATCTTGTCCCAACCTGGCAACGCAACCTCTATCTGCCCCATTACAGGGCAGCCTTCGCTTGCTCCCATTTCCGTTACCCGCAGCGCCATCGGATTCATCTTGCGATGGTCCTTCCCCTTACGGGGAGCGCTACGGGCTTACCCTGTTCCGCTGAAATGACGCGATCGGTTAGGTCTGCTCTATACGCCGGCAATGTTTGATTACCCATGGCCGAGGACTCGGAAGCCTGGGCACTCACTGCAAGAAGAGCCGCGCAGCATTTTAGGCTCTCTTCGCGTGACGACGCTTACGAGCATTTGTATATTCTGACCATATGACCAAGCCTAGGCCCGTCTCCACCTAATGCTGGCAGATGCACCGTTACCTCGCGGTTTCGGCGCCGCTCTTGCGAATCGAGTAGCCAGGCCCCATTGCTGGGGCCCAGCCCTCTAAGAACTGTGCATGCAAGTTTCCCTGCACACAGCTCAAGTCCTTCGAACGCCTCTTTGGGGGAGACGCGGTTTCGAGATGGAAAGATGCTGGCGATGAACCTTGTCGTGGCACTCTGGGTGAAGTAAGACGCGGTTTTCAGCACTCGTTGAACCACCCAACACACGAGCGACGCAATAGTGGAGCCGCCAACCCGTGATCCGAGTGATTCGCTCATTGCATACGGCGCAGAGTCCGGCTTGTTCATGCCAGAGGAAGCGATGAATACGAGTACCCCGAAATGTTTCCGACATATGATCTCCTTCGCGTTTCTCGAAGTAAGTTTCATAGGCAGGATCATACGGGTTTGCTTCGCTCGTGATTTTGACGTGTCGTTTAATGGGTGTGCGACTGGTGGACAGCAACCACACCTTATTCGGTGTCCCCTCATCGTCACATGTTTCCCCGAAGAAGTTCCAGTCACGCGCCCGATACCGTTCAAAGTATTTCGATTTGAGCCAGTTCGGGGTTTTGTTCGGGTGCCTTCTTCGTGCCCACCGCCACAGACAATTGAAGATGACATAATCCACGTGGTTAAAAGTACGCTTGCTTACCACGTGGCGATGATAATTGGCCCAACCCCGTATCCGAGGGTTGAGTTCCTTAATCAAATCGGCGGCAGACATGCCAAGCGCGGCTTTGATCGTTCTTCGAATGCCATCCAAGAACGTCTTGATATTTTTCTTGGAAGGCTTGATGAGCAGTTTTCCACTAGGATATCTGCGCACGTTTTGTCCGAGGAAGTCGAAACCGCTCGTCACGTGCGTGATGACCGTCTTCGTAGAAGAGAGTTCCAGTCCTCGTTCTTGCAGAAACTGCTCGACGAGGGGTTTCACTTCTTCTTCCAGTAGTTCTTTCGTTCTGCCGGTGATGACGAAATCATCCGCATAACGGATGAGATTGACGCAGGGCTTCTCACCTCCTACGGACTTGAGACGCGTTCCTGTTGGATACTTTTCCTTCAGAAGTCGCTCAAGTCCATCCAACGCGCAGTTAGCGAGCGCTGGCGAAATGATACCGCCCTGAGGAGTCCCTTCCGTCGTTTCGTGAAGGACGTGTTTGTCCATGTAGCCCGAGGTCAGCCATTTTCTTAGAATGGTTCTATCCATAGGAACGTGGTTTAAGAGCCAATCTTGACTGAGCCGATCGAAACAGCTTTTGATGTCCGCCTCTAGAATCCACTGCGGGTTTGCGCTTCCCAGTACAATAAAGCACTGGCCAATCGCATCGGCGCAGGACCTTTGCTGACGGAACCCATAGGAGTTTCCGTCAGCCTTAGTTTCTACAACGGGGTCAAGAGCGAGCAAATGTAATGCTTGCTGTGCTCTGTCCTTCATTGTGGGGATTCCGAGCGGACGCATCGTTTTGCCATCCGATTTCGGGATGTAGACGCGTCGAAGAGGCTGAGGTTGATAGCCTCTTCGCTTGAGTGCATATACTGCCTGTGTCTTCTTTTCCGGAGTGTCCCAGATTTCTCTGTCGACACCAGGAGTTCTCTTGCCAGAGTTTTCCGTCACTCGTCGAACGGCTAGAACTTTGCCGCTATACGAGCAGGTTAGCAGACGTTGCAAGGCTTTCACTTTGCCCCATCTGCCAGCCTTCGTTGCCTGCACGATACGCACTTGGAGTCGGCGAACGTTGTGGTGGATGGTTGGCCAGTTGATGGCATACCATTCTGCCGCTTCGCGTGAGACCGCACCAACAGCAATCGCTGTCGTCATCTGCTTTGCCTCATGAGCCGATTGATCAAGTTCTTTCGTGTGAAGCACCGTGGAGAAGTTAGCCCGCTTTCGCGTCCGGTGATGTTGCCGATGTGGATGACGCAACCGATATCCGCTCCATTACAGAGCGACGTTTGCTTTTTCTCCGATCTGTTATCCGCATCGCCATCGATCGGCCTTGCGGCTTCTCTTCCTCTTTCAAGGAGCGATACGGATTTACCCTGTTCCACTGAAATGACGCGATAGGTTAGGTCGTTCCTTTACGCCGGCAGTGTGGTTTGCCCATGACGGAGTACCACACAGCCTCCGTACCCACTGCAAAAGAGCGCATAGCATCTTCCGCTCCTTAATGTTCACGACGCTTACGGAACTTCGTGTATTCTGACCGTGCTATCCAGTCTAGGCTCGCACCGCCCTGATGCTGGCAGTTGCACCGTTACCTCGCGGTTCTGATGCCGACCTTGCGGTCGTGAGTACATTGTCCGAGGGCTATTCGACGGTTCGTTGCCTTGCCGCCTCACCTCGTAGACTACGTTCGATGGGACGAACGGTCTGATCGATCCTCCTTTGTCAGACAATCACTTCAACAGCTTTCAGGTCGCACGAGTGGGTACATTGTCCAAGGGCTCCAGAACGGTTCGTTGCCTCCCCGCTCTGCCTTGTAGGCTACGTGCGATGGGACGCACGGTCTGATCGAGTTCCTCCTCTCCAGACAATCATTTCAGCAGCTTCACAGGTCGCACTCCGAGTACGCGACTTATCGAGACTTTGCTGGTGGGCCGTGATACTTTTTGTCCAAGATGTGCCACAAGAATTCAGCGAAGTTGATGTTCTTCTGCGGGAAGATGGCGGCAGGCAAGTCCACTCTCGCAAGAGATTTGGCCGCTCGAGAAAATGCTGTCCTTTTTGTGCAGGACGATTTCTTGAATGCCTTGTTTCCTGGCGAGATCACCGACATTCCGGGATTCGTCAAGTACTCTTCTCGATTGAAGAACGCGCTCACGCCACACGTTTGCGCGCTTTTGTCGAAGGGTATTTCGGTCGCGCTCGATTTTCCCGGCAACACCACGGTGCAGCGTGCATGGTTTCGCGAGCTGATCGAGCGGGCGAATGTTGAGCATGAGTTGCACTTCGTAGACGCGTCCGACGCCTTGTGCAAGAGTCAGCTTCGTGAGCGAAGCACGGGGTTACCTGCTAGCACTCCCTGGACCCGGGACGCGGACTTTGAAGCCATCACTGCGTATTTTCAGCCTCCGGCGGAGAATGAAAACTTCAATGTCGTCCGTCATGAGCGCGTTTAGCAGCCTGCAACTGCGGGGTTAGTCTGGCTCGTTTGGGATGGGAAGAGAGTCAGGACGGTTAGTCACTGCGCCGTTAAACCGCCGTCAATCGGCAACACATGTCCGGTGATATGAGAAGCGCTTTCGGAGCACAGAAAAACAACGACCGTCGCTATTTCCTCTGGCTCACACCAACGGCGTTGCGGGACGACTGATAACATCGAAGCCTCAGCGTCAGGTTTGAGCGCCTTCAGTTGGTCAGTTAAAGCTGAACGAACAACGCCAGGCGCCACAGCGTTCACTCGGATTCCCTGAGTGGCATATTGGAGAGCGGCCGACTTGGTCAGACCCGATACACCGTGCTTTGTGACAACGTTAGCGATAGGACCGGGCATCCCGACCAGGCCAGTGACGGAACCGTTATTCACAATTGCGCCTTTTCCACGTTTGAGCATTTCAGGAATTTCATATTTCATGCAAAGCCAGACGCCGGTCAGGTTGGTTGCCATGACGCTATGCCAATCCTCGTCACTCGTCGCCACAATTCCTGCGACCGACCCAACCAAACCAGCGTTGTTGAACGCGAAGTCCAACCCGCCGTACTGACTGGCCGCATGCCCGATCATGTTCTGTATGTCGGCCGCCTTGGTGACATCGACAAGTAAGCAACTCGCCTCGCCGCCAGTGTTCTTGATCGTCGCGACGACACTCTCCGCGCCGGAAACATTGACATCTCCGATGACTACTCTAGCGCCCTCTCGCGCAAAGGCGAGGGCGGCTGCTCGCCCTATTCCGGATGCGCCCCCTGTTATAACGACGACCTTGCCAGTCATCATATGGTGACCCTCAACCGGCACACTTTGGAACATGCACGCGGACGTATCCTACATCTGGTTGCCCATTGAAGCGACGAATATTAAGGTCAAGTCCCGATTAACAGCGTAACCGTCCATGTGGGTGCTGGCCCGGCAAATTAATTTTGCCTAAGGTCATCCGCGTGCGCGGCGATTATTTATGGACCTCATCTGGCGTACCACGATTCCCGCGAAAACTATCAGCGATGCTGAGAGAGCTAGAAAAATCGGATGCGGAAGAGGCGTTCGTGGGTGTAACTGGAAGACCCTTATTCCCAGCTGTGCTGCGATTGCCGAAAGCACGAACATTAAGGCAAACAGAGACGTCGCAACTATCTCCTTGCCTTTAGCAATCATAGCAAGGACCCAGCTGGGCGTTACCGAGCTGATTACCATCGAGCCGAGCAAAAACCATAACATTGGCCTACCTAAGGAGGTTGCTAACTGAGCCCTGTCCTCCACAATCTTGTCCGCCATAACCAAGTCCACCACATTCAAGAGAATAATGAAACCGCTCAGCACAACGAGCGCTACTACCCATGGCATTCGAAACATAAGGCTCGCGATGGTTTTCGTGCTGTGTTTCCAGTACCACCTTCGAGCGGAGGAGTCGCCGAATCTTGTCGCAAGGTCCGAAAACTCTTCTAGAAGGTCGCCCTTCACAGATTCATGCTGTGTTTCGGGAACGAAAAGGTCGATGAGCCTAACGGCGATGATAGGCGGCTGAACGCTCGAAGACTTCATGTGTACCTCCCGGCGAGTTTGAGTCCTTTTGCCATCCTTAAGAACGCCTGGCGCGTGCGATTCACGGCAAACACGCCCTTCGCTGTCACTCGAAAAAACCGTTTCGGTCGTCCGCCCCGCTTGGGCGTTGGCTCGCCCATGCTCGACGTGACATAGCCTTTTTCTTCCAGCCGGTCCAACGTTGCGTAAATTGCACCAACGCATACGTCGCGGTCGATGCATTTGGCTATCTCCTGCCTCACGCTTACGCCGTAAGCCTGGTCACCGAGCCGCAGGAGCGCCAGAACAACAATATGCTCAAACTCGCCAAGGTAATCGCGGTCGCTCATTATCCATACAATATAGAATAAATACGGTGAACGTCAAGACCAATCCTCGGTCCTGATTAACAGCGTTCGCGTCAATGTCCGAGTAGAGGAGAGCTCGGTGTGCTGTAGGCGTTCCTTGGCTGTGTCCTCTGGGATCGCATGCGGCGCCTCATCGCTCGCTGGCTGCCTCTGCCTACCGTCTGTCATCCCTATCCCCTGCGCCGCATGGGCGTTATCACCTAAGGCAAGAGCCGGATGCGGGAAATCCGCTTGTCCGGATCCGTGGAGGGGGTTGTGAGTAATCATGATCCCTACTCCGACCCCGTTTTCCTTGGGGATGTAGATCCTGCGCAGCGGTTGGGCCCGGTACTTGCCCTCTTTGAGCCGCTCATGAAGCTGTTGGATCTTCCTCGCGGCGTCCTTTTCGTATATCTGATAGGTGACGCCGTCCACTCCTGCGCTAGCCTTCTTTCGTAGATTCCGGAATGCCGCGTACAACGCCTCGGGCGTGATCAGATGAGCAATCGAAAAGAACTGCTTCTTCGGATCCTCCCTGGCTAGTTCGGATAGTCTGTCGTTTTGTGTGGACATAGGATGTCGAGGTCTGAGCCTCGGCTATGTTTCCTTTCGCCAGATACGTGCACCTGTTTCCCCCTTCCCTCCAGTGGGTCCCGTGGCCGCTCCTTGCGGAGCCCTGCGGTTCCCCACCTTCATCGGTACTGTGGGTTCGTAAGACTGCTCGTCCACCTACGTGTCCGCCTCTGGTCTCCCTTGGCGATCGCGTTACCGCTCTGGTGAGCGGAGAGATGGCGAGCTCTCCTGGGTTCCTGGGGAATCCCTTTGGAAACATGCCCCGAGCTAGCGACTCCGGCGATTTCGGTCCGCCCTTCGCAATTGCGGTCGTCCCGGATACTGCCTTCCGCCACTTCAACGACGTCGGCATCGCAACAATAGTAATTTCGGAGCTGAATCTTCACGGCCTGCTTCCTTGCTGTGTACGCTTCGCACCCACCAGTCGCCCGGCGAATGGCAACACTCGCTACCGGCCTGCTCGCTAGCTTTTGCCGGACGGGATTTGCACCCGTTGGATTCCATTAAGTGGTTTCACCTACTCGGCTTCGGTTCCTCCTCTCCCAAGCTTTCCCCAGCGCGATGAAGTACTACTTCATATTTCCGATTTCCGCGCGACTTACCAGGCTTGTGAGCTGGTTGGGACACTACTTCAGGGGGATTTAACTGTTTTATATATGGCTAGCCGGATTGCTGCAAAAGTGCCGTGAGGCTCCTATGAGGTCGAGTCTGGACTCTTTGGGATCAATTCCCAAAACCGACTAGCCATTTGGCAATGTTATGCCAGCCCGGTGTGGCGGCAAGTGCAAGACGGACAGGCGGGCCTGTAACTAGAGCAAAAGCGCAACCCAGGATGTAGGTCATGTGGACACGCCGCTGCGAAATGAGGTCGTAGATCGGGCCCGACCGTATAGCGAATACGAGGCCACTCCATCGGTGGTGGATTGATGCTGCCCAGAAACCTTGCTTTGCTCCGAGCTGCAAGTGCCTGATTTTGTTCGCGATGGATTTTACAGTTCTATTTGCCCAAAAACACATGTTTGTGGGCCAGTGACTAAATGGCAGCAAACAGATTGTCCGTCCACCTGTCGACCGTTGAAGAATGCCAAGCCGATGAGCGTTCGCTCTCCCCACTCTTGTCGAATAGTTAAATTCAGCGCTCTTAGCTCACCTCTGCGCTGACAAATTCACATCCTGCGCGACCTCCTGCTGCGTGGCACGGCGCAAAACTGTGGCACGCAACTGCGCGGCCTGATCATTCGAGAAGTCCAGGATGCCGACGCCCATGAGTTTCAGGTCGTCGCGTCCCCATGCTCCTCGCATGATTCCTTTGGACGAATGATTCGCACCCAGCATGTGCCCGACTTCGTGTGCAAGCACATGTCCGAGAAGCCGTCCAGGCTGGATGCCGAACTGCGTAGCGCGTTCTGCGACTCGGAAGTAAAACACGCTGATCGGACAGGAAGTGGCGTCTTCGTTACACGGGGCCGGCGCAGATCCCAGGTTCTCAACGAGTGTTTGTATTCTCCCTACCATCTCCGGCGTCAGGATATTCAGTACAAAAGCATTCGTGCCCCAGCCTGCGGGACACCTGGGATACCGTTCCTCTTCTTCCTGCGTGAGTGGACAATACACCCACCTCGCCTCGACTTTGGCTTCTCTCAGAATGCTCGAGGCGACTGACTCTGCACTGAAGAGCAATCCGTTGTCGACATGGGCGTAATTGTGGACACGCACGATTATTTGCGGATGCCAATCCTGAGGTGGCAGTTTAGCTGGCGGCAGTGGTGTCGAACTAGGGGGACTTGCGCTCTGTTGTGGAGCCGCTGCAATTGGGCTTGTTGTTAATCCGACGGAACCTATGACCAGCAGCAAACTCACAATCAACTTTCCAATTCCGGACTGGGATTTCATGTCGCCCTCCCTCACGGATTTCGTGGTTGGGCGACCTTGGGCCAGACAGTCAGCTACCTCAATGCTAGGGGCGTACAACTGCAGTCGCGCGGAGCGCACATTTCAATCGCAGGCAGAACATAAAGTAAGTTATTGATAAACTTGGGCTTAATCTTCTTCCTGTTAAGATGCGCACTTTGGGTCTAGACTTGTCAGCGCTTGGAGTGGCGCAATGAGGGGCAACGTCGCACCCACAGTTAAGCGCTTCGATGTGTACGAGGCCGATGCGCGCACTGAGGAACTGCGTAAAGAAGGTTTGTGTCTTCGCCTACCAGGTCAATCCTTCCAGGTCTTGCTTCTGCTGCTTGAGAATCCCGGCGAAATGGTCACTCGAGAAGTGTTACGCAAGAAGCTGTGGCCGGCGGACACGTTCGTCGACTTCGATCATGGCCTGAATGCCGCCGTAAATAGACTGCGAGAGGTTTTAGGGGATTCCGCTGATCATCCAAAATTCATTGAAACGCTTCCGCGCCGTGGCTACCGCTTCATCGGCGCGATGGGTCACGAGAGTTCAAACGCGACCGTGGTGGCCGATACGGAGCAGCTGAAGGGGGACACTGCGTTTGAAAAGATGGCTCCCATGGATTCAGTCGCACCGGTTGCGAGCGGCAAATTCCGTAGGCTAGGAGTGCTTTCTGCCGTATTCGTTATATTGGCGATCGCTGCAACGTTCGTTTGGCTGCGCCTGCCTCAGACTCCCCCAAGAGTGCTTGCTGCTACCCAACTCACCAGCGACGGCGTTCAGAAGCTTGGACTGCTCACCGATGGGTCGCGCCTATACATCACAGAAACCAAAGGGACGAGTCAGTTCCTGGTGCAGGCATCCGTTGCTGGAGGCGAAACTTCGACGATTCCCACCACTTTCCCTGATGTTTCGCTCGTGGATATCTCTCCCGATCATTCGCGGCTCTTGGTGGAAACAAATGATCTTGGTAGAAACGGGAAAGCGGAGTTTTGGGCGCTCCCGCTTCCCAGTGGACCACCCCTCCGGGTCGCCGACGTGACGGGTTCCGACGGTGGGTGGTCGCCAGACGGGCGTCAATTGGTTTTCGCAAGAGGCGATGATGTTTACCTAGCCAAGGCGGATGGCACCGATGCACGAAAGCTGTTCACCATGGCGGATGGCGCCAGTGATCTTCGATTTTCTCCCGATAGCAATCGCATTCGGTTCAATGCCAGAAAAGACAATTCAATGTCAATCTGGGAGATCCGCACGGGCGGCACCAACCTTCATCCCATGCTGTCGGGCTGGCGGAATCCACCTTCTGAATGCTGCGGCGTATGGTCACCCAACGGTCGCTATTATTTCTTCTTACGCAATACTCCGGCTGGAGGGAACATCTGGGTGCTGCAGGAATCGAATAGTGTGTTTCGAAAGCACGACTCAGGGCCGTTTCAGCTCACGGCTGGCCCGATGCTATTCCGTACATTGACACCGAGCCCAGACGGAAAGAAGCTTTTCGTGGACGGTTTCCAAGCTCGCGGTGAACTCATTCGCTACGATGCAAAGCGCCGCGGGTTTGTACCCTTTCTGTCGGGAATCTCGGCGAGTGACCTGCGTTTCTCACGTGATGGCAAGTGGGTTGCCTACGTGTCTTATCCTGAGGGAACGCTGTGGCGCAGCCGGGTCGATGGCAGCGACCGTTTACAGGTCACATCTCCACCGGTCATCGCTGCCCTGCCACACTGGTCGCCCGACGGTACACAGATTGCGTTTGAGGATTTGCAAACGGGACTGCGTAAGATTTTTCTGATATCCGCAAATGGCGGAGTGGCTCATGAACTGCTCGCGGAAAATCTCGACCAGTCCGATCCAGAATGGTCGCCAGACGGCAAGCAAATAGTTTTTGCTCATCTTTCAAGGAATCTGGAGCAGGTAAGCATCCAACTACTGGATTTGAATTCCAAGCAAGTGTCAATCGTTCCGGGCTCGCAGGGCCTGTTTTCTCCTCGTTGGTCCCCGGATGGCCGATACCTTGCCGCCCTCCCATGCGACTCTACGAAGATTGTGATCTTCGATTCCAAAAGCCAGAAATGGTCGGACTGGGTCAGTGGACCAGGGTTGCGCGGCTTCCCTGCTTGGTCCCGGGACGGGGAATATTTGTATTTCGACACTTACGCGACCGAAGTGCCAGGGTATTACCGAATCAAGCTCGGTCAGAGCCGCCCCGAACTCGTAGTGGACTTAAAGGATTTGAAGCGAAACTTCGGTCAAAAGGGCACTTGGAGTGGTATCACTCCGGACGATTCGCCGCTTTTCCTGCGCGACGTGAGCACGGACGAGATCTACGCTCTAGATCTGGAGCTGCCATAATCCGCAATCTCTCCCACTCTGGACGACTGCGGCGAAGGGCGCTAAGCGGATCGACTCTCGGCAAATCGAAGTGATGGACAAGCGCCCAGAATCATCTGATTTTGGGCAAGCGAAACTGACGAAAATTGAATGCGTGGAATCAACTACTTGCGGAGTCAGGAAAGATGGGGTTTTTGGGCAGGCTTCGTAGCACCCTCGGCGACTCAGTGCTCGAGTTCCTTGCACTCACGGCAAAGGTGCGTCCAAGGCACTGCTTCCAGACGAGCCTCAGAAATGGGCTGCTTGCAGACCTCACACACCCCATAGGTACCCTGCTTGATCCGCCCCAACGCCTCTTCGATTGCCCGTGCCAGACGCCCATCAGTTCGGTGCAAGTGGATTTGAAGCTCCGCTTCGGCATCGGCGTTGGCCTGGTCAATCAGATCTCCTAGCAAGACTCCAGCCGCTGGCACCCGGGAGTGAGCCTCACCCAAGGCAGACGACAAGTCATGTCGTTTCTTCAACAACAAACTGTGATATCTCTGCAGGTCTGCTGGGTCCATGACCCGTCCACCGTGGGAGGATCCTTACCTAGGCTTCGTATTCTACACCCACACGATGCCCATGGGATAAGCAACCACCTTCTATTCGGGACCCACATCTCCGGTAACCGCGTCAGGACTTAGCCTGAGAGTCTGTCCTATACTTCCTGCGACGCTCGCTTGTCGTGCGCTTCAACAACGCAGCACGATCTGACGGAAGCACTCTTGAAGAGAGCTTTATGAAAGCAATTGTACGCACACGATACGGACCACCGGATGTGCTGGAGTTCGCGGAGGTGGAAAAACCTACCCCCAAGGACAACGAGGTCTTGATAAAAATTCGGGTGGCATCGGTAAATCCACTGGACTTGTTCACCATGAGAGGTGTGCCGTTGATCCGCTTGATCCCGAGGCTGCGCACACCAAAGGACAAGCGAATAGGCGTTGATGCGGCCGGCCAGGTCGAAGCAGTGGGCAGCGACGTAACCCAGTTCACAGCAGGCGACGAGGTATTCGGCGTGTGCCGAGGGGCTTTTGCCGAGTATGCATGTGCTACTGAAGATAAGTTGGCACGGAAGCCAGCCAACATATCGTTTGAAGACGCAGCAGCCGTTCCCGTAGCGGCAATCACCGTCCTTCAGGGACTTCGTGATAAGGGACAGATCCAGCAAGGCCAGAAGGTTCTGGTTGATGGCGCGTCTGGCGGTGTGGGTACGTTTGCGGTCCAGATTGCCAAATCATTCGGGGCCGAAGTCACTGCCGTGTGCAGCACCAGGAATGTGGACAAGGCGCGATCGATTGGCGCAGACCATGTCATCGATTACACGCGGGAAGATTTCACGAAAAGTGGACAGCGTTACGACCTGATTCTGGGTGCAAATGCCCACCATTCGATTTTCGATTACAGGCGTGCCCTGAGTCAGGACGGAATCTATGTCGTCGTCGGAGGTGGTTTGGGTCGAATTTTCCAAGCTATGTTACTGGCACCGTTACTGTCACGGATTGGAAGCAAGAAGACGCGTTTCTTCATCGCGAACATAAACCAGAAGGATCTGGTTTTCCTGAAAGAACTTCTTGAAACTGGAAAGGTTGTACCCGTCATCGATAGACGTTACCCGTTAAGCGACGCGGCTGAAGCTCTCCGTTATCTTGAAGAAGGACATGCGCAAGGGAAAATCGTATTAACCGTTGAACATAGTAGCGACACTCAGCACGGCAGTGAGCCAGGCCGCTATTGATTACGGCAGGTGGGCTTGGTGGTTCGCGGCCCGAAGTCGTCGAGGATCTGAAGAAGCCATAGCCCTCGGGCAGCAAGCCAGAGAAAGTTTTGCGCGTTACACATAAGCCAGCTTGCGTTTAGCCAAGCTTAGCGGTGTCCCTGTCAGTGAGTATGTCTAATTCCGCTTTGGGAACCATAAATTCTGTTCTACCGCAATCGAGGCACACCAACAGTTCAGGAAACACCAAGACGGGGCGCTTGCCTGCGTTTCTCAGCCCCGGAAAGTGGATGTCTACCTCCGCTAGATACTTTTTCTGATTAATTGACCCG
>CAWGXB010000017.1:0-78931 GCA_963826335.1 Candidatus Acidiferrales bacterium | reverse complement strand
TAAGGCAGGCGCTCTAACCAACTGAGCTAACCGCCCATTGTGGTCCCATCAATTCATGCTACAGGAAGGGACAAGGTGGGTCAATGAAAGCGCGCCGGACGGCGCAGTTCGCTTCAGAGTCTGTGCGAATTTTTGCCGCATTTCTTGCCAATTCTTCGTCCAGCCAGTAAACTGAATTACTCGCTCGCAAGAAAAGGGAAGCCCAAGACATGCTGTTGAATCGGGATTATGTGGGCCACATGGCCTCTGAAGTAATCAAGAAACTCCTTGAGGGCAACCTCGTGGAGATTAAAGAGAAGGATGTAGAGCCGGTGATCGCGCGGGTGCGCGCGCGCATGATGGAAGAGATTACCGTGGAAGACAAGGTAAACGAAGAAGTGCGCAACATTCTTACGCAGTATCAGGATGAAATGCGCCGCACCGGCATCTCTTATCAGGATATGTTCAAAAAAGTGAAAGGGCAGCTGGCGCGCGACAAAAAACTTATCCTGCGTTAGGCCAGGGAACAGATACCAATGCGATTGACTCGAGAAAAAATTGTGCGCATCTCTCACCAGCTATCTGATCTGCTGGTGGCAAGCAATGAGGTGGTGTTTGTGGAAGACCGCGACACCATTCGGCAGCACATGGTGCAGACCATGACGAACGTGTTGCGCGAAGAGGAAAAGGTGGAAGTGGAAGTGCGCAAGCGCATCACCTCGCAAAAGAAAGAAATTTTGGAAGGCAGCGAGGAGTGGGACGTGCTGTTCCGCAAGTATTACAGCGAAGAGTTGCGGCGAATGGGTATCTCCGCGGCGCCGGAAGAACACCAGAGGGCGGGACACCGCAGCTAGTTCCACGCGCGTACGAGATTTCTTGAGCCTCGGTTCCTGGCAAGGGAACGAGGCTTTTTGTTTTTGGTGGGCGTCCAACCCAAGGCCCCAGGTGCAAAAGCAGCACCTGGGGCACCCGCGTCGCAGACTAGCGCCTAGGTTTCGGATGATCTACGGCGCCGCAGGCCGGCCAGGGCCATCAGGCGGAGGAGGCTGGCGGGTTCGGGCGCGGCGGCGGCCGGGGAGAAGGCGGTCAGAGCGCGAACATAGTCGCCAGGCGAACTGGCAAAGGTATCGAAGAGAATCTCGCGTGGGCCGCTGATGGTGACAGAGTCGCCTGCCTCCAAGCCACGCGCGCCCGGATTCAGGTAATTGACGCCAGTATTCGCAAGGAAGTCGCTGGCCGCGAGGTCAGTTGTGTCCGTGATGATTCCGAGGATGTCGGCATCGAAATCCACCGTGCCGATCACGTGCTCGCTTGGGCCAGGATCAAAGAAGACGTAATGGCTGGCGACGATGGTCCCGGCGGGAATTGGGTTGGAGCCGACATTCACCACGAGTGGGGCCGTGAGCGTGATGTTCTGGTCTTCGTCGAACTCCTACAAGTTGGGGCTCTGAAAGTTGTCGTTACCTACGCTGTCGGGCGTGCCAAATGGATTCGCAAGCGGAACGGTCAACTTAACAGACGTACCGCCGGACGTCAGGGCTGTCCCACCCGTCACGGTTCCGCCGATGGATTCCGCAGTTGCTGGGAGCGCCGAGGCCAGCAGCAGCGCTGCGATGATTGCCATTTTTTTCACGCCAAATCTTCCGAACATCGAGATAACTGCCCGCGAATGCCCCTAAGAAGACCGCTTTAATCTCAAATTTCCGGTTGCGCGCCAAGAGAAGATTGATGAGATTTCTGTAAAAGAAATGTAGGAACGCAAACGCGTTATTTCAAGAGAGTTATGGGGCAGATCAGAATGAGAGGGCTCGGAGCAGATCCGCCCGCCCGCGTAGGGTCGGCTCACTCTATCGGACTCAATCCACCAGTCAATGGTTGGCGAAGAACCAGGCAGCGAGCGAACATGTCGTGGAGCGCCTGTCTGTGAGGCGTGAATCCGGCGTACAGGCAATCGAGCAAGAAATAGTACAGGCCGATGGGAGGAATGTGCGCCAGGAATCGTCCGCCGAGAAACCGGCCGCTGGCCCGCAAAAATGTAACCCGGCACCCCTGAGTATCCGCTACGTACAATCCCATTACGCGCTTTCCCAATGTAGCCCGTCAGGATGAACTTTCGAGTCCGGCAAAATAGGCCCAAGAAACCAAGATGAAGAACGCGAGACTGATATAGAGAAAGCGCGGACCAAGCCGCATAAGAACTTCGCTGGGCGGTATACCGGGGCGCATATCCAAAAAGTCCATGGACATTCTCATGCCAACGGACAAGAAGGAGACGAAGACAGCGAGGGGAACAGCCAAAACGACGAGGTCGATGACTGCGGCAGCAAATCGCAGCCAGAATCCCGCGGGTCGAGTGGTGCTCGAGAGACCGTCAGTCACGCAGCGATTCTTGCCAAGATGCATGCGGGTGAGAATAGCACTTCTTAAACGTCGTGCTGCCAGGTCCGGCTGAAATCTCGGGGCTATTTAAAAGAAAAGGGCGGTTTGATCGGCCGCCCCTTGAATCCAATTCCCACCGAAGTAAGCCAGCAATTATGGTGAATCGGGCCGGCGCTTTAGGGTCGGGCGGTCATCATCGGTAGTGCTGGGGTCGGTCTGCGTGGTCGACGTGCCCGTACCGGTGGTACCTGTCTGCTTTCCGGATTGCTCGGTCTTGGTGCGCAGCGTTGGTTTGCCCGGTCCGTTGTCCTGCACCTTGCGCGAGAACATCACGTTGCGCAGACGCGCGCGAACCTGGTCAAACTCTGATGTGGTGACGATGTACTCGTCCTTCTCGGGAAGAATACGCGCGATCTCTTTTTGTGTGGCCGCGATGCGGTCGGGCGTCGGCGGATGCGTAGAGAAGAACTTCGGGATTGTTCCGGGGCGGCGCTTCTCGTCCGCCTGAATACGCTCAAAGAAAGTCACATAGGCGTTGGGGTCGTAGCCGGCTTTGTACATGTACTGCAAGCCGAGGAAGTCCGCTTCCTTCTCATCGTCGCGCGAGAACTTGAGGTAGGAAAGAGGAATGGCCAACTGCAACGCCTGGTAGATGCCATACCCAGCCCAGCCGCCCGGTCCCAGCAACATCAAGGGAATGGTGGCCAGTTGCATCATTTCGCCCTTGGTGGCCTGCTTGGTGCCATGCCTCGCGGTGACATGCGAAATCTCGTGCGCCATCACACCGGCGAGCTCCGCTTCTTCTTGTGCGCGCATGATCAAACCGCTATTCACATAGAAGAAGCCGCCAGGCAGTGCGAACGCGTTTACTTCGTCCGAATCGATCACCTTGATCGTGAAGGGGACGTGCGCATCGGAATTTCGTACCAAGTTCTGTCCCACACGATTCACGTACTCAACGATGACGGGATCATCAATCAGCTTCGAGGAGCGCTCTACTTCCTGCGCCAATCCTTTGCCTAGTGCGATCTCGTGTTCGATGGAGTAGAAGTTAATTCCTTTGCCGACATCCCGGTTTCCGATCGCGTCCACATCTTCTTTGGAATTCTTCGGGTGCACGGTCTGTTGTTGGGGAACGGGCGCGTCAGCTCCGGGTGTTCCGGGTGCTGCCTTTGCGGCGCAAGGAGGTAGAGGCTGCGCCGGCTTGGGGTCCGGGGCGGGCTGGTTCGGGTCTTGGCAAGTGGCCTGGGGCTTTGCCGGCTGGGCGGTTTGGGTCGTGGTGCTGGGAGCAGTTTGCGGTGTCGAACTCGGATCCTGCGTTTGACCGAAAGAGACCGCGGGCAACGCCGCTACGCCTCCTGCCAGGAACAATGCCAAGACAAATTGCGAGGATTTCTGCATATGACCACCTCCCCCAATCAGCCAACCCAGTCGGATTATACACCTATCGTCACACGCCAATAGGCCCATTGTCTAGGATGTGGCGAGTCCAGATAAGGTTTCCCCGCCAAGTGCGAAAGACGGGTCGCCCCCAGAGCGAGTATTCCGCCCGTCGGCCCGCTACCGCGAGGCGCTAGTGTGCACGAGGTGTTGACACTTCTCCCCGGTGAATCTACAGTCGATACAGTCCATGAGCGCGCGAAAAATCCAGATAGGGCAACTTTGGAAGAAAGTCGGCACCGGGGATACCTACCTGGTTACCCGAATATACACGGAAGCGCTCAGTACCATCGCGCTGCTGCGCAAGTCTGGCGCTGAAGACGAGGACCTTATCCGGGTGCGGGTTGAGCGCACTGCCAGTGGCCAGAACCTGCCCGGCTTTATTCCCGCCGTGGAAGACGACTCGATTTAGATTGCCGGTCTGCTGGTATTGCCACCGCGACCGCAGCGCGGTTGCAACAAGCCTCAGGCCTGAAGGCCTGGGCTACAGGAATATGAGCCGTCAGATGGACCGTACGGGCAGGTCTACTACGTCATCTACCGCCATTAATTCCTTCTGCAGGAATGGCTCGCCGTACTTTACACCGATCAGTTGGCCATGGTGCCGGGCCAGCAACTCCATTTTCTGGTCCAATTCGTCAATTGCCAGGAAGACGCGCTGCTTGCGTTCGCTCTTTGCCGGGCGGAATTGCGATCTGTAGGCCAAGATGGCGCGGTGCCTGGTCTCGTACTGCTTGGTGATGTCGACTATGAAAGATGGCGGCATGCCTTCGAACGAAGTGGCATACAGGATCTTGAACGGGCGGTAGGGTTCACCATCGAGTGGCAACTGCTTAAGACCAGCAAGGAAGCAGCCTTCGTACCCGAGCGTGGATGCATGGTAATGGTCCGGATGGCGAGCCTCCCAATAGGGCAGAATCACCGTCTTGGGCCGCAGCTTGCGGATCACCTTAGCCAGGTCCAGCTTGTTCTGCCGGGAGGGTTGTACGTCGGAGTCCGGTACTCCCAAGGTCCCGCGCCACAAGACCTTCAGGATTTTCGCCGCCCGCGCCGCTTCTTTTGCGCGTGTTTCTGGAGTTCCTCGCGTGCCCATCTCTCCGGCCGTTAGATCCAGGATGCCAGTCTGGTAGCCGCGTTGCGCCATTTTCAACAACGTGCCGCCACAGGTTAGTTCGACATCATCGGGATGCGCCGCAATCGCCAGCAAATCGAGTTTCATTGCCATTCGCCTCAGGACTCAGTTCTGCGAGCGTGATTGTAGCATCAAGGCCCAAGCGGACGGCGGAGGCGCAATTATCGAAAAAGGGAAGGGGTACGAATGTACTGGCAAATTGAGCCATTGGACCCATGCCTGCTAGGGCCAAACGAAACAATCACAAAAAGAAAGCAAAAGGAGATGCAAAAAATGAATTATCGTCCCCGTCCGGTGCTGTTCTTGTGGGCCATGGCTGCAGTTGCACCAACCACCCGCGCGCAGAATTTCTATTGGAATACGGCCGGCTCGCGCTCTCAAGCTCTCGGTGGAACGTACGCGGCCTCTTCTTCGGACGTGTTGGGCGCCCTGGCGGCGAATCCTGCCGGGCTCACGGAGTTGCGTGGGCGGAACCTGAATCTGGAAACCGACGCAGTTTTCGCGCGCGGGTCGTTCAGCGATTCTGTCAACAGTGATGCGCCGCTGACGAATTCCGCGGGCGCGGTGCCCTATGTCGCTTTCGGTATGCCCATCGGCCATCCGCGGTTCAGCTTCGGCGTTGGCATGACGCCGGAGCTTCTTTCCACGGCAGACTGGCGGTATGTTGACGCGCCGGGAACCGCGGGAGCCAGTTACGGTTTGCAGCCCCAGAACTCTGCAATCTGGGCGCTACGATTCAGCACCGGCGTTGGCGTTTCGTTGGGATCGCGAGTCTCTGTTGGCGCTACGATCGGAGCCGACTACAACGAAAACACGTTGCACGCGCCGTACATCTTTCAGTCTCAGCCGGTGCTTGCCGGTTTGAAGACGCTGCTTGACCTGCACACCAATGGCGTTGGCTGGAACGGCAGCGTGGGCGTGCTTGCCAAGCCCACCAGAAAGATGGAGGTTGGCGTGGCATGGAAATCGCGCACGGTGATTAACAGCACGGGCACTGCTTCCGGCGATGCTTATGCGCAATTTGCCGCGCTCGGCGTAGCCGCGCCTGCCGATTTTACTTACGCTGCGAAAGTGCAGAATGTGTTGCCGCAATCCGTGCTCGCCAACGCTGCCTGGCAGGTGAATCCGCGGTGGCTGCTGGCGTTTCAAGCGGACTGGGTAAATTGGAAGGAAGCCTTCGTCACGCTGCCGGTTACGTTGACGAACGGCACCAACGCCACGATTAACAGCCTGGTTGGCGGCAATTCCATGCAGGACGGGATCCCGCTGCAGTGGAAAGATCAGTACGGCTTTCACGCAGGCGTTGAACGCAGGCTGACCGAAGGCACGGTTCTGCGCTTCGGCTACGGCCATGAAAACAATCCCGTGCCGAGATCCACGCTGACGCCGCTTACCGCCGCTGTTCTGACGAATGCCATTTCCACGGGGTTTGCCTATCACCACGGACGTTCGCGATACGAAGCGTTTTACACATTCCGCCCGGAGTCGAGTGAGCACGTGACGCAAAGCTCGCTGCTCGCGGGTGAGTACAACAACAGCGCGGTGAGCGTTGGGACGCAGACCGTGGGGTTTAGCTACGCGTTCCAGTTCTAGCCTGCGAGATCTACCAAGCAAATTGTCACTTTCCTTCGGGCCGCGTGGTCCGCGGCCCGAAGCGTTTTCAGACCATGATGCAACGCGCGCCAATCCCTACCCATCGTACAAGCAGCCGCGCACACCGCCCCGCGCCCAGGTCTCATGTTCGAGCGATTTCAGAGCATACGGTTGTCGCCGCGGTCACGCTGGTGTTACCTGTTTGTTTTTTTGTTGGCGATTTGCTGCGGCGCGGTGGCCGCCAAAACGGCAAAACTGTCGGGCGTGGTGTTCACGATTGGCGCCGACCAGGTGCAAACCGTTTGGCCCAACGCGAAGATTACGCTGAAAAGCTTGGCTAGCAGTGAAGAGGTCTCCAGCGTCTCCAACGACCTGGGGCAATATTCTTTCGTCGGCATCCTTGCTGGCGAATATGAAATCAGCGTGCATCTCGCCGGGTTCGAGCTTCTCACAAAGCGCGTAACTCTCGACTCTGACAAGCCCAATCAGCTCGATCTACAACTCACACCGGAGAAGCGCACGGAATCTGTGACCGTTAGGGCTCCTGCTAACGGCGTCGATGTCACTTCCAGCACTTCGGCCAGTCCCACGCTCACCACCAACGTGTTGAAATCCGTCGTTCGCCTGAATAGCGATTTTCAGGACGCGTTGCCGCTGCTACCCAGCGTGGTTCGCGGACCCGACGGCCTGATTCACGTGAAGGGCGGGCAAGCCAACCAAACCAGCGCGCTGGTGAACAATGCCAGTATTGCCGATCCCGTCACCGGCCAGCCCGCGCTGAGGCTTCCGACGGCCGCGGTGGAATCCATAAGGGTGCTCTCTAATCCTTTTTCGGCGGAATACGGCGGCTTCAGCAGTGGCGTGATTGAAGTGAACACGCGCGGCGGCACCGACGAATGGAAATTTCTGTTCGAAGATCCCGTCCCTCGCCTGCGCTGGATTGACTACAGCCCGCACGGCATCGAGAGCGCCACACCTCACTTCACTTTTGCCGGGCCGATCCTTCGCGACAAGCTGTTCGTCTTCCAGTCGCTGTATTTTGGTTACGACCTGACGCGGGTTCCATCTCTGCCGAATCCCGATAACGTTCGCGTGGACGAGCGCGGCAATTCGCACACGCAAATCGATTGGGACATCACCGCGAACCATCACCTTACTTCCATGCTTACGGTCGATCCGCAAAACACCGACTATGCGAACATTGACACGTTTGATCCCCAGCCGGTTACCGCAGATTCGCGCCAGCGCGGCTTCTTCGCTTCGGCCACGGAAAGGTGGATCCTGCCCGGCGGCGGCTATCTTGCCTCGCTTTTCTCCGTCAAACGCCTTAACACCGAGATATTTCCCGCCGACTCTGGTCCTGACGAGATGACACTGTTCCCGGAACAAAATTCCGGCTCGTTTTTCAACACACAGGGCCGCCATACGTGGCTCTATCAGTGGTCGCAGAATCTGCATCTGCGACCACTGGAATTCCATGGACGCCATCTTTTTACCTTTGGCTATTCTTTCGCGCGCTCGACCTATCAGGGTTTCTTTTCCGATCTTCCCATTAATGTGCTGCGCGAAGACGCGACGCTCAGCAGCAAGATTGTCTACCTCGATCCGCTGCTGCCCTCCGCTGCCACGCGCAACGATTTCACTGTGTTTGCCCAGGATAGCTGGCAGATTCATCCGCGGCTTATCCTCGATTTTGGCGTGCGGCTCGATCACGACAGCTTGTCTTCCGATTCTGTCGACGTCGCGCCGCGTGCGGGCTTCGTCTACGCACCCTCGGGCGATAATCGCACCGCCGTCCGCGGCGGAATCGGTCTGTTCTACGATAAGATCCCCATCAACGTCGCCATCTTCCCGAATCTTCCCGCGCAGACCATCACGCAATTTGCCGGGGATGGCAGCACTGTTATCGCAGGTCCCACCACATTCACGCACGTTTTCGCCACCAGCGATGGCAGGTTGACCGTGCCGTACAGCGTCGGCGCTTCGTTTCAATTCGACAGGGAATTACGTAAGGACTTGCTTTTCCGGTTTGGCGCGGAGCTTCGCAACGGCTTTCGCGAGTTTTTCGTAAATCCTACCGAATCCGCGAATGGCTCCGCCGAACTTGGCTTGTACAATTCCGGCCGCCAGAATTACCGTGAATTTCTGTTCATGCTGCGCTGGCAGCCGTTGGAAAACACCACCATGATCGCCAGTTACGTTCGCTCTCGCGCGTGGGGAGAACTGAATGACTACAACCAGTTTTTCGGCAACTTTTCCTATCCTTTGATTCGCTCCAATCAGTACGGGCCGCTGCCGCACGACGCTCCCAACCGCGTTCTGTTCTGGGGCATCATCCAGCTACCTAAGAAATTCCAATTCGTACCCATCCTTGACGTGCATTCCGGATTTCCCTACTCCAATGTCGGCATCGACTGGAATTATGTTGGTCAACGCAACGAAGCCGGCCGGTTCCCCACGTTCATCGGCCTCGACGCCAAAATTCAATATCCTTTCGATTTCAAATTCCACGGCCACCGCATCCAGTTCCTCGGCGGACTGAAAGTTACCGACCTGCTGAATCACTATCAGCCCCGCGATGTGCAGCAATACCTCGGGTCGCCGAATTACGGCACCTTCTACAATTCGGTCGGCCGGCTGTGGCGGATCGACGGCGACTTCGATTTCTGATATTTGATGCGGGGATGTATTTCAGTTCGGTCCCGAGCGCTTATGCTCAAAGCTGAACGAATACCCCATGTAGATCAATATTCCGTCAAACCCAGGATTGTTCTTTACCGTGTGCATATTCGAAAAATGAAAAAATGTGACGCCGGTCTTCAGAGAACTCCGGCCACGCACCGGAAACCTCAATCCTGGCCCGAATTGCAGCGAGAAGTTCGTTCTTCGCGTGTCCACCGGCGTCTCGGTTGTAAATCCGAGCAGTCCGAAATTTACATCGATAAACGGCTGGGCCACGCGCCATTGTTTGCGCGGCTCGAAATCCAGCCCTAAGGCGCCGCCCCCGCCATAGTGATACGTGCGCCCGTTGGCGGTTGGGAACGACGGCATGCAGAGCGGAATGATTTCGAAGTTCCAGCGCATGATGGTGTGCTGGAAGTTGAACATGTGCCGGCGCAAGCCAATGCCGGTCGCGAACATCTCCTGCCCGGGATAGGTGCTCATGACGTTGACCGAACCCACCGTCTGGGCGTTCCAAATCGTTATGTCGCTGAAGAACGGGGGGGACTCCTTCTTGGGAAGGTTCGGCGGCGGGTCAGACAAATCCTGGCCTGCGGAAATCCGGGGCATGAGAACGAGGATCAGCAGCAACAAGGCCGAGGCCAAGTTGGGATGCGGGAGTGTACGGAACCGTACGTATATCCCGAAGTCGGGAACGGGCCCGTCCAGTTGTCCCAGAAGGTCGATCGCCACGAAGCCGTCACTCCGGTGATGCCGCAGTCCAGGAGGGGCGTATTCTAGGACTAGCGGGGTGAAATTGTCCATCAGATAGTTAACTGAGAACCTATCAGATTTATTTAGAGCGCAAGGACACTGTCTGAAATTCCATTCATCCGCATTTCGTACGTTTCGAGCTAATCTATTTGGGACATGTCGACCAAAAGCCTATCCGTGCTCGTACTGCTACTCGCGGGAGCTGCCCTCATTTCTTGGCGGGGAATTCACAAGCAAGAAAAACCTGCCGCCTCCTCAGCGCGTCACGTGGCGTTGGAGCTGAAAGTCCCCACGGAATTTAGCTTTGTGGCGTTCGGAGATACGCGCTTTCACGACCCCTCGGACACGCAACCGGCCAACCCTGCGATACGAAAAGCTTTGGTCGCGGCGATCGACCAGGTGCACCCCGCGTTCGTTTCCATCGGTGGAGACATCGTCTACTCCGGAGACAATGCCAACGATTGGGCGGTGTGGGACGCGGAAACGAAGGCTTGGCGCGACCACAGCATTCCCGTTTATCCGGCGCTTGGGAATCACGATTTGAAGGGCGATCAGAACATCGCTCTGGGGAACTATTTCGCTCGTTTTCCGCAACTGGAGAATAGCCTCTTCTATTCCGTACGCATCGGCAACAGCTTGATGTTGATTCTGGATAGCGCGCTCGACGAAGCCACGGGTTCGCAGGGAGATTGGCTGGGCGAGCAACTCGACTCGCTCCCCAGCGGCGTAGATTTTGTTTTTCTGGTATTCCACCACCCGCCGTACAGCAGTTCGTCCGACGAAAAGATCTATGGTGGCGGCCATTCTGCCCGCGCGCCGGAGCAAGCGCTTGCCAAAATGCTAGAAGCGAAGCAGCAACATTTACACGCGCGCCTGATCGTCTTCAGCGGCCACGTGCACAATTACGAGCGGCACGAGCACAATGGCGTCACGTACTTCGTCACCGGCGGTGGCGGCGCTCGTCCTTATATTATTCCGCGCGCGCCAGACGATCTGTATAAAGACCCGGGCGTCAATTACCACTACCTGCTCGCACAGGTGCGGGCGAACAGCGTTGAAATCACCATGAACAAGCTGGAACTTAAGGACGGCAAGGAGGTGTGGACGCGGCCCGACTCGGTTACTCTGACTCCGCCCGCACTCGCGCCAGCCGGGGCGCAGGCGCGCTGATTCTGTAACGTGGCATTAACCACGCGTTCATGTGGCACAACCTAGGATGAATGCTCAGAGGTCCTCGACGTGCGCATCCTGATTGTGGAAGACGAACCGCAAATGGCGGGCTTGTTGGCGCGTGGCCTGGAAGAAGAACTCTACGAAGTGAGCGTGGCGAAAGACGGCAAGGCCGCGCTGGATCTTTCCTCCAGCAGTGAATTCGACGTCATCTTGCTGGATGTGATGCTGCCAAGAATTGGCGGCCTGGAAGTGGCTCGGCAAATTCGCCAGCGCGAGCGATCGACGCCATTGCTGATGTTGACGGCGCGCGATGCGCTCGGCGACATCGTGAAGGGACTGGACGCGGGCGCCGACGACTATCTCACGAAGCCGTTCTCGTTTCAGGAACTGCTGGCGCGGATTCGCGCGCTGGTGCGGCGGCACGAATTTCGCAGGAAAACAGTTGTGGAGAGCGGCGATCTGGTACTTGACACCACTTCGTCTCGCGCTTTTCGCGCGGGTCGCGAGATTTATCTGTCGCTGACGGAATTCCGCCTTCTGGAATTGCTGGTGCGCAATTCCGGACGCATCGTTTCTCGTTCGGAAATCCTTACCACCGTGTGGGGCGCCGGGCGAGTGGTTACAGAGAACACGCTCGACGCTTTCGTGCGGTTGCTGCGCAGGAAAGTCGACCCGGAATCCGAGAACAAAATGATTCAGACGCATCGCGGGTTCGGATATTCCGTGGGAACGGAGAAAAGTCCGTGCAGTTGACCATCCGCGCAAGGCTCACAATCCTTTATCTCGTTGTGCTCGCCGCTTCGTTTCTTGCGTTTTTCTGGATTTGCGATTTTGGCTTTCGGCGCAGCATCGAAACCACCGTCAACGACGCCTCGCGCGGCAACCTGGAAAGTGTCCGCAAAGTGATCGAGACGACTTTGCCGCAGGGAGTGCCCAGGGTGCAGCACGAACTGGCCGAACTCTCCGGCCTGTGGGCCAACGGTGCGATCTTCGAGGTTGCCAATGCTAATGGAGAATGGCTGTTTCGCTCGCCTCATTTCCTTTCGCCGCAGTCTGCTCTGCCGGCGATTCCGCCCACCGGCGTTTCGTTCCTGACCACCAACCTGGAACTGCGGCAATACCGCATTGCCAGGGAGCGCGTACTGATCGAGGGAAAAACATTTCTGATTGATGCCGCTGTGCCGACGGAACCCTTCGATCAGGCGCTCGACAATTTTCGACTGATCGAAAAAGAGTTTTTGCCGTTGCTGGTAATTCTTGCGTCGCTGTTAGGCTACTGGCTGGGCGGCCGCGCGCTGGCACCTGTTAACCGTATCATCCAATCGGCGAAGGAAGTTGGCGTGCGGAGCCTGTCGCGTCGCCTGGAATTACCGGGTGCCAAAGATGAATTGCGGCGGCTGACGGAAACGTTGAATGCCATGCTCGATCGCATCGAATCCTCTGTAAAACGTATCACGCAATTTACCGCGGACGCGTCGCACGACTTGCGCACACCGCTCTCACTGATCCGCACCGATGCGGAGTTGGCCCTGCGCCGTCCGCGCACGGAAGGCGAATATCGCGCAACACTCGGCAGAATTCTGGCGGCCTCCGAAGAAAGCGCGCAGTTGATTGAACACCTTCTTACGCTGGCGCGCGCCGACGCCGGGGCGATGCAGTTCAATCTAGAACTCTCGCCGTTGCTTCCCGTGCTGCAAAACGTGTGCCAGCAGGCCCGTCTGTGGGCACAAGCGAAGGGCCTCGATTTTCAGGAATCGCTGCGTGCCGAACCGCTGGCCGTGACCATGGACGGGCAAGCGATGGAGCGTCTGCTGCTCACGCTGTTGGATAACGCGGTGAAGTATACGCCTGCCGGAGGCAAGATGAGCCTCCGCGCTCATTCCGACGACCGCTACGCCATTGTTGAAATTGCGGACTCCGGGATTGGCATCGACGACTGCGATCTGCCGCACATTTTCGATCGCTTCTATCGCGCCGACCGAGCTCGCTCACGCGAGGTACAGGGATCCGGACTCGGCTTGGCGATTGCGCGCTGGATTGCGGATGGGCACAACGCGACGATCGAGGTGGAAAGTTCGTTGGGAAATGGTGCGATGTTTCGAGTGCGCATGCCGCTTGCCGGCCCAGGAACTTCTGCGGAAGTGTTGCCGAAAAGCCTGGAGAGTCGCGTGGAATCCGCTGTCTGAAAGCTTAGTAACCTGAAAGTTCTTTCACCCATTTTTTAACCTGTCGTTAACCTGCATTCATCTGTGCGCAAGCAGCCGCATGCCCTAATTGCAGCAGAGAAGTGGGGTGTCTTACCTGGCCAACATCCTCTGGCGGAAGCGCGTTGAGAAACGAATCGCGGCAGGGCAGCGATCTACACCTAGGAACAGAAGGGTCGTGGTTAGGTGGTGGTTCATCGCGGAAGGCTCCAGGACCGTCAAGCTCTTCAGCGCACGCATCCTGTTGGAAGACGCAGGACCAAGGCGGCAACTTGCCGCAAAGTATCCACGTTCTGTCAGAAATTTGGAACTCTCAGGAGACGTCAAAATGTTAAAAAGTATGCGTCCGGGAATGTTGCTGCTGCTTGTTCTTCAACTGTTTCTAGCTACCGGCTGCCTCGCACAAATCGATAGAGCTTCGTTGGAAGGCACGGTAACCGACCCAAGCGGAGCGGTTGTCAGCGGGGCTGCCGTGCGAATCGTCGCTGTCGATACCGGCCTGACGCAAGAGCGCACGACGAATGGAAATGGCTATTACCGTTTCCCGGGTATCGCCAAAGGGGAATACACCGTTTCCGCTGGCGCCGACGGTTTCAAGACCAAAATTATCGAGGAAGTGAACGTTAAGGTGGGTGAAACTCGCACCCTTGACGTCAAACTCGAGATTGGTCAACTAAGCGACAAAGTCGAAGTCAAGGTCGAAGATAATCCGGAGGAACGAAGCTCCGCGGAAAGCAGTGCTGTCATCGGCGAGTTGCAAATCGAAAACCTTCCCATGAACGGCCGCAATTGGGCGAGCCTTACGCGACTAGCCCCGTGGGCGCAGGACGACGGCGGTGGCGACCAGAGGACGATACGCTTCGCCGGGCGAGCCCGCGACGACAACAATTTTTCCTATGACGGCGTGGACGCCACGGGAATTCAGGAGCAAGCGCAGAAGGCAGAAGTCCGGCTGCAAGTTTCTCCCGATGCGATCGCGGAATATCGCGTGAGTTCTGCGATGTACGATGCGGAATATGGAAAACAGGCGGGCGGACAAATTGACGTAGTCACGAAATCGGGCACCAACGACCTCCACGGCTCGGCTTACGGATATTTCCGCAACTCGGCCTTCGACGCGCGGAATTTTACGGATTTCAACGTTGAGGGCAACCCGTATCTACCGCCCTTTCGCATGGGACAGTATGGCGGAACGCTCGGCGGACCTATCAAGAAAAACAAAATGTTCTTCTTTATTAACTACGAAGGGCTGAGCCAGTTTGGAGGTTACACACTGGTTGCGGCGGTGCCCGATCCTACGGTGCAGCAAGCCGCATTATCCGGCGCGCAAGGCGCCAACCTCTGTCCGATCATTCAAGCGTATCCGTGGAGGAAGTCGGCGGTGCCGCTGTTATCGTCTTACGGCTGCGCGCCCAAGTTTGTCTATCCAGACACAGCCTTTGCTTACAATTGTCCGGATCCTACGAATTGTCTCGGCACCGGGTTCGACAACTTCACCCATCAGGGTGATTCCATCATCAACGAAAATACCTGGCTCGCTCGCTTCGATTACAACATTACCCCGAAGATTCTGTTCTACGCACGCGCCCAGCGTGACATCGCCTATGCTGCCTCAGCGACTGGTAATTTGTTCGATCAAGTAGGAACCAACAATCATCCCGCAAACTATATTCTTGCGCTGCAAACTCAGACGGGAAGCAGCTTCCTGAACGAGTTCAAGTTCGGAATTAATCGCGCTCCGTTCCACAATCCCGTTTATCCGGGTCTGATCAATATCAGTCTATCGACCCCGAACTACGAGTCCCTGAACAACAACCAGACCGACAACGAAGTCGGCACCACCTTCACGTATGCCGACAACGCAACCTGGACCCACGGTCGCCATACCGTGAAGTTCGGGATCGATGTAATGAGGGTCCGTCTCAACCAGGGCAAAACCCAGTCTCTCTCTGTCACGTTCGGCGGGCTTCCAGGAACCTCTGTCGTGGCGCCAACTCCTAATGACAACACCGCGCTCATCAACAACACGCTGACGTTCATTGACGACACCAGTTCCTGGGATGGCCATGCTTTGCGCCGGACCTTTGTGCTGCCCTACGTTCAGGACGAGTGGAAGGCGACGCGAGACCTCACCCTCAACATTGGCTTGCGTTGGGAGTACTACTCGCCCGTAACCGAAGCGCACGGTCGCGTGAAGATTTTTGACTTGGCCGCTTGTCACGGAGTTTGCCCATCGACGGATTCGCTAGAGTTTCCGAATTACAAAAACTTCGACCCACGGTTCAGCGTGGCCTGGGCCCCTAGCAGTTCAAATGGCAAAACCGTGGTACGCGCAGGTTTCGGGATCTATCATGGCGCGGCGCAGAACGACGATCGAAACGCAGCGCTGGAAAGTGACCGGACAGATAATCAGTTTGTTGTAGGTCAGGGCGGGGCTCCTGACACCGGAATCAATTTCACTCCGGGCTTCCTGCAGAATCCGCCGGATCTTGGTTTGCCTCCTGGCAGCGCACAACCGCAACTAGTCGCGCGGGCTCTGATCAGGCACCACCCCGATCTTTACGTGGAAGACTGGGGGGTCTCGGTGCAGCAAGCACTACCGGAGAACTTTATTTTCACTGTTTCTTATCTGGGATCGCACGGGGTTCACTTGTTTGCTCGCAATTATGAAAACCTTTGCAATCCTGCAATCCTCCATCCAGGAGATGGCACCATCGGCCCGTGTGTCCGGCCTTTGGATGCCTATCCAGTTAGCAACCCGGACGGCACCCAGAGTTTCTGGGGAACCATCGATTACAAGTCCAATGTGGGAACCAGCACCTACAACGGTCTGTTGTTTGCTCTCGACCGCCAGGTCTACAAAGGCCTCGCCTTTAACGCCAAATACACCCTCGCTCATTCCATCAACGATGCTTCTGTGGGCGGCGGCGAAGCCAGCGCTCCGCAGAATGCCGCTTGCGTCCCTTGTGAAAAGGGCGACAGCATTTACGACATCCGCCACAACATTATTCTCTCCTTCGTCTATCAATTGCCGTTTGGCCCCGGACAGCGGTACGCAACCGAAGGATTCACAGGCCGCTTACTCAGTGGCTGGACCACCAGCGGCCTTTGGAACTGGCACACCGGGCACCCGCTCACAGTCGGCCTGAATATCGACCCGACACTACTTCCTGATGGAAACGACGGCTCCTCACCGCGACCAGACGCTGTGCCCGGCATGCCGCGGACTCCTCAGGTGCAAAACGCGGGCAATTGGATCAATGCCGCCGCTTTCACGGCACCGCCTTACGATCCCCTGACCGGTGCACTCTTGCGGTACGGCAACGCTGGCAACGGCATCATTCGCTCGCCGAATGTTTCACAGTTTGACTTCTCGTTGCAAAAACAAGTGCACCTGCATGAACGCCTCAGCGCTATATTCGGCGCCCAGGTCTTCAACATCTTCAACCGCGTGCAACTGGCCGATCCCCACAGTCTTAGCTTTGACTATAGTTGCAATCCCTCAAGTCCGACCAGTAACACCCTGACTTGTGGGATAACTCCGCATTCGAACTTCGGAGTCATCAACACGACGGTGAACCAGAACAACAACAGCGACAAGTTCTTTGCCGATAACACCGGCACGGGACTTGCCAGGCAGTTCCAGCTGTTCGTGCGCTTCGAGTTTTAACCACCCCGAAAGGCCGGGGCGATTGGTGGAATTACCGCCGCTGCTCCGGCCTGGGTCATGCATAAGTTGCCGGACCCGGTCTGCTGCGCGATTCAGGTTCCGTTTAGAGTACGGTTGCTGTCGTTTTTTGCGGTTGCACAAAGCGATTCTCGGAGGAATGATGAAATCGAAATGGTGGGTAGGCTGCTCCATGGTTGGGCTGGTCTGTGCGGCCGCGTTCGCCGCTGCGGTGAACTACCAACTGCTGAAGAAAGTTTCTGTACCCGGCGCTGGCGGCTGGGACTACATCAGCGTGGATGACGCCGCGCGCCGCATCTACATCTCTCACGCAACGCAGGTTGAGGTGCTCGACGCGGATTCCTTCGCTCTTGTCGGCACGATTCCAAACACACCCGGCGTTCACGGCATCGCGGTTGCCTCCGAAGCAGGCCGCGGGTACATCTCTGCGGGAAAATCAGACGCGGTTGTGCCGTTTGAGCTGAAAACCCTGAAGCCTCTGCCGGAAATTAAAGTTGGCAAGAAACCCGACGCCATCATTTTCGAGCCACTCACCAAACGCATCTACGTGATGAATGGAGATAGCGGCAGCATCACGGTACTGAACGCCAGCGATGGGTCGCTCGCGGGAACGATTGAACTGGGAGGTGATCCGGAGTTTGCGGTGTCGGACGGCAAGGGGAATCTATACGTCAACCTGGAAGACAAGAACGAGACGCTGCACATTGATGTCAACGCGATGAAGGTGAAGGATCGCTGGCCGCTGGTTCCTTGCGCTACTCCTACCAGTCTGGCGATGGACGTCGAGAACCGCCGGCTGTTCGTTGGCTGCCGCAGCCATCATTTTGCGGTGCTGAGCGCCGACAACGGCAAAGTTGTGTTCACTGCGCCAATCGGCGAGCGCGTGGATGCCGGGGCGTTCGATGCCAAGACTCGTCTTGTGTATCTTTCCACCGGCGACGGCAAAGTATTCGTGTTCCACCAGGATTCTCCGGATCAATATTCCTTGTCACAGGAGATCAGCACACTGAAAGGGGCGAAAACCATGGGCTACGATCCCAAAACGCGTAACGTTATTGTCCCTACGAGCGATAATGGCGCCATGTCGGTTCTCGTTTTCTCGCCTCAGCCTTGAGCTTGGCACAGGATTTTCGCTACAGTGCTATCTTGCGCTGGTTGTGCAGGAGCGCCAACTGCGCGTACGAGCCCACACGCAAGGAAATGCCATGATTGAGAATCGTTCTGTGCCGCCAGACACCATTCTGCCGCACGTCGAGTATCAGGAACTCGCCGCGGCCATTGCATGGCTGGGCAAAACATTTGGTTTCATCGAACACTATCGATATGGCGACCCGGTCAGCGGTGCGCAAATGCACCTCGGCAATGCGTGGATCATGGTGAAACAGGCCAAACCCGACACTAGCAGCCCGGCGAAACTCGGCTACGGCACGCAAAGCCTTACCATATTCGTTGACGATGTCGATGCGCACTATCAGAAGTCGAAGGCCGCGGGCGCCAAAATTGTTGAGGATCTGCACGTTACGGAATACGGCGAACGGCAGTACGGAGTTGTAGATGTGGATGGCCACCACTGGCTGTTCTCGCGGCATGCCCGCGACGTCAGCCCTGACGAGTGGGGCGCCAGCATTGCCCAACCTGCGTCCCGGCTGGCATTGTTACGCCGCCCGCGCGTCTGTTACCTGGAAATTCCAGCGCTTGACACTCAACAGTCTGTTGCGTTCTACGAAAGTGTATTCGGCTGGAACATTCGTCATCGCGACACGGCTCGTCCAAGTTTCGATGACGCCACCGGCAACGTCAGCGGCGCTTGGGTCACCGACCGCGGCGAACCCGGGTTGCTCACCTATATCTGGGTCGACAATATTGACGCCACTCTCGCGCAGGTAGCGGCGCATGGCGGTGTGGTCGTCGCGACTCCTGCCCACGATTCCCCTGGTGATGCCCCATGGATTGCCTCGTTCCGCGACCCTGCGGGCAACTTGCTTGGCCTTTACCAAGAAGGACCGCGCCTCGGCACTCCGTCGCGTTAGGCACTGGCTTGGCGCTTCGGACACAGCGGTACCTCCTTCGCGGGGTCAAACGTGCCACACTAGCCTAGCCAGCACAGGAATGCGTGAAACGGAATGGTTCAGCTTCCCCAGTATTTGCTTTGGATCGGCGCGACGGTGGTCGCAGGTTATGTCGCGGCTCTCAGTTGGAGACTGGGCGTATCTCGCCGCTTTCCTTTGCTTACTACCTATCTGATCCTCAGCATTGTTGCCTCGCTGGCGCGCGTCGTTGCGCTCGGGTGGTTCGGCTTCTCAGGGGACCAATATATGGTCACTTACTACATCTCCGACATGATTCTGACCGTTGTGGTGTACCTGGTCGTGATCGAACTATGCCGTAGCGTGCTCCCCGCCAAGCATCGGAAGATACTGCCTCGATACTCGGTGGCGATTCTGGTTCTTTTGACCGTTTTCTCGTATGCCGTAACTCCGCCGTTGCAGAACCAACTGCTGATCCCTTTCGCTTATGAGTTTGCGACGAACTTGTGGTTTGTGAGTGTCGGCGTGACGCTAGTTTTGTGGGGCCTCATCTATTTTCGCGATCTTCCGCGAGGGATGGCCGCACATATGGTGCAGGTTTGGGGAGTCTACTTTCTGCTCATGGCTTCGACTTACGTTATCTTCTACTTCTTCCACAATCTTCCGCCGTCGGCGCCGCGCATGCATTTAGAAATACCTGAAATGGCTGGCGCTTGGCTACCACTTGGGTTGGGATTTGCGATCCTCAATAAGTCACAGAATGACACGCCCTTCGCCAATGGGGCTCATTGAGATCACGCAGGGCAAGCCCGTCGCAATTCCTTGTTTAATATTGTTTTAGCGCGGCCAGAGCCAGCCGAAGGTCCCTGCGGTCAGCAAGGCGTAGATAAGCCCGTCGATTACTTCTTTTACGGTCATCGACCAGGGCTGACCCTTCCAGATGCTGTTGCTCAGGTTTGCCAGACCGTAAGCCACAAAAGCCGTGGTGCCGGCCACACGAAAGACCGCGCGATAGGTAGCGCCGGGCGCGACGGTGTGTGCCGTCAAATAGGCCACAAAGAAGCCGATGATCAGACAATACACAAACCACAGCCCCAGAAATTTCACCATGACCGGCGGGCCGCTGGGAAACACAGTCATCATGCCAACGGGCCCTTGTTTGTATTTTTCAACGATCGCCGGCGACTTCATGTCTTTGTGGGTGCCATAGGGAAACACATACAGCCCTCGGGTCAGGCCCACGCCGCGCAACGCTGTGAGCAGCTTGTCTTCTTCAGGCAGTTGGCGGTAGTCACTTCTGTGGTACGGAAGCAGCATGTGCATGATGGAGCTGGCCACGAATACGATAATCGCGGATAGCAGGATGGCGAGCCAAAGCGCAGCGAGGGAGACCATTCGCGTCCTCCTTTAGTTTGTGGGACGAATGCAGGAAGTTGACGTGAGGTTACACTCAGGTCAGAGCGCGGTCAAGCTCTGCCGCTGATTCTTCCGAGAACCTTAGTTCCGTGCCTCTTTGCTTCGTTGCGTGCTTTTATTCCGCCCTCAGCATGGTTGCGGGATCAATGCGTATCGCGCGTATCACCGGGATGACCGCCGCCAGCAGCGCCGCCGACAGGATGGAGAGCGCCGGGAACGCCAGCATGGTGACGTCAGTTGCGCTGACCTGGTAAAACAGCGATTCCAGATAACGCACGCTGATCATGCCTAGCGCTACCCCTGCGACTGCTCCCACTGCGACCATCACGAACACTTCGGCAGTTACCAGTCCTGCGATGTTCTTGCCTTGTGCGCCGACGGCGATGCGAATCCCGATTTCGCGGTGCCGCTGAAGCACCGAATAGTGCAGCACTCCATACAGCCCCACGCCCGCGAGCAACAGCGCAACTACCGAGAAGAAACCTGCAAGCATCGCCAGCAAACGCTCTCGCACGGTCTGCGAATCGTTAATCTCCTGTTGCGTGCGAATGCGGCTGACGCGAAATTCCGGGCGCACACTCGGCACTTCCTGGCGCATCGTGGATGCGAGTTGCAGCGGATTCTGGCTCGTGGTGCGCACAATGATGCTGGCGTTCGCGAACGGATGTAGCGCGCCATCCTCTCGGCGGGCATGCAGTGGGGTGTACGCGGTCGGCAACATTGCTTCGCGCATGCTGCGATAACGCGCGTCGCGCACCAGCCCAACGACTCGAAACTGATAGCGCGGTCCTTCATCGCTGGCGCGCTCAAACGTCTTTCCCACCGGATTTTCGCCGTGGAAGTAGGTCTTCGCGAAGGTCTCGTTCACGATTGCCGCGCCCGGCGACGTCTCGCTTGGAAGAAAATCTCGTCCATCCACGAAGGGAATCTTCATCTCATCTATCCATCCAGGAGAAACCCGCAGGAAAAATGCCAGCACCTCGATGGGCGGGCCGCCGTTCACCGCGATATAGTCGTTGGAAGCGTACCCACCGAGCAAGGCGCGATCTGCCAGCGCCACTCGCTCCACACCAGGAACAGTGCGTAACTGATCGGCCAGCTGATCCCACACTTCCGGCGCCTGTGGGTGCTGTGCGACAGTGTCGAGGATTAGCAATCGTTCGGCGGAAAATCCGGTGTGTTGGTGCGCTAACCGTTGGAATGTGGTCACGAAGAGGCCTGCGACGAACAGGACCAGAAAACAGAACGCCACTTGCGCGGCGACCAGCGCATGCATCAATCGACGACGCGAGTGGGGATCCTCTCCACCCTTCAGCGCGCTGGCCGGCTTGATTGACGAGACCCGCAGCGCGGGAATCAGCCCAAACAAAAACGTAACTACCAGCGTGAGCGCCAGCCCGAAAAGCATCACCCGCCAGTCGGCCGGCAGCGGGATCCGCGCCGGATCATCCGGCGAACCAATCATGCCAACGACAAATGGCGTGGCCCACCAGGCAAACAGCCATCCGATCGCTGCTGCCAGTAATGCGATCCATGCGCTTTCAACTAGTATCAATTGCACCAATCTCCATCGCCCCGCACCAATGGAAATTCGCAGCGCCATTTCGCGGGCGCGAGCCGCGGCCTGCGCCGTCATCAGATTAGCCACGTTAGCGCAAGCAATCAGCAGCACCAGACCCACCAAAACGCCCAGAGCCGCGAGCGAAGCTCGATTGTCCGTTTGAAAGCCAGAGGCTCCCGTCGGCGACTTTTCCAGGATCACGGCCTGGTTCACGTAGTTATCGATGGCCTGCTGGCTCATTCCCTTGACGCCCTTCGCTCTTTCCGCCTCAAACGCCTGCGAGGTTGCAAACAACATCGCGCGAACTTGCTCCACGTTTGCGCCGGGCTTCAGCAGCGCGAAAATTCGAAGCCACGTTGAGTCTGATCGCGTAGCAGCCGGGTGCATCATGGTGGGCACAAAAATGTCGGTCATTATGCCGGGTTCAGTTCCAGCAAAAGGTTTCTGGACTACGCCAACGATTTCGTAGATCTGATTGCCCATGCGGAATGTCTGGCCCAGGACTTTTGGATCCTGGCCAAAGCGGGTTGCCCAATAGTCATGCGACAAAACGGCGTAAGGGTGTGCCCCGGGCGTCACGTCGTCGCTTTCCATCAACAAGCGACCAATTTCCGGTCGGAGTCCGAACGTTCCGAATGTTGTTCCGGAAACGTATTGCAGCTGCGCCTTTTCCGTTTCCTGGTCCGACTTGTAGGTCAGATCTACTCGCTCGCCATACGAAATCGCGAGCAACTCGGCCTGCTCCTTCACGACGTTGCGCATGCGCTGAAACGCGGGATACGCCCATCCGTCAAACGTTTCGGGCTTGCCGTCCCATCCGATTCCTGAACGATAGGGAAGGTACAGCCGCTCCGTTCCAGCCACCGGCAGCGGCCGCAGCAGCAAAGCATCGATCAGCCGGAAGGCAGCTGCGCACGCACCAATCGCCAGCGCCAGCGAAAGAATCGCCGCGGCCGAGGTCACTTTGGTCTTCTTCAGTTGCCGCCATCCAAACACCGCATCGGACCGCAGGGAATCAAGCCAGGTCACGACTCGTGCGTCGCGACTCTCTTCGCGATGGCGCAGCAGCGAACCCAGAGCCTTGAGAGCTTCGTGCGCATCACGCCCCGAAGCCACGGCTTCCGCAACATGCGCCTCGAGTTCCTCATCGATCTCTCGATTCACGCGATCGCCTCGAAATACATTCACGATCCGCGTCCACAGTGACATTCGCGTTCTCCTGGGGAGCTCTTCGTGCTTCCTTACTCCCTTATTTCGTGTCCCTATTCTTGTCTAAGCGCGCTCATCGGGTCGATCCGGCTGGCTCGTCGCGCCGGCAGATAGCTTGCCAACAGCGCCGCGAGCACCAGCACAGGTATCGTGATGGCAAATGTCGACACTTCGGTGGATTGCACCCCTTCCACCAAGTGCTGCAACACGCGTCCCGCGAGCAGCGCGGCGCCTGCGCCGACTGCCACGCCACCAAAAATCATTCCCAGGCTCTGGCGCAGCACTAACCACATCACCTCCGTCGCGCCTGCGCCCAGGGTCATGCGCACGCCAATTTCCGGCACACGCTGCGTGGTCAGGTACGCCAGCACGCCGTAAATTCCAATGCATGCAAGGAGCATAGCCAAGCCCGCGAACACACCGAAGAGCATCAACAGGAATCGCTGTCGCGCGAGAGAGTCGTTCATCAATTGCTCCATGGTGTGCGCTTCGTAGAGGACTTGATCACCAGTTGCTCCGCGAACTTCTCTCCGCAACGGCCCGAGCACGTTCATCGGGCTGATGGTTGTCCGCACTGCGATGGACATCAATTCAGACCAGCGCCGCAACAGCGCATCCGGGACTTGGGCAAACGGGTAATAAAACTGCGCGCGCACCTGCGATTGATCGTCCCCCGCCAATCCCCAGTGCCGCACGTGCCCCACTACCCCGACTACGCGCACGACATCTGGTCCATGAGGCCCTGAAGAAAACGGGCTCGTGGAATCGGGCAGCCACAGGCGCTTCCCCACAGGCTCCGCGTCGTCGAACGCCTTTTTCGCCAGCACATCATCGATGACGACAACCAGTTCACTGTACTTGCGATCGTGTTCATCGATGAACCGCCCCTTGCGCAGCGGAATTCCCATGACCTTCAGATAATCCGGCGTCACACTTGTTGCCAAAGCAAGGGGTTGTTCGCTGACGGGCGGCAGAGTCGGGCTCATCCAGTAGCCCACTTCATTGTTTCCTTCGCGCATCGGCACAGTGTCCACAATCGCGGCCGATTCCACTCCCGGCACGCGTTGTGCCCGTGCAAGCACGTCTTGCCATGCCGCTCGAATCTGTCCGGGTTCGACGGTTCCAGGCGCAAGCGCCATCCGCGTTACCAGCACGTTTCGAACATTTAATCCCGGATCCAGCGACGACAGACTGAGCATCGTGCGCCCCAGCATTCCTGCCGCAACCAACAACACCACTGCCAGGGCGATTTCCGCTATGACAAATCCGCTGTGCAGGCGCCGCGAACTGCCCACCAAGCTCCGTGCGCCCCCTCTCAGAATCTGTTCCACATTGTTTGTTGGAGCGCGCAATGCTGGCGCGAGGCCGAACAGCAGTCCGCTGAATAGCGAAATTCCTACGGCAAAGGCCAGCACTCGCCAATCAAGCTGGATTTGTTCCGCTCTCGGCAAGCTACCCGGCCAAAATGCCACAAACGGCCGGATTCCAAGTCCTGCGATTAAAACTCCGAGCGTTCCTCCAAAGACGCCTAGCACTGCGCTCTCTGTCAGTGCTTGGCGTATCAAACGGATGCGTCCCGCGCCCAGAGCCACGCGCATCGCGAGTTCTCGTTCCCGCGAGATCGCTCGCGCCAGCAACAGGCTCGCCACATTCGCGCATGCGATTAGCAGCACCAGGCTGACAGCGCCCAGCAGTAACCAGAGGGTTGGCCCGACATCGCCCACTTCTGGATGCAGTGATTCCACCAGGAAGCTTCGGCCGGCATTCGTCTCCGGGTATTGCTCGGCGAGATGATGCGCAATGAAACCCAGTTCTGCTCGCGCCTCTTTGAGCGTCGCGCGGTGTCGAAGCCTTGCCACGGCGTTGATTCCTGGATGCCGGTCGCGTCTCTGTAAGCTTTCGGAATTGTCCTGGCCTAGAGGTGTGAATTCGTCGGGCTCCTCGCCGTCGAGCCGAAAGTTCGCGGGGGCGATTCCGACTACGGTGAAAGACTCTCCATCCAAAACTACCAGCTTCCCGATCGCTGACGGATTTCCTCCAAATCGGCGCTGCCAGAAACTGTGACCGAGAATTATCGCCGGATCGGCGCCGAGCCGGTCGTCCTCAGGCAAAAAGTCGCGCCCATACGCCATCGGCATGCCCAGTACGGAAAAAAGGTTCGAGGAAATTTGCCGTCCGGACGCATATTCCGCTTCGCCACCGACGTTGGCGGTCCCCACGTTGAACCGCCATGCCGCCAAATCCAAAGTTTTGCTATCGCGCTTACAGTCCTGATAGTTCGGGTAGGCAAACGCCCATAAATTTCCATAAATTGTGGCCCGCTCCGTCTTTTCGCGCAGGCTCACCAGACGCCCGGGCTGAGCGTATGGCAGTGGTCTCAGCAGGACACCGTTGATTACCGTGAACATCACCGTGGTCGCTCCACTGCCCAACGCCAGAGTCAACAGTGCCACGATCGCAAATGCTGGGAGGCGCCACAGCGTGCGTAAGGCGTAACGAACGTCTTGCGTGAAGTCCGCCATCCAGGTCAACAGTCGCGCGTCGCGGCTTTCTTCGCGATGACGCAGCGGCGAACCGAGCGCCCTTTGTGCTTCTGCGGCATCGCGTCCCGAGGCCAACGCTTCCGCAATGTGTGACTCGAGTTCGTCATCGATCTCACGATTAACGCGCGCTTGTCGAAACACATTCGCCACTCGCGTCCAGAGCGACATCTCACGCCTCCCTCAGCACTCGATTGATCGCGGCTGCCACTGATTGCCAGCGCGACTCTTCCTCGCCGAGTTGCTTTTTCCCCGACGCTGTCAATTCGTAGATTCGTGTTCGCCGCCCGTTCTCCTTGGTGATCCATTCAGCGCGGATCCAACGCGCTTCCTCCATGCGGTGCAGCGCTGGGTACAGCGATCCCTCCTCCACACGCAGCACCTCGCCGGAGATGTTCTGAATCGCGGTCATGATGGCGTACCCGTGAAGGCGCGAGCGCCGCGACAGGATTTTGAGGACCAGCAGATCGATGGAGCCTTGCAGTGACTCGGCTTTGGCCATACTCAGACCTCTCAGTACATAGACGTCTGATGATAGGAAAAGTTAGGTCCGCTTGCTATAAAATTTCCTACTCGGAAACGCTCCCGGAGACAACTTGGTGCTAGAGGATTGAAGTCTGCTTGTAGATCGAACGGCTGGGATAGAACCGAGTGCTACATTTAAGCCAAAATGCAGAGGCGTAGGATGGGGTGATTCTTCAATGTAGCGCTGACCCTTATGTCAGCTTTAACCCGAGGCTATTGCGATTCGTTCTGCAAATATCGCGCTGGCGTTGTGCCAAGCTGTTTTCGGAACATGGAGATGAACGCGCTGGTGCTGTTGTAACCCGCATCCAGCGCCGCGGAGGTTACCTTCTCTCCTAAAGCAAGTCGCCGCATGGCATGTAGCAAGCGCAGCTGTTGTCGCCACTTGCTGAAGGTCATTTTGGTTTCCTCACGAAAGAGCCGTTGAATCGTTCTCTTGCTTGCCCCGCATTCCTGGCACAGCTTTTCCAGCTTTCTACGGTCTCCGGGACAATCGATCAATCTTTCCACTACTCGCTGAGCCCGCGGATCGCTAGGACGGGGCAATTGCAGCGGAACAGATTCCACGGCCTTTAACTGGTCGACAATCATTTCGATGAGCCGTCTTTCGGCCGCCGCTCGCTTGTGAAGTCTGCCCACCCGGCACGCGTGCAGCACCAGCTCCTTCAATAGCGACGTCACGTTCATCACAAAGCACTTTTCGGGCAGCGAGCGGACCAGTTTTGGATGCAGGTAAAGGGTCCTCATGCACACACGCCCGGACATCGTCACGGAATGAAACGTTTTCGCCGGGATCCAAACCGCGCGCAATGGCGGTACCACCCACACGCCTTGTTTGGTGCTGAGGGTCATCACTCCTTCTGAGGCAAATAAAAATTGGGCTTCGGGATGAGAATGTTCGGAAATCAAATGTCCATGCGCAAAGTCGGCGGACACAGTGGCCATTTCGGCGCGGCGCTGGCCGTTGTGGGCAGACAGTATGCTGTGGCACCTGTGCGACATTTCTTGTCACAATAGCGAGAGAAATCCCCGGGGTGCAAGTGTTATCTATTACCCGAAACGCTGCTTTTAGGAGGGCACCATGCTGGATTCCGCGAAATTGGTTGGATTTGTTCCCACGAAAGACTATGAGCAGGCCCGCGCTTTTTATGCAGGCAAATTGGGTTTCGATTTCGTGAGCCTCGATCAGTTTGCCCTGGTGGTGCGGGTAGGCGGGCACATGATTCGCATCGTAAAACTACCGGAGTTTACGCCGTTGCAGGCAACGATTCTCGGTTGGGAAGTGAGTGATATAGGCGCTGCCGCAAGCTGGCTGCAGGACCGCGGCGTTGCAACCGAGAAATTTCCGTTCGTTCAGGATCGCGAACTCGGCATCTGGACCGCGCCGAGCGGCGACAAAGTGGCGTGGTTCAAAGATCCCGATGGCAATATTCTGTCCATCAGCCAGCACATCTAGTCGGCCATTTCGCTATTCGTATCGCAGGGCGATCATCGGATCCACTCGCATCGCCCGGCGCGCGGGAAGGTAACTGGCCGCCATTGCCACCACCAGCAGCAAGATTGTCACGCCGAGAAAAACCACCGGGTCGATGGGGTTCACTCCATACAGCAAGCTTTTCATCAACTTCGACAAGCCTAGCGCACCAACGATCCCCGCCGCAGACCCGATCAGCGCCAACGCCATTCCTTGACGTATCACCAGCAGCACTACGTCGGCCGGGTTGGCGCCCAGCGAAACGCGAATGCCGATCTCGTGCGTGCGCCGCGATACCGCATAGCTCATCACGCCATAAATTCCCACCGCCGCCAGTAGCAATGCCACGGCCGCAAATATTCCGAACAGCAGCATCTCAAAGCGTGGCTGCGCGTTGGCGTCCGCTACCACCGCATCCATTGTCACTACTTGCGAAATCGGCAAATTGCGATCGAAGGACCACACCGTTTCCTTCAACGCCTGCGTGAGTGCCGCCGGATCGCCCGTGGTCCGCACAACCAGCGTGATGTAGGAACTGTGAGACTCGGGCGCTCCCAGGAACTGCGTGTTCTGGAACGCGGCGAGATAGACTTCCTCGTCAGGCTTGGTGGCCCAATCGCCCTGCTTAACGTCTTTGACGATTCCAATGATCGTCAACCAAGTAGGCTCGTCAGTGGTGTCCGCGTCAAAGGATATGCGCTTGCCAATGGGATCTTCCCCGGGCCAGAAGCTGTGCGCCGCTTTTTCGTTGATCACCACGACTCCGGGAGCGGTTTTCGTGTCTGCCTCTGTGATATCTCGCCCGCGCAGCAGCGGTATGCGCATGGTCGCGAAATATCCCGGTGTCGCGATTCGGTAGACGCCGCCAGGCGAGTCTCCCGGGCGCGGTTTTGGTCGGCCTTCAATTACGAACGGCCATCCCCACAAATCTCCCGCGAGGGGAAGGTGATTGATTCCCGCCGCCGACTCCACGCCGGGAATCGCGCGGACGCGCTCGATCAGTTGACGATAAAAAACCTCTCGATTGCCCTGCGCCGCTTCGTTCGAACCCGCCACAGACACAACCATGGACAGCACATTGTTCGGATTAAATCCCGGGTCCACTGATTGCAGCGCGAAAAAGCTGCGCACCATCAATCCGGCGCCGATCAGTAGCACCAACGCAAGGGCAAATTCTGATGCCACCAGAAAACTGCGCAGGCGGTTGCGCTGCATCCCATCGCTGCTGCCACGTCCCGTTTCTTTCAGCGTGTCGCTCAAATTTACCGCCGAAGCCTGCAGCGCTGGCGCCAATCCGAACCCGATGCTGGTCAGCACCGTTATGGCGAACAAAAACAGCACCACCCAACCATCCAATGTGACGGTTTCCACGCGAGGAATGCTTCCCGGGCTCAGCGCCACTAACGCGCGCGTTCCCCAGAATGCCAGCAACAGGCCAAGCGCTCCGCCCATTCCCGCCAGCAGCAAGTTCTCGGTCAGAAATTGCCGGATTACGCGCCTGCGCCCCGCTCCCAGAGCGGTTCGCACGGCAATTTCTTTCTGCCGCGAGGCCGCGCGCGCCAAAAGCATGTGAGCCACGTTCGCGCAGGCCATCAGCAGCACAAATCCCACCGCGCCCAGCAAAACCAGCAGCGGCGCTTCCACCTTACCCACCACTTGCTCCTTCAGCGGAGTCACCACCACATTTTGATTTGTTCCCGGGTACTGTTTTTCCAGGCGAGCGGTAATCGTGGCTATTTCCGCGCGCGCCTGCGCCAGCGTTGCGCCCGGCTTCAGCCTGCCGAACACGCGCAAACTGTTTCCCGCGCGATTGTGGACCCGGTCGCCAAACGCGATGGGAACCCATAACGCGGCGTGCGTTGCCCAAAAGGGCGCAAATTGAAAGTCTCGTGGCATCACGCCGACAATGCTGTATGCGTCGCCATTCAGGCGAATTACTTTTCCAATTACGTTGCGATCCTCGGAGAATCGGCTCTGCCACAACCGGTAGCTCAAAATGACTTCGTGCTCCGAACCCGGGCGGTCGTCCTGCTCCGTGAATAGCCGGCCGAGCAGCGGCTGCGCGCCCAGCAACGGGAAAAGGTCGTAGGTAATTTTGTGGCCGCGAATGTTTTCGGGTTGATCGACGCCGGTCAGATTCGGCGACCAGTATTCCGCCGCGCCCATACCCTCAAACGAGCGGCTTTGCTCTCTCCAGTCAACGTAGTTGGCCGCGGATACCGGTGCGCTCGGGTCATTCAGGATGGTTACTAGCCGGTCGGCGTCCTTGTATGCCAGCGGATGTAAAAGGATCGCGTTCACTACGCTGAAAATGGCCGTATTTGCGCCAATTCCGAGTGCCAGCGTAAGCACGGCGATCGCCGTGAAGCCCGGGCTTTTCCGCAACGCCCGCGCTCCATAACGCAAATCCTGCAGCAATGTTTCCGCGAAGCTTACTCCCCGCGCGTCGCGGCATTCTTCTTTTGCGCGCTCCACTCCTCCAAACTCAATGCGCGCGCGTCGCATGGCTTCGTCGCGAGTTACGCCCTTGCGCTGTAGATCTTCGGCATACGCCTCGATGTGAAAGCGCAATTCCGCGTCCATCTCGCTTTCCGTGCGCGTACGTCCCACCATCGCTCGCATCCAGGAGCGAACTCGGCTCCACAGCGTCATACTCCCGCCTCCTTGCAAATGCGCGACTTGCTCATTCCTTCGCGCTGTTATTCGTAGCGCAGCGCCACCATGGGATCCACTCGCATCGCTCGGCGCGCAGGAATGTAGCTTGCGACCACCGCTGCGGTGATCAGCAGCAGCCCCACGCCAACAAATGTCAACGGGTCGCTGGCGCTCACGCCGAAAAGCAAATTGGTAAGAAGACGCGTCAGTGCCAGCGCAGCCACCGCGCCGCTGATCACGCCGATGCCAACGAGTTTCGCTGCATGACTCAGCACCAGCCCCGAAATATCCCGTGGTTGCGCGCCTAGAGCCAAACGCACGCCAAACTCCTGCGTTCGCTGACTGACCAGGAAGGAAGTGACGCCATAAATCCCGATGGCTGCTAAAGCCAAGGCCAGAAATGCAAACACACCCAGCAGCTGAAGAGCTAGCCGCTGCGCCGAAACGTTGCCGGAAATAATTTCGTCCATCGCTTTCACATCGAAAACCGGCTGATGTTTGTCCACCGACCAGATCGCAGTCTTGATCGCCGGCAGTATCGTTCCTGGAGGCAACGACGTGCGCACCACCAGGCTCATGGTTTGGTCCGGACTCTGCAGGGCAGGGAAGTAGATTGTCGGGCGGGGCAGCTGGTCGAAGCCGGTGTCGCGAACTGCGCCGACCACGCCCACGATTTCGCGAGCCGGACGGGTGGCGTCCGGTACGTGCAAATGTCTGCCAATGGGATTTTCGTTCGGGAAGAATCGCCGCGCCAGCGTTTCGTCAATCATCACCACGCGCGGACGATCGAGATTGTCCTGCTCAGAAAAGATTCGTCCTTTGAGCAGTGGGATTCCCATGGTCGCAAAGTAATTCGGAGTGACGTCGCGGTAGTCCGCTGCCAGATGTTCGCCTGGCGCCAGCGGCGGATTTTCCTTCACCAGGAAATAACCCATATCCATGTCGTCCTGGCTCAGCGGTACGATTTCGGTGAATGCAGCCGACTGAATTCCGGGTACAGCCTCGACGCTGGCCAGGAAACGGTGGAAGATATCGGCTTGGTTACGCGGTTCGCGATATTGTGAGTCTTTGGCGTCCGCGGGCAATTTGATCCGCAGCGTCAGCAAATGGTGGGCACGAAATCCCGGATTTGCTTGTAGCAGGTGCCAAAAACTCTTGATCATCAGTCCCGCGCCAATCACCAGCACAAAGGCCAGAGCGGATTCCACAATCACCAGCGCTGAGCGTGTGCGGTTTCCGCGCAGGCGGGACACGAATCCTCGCCCACCCTCCTTCAGAGTTTCGTTCACATTGCAGTGCACACTCTGCAACGCGGGAATCAATCCGAAGATGATTCCGGTCAGCAACGAAACCACGATGGTGAAGGCCAACGCTTTGCCACTCATGTGAATTCCCGGCAAGGTCACCTTGTCGGCGGCATTCGGAACGGGAATCCGCGACGGCACAAAAATCGCCAGCAAGCGTGTCGACCACAACCCCAACAGCGCTCCCACTCCTCCGCCCAGCAGCGCCAGGATGGTGCTCTCCGTCAGGAACTGGCGAATCAGTCTCAAGCGTCCCGCTCCCAGCGCCATGCGAATCGAGACTTCTCTCTGTCTCGCAAGCGAGCGCGCCAGCATCAGGTTGGCCACGTTGGCGCAAGAGATCAGCAGCACAAAGCCTACGGCGCCAAGCAGAACGAGCAGAGCGGGACGCAGGTACGCAACGCGCGCGTCCTGCAGCGGCACCAGCACCACGCCAAATCCTTTTCTGGCTGGACGCGCGTTTGCGATTCGTTCTGCGATTACGTTCATTTCACCGCTCGCCTGCTTCAGCGTGCCTCCGCGCTTCAGCCGGCCGAATACACCGAGATTGCTATCCGCGCGTTTGATCCAGTCGGAGTCGAATGGCACGACGAGATCTGCGGCAAACAGGGCGGCGAAGTCCGCGGGCAACACTCCGATGATGGTGTATTCCTCGCCGTTCAACGTCATCCCGCGTCCCACCACGGACCGGTCGCCGGAAAATCTGCGTTGCCAATAGCGGTAGCCCAGGATCGCGTAATTATGCCGGCCGGCTCCCTCCTCCGGACGAAACGTGCGCCCCACAACCGGCTTGATTCCGAAGAAGTCGCCAAAGTTTGTGGTTACTCGCAATCCCCCTACCTGCTCCGGCTCGCCCGGCGCTGTCACGGTGCCGGTGCCGTGTTCGAACATGAACAAATCGTCGAATGACGTGCTCTGTTCTTTCCAATCCAGGTAATCCTGTCCTGCGGGCCCGATCCGGCTCCAACCATGTTCCAGATTGTTTATCCAGATCACGACCAGCCGGCCGCCTTCTCGAACGGGCAAGGGTTGCAGCAGCGTGGCGTTCACAACATTGAAAATTGCGGTATTCGCGCCGATTCCCAGCGCCAGCGTCAGAACCGCAATTGTGGTGAACCCGGGACTCTTCAGCAGCGCCCTGACGCCGTAACGCAAATCCTGCAGAAGCGTTTCCAGGAAGCTTATGCCCCGCGCGTCGCGGCATTCTTCTTTTGCGCGCTCCACTCCTCCAAACTCAATGCGCGCGCGTCGCACGGCTTCGTCGCGAGTTACGCCCTTGCGCTGTAGATCTTCGGCATACGCCTCCATGTGAAAGCGCAGCTCCGCATCCATCTCGCTTTCCAATCGTGCGCGGCCCGCAGTCGCTCGGATCCACGATTGAAGCTCGTGCCAGAGCCTCATACTTCCTCCGGCTTGGTCCCCAATATTCCCGCGATCACATCCGCCATGCGGTTCCAGTTTTCGGTTTCGGTGTGCAGCCTGCGCTTGCCTGCTGCGGTGAGCTGGTAAAACTTGGCCTTGCGTTTATTGTCGGATTCGCCCCACTCGCTGTTGATCCAGCCCTGATGCTCGAGGCGATAGAGCGCGGGATACAACGATCCCTGTTGTATTTCCAGGCGGTCCTTCGAGATTTGCTGAATGCGCAGCAGGATTCCGTATCCGTGCAGAGGCCCGAGGGAAACGGCCTTCAGGATCAGCATGTCGAGTGTGCCTTGCAGAAGTTCCAGTTGCTTGTCCAAGGGGTACCTCTCCTAGATGCTCTAGGAAGGTATAAGCCCATTCTCCTAGACTGTCAAGGGGAGGCTTCTGAGGCTTGATTCGCTTTTGACTTTGCGGGTCGCTGGTCCCTGGCCAATACCCACTTGTTTTACGGCAGCGTGAACGCCACCACCGCATCATCCTGCTTTTCTTCGTCGATATGCGGATGGCCGCCCGCCGCGATCACAACATACTGCTTGCCATTCGCGCGATACGTCATCGGCGTGGCGTGGGCGCTCGTTGGCAATTGCGCCTTCCACAGCTCCTTGCCCGTGTTCACGTCGAAGGCGCGAAAATACGGATCAATCGTGCCAGCCACGAACACCAATCCTCCCGCAGTAACGATCGGTCCTCCCAGATTGATTACGCCGTCGGGCACCTTCCCCGGCGCGAATGATCCCAGTGGAACTTGCCAGCGAATCGTGCCTTTCACCATGTCCACGGCGCTCAACATGCCCCACGGCGGCGGTACACAAGGCAGCCGGTGCTTCGGCGACAGCAGCGGCCGCCGGAACATCCCATACGGGGCTCCTTCTTGAGAAGTGTATTCGCCTTTTTCCTCGCTTTTCCGCGCCTCGTCAAACTGGTCTCGCGGGATCACGCGCACCTTGGTCGGAAAATTATTCGTGGTCACCAACAGCGTGCTGTTCTGAGGATCGAACGCATATCCGCTCCACGTCATCCCGCCGATATTTCCGGGAATCGCCAAAGAGCCGCGCACGGCAGGCGGCGTAAAAATTCCTTCGTTTCGAAGCGCGGCGATTTCCTTGCGACAGGCCTCGCGGTCTTCGGCGTCCAATCCCCATGCATCGACCGCGGAAACGTGTTGCGGAGCCAGCGCCGGCGGCGCCACCGGAAACGGTTGTGTGGGTGAAGTGACTTCGCCCGGCACATCGCTCTGCGGAACAGCGCGTTCTTCCACAGGGAATACGGGCGCGCCGGTCTCGCGATTCAGCACATAAACAAACGCGCTCTTATTTCCTTGAATGACCACAGGAACTTTCTTGCCGTCATGTTCCAGTGTGGTTACCAGCGGCGGAGAAGCCGTGTCGTAGTCCCACAGGTTGTGATGCACCAACTGAAATCCCCACGCCACCTTGCCAGTCTTGGCTTCGAGCGCCACCACCGAGTCGGCCCATTTATCGTCGCCAAGCCGCAGCCCGCCGTAATAATCGGGACTTGCACTTCCCGTTGGCACGAAGATGAGCCCGCGCTCGGGATCCGTCGCCATGATCGACCACGCGTTCGCTGCGCCGGTGTTCCATTGTTTTCTTTGCCCGTTAGGACCATTTCCTGCGACGCCTGCAGTATTTGCTGGAATTGGATCCCAGCTCCAACGCAGTTTTCCCGAACGCGCGTCGAACGCACGCACAACACCGCTGGGCATGTCCACGCGGCCGTTGTCATCGACTGCCGACCCAACCACCACAATGTCCTCGATCACCGTCGGTGGCGAAGTCATATGGTAAAAACCGGCGCGAAATCCGGGGACATCGCGCAAACTTACCTGTCCTCCAGTCCCAAAGTCGGCACACGCGAGCCCTGTCGCTGCGTCCAGCGCGATCAGCCGGGCATCAATCGTGGCTTCGTAGATCCGCCGACGGCATGGTTGCTCCGCCGCTTGTTTGGGATCCAACCACGTGGCAACGCCGCGATTGATCAGTCCGTCGCCCGACTTCCAGGTCTGATCGATTTTGGGATCGTACGCCCAGCGCTGCTTTCCCGTTTCCGGGTCCAGCGCGATCACGCGGTTAAATGGGGTGGTGACATACAGCGTGCCGTCCACCAGAATCGGCGTGTTTTCAAACCCGCTTCTTCTTCGGCCCTGACTGCCATCGGAAATATCGCCGGTGTGAAATGTCCAGGCCACTTTCAGGTTCGCAACGTTCTCTCGATTGATTTGCGTGAGAGGGGAATACCGCATCCCGCCCGGGTCGTTGCCATAGTTCGGCCAATCCACATTCCCTGAACCCTGCGCCCACGCCCGTGAACCAGCCAGCATGGCGAATAAAACGATCGCCGCGCCAAATAAATGTCGCCCGTACATTGCTTCGCTCATAGGGCAGATATCGTCAACCAATCCTTGTTGCAAATCAATGCCGAACACCTACTACATTCTCATGCGCGACAACGCCAAGCGGGCCGCGTGATATCCGCACATGCCGTGCACTCCTCCGCCCGGCGGAGTGGATGCCGAGCACAGGTAAATGTCGCGGGCGGATGTGGCATAGTGACGCCACGTGGGTCGAAACAAAACCTGTTTCATATCCATCGAGCCGCCTGTAATGTCTCCACCGATCAAGTTCGCATCCATCTGTTGAAGGGCCGCGGGAGAAAAGACACGTCGCGCCAGGACGCAATCGCGGAAGCCGGGAGCGAAGCGTTCGATTTGTGCTTCCATGGTTTCCAGCATGTCGTATTGAGAGCCATTAGGCACGTGGCAGTACGCCCAAGCGGTGTGCTGCCCCGCGGGAGCGCGCGTCGAGTCGAACAGGCTCGGCTGAGCCAGCAGAACGAACGGCCGGTCCGAATGCCGGCCACCGCGCATCGTTGCCTCGGAATCGGCAATTTCTTCGGCGCTTCCACCCAGATGCACGGTGGCCGCGCGCGAGCACTCCCGGGCTTTCCACGGAATCGGGCACCGCAGTGCGTAATCAACTTTGAACGCCGCCGGACCGTAACGATACTTTGCCAGACGCAGCGTGTATCGCGTCGACAAGCGGCTCGTCGCCAGGCGCACCAGCTGAAACGGTGTGACGTCGCACAGTGTGGCGTCGTATTTTGCCAGGGAGTCCAGTTTATCGACGCGCGTTGATGTCTTGATCTCGGCTCCAAGCCCCGCCAGATGTGCGCACAAGGCTTGTGTGAGGGACCGGGCACCGCCGCGAGGAATCGGCCATCCCACCGCATGTGCCGCGGCTCCCAACATCACTCCGGCCGCGGCGCTCAACGGTTCATCTAAGCTCAAAAATGAATGCGCCGCCAGGCCCGCAAAAAGTGCTTTCGTGCGTTCATTGCGAAACAAAACGCGCCACAGCGTTCTTGCGGAAGGGAACGCCACCATTCCGAAGCGTGCAAGCAACCACGGGTGCGGCGTTAGCACGTGAACCGGCCGAAGCACTTCCGCAGATAGTTCGGGCCAGTGCTCCGCGAACGGACGCATCAGTCGCCGCCAGGTTTTGCCATCCTCGCGAAGGGACGATTCGGTGGCCCCCAGATCCCGCTCCAATGTGATTGCGCTGCCGTCATCGAAAGGATGCGCCAGCGGGCACGGCGAGTGAATCCATTCCAATCCGTGCTTCGCCAATGGCAGCGAGGAAAGGAATGGCGACCCGGCAGCGAATGGATACACCGCCGATCCAAAGTCGTGGAGAAAGCCTGGCAGCGTCAATTCTAGCGTCCTGGCGGCTCCGCCCGGTTCCGGTTCTGCTTCGAAAACCTGCACCTTCACGCCGCGCTCAGCCAGCACGATCGCTGCAGCGAGACCGTTGGGGCCGGCACCGATGACGCAAGCATTGCGGTTCATTTTGCGTTTCTGCCTTTGTGCGCTCGCTTACTCGGCTCACTGCCGCGGCGCTAGCTCCGTAGGCCACTCGATAACAGCAATCTTCCCATCTGCTTCGCGTTCCAGCGTTGGAGCATACAACCCAAGCAGTTGGCGGCGCCACCAGGTACCTTGGCCGCGTTTTTCCTCCGGCGTGGTGAACCAATATTGCCAGAGAACGGCACGCACCTGACGCGGCGGTTCGTTTGGAAATGGATTGGAGGCAAACAGCGACAGAACATCTTTGTCACCCGCCAGCAGACGCTCTTCGGTTCGCGTGACGATCGAATCAGACCGCCAGTCTCCCAGCGATGCGAACCACAAATTCCAATCGAATCGCGGTTGATACGGGGCGTAAATGCCGGGCGCCTTGCTGGGATCCTGCGGCTTGAAGCGAAATGGATATGGCACCCAGGTTTTTCCATCCGCAGAACCCTGAAACTCGATTTCCCAGCGCCCGCGGGTCATCACTGCGAACAAACCGTAACGATCGGCGATGCGGAACGGTTCCAGCGCGACCACGGGCGTTGTTGGCAGAGGCAATCCGCGGAAGATCATCCAGATCATTTGCACCGTCGAGGCGTAGAAGAGCCACGCGAATATCACCGCGGTGAGCGCAATCTTGAGAGTGCCCAACTGAGACCGCAGGCGAGCGGGCCATGCGCGTCTGTCGTCGGCTTTTGCCAATGATGCGGAGGCCTCTAGCGTTCCGACAGGGTGAAGAATTGTTGGCGACTCGAACGGAGTCGCACCCGGTGTCAAAGCTTCACTCTTCTGCCCGGCGAGCAACTGCTGCTTCCAGTGCTGCGGCAAAAACTGTGTCACGAAACGGTCGTCGAGCAACGGGAAGCCCAGCATCAGCACAAGGTAATTCAGAAATGTGTAGTTCGCCGTCAGGATGATTCCGAGTTGCCAGGGCGTCACAATAAAAAAGCACACAATCCGCCACCGCCTCGGCAGAAAAAGCATCCACACCAGCGCCAACTCCAGCGCTAGTGTGCCGAATGACGATGCAACGTGGAACCAGTGAGGAAAGTGTTGCACGTACCAGCCAATCCAGGTTGGGAGCGGCCCGTTCTGGTAATACTCGTCCATCGCCGTGAAGTGCCGCCACTGCGGATCGCCGCTGGCAATTTTCGCTACGCCCGATTCGAAATAAATCCGGAACCATTCCCAGCGCAACAGGTACACGCTCGCGCGTATCGGGGGGTGCAAGCGTCCCAATCCCGGGCGCCAACCCGGCGGCGCAAAAAATAACGAAATGAATCCCGCTTCCAGCAGCATTCCGTCAGACTGATATCCCGAAAATTCCCCGGCTGCGCCCACAAACGACAGGAAGCATAGCCAGCAGATCGCCAGCGTCCCGCGCGGCCAAATATTCAGTGTCAACAGTAGAGACGCGATCAGTCCCAACCAGCACAAGCCCATCAGCATGTGGGAACTGGTGCTGAACCACAGGAGCGTTGGCGCGTACCAGTAGCGGGCGTGCCCGGCGGTATTCGCCACCGCTTGCAGATATTCACTTGCAGGGAGAATGCCCGCCGGTCCGATCAGCCCGCGAATCTGGAATAACAGCGAGAAAAACGCGGAGAAATAGATCAATCCGAGCGCGCGCAGGAATATCCATCGAGGAACAAGGCTGTCGGACGCGCCACGCCGCGGGTCAAACAGCCAACGCAGAAGGGAAGAAGGCTTCGGGTCCATAGGTATAAAGTCCCAGCGGAGTTCAAGGGCCACGATCGTTCACCGGACAGGAGAGGATACCTTATTCCTTTGGCTTGGGTGTTCAGACGTGGGGTTCACATTTTCGAGGCTGCAGCGGCTGGCATAAAAGCCAGCGCTACAGTTAAGAAAGAACTGCGAATGGATTGCGCGGTCGCTTAGGGTTTTGCCTTCGTTGCCACCGGCGCTGAAACACGTTCGGGGCCTTGCAGGTGCACTCGCGCGCCAATCAATACGTCGGGCACCACGAATTCCGTGAATCCATCCACCTGCGCTACTTTCAACGTCTGACAGCAGCCGCGTTCCGCGGTCTCAACCGTCGCGCTGCCGAAATTTCCCCTCACCTGTACCTGGACCTGCGTGGGTTCCTCTTCGTAATTGATCAACTCGACGATCACTTCGCCGGGCTTCTCTCCGGGGTATGCCGTTATCAGTGTGGTCAGCGAATTCCACAGGCTAACGGGAACTCGTTCCTTCACCATCAAGCGCCGCACGTCGCGCGCAAACGTCTCTGGATCTGTGACCGCTTCTCCCAACTCAATTACGCGGCCTTTTCCCACGGGGTAGGTGGTGGAATGCGCATTCGTTTTTGCGGCTACGGGAGTGCTCGCACCGGGCGAATTCCAAGGGTAGCTGCCCGGCACATTCACCAGCACCGCAACTCCGCCCTGCTGCGCGAAGTTATTGATGTCCGCCGCCAATTCTTTAGTCGGTGCGGCGAAGGCAATCAGAACGTCAAATCCTTCCAGGTCGTGCGCCTTCACGTCCGCCGAATGCAGCACGCGATACGGAATATTGTGGCGCGCCATCAGGTTGAGCGCTTCATACGACGAGTCGTAGTCATTGGTGAGCACAGCAACGCGGGCGGCCGATTCCTTCGCTGCCGGATTGCCACGGTCATAGAATGAAATGTTTCGTTTAACTTCGTTCCAGCGTGCCAGGGTATTTTTATCGCCGCTCGCCAGGCCTTTTTGCTGGCGCGGATGCAGTTCTAAGAGTAGGTCGGCGTGAAAAGCTCCGGCTTCCGCCACCGCCAAGGAATAGTCCACCCCGCTGGGCCCCTGCTCCTTCACCACTTCATCGCTCAGGTCCCACGAAAATGTGTAAAGCGGCGATTGTTCGTTTTGAAATGCGCGTTCGTGCCGGATCATTGCCAGGTTCGCATCCAACCACGGCTGCGAGGTCGGGCTCGACACTTGCAGAATTCCATCCTTCTTGAACACCAGCCAGCCGCGCAGTTGTGGCTGCCTTCCTCCAGGGTCGAGAACCAGAATCTTCAGCTTTGGATAAGTCGAGCGCAGCTTGCTCGCGTGTTCTTCCAGTAGATTGGCTTCGGTAGCTTCACCCTTCAGAACAATCCCGGCGATGCCCTCAGTTGTCGCCGCTTCCGCTGCTGCCGGCGCTTCCTCCAGCTTCACTTCCAAAAAAACGTGATATCCCTGTTTTTTAGCCGCCGGCAGCAGGCCCCTCGCTTCGGCGTCCCACGGAATCACCAAGTCGCTCACGCCCAATACCGTTGCGGATGGCACTGCGCTCTGAGTCCACCTCACATACACCTTGGCCACGCTCGCCGGCACCGCTACAGCTACAAGAAGCAAAGCGCACGCAATCTGTCTGCAAATCCTCATTGGTTTTCCCTTGGACTTATACGCCACACTCTTCACTTTCGGCCTTCGGCCTTCGCTGCTTGTTGTTGCGACTGGTCGCCCAGGCGAATTTGCGGCCCCGTCGTTACCATTTCCGTTTCGCCTTGCGCCGAAATCCAAATCGCCGCTGCGCCCGGGATGGATTTCACGATCGGCTTGCCTTTCGCCGGACCCACCAGCAGAAGCGTGGTCGACAATGCATCCGAAGCGGTTCCCGTCTTTGCCACAATGCTCAGCGCGTATTTGGTCTCCAGCGGTTTGCCCTTTTCCGGGTCGATGATGTGTCCCGCGGCCTCGACTCCCAGCAGACTCGCCGGCGTTTGTTCCGACGTTGACACGCTGTTTTCGCTGAGCCTGACTTGTGGATCGACACGATTGGATGGATCCCGCAAGTGCACTTCCCATGCGCTTTGCCCCGGCGGCGCGCCCATTCCGTAAATCGTGCTTTGCCCCGCATCGACCAGCGCATTCACAATCCCGTTGGCCCGCAGAATTTCCACTGCACGGTCCACCGCGTACCCTTTTCCGATCGAGCCCACATCGATCCTCATGCACGGTGAGTGGAATTCCACCTGGTTGGGCGGAATCAGCGCGATTTTTTCGTACCCCACGCATGCCCGCAGCTTCTGCTGCTCTGCTTCCGTCGGGACGCGGTCGCCGCGCAGCGCGGCTTTCCACAAATCCACCAGCGGCGCCACGGTGATATCGAATTTTCCGTCGGATACTTTGGAATATCGAACGGATTCTTCAATGACGCGGTACAAATCCATAGGAACCTTTACGGCTCGATAGTGCGCGTCTCGATTCAGCCGGCTTAGATCGCTGTCGGGCTTATAGTTACTCAGCATCGCGTCCAGCCGCACAATCTCGGCGAAGGCTTTGTCGACTGCTTGCGAAGCGCGTTGCGGTTGGTTGTCGTACACCGCGATCTCGTACACCGTGCCCATGAGGTACTTTGTTTTGTGTACTAGCGGGGTCTTCGTTTCTGGAGCAGAGGCGATCAGCAGTGGAACCCAAGCCAGCAACGCAAAGGCAAGCGCTTTATTCCAGCGCATACACTTCGCCTTCGTTGCTTGTCAGGTACACCCTGCGTCCCTCAATTACCGGGACATTCTGCACTCCGGAGGCCAAGCCGGCTCGCCACAACGTGTTTCCTGTGGCGGTGTCCAGAGCATGCACTCCGCCCGACTGCAGGTAAATCGCTGAATCGCCAACCACCGCCGGCGCCGTAATCACCTGGCTGGCGCGCGTCTTCCAGCGCAATTTTCCACTGGCGACTTCCAGCGCGTACAAATATCCGTCCTTACTCCCGACGATGGCAACCTCCCCAGACACGGCTGGCGAAGAAGAAACTCCCAAGCCCGTTTCATATTTCCAGCGCACTGCTCCATTGCTTGCGTCCAAGGCGTACACGTAAAAATCCAGCGACCCGATCACCAACGTATCGCCCACCAACGCTGGTGATGAATCAATGCCATTTCCCGTCAGCGAGCTCCACAGAATCTTGCCCGTCGCCGAGTCCAGGCAGTGCACGTGCCCGTCGCCGCAGCCCACATAGATCTTCTTTTCCGCAGCATAGGCCGTGGAATAGACTCGTCCGCCAAGTTCCTGCTTCCAACGTAGCTTTCCGGTCTGCGCTTCAAGCGCATACATGTGTCCATCGGCGCTACCGAAAAACACGATCCCCTGGCGCACCACGGGCGAGGTCCACACTTGTCCTTCGGTTGCGGCCTCCCAAACTTTTACGCCAGATTCACCGTTCACCGCGTACACTTTGCCGTCGTCGCATCCAAACAGCACGTCAGAACCATTCAACGAAGGAGTGGAGTAGATCGGCTTGCCAGCCTTGAATTTCCATAGCAGGCGCCCGCTGTCCGTCTCGATCGCGTGCAGGTAACCTCCCGTCGAAGTCACATACAGCGTTCCCCCTCGAAGCACGGGCGCCGTGCGAATCGAACTGCCGACGCGCATTTGCCAGCGCGCTTTGCCGGGAGGCGGCAAAGCCACGGCGCTGTGCCCTCCGCTTCGCGAATTATCTTTCAGCAGGGTTACCCAATCGTTTTCTGAAACCGCCGGCACATCTGGTACAGAGGATTTGTTGGACATTTCCATTAGCTGATCTGCAGTCTCCGATGATCAATCTGCTTTACGTCCGATACTCCCAGTCCCAATTTTCCTGCGGCCGCGATATGGGCCGGCTGCCGGTAGAACAGGTTCTTGCTGGCATTCTCATAAAATTCACGGCCATCCGTGGTGATGCTGGCAGGATTGTGCTCCCGTACGGAAGGCGCTCCTTGTTCCAGGCGCTTTTTGTCGATGGCTGCCAATTCAATCGTGTCCATGGCCACGGGGTCCGTGCTGACAAACAGCAGTCCAGACGGATAGATGAATTCCTGATTCTGCGTGAGCGGGCCACCGTGCCACACCATGCGCATGCCATCCATGATATTCAGTACGACCTTGGAGCGCAGCGGTTCGATGGTGCAAAGCACGCCGATGAGCGGGTTTGTGAACGTATAAGGCGCGACATGCGACCGCGCCACATTATTGAATGTTCCGTAGGCCACGTTCTTGAGGCAGCCCGTCACTCCCGATGCGGAGTGATCTTTCAATGTCGGCACATTGATGATCTTGTCCAAGCCGTTTGCCACCACACTGGCCATATACGAGCGCGTTTCCCATTCCCCAAAAAAACTCACCTGGCAATACACGTTGGCGTCGTAGCCCGAAGCGTCCAGCAATCCGTCCTGTACGTTGACCACGCGTATTCCGGGCGGCAGCACGGCGTGATAGCTGCCCTGGTCCATTTCATCCCCGAAGCGGTCGTACACCACGATATTTCGCGCCGGTACTCCCACCGATCGCACCGTGCTGATAATTTCTCTGATCAGTTCCGGCGACGAGCAGCACGCTGGCGCGCCCGAGGGATTGATCTTGATTCCCACCACATCTTTCGGCTCGATGAATTTCGCCATCGCCGCCTGCGAAGATGCCTCACCGGTCAGTTCTTTCAGCCCGCGTTCCAACATTTCGTGGACGATGGGTTGGGAAACTCGATTCCCCACGATGGAGCGCTGGTCCGTGATCTCCACCACGCGTCCGGGGTAAAGTCCTGGCATGCCCAGAGGAGATTTTTTGGCGAGCGGCGCTTCGTGCACATCGATCGGCGGCGCTACTGGCAGGACCACTTCGTCGCTGCCGAGCGCCGGCAAACCGCCGACGATCAGGCCCGCGCTTCCGATGCACGTGCGCTTTACGAATGTCCTTCGATCCATTCCCATGCTAGCTGGCACCTCGTTGCTTTGTCGGAACCGGCCACGCCATTTCTTTGTGACCCATGTGACTCACCAGCTTACTCTCAATTGCGTTTTGATACGAGTGGGTGACAACTTCTCTCAGACTGAGTAGACTCTCATTGATTCGTTTCAATAGCGGATAATTCACTGTTGGCGAGAAACGGGTTTGTCAGCGAATAAGCACTCCTGACTCTGCGATGCACGAAACTGGAAAGGACCTTGTATGAATTGTTCTGGAAAGGGAATTCACATCGGCGCGCTACTCGCTCTTCTGGCCTTCCTCCCTGGCGCCAAAGCCCAAACTCCATCGCCTCGCTATGATCTCGTCCTGAAAGGCGGCCATGTAATCGATCCGGCCAACCATATCGATGGAGCGATGGACGTAGCCGTCTCCGGCGGAAAAATCGCTGCGGTCGAAAAGGACATTCCCGCCGCCTCTGCCGGAAAAGTTGTCGACGTTTCCGGCCTGTACGTCACCCCCGGCCTCATCGACATCCACTACCACATCGGTGTCGGCGGAGCGCCGCTGAACTGGTTTGACCCGGAGTCTCGTGCTCACGAGGGCCCTCTCGGCATTCCCGCTGATCTAGCGCTGCAATCCGGCGTAACCACAATTGTCGACGCGGGAACTGCCGGAGCCGAAACGTTCCTCCAGGAAAAGGAAGGCGTCATCGATCACGCCAGGGTGCGCGTCCTGGCTTTCCTGAATATCGTTGCCAACGGCATGAGCGGTGGGCTGGAGCAGAGTGTTTACGAGATGGACGTCAAGCGCTGCGTTGACACGATCAAGAAATATCCCGACATCATCGTGGGTGTAAAAACCGCGCACTACTGGACCGACGCCCCCTGGGACGGCGAGCACACTCCGTGGGCTGCGGTGGATAATGCCATCGCTTGCGCGCAAGCCACCGATCGCCCCGTCATGTACGATTTCTGGCCGCGTCCCGACCGCACCTACGCCGACCTGATTCTGAAGAAGGCTCGCCCGGGCGACATTCACACCCACGTGTTCGCGCAGCAATTTCCGATCCTTCTTCCCGACGGCAAACTCAATCCCATCCTCGCCGAAGCGCACAGCCGCGGCGTGTTCTTCGACGTAGGTCACGGCGGCGGAAGTTTCTGGTTCCGCAATGCGGTGCCAGCGGTGAAGCAGGGTTTCATTCCCGATTCCATTTCCACGGATTTGCATACGGGAAATTACACCATCCTCAGTTTCAGCAACGTCATGTCCAAATTCCGCGCTATGGGTGTGCCGCTCAACGATCTCGTCAAACGCTCGACGGTGAACCCTGCGAACGAAATTCACCGCCCCGAACTGGGCACCCTCTCGGTTGGAAAGGAAGCGGATATCGCCGTGCTTGAGGAACTTCACGGAAAATTTGGCTACATCGATTGCGGTTGGGCCCGCATGGATGGAGATGTGCGCATCGTTGGCCGCATGACCGTGCGCGCCGGACGCGTCGTTTACGATCCCTCTGGCCTCAGCATGGTGCAGTGGGAAAAAGCGCGACCACAGTATTTCACTTCGCCGGTCATGGGTGGCGACAAGCCTTCCTCCGCCGACGATTTCCCGCGCCACTGATCAGCGCCGATAATTTTTTGTAGTGGCCGACCTTCAGGTCGGTTCTTCCTGGCTCTAGAATTTTAGGAGGCTTTCATGCCCGAAAAAATCTCTCGTCGAAAACTCTTGCACAAAGGCGGCTGCGGCGTACTGGCAGGAGCCGTTGGCGCCTGCGCCTCGCCCGTTCTGCGCGCATCCGAACCGGCTTCCGCCGCACCCCCCGTGCAGGGTGTCGACTACTACCAGAAACTTGGCGTCGCTCCGTTTATCAACGCTGCCGGCACCTACACTGTGTTCTCAGCTTCCACCATGCCCGACGAGGTGCAAGCGGCGATCGCTTTGGCTTCGCGCCAGCCCGTCAACATTTTGGAACTGCGTGATGCCGCCGGCGAATATCTTGCCAAGCGGTTGAAATGCGAAGGAGCTCTTGTCACCGCCGGCGCTGCCGCTTCTCTCACGCTGGGCACCGCTGCCTGTATCACGCTCGGCAATAAAGCGGCCATCCTGAATATCCCCACGGACATGACCGGCCTGAAAAATGAGGTCATCGTTCAGAAGGCGCATCGATACGATTACGACCACGCCATCCGCAATTGCGGCACGCGCTACGTGGAAGTGGAGACCATGGACGAATACGAGCGCGCTTTCACGGATAAAACCGTGATGACTCTTTTCTTCAACGCTGCCGAGGGTGGCAAGATTTCTCGCGAAGACTGGATTCGCGTCGCTCACAAACACAATATCCCTTGCTTCAACGACGCCGCAGCTGATGTGCCTCCGATCTCAAATCTCTGGAATTACACGCAGATGGGTTTCGATCTGGTTACGTTCTCCGGCGGCAAGGGCCTTCGCGGACCGCAATGTACCGGACTGCTGCTGGGGCGCAAGGATTTGATCGAAGCAGCCAAGTTGAACAATTCGCCCAACTCCAACACCATCGGCCGCGGCATGAAAGTGGCCAAGGAAGAAGTGGTTGGGCTGGTGGCTGCCGTGGACTGGTTCCTCAGCCAGGATGACGCCGCACTCGAAGCCGAATTCCAGAAGCGCGCCGACGTGGTTGCCGCTCGCGTGAAAACACTGCCCACCGTCGAGACGAGAACATTTATTCCGCCCGTGGCCAACCACGTCCCTCATCTGCTGATCACCTACGATCAGAACCGCTTTGCCATTTCGGCCACCGATGTTGCCAAGAAATTGCGCCAGGGAACTCCGCGCATCGAACTGAACCCCGGCACCGGCGGCGCCCCGGCCAGTGCTGGCTTGCCCGGCGGCCCGAATACCATCATCGTCGGTGTGTGGATGCTGCAGCCCGGAGAAGACGCAATCGTCGGTGAGAAGCTGCACGAAGTTCTTCAGGCGGCACTGAAAAGCTAGCGCGAATGGCGAGCCTGGCACGAGCGGGTTCGCATCGTCAACTTGAAGACTTTCCTGTCACGCAAGGTGCCAAAATACTTTTCGCATCACATGGATGTTCACAATTAAATCGTTTCAAGGTATTTCTTCTCACTCTTTCTGGTGGTAAAGTCCACTGCGGTTGCAATTTGGAGGAACTATGAGCCGGTTGCTGTCTCTCGCCATCCGCGGCACCGCACGCAAGGCAACGCTTGTTCTTACTTTGCTCCTGCTCGGCGTCCTGGCGTTCACCGTGAATCCCTTTGCCCGGGCTCGTCCGCAAGCGCCCAGTGCAGACGATGCCGCGGTTTTGCTGGAGGGCTTTCGCCACGTGGAAGTTGCTTCCGTTTCCGATGCGCTCGAGCAAATCACCGGCCGCAAAATGTACATGTCGCACCGCATGCGTCCACTCTTTCCCACAAAATTTGCCGGCTTCGCGGTCACCGTGCTCCTGAAAAAGGAGGCCAATGACGATCCCAACGCGCTCAATGGCATGCTGGCGGCCATCGATCAAGGTACTAAGGATTCCGTGTACGTTATGGTTGTTGAAGACGGCGTGAATATTGCTGGCATGGGCGGGCTTATGGGCACAGCCATGTATTCGCGGGAGTACGCCGGAGCGGTGATTGATGGCGGCGTTCGCGACGTCGCCTACCTCACGAAAATCGGCTTTCCCGTATACTCGCTGGGAATCGTTCCTTCCACATCGATTCATCACTATCGTTTTGCCGGCGCTAACATTCCCGTGGTTTGCGACGGCGTCGAGGTGAAGGCCGCCGACATTATTACGGCGGACCAGGATGGCGTTGTCGTGGTGCCCCGCGCGGACGCGCAAAAGGTTCTGGCGGTTGCTCAGGAAATGGATTTCAAGGAACACTCCATGTACGCGTACATCGAGAAACTGAAATCCATCGAGGAAGCCGTAAAGAAGTTTGGCCGGCTCTGAAGCCGCGGGGCAGGGAAGTGGATTTAGTGTCGCGCGATTTTTATTTTGTGGTGTGAATGATTTTCGATCACTTTAATTAAAGGAGAAACGCTATGTCTTCCAATGTCACCTCTCGCAGGAGCTTTGCCGGTCGTCTCGCCGCACTCTTTACGGGTGTCGGCGCCGTTAGTTTGCTTTCCAATTCCAAGCCCGCAGCAGCGCAAGCCCCCAGCGGCGTGCAGAAACTCGATTATGAAGGGAAACCGGCCGGCACTGGCTTCATCACGCCGCTGATCATTCACAATGGAGTGATTTACATCGCCGGGCAGGGCGCGCATTCTCACGATTCTAGCGAATTCCCGATGGACATCGAAACGCACACCAAGAAAGTGATGGAGAACGTCAAGACCCTGGTGACCGCCGGCGGCGGCACCATGGACAGCATCCTGCAACTCACTGTCTATCTCGCCAATATCGACTACTACGACGGCATGAACAATGTTTTCAAGACTTATTTCCCGAAGGGCGGCCCTGCGCGCACCACCGTCGCCGTTGCCGCGCTTCCGGGCAAGTCGCTGGTCGAAATTAATTGCACCGCCGCGGTAGTGAAGTAACAGAGCCGGGAGAAAAGGAGAACACGCATGGGACTCAACTTGAAATGGACTCGCCGATCCTTCATGGGCAGCCTGGGTGTTTTGACGGGGAGCCTGTTGAATTCCCGAAGGCTGTTCTCCTCTCCGCGCCCGCCTTCGCCGCCCGACACAAAGATTACCGGGTTTGGTTCCACGGGAAATGTTTACGAAGAACTCGGCGTCACCACGGTCATCAACGGCCAGGGAACTATGACCGTTCTGGGCGGCTCGCTGATGCGCCCGGAAGTGGATGCCGTGATGGCGCTGGCCGGGCAGCACTTTGTCAGCATTCCTGACCTCGAAGTCGCCGCGGGCAAGCGCATTGCAGAGATGTTGAAACTCCCTGCGAACTATTCCGCCATCGTGACATCCGGCGCGGCCGCGGCCATGCAGTCCGGGCTTGCCGGCATTCTCACTGGCGACAATCCCAAATTCATTGAACAGATTCCGGATCTTACTGGCATGAAGTCCGAAGTCATCATCCAGAAGTCTCACCGCAATCCATTCGACCACCAACTGCGCAACACGGGCGCGAAGCTGATCGTCATCGAAACGCGCGACGATTTTCGCAAGGCCATCAATCCAAAGACCGCGATGATGCATTTTTCCAATTTCGCCAACGAGGAAGGCCAGATCAAGGTGGATGAGTGGGTCAAGCTAGCCAAGGAAAACGGAATCCCGACGTTCATCGACGCCGCTGCCGACACGCCTCCCGTCTCGCATCTGTGGGACTACGCCAACATGGGCTACGACCTGATCGCTTTCAGCGGGGGCAAAGCGATTCGCGGTCCGCAGTGTGCTGGACTGTTGCTGGGTCGCAAAGATTTGGTCGCCTACGCGCTGCTCAACAATAGTCCTCACGAGGACACCATCGGGCGCAGCCAGAAAGTGGGCAAGGAAGAAATCGTTGGCATGGTCAAAGCGCTCGAATGCTATCTGAACGAAGACCACGAAGCCTTGAACAAGGAATGGCAACGCCGTCTGGAATTGATTTCCAGCAAACTGATTGGCCTTCCTTCGGTGACGACCAGCTACTTCGTTCCGGATATGGCCAACCACGTTCCGCACATGGAAATTAAGTGGGATCCGCAACAAATTAGAATTACTCCTCGCGACGCCAGCGCGGCGTTGCGAAAGGGAAGTCCTTCGATCGTTGTTTCCGCAGGAGAGAGAACTGGCGCGCTCTCGCTGAATTCCTTCATGCTGCAACCCGGCGAAGAAAACATCCTGGCGGACAAGCTTTACGACGTGCTGAAAGCCCACGCTGCATGACGTACGGCGGGGTAGGTTCCGACACCTGGTGCTGCGATGTCTGAAGAAGCGCGGCGCGGTCACGTCCGCTGGTACCTCGTTTTCTGGCTGTTCGTTCTCAGCGCCGTTTCGTTTCTGGACCGCGTCAACATCTCAGTCGCCGGCACTTCCATTGCCTCGGAGTATCACCTTACCCACATTCAATTAGGCTGGGTGTTCAGCTCCTTTCTTTGGGGCTATGCGCTGTTTCAAACACTTGGCGGCTGGCTGGCGGATCGTCTCGGGCCGCGCATCGTGCTCACCGCCGGAGTCATCTGGTGGGGCATCTTCACCGCGCTCACCGCGGCAGTCTCCCCAACCATAGCCGGAGCTGTTTTTCTCTTCGTGTCGGTTCGTTTCTTGTTGGGCGCCGGCGAAGCCATCATTTTTCCTGCCTCCAACCAATTTATTTCCCGCTGGATTCCGACGCAGGAACGCGGCATCGCCAATGGCGTGATTTTCGCAGGCGTGGGTGCTGGCGCGGGCTCGGCTCCGGCCATCGTCACTTACATCATGGTTCATTACGGGTGGCGCTGGTCTTTCTGGCTCAGCGCGCTCATCGGCTTGCTCGTCGGCATGGTGTGGTTCCTCGCCGCCCGCGATACCCCCGAAAATCATCCCAGCGTCCGCCCTGCCGAACTGCTCTACATCCAAACCGGACGCGGCGCCGGAAGAGCTGCAACTCCCGCTGCCAACGCCCGGCTGCTTCCCTGGAGCGTGATCCTTTCCAGTAAGGAAGTCTGGCTGGTTACGCTGAGTTATTTTTGTTTCGGATATGTCGCGTGGATTTTCTTCAGCTGGTTTTATATCTATCTCGCCAAAGTTCGCGGTCTCGATTTGAAAGCTAGCGCGTTTTACAGCACTTTTCCGCCTTTGGCCATGGTCGCCTGCAGCCTGTTGGGCGGCGTCATCAACGACAAGCTGACTAAAGCTTACGGTAAGCGCGCGGGACGCTGCGGCATCGCCGTTTTTGCTCTGGCGCTTGCTGCCATTCTTCTGGTAATCGGTTCACAAGCGGCCAGTGCCCGCATCGCTAGCCTCGTCCTCGCCGGCGGCGCTGGCGCACTCTACCTCGCCCAGAGCAGCTACTGGTCCGTCACCGCCGATATTTCCGGTCCCAGGGCTGGTTCCGCTTCGGGGTTCATGAATATGGGCGCGCAACTGGGCGGCGGCTTGACGGCTCTGCTCACTCCCGTCATCGCCGAACACTTTGGCTGGACCTATCCCTTCCTAGTGGCCGCAACGCTTAGTGCTTTGGGTGCTGTGGCATGGCTCGCCGTCGATCCCACGCAGACGTTGGGCCGCTTGGGGCAAGGCGAGGCGTGAATCCGAGAATTGTTACGGCTTCGCTGAAGTTCCTGACGCCGGCACGTACTGGAAATCCCGAATCACAATCTCCTGATCGGTCGCAGGCGTGGTCTTGAAGCACCAGTAATTCATGCCCAGAGGCAACGGAACCTGCGGGATTCGCGCGGTGTAGTCGGTTGGCGCGAACGTCAGCGTTTGCAAAACATTTGCGGTCGTCCCGATCGGTTGCAAGCCGCTCATAATCGTGCCAACAATTCGCGTCGAACTCCATTCGAAACGGGCCGTGGTTAGCGTTCCTCCGCCCAGGCTGATTTTGAAATTGTCTTCCTTGGGGCCCAAGTGCTTATTTCCGGTAGCCGGGTAGAACGTGAAATCCGCGTTGCAGCCGTTACAGGTATCGTTCCATTTCGAGAACTCAATATCGATCTCGTTCTCAGCGTCCGTTCCAATTCCAGCTTTTGGACCGTATGGGAAAAGCCCCAGCACTGTGGATTTGTCCATGTCGTCGGCATGGCCTTCGATCTGCCATTGGTACGTGCCGAAGCCAATTTTGTCCGCCGAAAACAACTCTGAAGCCGTGTACGTTCCTCCACGGTTTACGATTCCCAGATGCAGGTAGCCGTTCTGATCCACGGAAACATTCGCGGGATCGCCTTTGGCCACGCCGGCCATGCCGCCCGTTGTAACGTTCCATGTGCGCCCCTTCCAGACGAGAACATCGCCGGTGCCAGCGCTCTTGGCCGAAGACGCGCTCCCTGCGATCATCAATAAACAAACAGCCGAAGCCAAGCAGCCGATAAATCCTGTCGCGATAACACGTTTCACGGTATTGTCCTCAAATCCAAACGCACTCGCTCCATGTATACCACTTGCGCGAATAGCAACGAATTCAAATGTTCTGGGGCAGTTACCTGAGGATGGTGCCGGGGGCCAGAATCGCTCGTTGGAGGCCACTATCCGATTTGCCGCTGAGCTAGCGGCATAGCTAACGTTTTGGTTGGTGGAGGAGGCTGGAGCAACGACCTTCGGGTTATGAGTTCAAGTCAGCAATCGACTGAAACTACTTAAGTCTCGCCGAATCAGTTGCCCTCGCACCCCGCATCCTTCAATTCGTTAACCATAAACACGGGTTTTGCGCCCAAGTTGCGCCCAAGTTTTCTTAACGGGCGGAGCGCTGTGTGAGGAGGTCAGAAAATGCCATACAAGGACCCGGAACGGAAGAAGCAATGGGAGCGGCTGCATCGCTCTGGACGACTCGCACGCCGCCGAGAACTGCGACAGGCCGAGGCAGATACGGAAGCCGCCCAGCCCGACGCGGCCAGGCTTGAAGCCGGAGCGGGTAGTTTGTTGTTTCCCCTTGCCGCCGGAAGCGCGCTGGCCGTCTACAATCCCAAACTCGCTATCGGGGCCGGTGGCCTCACGTTGGCAGCTGCCGCTCTCTATAAGAAGGATTGGAGCTGGTGGATTGTCGGGACGGTGATCTTTGTCATTGGCTTATTTTTCGAGTGGAACCAAAAAACGGAAAAGAAGTGAGATGTTTTGAACGAAAAACAAAATGAAGGGAAGGGAATTACAACTTCACGGGTCGGGCGGCGTGGAGCGACCCGCAGCGTATTTTTCGCCCTCATCAACTAGCTTTTGATATGGCTGAAAGAATTGTTAATCGTGAGATGGAAAACAATGGATCGTTACAATAAACTCAAAATTCGCACGTTGAAAGTATTCGCGTTTGCACCAGGAGCCTGGTTTACGCCCGGTGAGGTGGCAGGGCGTCTCGATTTTGCACCCCGGCGCGCCCTATGGACTTACCTGAAGAGATTGTGGAAATTTGGCTTGTTGGAAAGGCATACATCGGGGACAGGTACATTGAAATATAAGCTGAGTGAAGCAGGTGCGGCTCGGCTTCGCTGGCTGCGTTCGCAGAGGAGCTGAGCCGAAAGAGTGGGGTACTAGTAGCCAAATGTCCGGTTACGCCACTAATCAGGCATGTGGAACTATTTGCGCGTCGGTCCAACGGCGATGAGCGCGACCGGTCGTTGCTGCTTACGCCCCGGACGGTTACCATAACAAACATGCAGTTTTCCGACCTCGCGCTTTCGAGACGTTTGGAGCGCGCCGAAGGACAGGCGTGCGTTCAGTTCGCGAAGGCGCGACTTCGTCTATTCCCCGACAGCGGCGCCGCTTGGATGGAATGCGCAGGGGCATACGCGGTTTTCGATCGCATCGATTCTCCAGCCACGCAGACTTTCGGCCTCGGCATCTTCGAAAAACTGACGGCAGCCTCGTTGGATGTGATCGAGCGGTTCTTTCTCGACCGCCGGGCGCAGGTACATCATGAGGTCAGCCCGCTGGTGGGCGTCGAGGCACTGGAGTTGCTGTGTGCTCGCCAGTACCGGCCGATCGAGGTCAGCAGCGTCATGTATCGCCCTGTTGAGAAGCTCATGGCAGAGGATCGGGTCGATCTTAGAGTTCGTGTTACGGGCCCAGAAGAAGCTCAACTCTGGGCTGATGTTAGCGTTAAGGCCTGGACACACGAGCATCCGGAACTTCGCGATTTCTTTCAACAGTTCGCCGCTCTTTCTGCGGCGCGAGAGCAGAGCCCGTGTTTCCTCGCCGAGCTTGGCGGCCAACCCGGCGCGGCAGGCTCGCTTTCGATCCACAACGGAGTCGCTCTCTTCGCTGGCGCGGCCACGATTCCAGAGATGCGCCGTCGAGGATTGCAAGCGGCGCTCCTTCACGAGCGCCTGCGATACGCCTTCGACCATGGCTGTGACCTAGCCATGATGGTGGCGGAGGCAGGGAGCGAGTCACAGCGCAACGCCGAACGCAGAGGCTTCCGAATCGCTTATACGCGCACGAAGTGGTGCCTATCGAACAACGCTCGGACAACGTGATTTGAAAGGAGAATGCGACTTTCGGCCCTGAATTCCTCTCTTATGCAGTCACGTGCCTGATTAACAGCGAAACCGGTAACATGGGTACTAGCCGCCACCCTTTTGATTTCGCGAGAAATCAGAAGCTGACTAGTCTTCGTTCCATTCCAATAACTCAGCTAGTGTGTTTCGGAACAATCTTCTCAGTACCATCGGCATCCGTAAGTTGAGTTGCCGCAGCAATCCGCTGATACGACGTGCCGTCAAAACGAAAGTAGCTTAGACCAGTTTCTCCGCCGCCCATATGCCAACCAAGGACCAAATCCCGAAATCCGTGAGTGGTTGTTTGCTGAATTGAATAGAGCCATCCATTGAATTGTTTCTGCGGAGTCGCGAGAAAGGACAATTTATCGCCTTGAAAGCGGATTAGCCACATCGCACCATTTGACCCTTGTCCGCCACGGGCGCATCCAGGCCCGGCTTCAACGAGCACCACCTTCTCCGCCCCAGATACGGGCAGTTCTTCGAACTTGAGATTCTCGGTCCACTCGGAGTCATCAACCTCCGCGCAGGGCCAGTTGTCCAGTCGCACACGCCGCATAAGAGCCTTTTTGATTCTCAGAAGCTGCGCTTGACTGGGGGTATAGGTTTTGAGTTGTGGCGAACTATAGCGCGCGACATTCCGCCACAGGTCAGTTTGTGCTGGAACAGAGAAGAGCGAGAAGACGAGTACGAGAATAAGGGCAGTGTACATTTCAAAACCTTTACGGATTCCAGCGATGGGAAGGCGTGCGCTTCATTTTCATACTTTACAGCGACGGACTAGTCTGGGCAAATATCGTGGTTACTTCGTCTCACCAAGGTGACGCAGTTCCTAAACAGCATTCTCGTAGACTTGAATTCCGTCGCGGCCCTGACCGGTCAAATGGACGTAAACGACAAAACGGGAGTTGGCCCAGCCCGGCATTTCCGGGTTCCTCTACGGTTTTGGCGCGGGCGTAGGAGTGGGTTTCGGCTGCGCTGGTTTGGACGGTGCAGCCGCTGATGTTTTCGCGGGATGGCTTTGGTCGTATAGCCGCACTATATTCTGAGTAACATCCACCTGGGGTGCTCCATAAACTACCGAGGTCTGCTGTGAGGACGAGTCCAGAATGACGGAGTAGCCATTTTCCTTTGAATATTGGCTCAGAACATCTACCAACCTCCGCCCGATGCTGTTTATCACATCCTGTTGTGCCACGTTCAGGTCGTCTTGAAAATACTGTTGTTTTCGCTGAAAGGTGTGTGTTAAGCGTTCTCCCTCGCGTTGCAACCGTCCCCTTTCTTCATCGCTCAATGTTGGCTGACTGGATTGCAACCTCACTTGAAGGTCTTCTATCTGTTTTTGGAGGCTTTGCAACTCAGCCGAGCGCGCAGCAAATTGTGTTTGCAGCTCCGCGGAAGCCTGCTTGCCTTCCGCTGTTCCCACAATCGCGGTTTGCAAGCTGATGGTTCCAACTTTCGAGGGTGCTTGAGTACCTGTGCTGCTCACCTGCGATCGAATCACGGGCACCAATAAGAGCGCACCAACACACACTGCAATTGTTCGGGTTTTCATTCTCGCAATTCTCCTTAAGGGATTAACACCCACCAATTACCTTGAGCATGTGATGGTCGTTTTTCCAAAAAGGATGGTTAACTCCACAGGAACTTGCGAAGGCCTAAAGCCAACTCCTGGGAAACGCGAAAGCTGGCTGGTCACATGGACGAGAACGCCACTTCACAGGAGTTGAACGCTCCGGGGCGTTTCGTGTCAAAATTCCCTCGTGAATCAGCTGTCCGTTTGAGGTGAAATATGTCCTCCCAGTTTGCGAGCCAAATCTTGGTGCTAGCTCTTCTGGCTTCAATGCCTTTCGGGAACAATCAAGATGCGCCTCAGCACAACGGTCCTGTTCCAAGAGGCTCGGCAGCATCTACAATCGAAATGCGGACCGACGCAGAAGGTGTAGATTTTAATTCCTATCTTCGAGACGTATACCTTTCGGTCAGGAAACGCTGGGTCGCAAAAATGCCTGCGTCCCTCGTGAAAGGGCAACAAGGAAAAAACATCGTAGAATTTCGCGTTCTGCAAGATGGAAGCGTGCCCAGAGAGTTCCTGAAAATTGCCCTAAGCTCAGAGAAGAGTGATTTCGACGCGGCCAGCTTGCAAGGTGTTAGCGACGCTTCACCGTTTAGCCATTTACCTGAATCATTTTTGAAGCCGTACATTGTGCTGCGGTTCACGTTCTACTACAACCTTCCCATTCCCCAAAATCCGCGCTGAGCAAAGCTGCCGGTACTAGCCTCCACATTTCCGGTTATGCGACTTACTGAGCACGATTGAGGTGTCGCAAACGGCAGACTTGCAGTACCATCAAGCCTCCGCCAAATCGTCGAATCGAAAGAGTCCCAATGCCAGAAATTAGAAGAACATTTTTCGGCGCAACTTTGTGTGCCTCCGCTCTATTGTTTCTTGCCGGATGCGGCTCAAAGAACGATGCCATAAATCAGGCCGGGAAAAAGGACGCAATTAATGGCGTTCCTGTGCCTAGCCTCGCCGAGACCAAGGCGATAGCGCAGGAAGGGTTCGTCTTTGGGCTGCCAATCGTGATGTACTACACGTCGACGTATGAATTATTCGTCGATCCAACTTCTTCCCAATACAAGGCACCTATCGGGCAACTCTTCAACGAGGCGCGGGTCTTTACTCCCAAGGATACCGCGGTCATCACACCAAACAGCGACACGCCATATTCCTTGATGGAGATAGACCTGCGTCCCGAACCAACGGTGATATCTCTTCCCCCGGTTCCGAAGCCGCGCTACTACTCTGTACAGTTGACGGATGCGAATACGTTTAATTACGGGTACATGGGGAGCAGGACGACAGGCACTGGTCCAGGTGACTATATGATCGTTGGTCCTGATTGGAAAGGCGAGACGCCTGCTCGCATCAAACAAGTCTTCCACTCAACGACGCCGTTTTCCGCGGTGATTTTTCGCACACAACTATTCAATGCGGCGGATATGCCGAATGTCGTTAAGATCCAGGCCGGATACAAAGTTCAGCCACTCTCCAAATATTTGAAGCAACCCGCACCGGCCGCGCCTCCGATGATCGAATATCTCAAGGCCAATGCGGAGATTGCGAAAAAGGAGTTCTGGCAAGTGCTTGATTTTGCGCTGCAGTATACTCCGCCAAGCCCGGAAGAGGCTGGAATTCGAGCGAAGCTAGCCAGCATCGGTATCGGTCCGGGTAAGAAATTTGACATGAAGGATCTATCGGCGGAACACAAGGCCGCCATGCTGCTGGGGATGAAGGAAGGTGACGACGCCGTAGACAAGTACATTGCCAGCGGAGGCAAAGTAATCAACGGATGGAATGTGGGATCGTTCTTCGGTGACCGTGCCTTCTACAACGGAGACTGGCTCAAGCGAGCGGCCGCGGCCAAGGGCGGAATTTTCGGCAATAGCGCAATTGAAGCGATGTATCCGCTAACGAGGGTTCTCGCCAACGGTGAGGCCATGGACGGCAGCAAACACAACTACACGCTGACCTTCGCCAAGGACGGATTGCCCCCAGTGAACGCATTCTGGTCGGTGACGATGTATGACGGCAAGACCCAGTTCCTGATCGACAACCCGATCAATCGTTATCTGATCAACTCGCCGATGCTGCCGAACCTGAAAAAGAATGCGGATGGCTCACTGACTCTCTACATCCAGAAAGATTCGCCTGGAAAAGCGAAGGAATCCAATTGGCTGCCAGCACCCAACGGCCCCATTTATCTCGTGATGCGATTGTACTGGCCGAATGAAACTCCTCCGTCTATTCTGCCTGCCGGCGAAGGAACATGGCAGCCGCCAGCGGTGGTTCAGGCGCAGTAAGCCGACTTTTTCGGAAGAAAAATCTGGCTAGTGCCTGATAAACGTTCAGTGGTCTATCGGAGGCGCGTTTTCACAAAAGCGTGAAGTCCGGGCGAGGTGTTCTGCGCGCGTTCGATAGAGCCGTTTGCACTGGCGGTTGCGGCGGATGCGGGCTAGTGGCTGCACCAATCTAACGGCTATGGGAATTGAATCTTTTTTCGTTTGCAGCCTATTGATTTTGCTTGGCTTAGGAAAATCAGAGAAAACCGAAAATCGAAGTTAAAAGCTCTACCTTGCGGCATGACGTGGGGAGCATAGCACGCGAAGCGTCCGTCGCGCCAGCGACTACGTTCAAACGCGCTACACGTCCACATAGCAAGCCGGAATGTCCCAACGGGCCTTCTGGCTCGGAATAACTTCCGGTTAGATCGTGACTCGACCAGAATCCGACTGTTGTCAGCGCATTCGCGTCATCATCATTTGGGGCGGACTTCCTCGAAGCTGACGACACTTTTGTCCAGTGGCAACTCGTGTGTGTGGAGTTCCGCAGGCCCGTCACTCGTGGTTTTGCTGCAGTATCGGTCGATGAGATAAGGCACGCCCTCGCCAGCCAGCAGCTTCGAGGAAGTCGTGACTTCAAAATGCAGATGCGGTTCGCGGGCGTCGCCGGAAGCGCCGATGCTCGCCAGCACCTGTCCCCGCCGTACTCTGTCCCCAGTTTTTACGCGCAGACTTCCCGCTTGCAGATGCATGTAATAAGCAAACTGGCCACCACCCAGGTCGAGCGTGATGGTATTGCCCGCCACCGTTTCCAATGTAATTGGCACGGCGGGGTGGAACGCGTCGCCGTGTCCGGGGATGTTCTCGGGCAAGCCGTCTCTGGCGGTGACAACGCGGCCATCAGCAACGGCCAACACTGCTTTCCCATAGGAGTAATAGGAGCGCACGTCCCGCGCGTCGCCAGAAAATGCCGCACCATCCTCGACCTGTTTCCAGTCAATGGCGAATCGGCGCGAGTCCACTGGCTGCCCATCAAGGATGACAACGCCGCGCCGATGATGATTATCCTGATCGTTGCTGGGCCCATCGTCTGTATTCCAGTCCGCCCCTTCCACCGGCGGCCCGAGCACATGCAACTCAGTGTGATGTGTGGAAATGACCGCGCCTTCTTCTGGAGCGTAAGCCGTGGTCACGCGATGGAGTAGTCTGTCGGGGATATGTGAGCCTCGGTCAAGCACTATTGAAATAAAGGCGATGGCGCTCTGGCCATCGGCAATTACCAGCCTGTCTTTGAGGGAAGGTGCCTTCCCACCTAAGGGTTGCAACATGGTTTCCAGCTGCGCCGTCTCAAAGTTCGCAATCGGCTGGGCGGCTCCCGCATCCGCGTCGAGCACGTCAATGCGACTCAGCGAAATGGGCATTGGCATGAAGTTCGTCAAATGCAACTCGTACATCAGATACACATGCGGTCCGCTCGGGAATGCCGTGGGCTCGAACGGCACGCGCATTTCGAGCTGTAGCGGCCACGGAGGCCGATTGGCCGCCGCTTTGTTGTCGGACGGCTGATTTTGTGTTTGAGCGATAGCAGGATATGAGCAAAGGCACACAGCTGCGAAGAGGATGCATGGACGCATGCTCGTGGTACGCCTTTGGCGATCAGAAAGTTCCTTAATTCTGGTAGGATGGTCGGCCAACCGCAAGTAATCCTGAAAGTCACAAATTAAGCGGTCAGTAAACGCGTATCACGTCAATATGGATTTCAAGTTTCCGGTTACGCGACATTACGGGAGTTAGCCAAGAAGCCACGCTTATCGCGTTTTGTAAGCACTCCTTCCCACAGCGCGTAAGCTAGAGTATCGAGAGCGTTGGAGGTGGTTATGCTGGTACGGGTGATGATTGTTTCAGTGGTGCTGTTGGGGTTGGGTCAGCATGCGTTTGCTGGTTGCACATGCAGCATGCCTGGTGGCGATTGCGGACGGGGTTGGAGTTCAGGGCAGGTCATCTTCCTGGGAAAGGTGACAGCCGATATCGTGACGGAAGCGCCGGTGGTGCGGGATTCTGAAGAAGAAGCGAGCGCTGAAGTATTGTTTCCGGGCGCTGTAGAAAAACTTCTTATGAATCATGCTGTGCATTTCTCGATTGCAGAGAGTTTTCGCGGTGAAGGTCAACTGGGGCAGGAAATCGTTGTGCATACCGGCGTCGACGAGCGAGGTCCCCGAGATGGAGATTGCAGCTATCCCTTCGTCGTGGGCGTCAGCTACCTGGTGTATGCATCTGGTGTTGGTGACTCGCTCTCGACGAGCATCTGCACTCTCACGAGCCCGGAGGTGGCAGTGGGCGGCGATCTGCGGGAACTGCGAGCTATTCGGGATGGGCAACCGGTCGACAGCCTATTCGGCACGATCAGTTTGCTGTCGCCCTTGACGGAACCCTGGTTATTGTCCTTGACCAAGATGCGCCCGCTCGCTGATGTTTCTGTTCGCGTGACCGATAGCGAGGGCCGTGTACGCTCAACCACAACGAATGAACTCGGGGTGTACGCATTTGAATGGCTGCCGCCCGAAAGCTATCGAATCGACCAAGATTTGCCAGCGGGATTGCGAGCACTCTCCCAAGGAGCAGACAAGGCGATGACTGTTGATTTGAGGGAGAAAAACGCGACACTGATTGGATGCCGTGCTGACATTCGTACGCGCTCAGAAAAAGAGATATCGGGCATGGTTGGGGATTCGCAATGCAGAGCCGGTTTCACGGCAAGTCAGCCCTTGAGTGCAAGCGAACAGAACCAGCGGCGCGACGAAGCCGGGTCCGAGCCACAACGCTCCACGCCTGATTGATGCGCTTGTAGGAAAAGTGGCGACTGGTACCCATGTTACCGATAACGCTACTCAGATGAGACGCCGATCCCCACTCCTATAATTCGGCAGCGGGAACATCTCTGGCATCCGAAATCGTTAGGCGATTGGATCGGGCGAGGCACAATCGGCCATACCGTGGATCTTGCTCTCACTCCCGTTGAATTTCCACCAATGTACCCATCTTTGATATACGGTGGTTGCGGACTGAAGATTGCTCATATCAGCCCATTCTTTGCCATCTAACGCGACATGGTGTGTAAGCAACCAGAGGCCAATTACGGCTGCTTGCCGCACGCTCGAATCCGAGTCAACCAAGTTCTCAATCAGAATTGGAACAGCTTCACGAGAGTGCGTGACTCCCAATCCGTCTGTTGCGGCCTCTCTCGTCTGTGCGTCAGGACTCGAGAGAAAGGCCGCGAGTTGTAGAACCGCCGCTGGCCCTCCTACGCTCCCTGCAGCTTGGGCTGCGTTAATCTGCACATTTTTGTCCTTAGATTTTACAAGCTGGATTAGAAGTTGGAGGTATGCAGGGTCATTCGTGCTGCCTAAACTGCGAATGGCTTCGTAGCGAAGCGTGGGATCACTGTTACGAAGCGTGAGATCTCCGTCGTTTGTCGCAATCGAAGCCAGTACTTGCCGGCTCTTCAATGTGCTGACCTTCGCAAGTGCGCCGATTGCCGCATAAGCATAACTGGAGTTCGTCAGCTCAATCAGAACGTCTTCTAAGAAAGGCTGAGGCATCTCGGTGATTACGTTCACCGCTTCAGTTCGCTTCACGGGGTCGGGGCTTGTCAGTCCTTCCACATATGGCTGAAAAATTGCCCTGAGCTGGCTCTTGTGGCTGCGTTGTAACCTCAGCGACAGACTATCAGCAAATTCGAACTCATCGATTGGCGCGTAGCGAGCAGAATTTTGTCCAGCTACGAGAACGACGGTGTGAGGGTGAATTGAGAGTACTCCCAGTCTCTGCAACCTGAATTCTTGGTTCAACAGCTGCCGCAAAGTAATGCTTTGACCTGGCGGAATCTCCCTGAGTCCATGTGAGCAACTTACTCCAATGCCACACCCCGAATCATGCGCCGACGGGGCCCCGGGCACTTCCACGGCAAAGTCCTGACACTGCAATAACATATCCGGTAGCCTGAAATAAACCCAAACCGTCTCCTGGCTTGAGTTTCTTAGTGTTAGATCGACGAAAATCGGTTCACCCATTAGGTAAATTGCTTTCGCGGTGCTGAATCGCGCTTCGACGGTGTGCGCTAATAGGTTTGAGCTAGTCAGAAGGAACAGTAGAAAGAGCCGAAGCAGCTTATTCATATTGACGTGTCCGAAATTACCTCGACCTGCTAGCTTGGAATGCTGTTTTCAGTCTATCGGTTGTCAAGCTAGCGCATAACATTTCGCGTTGATTGCTGGCTGGCAACCCAATCGCGAACCAACCGCCCGTCGCCAGTGCCTGAGAAACAGCAATTGTGGACAAGTGAAACCGTCGCGGAATCGGACCGGCCACTTCTACGAGTACGCCACAATACATCCAAATGGCCGCTAGTCCAGCTGCAGGTGATTAGCCGGCACGATACTTAGCGCCGGAAATACCCTGTTATTTTTGACACTTGCATGCTGTCGGCGCTAACCGCAGTATCGCCACTCCTTCCATCTCGCACCGCCCAGTTCACCGAAGGAATTGACTGCACCGTTTTTCTGCTAAGAAAGCAAAAGGAAGAAAGGAAGACTGATGACCAGGATCTGCAAAGGAACCCTCGTTCTTGTATTGTTTCTCGGAGTAATGGGACTGGCAGTAACACCACCTACATCTGCCCAGGAAAAGAAACCTAACATACTATTCATCATGGGTGACGACATCGGCTGGATGCAGCCTAGCATCTATCACCGCGGCCTCATGGTCGGAAGAACGCCCAACATCGACCGCATCGGGAATGAAGGTGCGCTCTTCACAGACTACTACGCCGAGCAGAGCTGCACCTCAGGACGCAACGCCTTCTTTACGGGCATGCATCCCTTGCGGACGGGAATGATACCGCCACAGCTGCCCGGTAGCCCGTCCTATCTGCGGCCTGGCACTCCGGCGCTTGCATGGTTCCTGCGCGATCTCGGCTACACCACTGGCGAGTTCGGCAAGAACCACCTAGGAGACCACGTGGAGGCTTTGCCGACGGCCCACGGCTTTCAAGAATTCTGGGGCTACCTCTACCATCTCGACGCGATGCAGGGGGTAAGCTTCCCCGACCTCAACAAGACCCCGTTGGTGCAGGGTATCGCGCCGCCCTGCAAGAACACGCCCATCCCGGGCCTGCAGGAAGTTCCTGGCGCGATTGATCCCAAGGACGGCAATTGCCTGACGCCCCCGCGCCCGGTTCTCTGGTGTCATTCTTCCGATGGAACGCAAGCGAACCAGACCTGTCAGGATCAAGGCCCACTGACGCTGGAGCGTTCAAAGACCGTGGACGAGGAAATCTCCGCCAAGGTCATCGACTTCCTCGACCGCAATGACCCCAAGAAGACGAACAAGCCGTTTTTCGTATGGTACAACCCCGCGCGCATGCACGTCTCAACCGTGCTGTCAGACAAGTACCTGGCGATGATTGGAGAGCCTGGTGGCAAGGACTGGGGTGCAAACGAAGCCGGGATGAAACAGATGGACGACAACATCGGCTACGTCATTAAGAAACTCGAGGACATGGGCCAGCTCGACAATACCATCATCGTCTTCACTACCGACAATGGTGCCGAAGTCATCACCTTTCCAGACGGCGGAGTCACCCCCTTCAAAGGCGGGAAGCTGACCACTTGGGAAGGCGGCATGCGCGCTCCGTGTGTCATTCGCTGGCCGGGGCACATCAAGCCGGGCACGATCTTCAACGACATATTCGCGTCACTAGACTGGGTGCCGACGTTTGTTGACATCGCCGGCGGCCCCAAGAGCGACGGTCTAAAAAAACAGATCGAGGCGGGAAAGTACCCCGGCATCGTCAAGACCACGCTCGACGGTGTCGACCAGCGCGCCTATCTCGAGGGTACGTCGGATAAATCTGCGCGTGATGTCTTCTTCTACTACTCAAACGCGACACCGTCGGCGGTGCGGTACAAAAACTGGAAGATGTATTACACGATGACGGGCACCGGCCCGACTGCCGCGATGTTGGGGAAGACGACCTATGGCTGGACTATGGTGGACAACATAAGGCGCGATCCCTTCGAGATCGCTGGCGGGCTGGACGATGTAAAGACCGGGCTGGCGCTCGGCGGTGCAATAGCCTCCCCAAGCACCGCTTACCTTTACGACTGGAATATGCTGCCGCTCGGTCAATTGCTGTGGATGAAAGAGCTCATGTCGTACAAGGAGTTCCCTCCGCTCCAGGCGCCGGAAACCTACAACCTTGACGGGATCCTAGCGGAAATGAAGGCGGCCAGAACTGCGAGTCACGTGGGAGAGTAGCCGTCTGAAACAATCGTGGAGTCACGTCGTGGGCGCCCCGTTGGAGCGCCCACGACGCGCGGGCCAGGCCGCCTGCCGCTAGTGGGCTGCAAGGGCGTTGTGACATCATGATGGAGTAATTCAAATGATCGCCAAAAACACACAGAAGGTGTTATCCATAAAAAACTACATTATCTCCGAAAGCATCAGGCATCCGAAATATCAAGGATTGGTGCGGGCATCTGCCAGTGCCTTGGATGCTCGCTGGCATCGCCCTATCTTTTTACTGGGTTGTTGGAGTGTGCGGAGTGCCGCGGGAATATCACTGTGGTATCGGGCGCCAGCCGTCAGCGTCCCTACCGCAGGTACGGCTGCTCGATGCACGCGCACCGTGGCAATAAGGTGTGCTCCAACGCGCTGCTGGTTTCTCAGGCCGTGCTTGAAACGCAACTTCTCAAGGCTTTGCAGACCACAGTGTTCAATCCCGCCGTCGTAAATTACACGTTGAGGAGCTTTGAGCAACGGCTCGTTCGGCATATCAAGAATCAGATCGGCGAAACTGGAGCGCTTGAGGCAAGGATAGCCGACCTCGAGAGGAAGATTCGCAATTGCACGATTGCGATTGCCGAGGGGCATGCTTTCAAGAGCCTTCTTGACCAAATTGCTCTTATGGAAACAGAAATGCGCGTAGCGAAAGAGCGCCTGGAAAGCGCGAGAGCAGAGGGCCTTGCCAAGCGAATGCGGGATACCAGGCGTTTTGTGGAAACTAGTCTTGGTGACCTGCAGATGCTCTTAAATAGAAATCCGAAGCTAGCCCGAGCAGGGTTAGCAAAACACGCTCGGAAGATCACTCTCACGCCGAAAGGGGGAGCCTATGTTGCAACGGGTGAATGGCATCTCTTGGGATTGGTCTCTTACGGTGGTGCCGGGGGCCCGGAACAAACGGAGCGCCACATCCCTTTCACCATCAAGGTGGCAGCATAAATCCTTCGCATGCTGCGAAATGCACGTTAAGGTGCAAGCCCTCATCGAAACAGCATGGCCAGCCTATTGCCCGTGCGCGGCGCATCCGGGGAAGAAATCGGAAGTGGCAACATGCAAGGGGCAAATCTCGCAACAAGCAGTGAACGCTTCGATCCGTATATACCGTCAGTCGCGTCCGTTGCCATCCGCCGGTGGTCTTCCAGTCGTGGGTGTGACGTTGATCGGCAGGCGCGGTGGTCTGGGCAAATCCATAACAACAACCTTCACACCAAATTGCGCGGCCTCCTTTGGATCTCGAGGAGCATAGGAACCATGCAGGAGGAACAGTTCTCTGAGAGCGCCGAGGCGGATACCGAGGGCTGCTACGTTGATTCGCTTCTTGCCTTCGTTGAAGAACTTGGTTTCCTCAGCCTCGAGCAGTGGGCGTAAATACTTGTCTATTAGCGTGTCTTCAGTGAGCCCGTGCTTATCCATCAGATCTGGGACACGACCACGAATCTGCTGCATCGCTTGGTAGCCAGACTGGCGTGCGTTTTTCGCGGGGTAGCCTGCAGCGATAGCCGCCTGCGCGTAACTCTTACCCTTGGCGCGTTCCTTGATCAGTTTCAGTTGACGGGGTGAAAGCTGCTTTTGCTTCTTCTTACCTGATTTCTCTGCTGCCATGATTCGCTAAGAGTATCACTCCTTGCCAGGTTTTGGCGCGATAACAACGGACTCTTCGATCAATCGCCAGGAGAATGCGATAACTTGGACGGCCTTGGACGGGAGTACCCACTTCGGCGATTACCGCGTTATCAGGCACGTCGACGATAAGCAGGCGATTCGTTTTATTGGGCTTTAGACTTTTGCCGATGCTCAACTATCAGCGAGATTCTGTCGCAGGTTTTCTCATTGAAGATGAGGTATTCACCGGGTTCTGCGGCTCCAAGTTCTTGAACCCGCGCCTCCGCGTCATCGAGAGTCATTGTCGCCTCTAGCCAAACGTATTCGCCCTTCTTCATCCTGAAGATATCGTATTGGGGAATCATGAAAGTCCTCCAGTCCGAAATCAAGTGTGGGCGAGGAATCCTCCGTCGATGGCGAGCGCATGGCCGGTTATGAAAGAACGGCTTTTCGGTTATGCGCAAATTGAAGAGGTGAGTAGTGGAAGGGAACTGCTGCCCCAGGTCAATTCCCCTCCTCTCAGGGGTCGGTGCGCTCAGGTAGAACCGTGGGGCCCTGAGTCACACCGATTCGTTGACCTGGGGCAAGTTCGATTGCTAGCGTTTCCCGGAACTGCTCGTGGTATGTAGTTGTTCCTTCAGTTTCGGCCAACTGCTGTAGCCGTGCTCACGTGCGATTATGTACTGAGCGTCTTCAATTCTTGGATCAGACAAGTACGGCAAAGGGTCGATGGAACAGTAGCGACTACGTGCGGCGGCGTCCCCCCGTCGTAGGGCATGAAGCAGAGTTTTTACTTCTTTTTCGATATCGTCCGGATTTGGCAGGGTGGGTAAACCGGTACGCATCTGTCACCTCCCGAATCATGGGTCGAGAGGAACCCCTGACAGCATCAAGAATAACTACGCCTTTGTGTTCCTTTCGTATGTGTCCCACATCACCGAGGAGAACTCACACGTCACTCTTTCACGGTCGAATTTTATTTTGCAAATCATGGTGTTAGCGTCACTATGCGCGTGAATGCCCCCGCTTTCTCACGGTTCACGCCACTCTGCGGTGCAGAACTCAAGGGGTTCTGTCCAAGTCCTGAGTTTGAATGTATAGGTCAAGGGAGGAGCACTTGGTGTAAAAAAGCTGAACTCAGCGACCCCGCTGATTCAGATACATCAAGGAGGCTCCTCATGGGACCTATGTATTACATCGGACTGGATGTTCACAAGCAAAAGATTGGCTACTGCGTAAAGGACGTTCTCGGCAAAATTCGTGCTGAAGGATGGATACCCGCTACGCGTTTTGATCTGGATCGTTGGATGAAGACGCTGCCTCAGCCGTGGAGCGCGGCGATGGAAGCCACGATGTTCTCCGGCTGGATTTACGATCACCTGAAACCACACGCCGCGGAATTAAAAGTAGCCCATCCTCTGATGCTGCGGGCTATTGCGGCTGCGAAAAAGAAGAATGGGCTCGAACGGGTTTTTGTTCTTGGTCTTGTCGGCTGGCTTCAAGTTGAACTCCTCCTTCACTTCAGGGAATTAGAGGCCCTAAACCGTTGGGATCACATACGACGGCCGTTTTCGCTTGCAGGAGCCCACGCACGGCCAACGGAGGCGAACAAGCGGAAAAGAGCGCAACCACCGCGAGAAGTCCCTCGCAGACGCCCACAAACTGCCAGAACAGCCCAGGCAGGGTCACTTCCCTGCGATCCAGCGAGCGCGAAACGCCTCACAGTAGGCCGAAAAAGACTCAGGCGTCGTGACCAACACGCTCTGGTATCCGGCGACGAACTTCCGCCACAATTCTGCGCGGAAGGCCACTTGTTCAAGTGTCGGGCTCACAGGAACCTCCAGCCTCCACTGTGCTGAATCCTTGTGAGGCAAGGAATGGTACGAATGTACTCAACTGTGACAAAGGCTCCTATGCCCATCTGGGGACAGTTGTTTCATTCAATGGACAGTACTCAGGTCGAAGAGCTGAGAATTTCCAAGTTGTCGCAGTATGTGCAATCGATGCAGACAAAGTAGGATGCGTTTGCAGGCGATGATATTGCAAATTACCAGAAGCGGGACGTAAGGCATGCCCTGCAATTCCTGTGGGTCAATCAATCAGAAAAAGTATCTAGCGGAGGTAGACATCCACTTTCCGGGGCTGAGAAACGCAGGCAAGCGCCCCGTCTTGGTGTTTCCTGAACTGTTGGTGTGCCTCGATTGCGGTAGAACAGAATTTATGGTTCCCAAAGCGGAATTAGACATACTCACTGACAGGGACACCGCTAAGCTTGGCTAAACGCAAGCTGGCTTATGTGTAACGCGCAAAACTTTCTCTGGCTTGCTGCCCGATGGCTATGGCTTCTTCAGATCCTCGACGACTTCGGGCCGCGAACCACCAAGCCCACCTGCCGTAATCAATAGCGGCCTGGCTCACTGCCCGTGCTGAGTGTCGCTACTATGTTCAACGGTTAATACGATTTTCCCTTGCGCATGTCCTTCTTCAAGATAACGGAGAGCTTCAGCCGCGTCGCTTAACGGGTAACGTCTATCGATGACGGGTACAACCTTTCCAGTTTCAAGAAGTTCTTTCAGGAAAACCAGTCACGTTCTCCGAAAACTCGAAAAACGGTTCGCAATTCGCCCGAACCGCAGCCTGTTGAGGTGTCAGCCTAACCATGCATCTCACCCCTCAGCAGAGTTACGAACTTCTCGCCAAGCACGGCTGCTACGCCAAGGAATGCTGTTATCCGTGTGGCCGAGTTCTCGGCCCAGTGCGCTTCACGAGAAGGGATAACGCAGGAGTTTGGTGCAGCCGGGAATGCAGAGGCGATGGCAATCGAGGATCGATTCGCCAAGGTGGACGGCCTCGCAAGTACAAAACCGAGCACGACAAACGTCATGTAGAAAGACGGCAAAACGCGGAGAGGCAGAAAGCCTTTCGCGGAAGAGTCCAGCGTAACGGAAAGCCCTCTCCCAGCTTTGCTGAAACAAAAGACTTAGAGGCGCAAAAAAAAACGCCTCTCTCGCACTACCTCCTTACCCAGCCTCTTCCGGCCCGGAAAACGGGCCTTCGCGAAACCGGGAGCGGCAAGAAATTGAACGATGGCAACCACTTCACAACTGGGGTTGAAGTTTGATCCGCGACACTGATCTCGGGAAAAATGGCAGATGTTCTCAAATTCGGGCGAAAGGCACGGAAAGGCGGAGAGGAAATCCCCGCCGCGCTTCGCGAGTTTATCGACGCTGTGATTGTTCCGGCGCTTGTGAGGGAGTATCTTGCCGAAATGAATGTGTCGAAAAACCTTGCGCCGCCTTCGGCCGCTGTGTCAAATTCCTCATCGAACGTTTTGAATATTTCTGAGGTGCATCGATGAGCCAAATCCGTTGCGCCATCTACAGCCGTTTTTCGAGCGATCGTCAACGCCCCACCAGTATCGCTGACCAAGTGCGAATGTGCAGGGCCTACGCGGAGCGACAGGGTTGGAGTGTCCTTGATGACCATCTGTACTCCGATGAAGCAGTCTGTGGAGCGAGCACGGACAGAGCCGGTCTGCAAGAATTGCTTGCCGCTGCGACCGGATCGGCTCGCCCATTTGATTGCATTTTGATCGATGACACTTCGCGGCTGACGCGGAAACTGGCAGATGCCTTGAATCTATATGAGAGGCTCTCATTTGCGGGAATCAGGGTGGTCGCTATTTCTCAGGGTGTCGATTCCGATAGCTCGCAGGCGGAGTTGCTCATCGGCGTTCACGGCTTGATCGATGCTGTGTACTGGCGTGAACTTGGACAGAAAACACACCGAGGTATGCAGGGCCTTGCTCTTCGCGGACTCCACACCGGCGGTAGGTGCTTCGGCTATACGTCAGTCAAGAACGCGGACGGGAGCGCGAAACTTGAAGTGAATAAAGAACAAGCGGAAATTGTACAGCGCATCTTCCGGCTGTGCGCTGAATCCGGCTATTCGCTGAAGCGCATTGCTCACACCTTGAACAGCGAAGGCGTCTTGGCTTCGCAACCACAGAAGGGCCGCTTCAGTCGCTCATGGTGCGTTTCCTCCGTCCGTCACGTCTTGTTGAATCGTAAGTACGTTGGCAAAACCATGTGGAATACAAAACGCAAGTTGCGCGTACCTGGTACAAGCAAGCGTGTCTACAGGCCGCGACCTGAATCAGAATGGACAACGCTCGACACACCCCATCTTCGGATCGTTTCCGATGAACTGTTTGCGGCAGCAGGGCGAAGATTTGAGAAGGTCAAGCGGACGCTCGGAAGGCCAGGTCAGGAGAGTTCCGGACTTATTGTCGGCCCAAGGCGCTATCTGTTTTCTGGTTTGCTGAAGTGTGCCGAGTGCGGCGGTAGCATCACACTTGTGAGCGGACGCGGTCGAAATGGCGCGGATCGCTACGGCTGTTCACTGCATCACCAGAGAGGAAGTTCAGTCTGCACCAATTCGTTGCTCGTTCGGCGGGATGAACTCGAAGAGAGCCTTCTGAAGGGGTTGTCTGAATCTGTGCTTAAAACGGAGGTGATCGATTATGCCGTCGCGAAAATGGAAGAGGTTCTAAACGCGAAGTATGCCACCTTCGACGCTGAGCTTGCACGTTTGCGCCAGAGGAAACAGGAACTCGACCTCGAATTGAAGCGGCTCACGGATTCGATAGCGCAGGGCGAACAGTCGCAGAGCATTATGAACGCGATAGGTGAGCGAGAAAGAGAATTACGCGCCATCACAGACAGGCTTCTCGAACCCGCGCCCGGATCGTTTCGCGCAAAGCTGGAAGAGTTGAGGGAATTTGCAGTATCACGACTGGCGAAAATTCGGGAGCTACTAGCACATCCCGAAAACATTCAAAAGGCGCATGAGGCTCTTGCCGAGCGCGTCGGCCAATTGATGCTGGAAGCTACGAACGAGAATGGGAAAAGGACGTATCTCGCTCATGGCAAAGTAGATTTCTTTGGTGAAGATGACTTGGCGCATTCCGATGGTGCCGGGGGCCAGAATCGAACTGGCTACGCCCGCCTTTTCAGGGCGGCGCTCTACCAATGAGCTACCCCGGCATACAACTTTAGTAGTTTAGAGGCCGCACTCCGCGGTGTCAATTCGCCGCACTACGATGGGCGTAAGTCACCATTGTGATGTTTGACGAAGTGCAGTGATTGAAGGTACTCTTCTTATATGTCTTGTAGTGTAGACACTACAAGAAGGAGGGTCCCTCATGTCACTAACTTCACTCGAACAGCTCGAAGTAAAAGGTGCCGATCTCAAAGCTGCCCTTGCCAGGATCGGAGATATGCGGCCTGGATCTCTGAGCGAGACGTACGGAAAGTGTGGAAAGTCAACCTGTCACTGTGCCAAGCCAGGATCGCGAGGACACGGTCCGAGTTGGCTTTTGACGCGGACTGTGGAAGGCAAGACCGTGGCCCAGAGGATCCCCTCTGGACCAGGGGTCGAGCAATCCAAGCAGCAAGTGGCCGAGTACAAGCGCTTTCGTGAACTCTCGCGAGAACTGATCGAAATCAGCGACCAGATCTGTGACCTACGACTGAAGGATCTCGAGGGTGCTCGAGAAGTCGAAACTAAAAAAAAACGCCATCGCCGCAAGTCTGCAAGGTGAGATCGCACGGGAGATCGAAGAACTGTTCGGTTCCCAAACCCTGGAGGCGATCGATTTCGAGGCTTTGGAAACGGCGATGCGGCGCCGGGCCCTGCAGCTGGCCGCCCGCTTACTCGAGCAGCGATTCAACCGCGACCATTGCGATTACCAAGGCAGCTCGTTGCCCTGTGCCTGTGGCCGCCGGGCGCGTTATGTCGAACGACGATGGAAAAGTTTTCATAGCGTGGTCGGAGAACTGAAACTGGAGCGGGCCTACTACTACTGTTGGGAATGTGAGCGGGGCTTCTGTCCTCGCGACCGGGCCTGGGGAATGGACGCCACGTCACTCTCTCCGGCTGTCGTGCGCATGATCGGCACCGTAGGGGCCATGGTCAGCTTCCAGGAAGGTAGCGACCTGTTGACCGAACTGGCCGGTGTGGCGGTGGATGCCAAGCAGGTAGAGAGAACTGCAGAGGATCTGGGAAAAGAGATCGCTGAAGATGAACGCGTGCACACCGAACCACTGGATTCTCTTCCTCTGCCGCAGACTCTGTATCTCGGGATGGATGGAACAGGGATTCCTCTCCGCGCAGAGGAACTCGTGAGCCGCAGTGGAAAGCAACCGGACGGATCCGCCAAGACCGGCGAGGTGAAGCTCTGCACCCTTTGGAGCGCGGAATCGCTCGATGAACAAGGCACCCCCATCCGCGATGAAGGGTCGGTCACCTATTCGGCGGCTCTCGAGAGTGCTTCCGTGCTGGACACCGCTGCCGACCGCTCTCCCTTCGCCCAGCGCGTCTGGCGGGAGGCCACGCGTCGCCGCTTCTGCCAAGCGCCACGCCGGGTCGTGCTCGGAGATGGGGCCGTTTGGATTTGGAACATCGCCGACGATCAGTTTCCGGATGCCACGCAGATCGTCGATCGCTATCACGCCAAGCAGCACTTGAGCGATCTCGGAAAAGCTCTATACGGTCCCATCAACCCACGAACTGCTCAGTGGGTAGAACGCAGGAAAGAAGAACTCGATAGCGGAAAGTTTTCGGTTCTACTCACCGCGATCCGGCGCCAGGTCCCTCGCTCCGATGAGGCTCGCCGTTGTCTCCACTATTTCCAGACTAACCGCGAGCGTATGCGCTATCCGGAGTTTCACGCCCAAGGCTTGTGCACTTCTACGGGCGTGGTAGAGGCCGGATGCAAGGTGGCCATCGGCACACGCCTCAAACGTGCCGGAATGCATTGGACCGTGCGCGGCTCTAACGCCATCATCGCTCTCCGCTGTGCCAAGCTCAGTGGTCGCTTTCAGGACTTCTGGGAACGCAGATCAGAAAGTCGGGCCGCATGACCCACCACTTTCTTGGGGTGCACCCACCTCTGCTTTTCTGCTCCATGTTCCTTGCAAAAAGCCCGTCCTTTTCAGTGCATCCCGCTTCCATTCTCAGTAGACTGGGCCACTTAGGCACCCGGCCGCGCCCTGAGACCCAACTTGCCCACTCTCTCCTCCTCAACCCAAACCCCTTTTCGCTGCAGCGAACTTTCTCCGCAGCAGCGCAACTCGCTCCTCGCCGCCGGCCTCAGTTGGTTTTTCAGTGGCTTCGACGTGATGCTGTTTTCCGCGCTACTCCCGCAACTCCTCCCGGCTCTCTCCATGTCCAAAGGCGTTGCTGGCTCTCTCACCACGCTGTTACTCATCGCCACCGGCCTAGGCAGCTTTCTCTTTGGACTCCTCGCCGATCGCTACGGCCGCAAGCGCATGTTGATTTACGCGGTCCTCACCTTTTCGGTTTTCACATTTCTTTGCGGGCTCGCGCCCAACATTTTCTCGCTCGCCATCTGCCGCGTCGCGATCGGCTTAGGCATGGGGGGCGAATGGACCTGCGGCGCCGCTCTTCTCGCGGAGTCCTGGCCGTCCAATCGACGCGCCCGCGCCATGGGCATTGTGCAGAGCGGTTACGCCATCGGCTATGCTTTGGCCGTCGCCGTTGCGGGCGGCCTCGCTCCCGTGATTGGTTGGCGCGGCGTCTTCTGCCTTGGCCTGCTTCCTGCCTCTTTCGCTCTGTGGCTTCACAAAAACGTCGCCGAGCCGGGAATCTGGACCGCGCAATCCCAATCTAACGTTGCAACCTCCGCCGAAAAGAAACTCCTATGGCGAGCCGCGCTTCCTCGCCTGCTTGCTCTTCTTAGCATGAACACTTTCGGTCTCTTCGCATGGTGGGGGTTGTTCAGTTGGATGCCCGCCTACCTGGCTCTGCCGCTGGCCCAGGGTGGGCGCGATTTCCGCGTCTTGGGCACGGTTGCTTTTGTTGTGGTGATTAATCTCGCTGGCATGCTTCCCGGCTATCTTTTCTTCGGCAGCGTGGCAGACCGAATCGGCCGCAAGAAAACGGTCATCCTCTATCTATTGGCCGCCGCAGTCCTGGTGCCTTTTTTCGCAGCGGCGCGCCAACCGCTTTGGATTCTCATCTTCGGCTGCGTCACGGCATTTTTCGGTTCAGGCTTTTTCACCGGCTCCGGCACTCTGGCCAGCGAACTATTTCCCACTCGCATCCGCGCCGTGGCTCTCGGCCTCTCCTACAATTTGGCGCGCTCCTTCAGTGCCTTGGCTCCATTGTTCATCGGACGCCTCGGCGAAAATCGCGGGCTGGCCTGGGCTTTCCTCGCATGCGGCGTCGCCTATGCTCTCGCAGGACTCAGCGCCTTCCTGATCCCGGAAACCAGCGGTCTCGACTTGAAGTAACCACTTACTCTTCACCCTATTCGATATGAAAAGGCCGTATCCTTATACTCATATGGTTTTTCTCGAATTGATCGGCCGTAGGTTTGTGCGAAAAATGTTCCGGCCCACTTTCGTTTTCGTGTTTCTTGCTGGCACCCTTGCGCTGGCACAGGCTCTTCGGTCAGGACCGAATGCAGTACCCTCTGCTTCGCAACAACGTGAAATTCCTGAGTGGTGCAAGCCTCTTCCTCGTCCCGAATACAGGACTCTTCAACGCATCTCCGTTTCCGATCCCTGGTTCGAAGTCTACAACGTTGCGCCCAACACCATCGCCATCTACGAACCGCATCAATCCGAAGAAACCATCTCCTATCTCATCCTCGGCAGAGACAAAGCCTTGCTTCTCGACACCGGCATGGGCATCAGCGACCTCCGCAAAGTTGTCAGCGAACTCACGCCCCTTCCCATCATCGTCGTGAACTCCCACACCCACGATGACCACGTCGGCGGCAACTGGCAATTTCCCACGATCTATTCCATGGACACGGATTTCAGTCGCGCCAATGCAAAGGGTTCCAGCGCGGATGCCCAGGCGGAAATCGCCCCCGGCGAAATCTGTGGCAACCTTCCGAAAGATTTCAACGCAAAAACGTATCGCACCAAGCCGTGGACCATCAGCAAGTACATCCATGATGGCGACAGCATCGATCTCGGCGGTCGCACTCTGGAGATTCTCTCCACGCCTGGTCACACGCCCGACGCCCTCTGTCTTTTCGATCGCGTCAACGGCCTGCTCTTCACTGGCGACACCTACTACCCCGCCGCCATATGGCTTTACCGCCCTGAAACCGACCTCGCTGCGTATGCACAATCTATCGCTCGGCTGGCCGCGCTCGCGCCTCAGGTAAAAACTGTACTTGGCCAGCACAATGTTCCCGTCGCTCCGCCTTCCGTCCTCCTCAATCTGGTCAACGCATTCGCGGCGCTTCAGGCCGGCAAAGCTGTCTGCAAACCTGCCGGTGAAGGCAAGCGCCTTTGCCAGGTGGATAACTTCAGTTTTCTTCTCCGCGCCTCGCCTTGAGTAGTAGACTAATTCCAGCGCCGAGGATGTCCATGTTTCTCAGGGCTTTTTCCCTTTTTTCCGCTGCTTTCCTTCTTCTGCTCGCCGCTACCCCGCAAGTGGGCGACGCTCAACCTCCGCGTGAGAAATCCACTTGGAACTATGATGGCGGAGTTCAGCTCGCCACCGACGGCGCAATCGTCAACGGTCCTTGCTTCCGTCTTACCGGCCGCCTGAAAGCTCCGCAATTTTTCGACAATCTGCGTCGCGTCGATTCCGGCGCCGGCACACTCTTCCGCCGCGGCAACGAAATCGTCACCGAATTTCCGGAACGCATGGAACTGAGTTTTGAATTGTACGACTTGCCGTGCAGCGACAAACTTGAGGAAGCAGGAACCACACGAATTTACCTCAACAAAGCCATCCTGCGCACTCTGCATGTAAATTTCTACTGGAAGCGCGGCCTCGCCGTTCGTCCCGCGCCGGAAATCAAGCTGAAGCACGTGGAGATGATCCCTATCGAGCCATTTGGACGCGGGCTCAGCAGCGAGCCGCTACCAGTGAAATATGAATGGTGGTTTCAGTTCGATGTGCCCAGCGCCGGCGTCCCTCTAACGGATAGCCTGGTTCTGGTGATGCTCTCTCCCGAAGGCAAAATTGTAGCCCGCTGCGCCGCCCGCATGTAGCGGCCTGTCGGCAAATGTCGAAGTGTGCTTGCAGACTCCGTCGGATATTAGCGATCAGGGATCAGAGATCAGGAACCAGCGGGTTTCGTACTGAGGACTTCGCAGCTTAAGGCGTCCTGGATTTGAGAGCAGACTCTCGCGTTCCTCACCTCGCGAAAAAAATCTCATCCTGTCATTCCGAACGGAGTCAGGGATCTCTCTGCTCTTGTACCGGGAACGGGTACCCCCCACTCCGGTTTTGCGTGCGGGGTTCTTTGTTTTTCCTTCGGGATCACGCCTGCATCAGGCGCATGGTGGATTCCTGACCCCTGATCGCTGATACCTGCTACAGCTTCATCTCCGCCACTCGCCCGCTCACGCCCAATCTCGCCTCCGTGTGCTTCTGCACTTCTTCCGCACTCCATCCAGGCGCCACTTCTCTCAGCAGCAATCCGTCCTTTGTCACGTCGATCACTGCCAGGTCCGTCACGACCGTGTTCACGCACTCAATTGCCGTCAGTGGATAGCTGCACTTGTGCACGATCTTCGCACCGCCATCCTTGGTGTTATGTTCCATGCAGACGATAATCTTCTTCGATCCTGTGGCGATGTCCATCGCCCCACCAATATTCCCGCTGCCCTTCGCCCCGGGAATTTTCCAGTTGGCCAGATCGCCTTTTTCCGACACCTGAAATCCGCCCAATACCGCCACGTCCAGGTGGCCTCCGCGCGTCATCAGGTGCGCATCCGCTTGATGAAAGAACGAAGCGCCGGGAATCAGCGTCACCGGCACTTTCATTGCGTCCACCAGATCGTAATCCTCTTCGCCAGCCTTGGCTCGCCGGCCCATCCCCAGAATCCCGTTTTCGCTGTGGAAATAAACCGTCACACCCTTCGGCAAGTGATCCGCGATCAGGTTTGGGATGCCCCAACCCAGGTTCACGAATGCTCCGTCCGTCAACTCCTGCGCCGCCCGCTGCGCAATCTGTTCGCGCGTCAATCGCGGTTTATCCCCCATAGCGTTTCCACTTCACCCTCACCCGGTGAAGCGCACTCCTTTCGCCTGCACAATTCGCTGCACGAAGATCGCCGGCGTGATTACATTTTCCGGCTCGATCGCTCCCAGCGGCACAATCTCTTCTACTTCCACAATCGTCGTTTTTGCGGCCATCGCCATGATCGGATTAAAATTTCGTGCCGCCAGCCGGTACGTCAGATTCCCCAGTTCATCCGCTTTCTGCGCTTTGATCAGCGCGAAGTCCGCGTGGATTGGCTTCTCCAAAATGCAGCGCTTGCCGTCGATCACGCGCTCTTCCTTCCCATTCGCCACTTCCGTCCCCACTCCCACGCTGGTGTAAAAGCCCAACAGTCCCGCCGCCGCCGCGCGCATGCGCTCGCACAAGATACCCTGCGGCACCAGTTCGCACGTCACCTCTCTATTCGCAAAACGTTCCTGGAAATAGTTCGAATGCGGCCCGGGGAACGAAGCGATCACGTGGCTCACCTGGCCATTCTTGAACATGATCCCCAGTTCGCCTTCGCGCGTGCCGCAATTGTTGCTGATCGCGGTGATGTTCTTGACGCCTTTGCGCGACAGCGCTTCAATCAAATTATTGGGAAATCCGGCGCCGCCAAATCCGCCGAACATGATGCGCGCGCCATCGGGAATGTCCGCGACTGCGGCGTCGAGAGAAGAAAACACTTTTTGCTTCATTCAGGGCTCGGAATAACGGGATTGTCTTGCGCATAGATTGTTAACGACAGCGGGCGAATGTGCAACCCCGGCCGCCGTCGCGCGCGATTCCCAAATGGCTGGCTGCTATTGGCCCGCTATTCGCTGTGGTTCCACACGTATAAAAAGTCACCGTCGCTCGCAGTCGCCACCTTACGACCCGCTTTCCTTGTCGCTCGATTCAGCGCGGACCGCACCTTCTCCTTGGATTGCTCCAGTTCCGACAGCGGCACCTTGATCGCCGCTCCATCCTGCAAATTGTTCAAGTCCCGCAGAATCGTGGTGACAATCAGCTTGTGCTTGCCGTTGCGCCCTTGCGGCACATCCGCTTGCACCATGGTCTTGAAATGCATTGGGGCCTTCTTGCTTGGAGTCTTCCCCATGCCTCCCTCCCGAATCGTATGCGGCGTTAAACTAACGTAGCGTTATCGTAGCCAAACGCATTCGCCAGTGCAAGTAAAATATTCGAGCCGAGCCACCCGCCGCGAACCGTCGTATTGGACGTGCTATTCCGCGCCGCGCTTCCCTAAGAGACTGTTGAAAAAATCACTCACGAGAAATTCGCAGAAATTGGGTCGCGCTAGGAAGCCCCACAAATGATTTCTCGGCTCCTCCAGACATTTTCCATCTCCCGGTTTCCCCTGTTCTTCGGGAAAACCGACTTTTTCAACAGACTCCTAAACGCGCCGCTTTGCGCTGGCTAAACGGAAGTTCGCTCTGCAAAAGATTTAGCCCGTATCGCTGTGACCCTGTTAGCTTCGTTGTGTTGGAGGAATTGCAATGCTCAGGACTAAAGTGCATTTCGCCCAGGTTCCGCTCACGGTTGCCAAGAAGGTTCTTGCCGACGAATTGCGGCGCAAGAAGGCTGCGGAACGCGCGCAACTTTCCAGGAAGAAGTTGCAAGCGGTTCCGGTGGAAGAAATTGCGGTACGTGAGTGAGTAACTGAAGCGAGGGTAAGATGACGAGTCCCGCGTTCGATATTTTTCAGTTGGAAGAAAGCGGCGTTCTTTGGATTGGCTCCGCAGCCACTGTAGAGGACGCCAAAGAGCATCTTCGGCAAATCGCCGCGCGTGCTCCCGGCAAGTATCTCCTCTTTGACCAGAAGACCGGAACCAAGCTGGTCATCGAGTTGCCCCGCTCAGGCGGCGACATGCAACTCGCCGGCGCTCAGGGATAACCGCCCCATATGACCGAATTAAAATTTCTGGAATGGCAAGCCCCGCTGCAGGACCTGATTCTTGAATTCGACCCCGTAAAGTTGGAAGAAAAAATGCCACAAGTCGAAGCTTTACTCTTCGACCGCCTCCAGAAACTCGACCACGGCGATGATAGTCGCGGCGAAAAAACCGCCCTTCAGGACGCTCTCTCAATCATTCGCATCATGAAGCGCGACCGCCTCGAGTCTGCCGATTCCGAATAGGCATCTCCAGCTTCTCTCGCTTCTTTACCTCCTTACCTCTTCATTTCATCATTCCATCTGATGTCCCCATATCCAACACAACCTTCCAGCTGCCATTCGCCTGCTTTTTCCAGACGGTCGTATATTTTCCTCGCTCAATGTGCTGGTTCCCGCCTTTATCCTTCGCCCCAAAAATTCGTAGTTGCCCCACGTATAGCCCAGATCCCCGGAGCTCGCGATGTCGGCGCCCACCGCCGACCATGTCAGCCGGTT
>CAWGXB010000016.1:0-245679 GCA_963826335.1 Candidatus Acidiferrales bacterium | reverse complement strand
AGGATTTTAAGTCCTCAGCGTCTGCCATTCCGCCACCCGGGCCGTGGCACTATAAATCTAGCGAATTCGAACCACTTACCGCAACACCGCGACTCCAGGGGCGAGAACCCAAGGATGATCCGTAAGGCGGCGTCCAGTCAGCACTTGATCTCGATTAGGAGTTTTAAGATCGCTCTCAGGACGCGGCAGTTCATGTCAAAAACAAAATCGATTCAGACGCGCAAATACGGGCCGGGCGTTACAGGCTCCCCAAAAGCTACTCGACCAGCTGCAGGTTCAGGGCGATGCGTACCCCGTTCACCAGCACCTGACTTTTGTCGATCAGTTCCTGGTTCGTGATCTCGGAGTTGACGAATTGCCGTGCCACATTCTTGGGGCACAGGTATTCCAACGCCTCCGAGCGTTCCTTGCCATTGCTGGTAAAGGGCAATGCATTGACCACGGAAAAGTTATAGAAGTCGATTGGCGCGTCGTCCGGCACTTCGTCGAGGATATCTTTCATCTTTGGCGCTAGAAACAGGTCGAAGGTCTGTGCCGCGCGTTTGTAGATCGACGATTTTTCGGGATCGAAACGCAGCGTATTGCGTAATGTCATCTGCAGAGCCATCTGCTTGTTGATCACCACAAATGCGGGCGGATCATAATCCACAAACTGAAATTTTGCTTTGCCGTCGCTCGCCAGGGTCACGAGTTGTGAATGATATTTCGCCTGGAGTCTCTCTGCATCTTCCGCAGTAGCCGCCGGCTTTGCTTGCGACAGGTCCGGCTTGATTCTTGCGCTCGGCGAAGATTCGAGCACGCCCGCGTTTCCCGGCGGCACCAGATTAGGGTTCGTGTGGCTCAGGCGGCTCATCGACGTTGAGGCACTGGCGCTGGAAGACGAATCGATTTTTTTCGATTTACTTCGCGACTGCGCGTCGACGATCGTCGGGTCGCGGTCCAGCAGGTTTAATCCGTAATCCTCACCGCCGATGTAAATCATTGAGCGATTCAGAATGTCTTGTCTGGATTGGTCGTTGGTCGTCTGCGACATCAGAAATGCGTCCTTCAACTCCAGCACGACCACCATGGTCTCCTTGCCTTCATAGTCGAAGGCTTTGTCGTGCTCGCGAGCGTGGTAGGCGATTTCAAAGCCGATGGCATCGAAGTTGCCGTCCGGTGGAATGGTTTGCGTGATCGCCTGTAAACACGGAAGAATGATGTCGCGAAAGGTTCGCGTGGCGCGCTCGTTGCGCGTCAGTTTCTCGGTGTTGTACGCAGCGCTGTAATTCCCGGTGACCTTCAGCACCGTTCGGTCCTGGAATTTGACGAACTCCAAGCCACGTGAATCAGACTCTGCCTGCTTCGACGGTTCCACCCCAACGTATCGGCTTAAGTAAAACGGAAAGGGGAAATGCAGTTTCGCAATCGACTGATTCATGCTCTTCAGCTGAGGAAAGTACTGAGTTTCGAGAGCTTTCAAATCCGGATTGCGGATTTCGTTGGGGCTGATTTGTGCCGGCGTTACCGCAGGGAGGCAGGTTAGCAGCAAAACACAACGAACTCGGATAGCGGCGCAGGAATGAATGAACTTCATGTCATGAGTCTAGCATCTGCTATTTGGTGGCGTACTGTGAGCCTGGGCGGGCCGGTTTCTGATAAGGCGGCTGAGCGATGGCTCGCGTAAACGCAATCACTTCCCTGATTTCCGTCGAGGTCAAGGTCTTGCCGTACGGCGGCATCATCGCCGATTTGCCCAGAGCGCTACCGCCGAGTGTAATGATGTTCTGCATAAACTCGTCGCTTTCGCCGTTCAGTTTCTCACCGTCATTCAGCAGCGGGGGAACGGGTGTCAAGTTGCTGCGATTCGACGGGCCCGCCGGGGTGGCATCCGCGTGGCACCAGACGCAATATTGATAGAAGATGCGCTTGCCCTGTGATTCCTGGTACCCGAGATTCGTCAATTTCGTGCTGTCATTCCAATCCGCTTCGGTGTCGTATGCTCCAAACGCCTCGTCTGGCTTGATCGCCGCCGCTGACTTCTTGCAGCCATTCAACGCAACCGCGCACAGGACACCTGCCAGGAGCATCGCGACGAGCACAAGTTTGGATTTCATCGCCCGGCTCCCTGCGCGACCGGATGTACATTCGCGGCGCTCTTCGCTGTTTGTGGACTGATGCCGACCCGCAGGGTCATCAGGTACGAGGTAAGAGCGCGTATCTCGTCTTCGGTAAAATTACGCCTCGGTTCAATGGTGTCGGCCTGCAACGCTTGTGGGTTGCGCAGCCAAGCCTCAATCCACGCCGGCGTCAGCCAGTTTCCGGCATTGTTCAAGTTCGGTCCTACGTAACCGCCGCTCCCGCCGATGGTGTGGCACGACTGGCACTGATATTTCACTTCGTATAACTGCTTGCCCATGGCCGCCATCGCCGGCGTAAATTGCGTTGCGTTCGCGCTTCCTGGATTTACGTCGGGCTTCTGTACTGCCATCGACAGAAATTCCGCCGCAATCGCCGCGTCTTTGTCACTCATATTGAATTGCGGCATCCGCAAAATCAGTGTCGGGCGAATTGTCTGCGGATTCTTAAGAAAGTCCGCAATCCACTTCTTCTGCGCGCGGCTGCCTTCGTACGACAGATCAGGAGCAAGTGTTCCGCCATAGCCATTGAAACGATGGCACGCGTAACATTTATATCGCTCGTAGACCTCCGCAAAATCTCCCACGGCCAGGAACGAGGCCTCGTTCCTGGCAACCACAAGATGCTGCAGCGCACTGGTGGCTTTCGGGCCGGTCTCGCTCAGCAAGGCTGTAGTCACCGCTTCCAGGGCCGCTGGGTTCCACGCATACTGCGGCATTCGCGCAGCCGGATTCACCGCAACAGGGTCCTGCAGCTTGGCCTGAATGTAAGCAGGCAGGTTGTGCGGGATCTTCGCTTTGCCAAATTCCAGCTCAGAGGCATTCTTCGCGCCCAACGCCGTCAGATCTGGCCCAAATTCCTTTTGCGGACTGACACCCTGCAAACCGTGGCAACTCGCGCAACCTTTCTCCGAGAACAACCGTTTCCCAAGTTTGATCTCGTCGTCGGTCGCAGCGCCCAGTTGCGGCACGCCCGTCAGCAAATCCGAATCCGTCAACTTGTTCATTACATACTGCGAAACCTTGTACAGATCCTCGTCGCTCCAGCCATACTTGGGCATGTTGGAGTGCGCCAGATAACCCTGCGGATTCTTCAGCCACGCAACCAACCAGTCTTCGTTGACTTTGCTTCCCACCTTTGTCAACTCTGGCGCAACGTTTCCGCCGATCAGCTTCGTTTCGCCCGCGCGGGTGACCGCCACGGGATGGCAGGTGGTGCACATCATCTGCCGGAAACGCACTTCGGCCTGAGAAATCAAATCCGGTTTCTTGCTCCAGGAGGCGACAATTGCAGGATTGATTTTGTAGGCCTCAATCGGCTTGGCTTTTTGCACGCTCAGAAATCCCGAAAGCGCCAAGATCTCTTTGTCTTTCAAGCGAAACTGCGGCATGCGCGATTCGTCGCCAGTCTCATAGCCGTTCACGGTGACGTTTCCGTCCTTGTCGACAACGTTGCGCGGCTCCTTCAGCCATTTGTAAATCCATTGGCGCGAAACCTTGTATCCCACGCTGGAAAGATCCGGCCCCAGAAATGGCTTATCGACATTCGACAGCTTGTGGCATCCTTGGCAATTCAATCGCGAAAGCAATTCTCTGCCCCGCGCCAACTGTGGCGTTTCCTTCATGTCTTGATGGTGACAGCTTCCGCAAGACGCTTGCAGGTAGTGTGCCGGCAATATGGGCTGCTCCCACGCCAGTGTTGTTTCATGCGCCTCCGCGACTTCCGTGGCCGGTCCTTGCCCGCGATGGCACATGGTGCAACCCCAATCGCGTGCATTGTGCGGAATTGGAGGATGAGCGCGAAATGGTTGCGGCACCGAATTGTCCGCCAGGCTTGCTTGCGTCATGCCCTGATGGCAGGTGGTGCAGCGATCGACAACATTCAGCCCCGGCAGCCAGACCTGGTCGACGTTTGGATTGTAGTCCGCCAACAGCTTCTTGGTGTCAGGCCGCCCCTGCGCGAATTTCACGAACGACCGCTTGTACTTCTTCCATTCCGACCGAAAATCCTTTATCGGGGAAATCGCAAGCAGCAAAACAAAAATCACGGTGGTCACCGCGAATGTCAGCCGCATGCGGTACGACAATTTGCCCATGTCTTCAGCCGGCATGTGTCCCCCAAGGCCACACCCAGGACCAGCCCGGGCCTCTAAAAAATGTCCCCACCACGGTCAAGCAAAGCGCCGTCGCGATGAACCACGTCATCACCCACCAGGAAAGCGGCTTCTGCCGCAGCGTGCGCGTCCAACCCGCGGTCGCTTTCGAATAATAGGAACCTGCCAGTAGCACGGCGACGAGAATCGTGGGCACAATGATCGTCCACGCATCCACGATCACCAGCAGTATCAATAGCGCGATCGTCACCCCAAAAACGATCGCGAAACGTTTCCCGGGATTCTTTTCCCACAACGGCATCCCTTCCACATTCACGTGGAAATAGGGAATGACGATCAACCCAATCAACACCAGCGTAGGGATCAAAATGCCGGCCACAAACGGTGGAAAGAAATGCAGCAGTTCCTGCAATCCCAGGAAGTACCAGGGGGCCTTGGCAGGGTTTGGCGTGAGCAACGGGTTCGCCAACTGTTCCAGCGGCGCGTCCCAGAACAAGGCGATCACCACCATGGCGATCACCAGCACTTCAAAGACGATCGCCTCGCGCACCAGCAGGTGCGGATACGTCATGAGCTGCGGGCCGCGTTCGTCTTTCACCTTGGCGGATGTATTTCGCGTGATGAACACGATCCGCCGCGGCTCTTTCTTCGCGTCCGAACTGAACCCAGTTTCGATTTTAGCTTTTTCCATCATCGTCTTTTGACCTTACCGTCAAGCCGCCATCCTTCTGCACTCGCCAGAAATGCACGCCGATTAACAGAAACGCCACCAAAGGAAGAATGACGACGTGCAGCACATAAAAGCGCAGCAGCGCGTTTTCTCCTACGATGTTTCCACCCAGCGCAACAAATCGCACTTTGCTGCCCACGATGGGCATGGCTGAAATAATGTTCGTGCCCACCGTGACCGCCCAAAACGCCAACTGATCCCATGGCAGCAGATAGCCGGTGTAGCTCAGAAACAGGGTTACCAGCAGCAGAAACACTCCGACGACCCAGTTGAATTCATGCGGAGGTTTATATCCGCCGCGATAGAACACATGAAACATGTGCCAGAACACCAGAAGCACCATCAAGTGCGCTCCGATTCGGTGCATGTTCCGCAGAAAAACGCCGTTCGATACCACGAATCGCAAATCCTTCATGTCGTGATACGCGTTCGGCGCAGCTGGATGGTAATAGAACATCAGCAGCACGCCCGTGACGACCAGCAACAAGAACAGCAGAAACGACAGCGACCCGAGGTAGTATGCCGCGCGAACTCGCAGCGACTTTTCTCGCACCTTTACGGGCAGCCAGTGCAGAAAAAGATTTCCGAACACGGCGACGCTGCGTGTTCGATTCGTAAGCGCCGGGCCGCGGCGAAAGATCGATTTCCAGGCCTGCGTGGCCCGCAGGTTCTCAAGAGCAGTGTTCAATGGCGTGGCCATGGATCTCCTCAAACCTTCAGAACCTGGTCGGCTTTGATGGTCTGCAACTTGTCGACAATCAGTTCCCCATCCGCTGTCATCGAAATCGCATAGTGCGGCAGTGGTCGCGGCGCGGGTCCTTCCAGCTTCTTCCCTTCGGGCGTGAATTTGCTGCCGTGGCATGGGCAGGCAATCATGTTGGCTTCCGGCTTCCACTGCGTCACACAGCCGAGATGCGTGCATACCGCAGACACGGCATAGAATCCGCCGGCGGTTCTGACGATGTACACCTGCTGCTCCTGCAAAAACGTGACCGAGTTGACCGGATACAGGTCGGGATTTCCTGCGCGAAACGTCGTGGATGGCTCGAACAAAACGTTCGGCGAAAAATACTGATACGTTAGCGCGGCGCCGCCCAGCCCGGCGATTCCCAACGCGCCGAGTGTAATTTCGCTCAGAAAATCGCGGCGCGTCAGTCCCGGCATTGCGACGGCATGCTCCGGCGTCGATTTTTGCGTGGTGTCACTCATGGCTTCCAAACGATCTCCTGTTCAAGAATCAAGCCTGGCTCCTCTTCAAACACTTCGAACGCTTCCATGGAAATCGTGCGAGCGGGACAGCGCTCCGCACAAAGGCCGCAGCGGATGCATACGGTTTCGTCCTTGACCATCACGGACCCTTCAATTTGTGTGAGTTCATCCGGCGAAAGGTGTTGCAGGTCAACCGCCCGCAGTTGCTGTTCATTCCGCAGCCGTTCCTTGTCTTCTTCCGTAAACGCAAACTCTTTTAGCGGCACCAGTGACAGGCAATTCTCCGGGCATACATCCACGCAACCGCCGCACAGGATGCATTCCGTGCCGCTCGCCTCCGTGCCCTCGAAAATTGTGTTGATCCAGCACTTCAGGCAGCGGCTTGCCTCCTCGCGTGCCTGCTGCTCGGTGAATCCGGTCTCGACCTCCGCGACTCCCGTGCGGCGATCGATGGGCAGCGCCGGCACCGGCAGACGCGAATACTCATCGTAGTGCGCCGCCATTTCATGGTGATCCAGCACCGTAATCTGCACGTACTTCGCCTTGGGCTTCCACTGTGGTCCGCGAAGGTATTTGTCGATTTCCACAGCGGCTTTTTTCCCATCGGCTACAGCGTTGATAATCAGCCGCGGGCCAAACGCGATGTCGCCGGCAGCAAAAATTCCCGGGGCCGTGGTCATCAACGTATCGGGATCGATTTTCAATGTTCCCTGGCGCGTCGTCTCGATTCCATCCGTAGTATTCAAAAAAGAAGTGTCAGAGGACTGGCCAATCGCCAGAATCACCGTGTCGCACGGAATGACGGACTCCGTGCCTTCCGCAAACTTGGGATTGAATCGCTTGTTCTCGTCAAAAACGGAAAGGCACTGGATCACTTGCAGTCCCACCAATTTGCCATCCTTCCCCACAAACTGCTTTGGACCCAGCGAAGGTCGCAGCTTCATTCCCTCCAGCAATCCCTCTTCGATTTCTTCTTCGGCTGCAGGCATCTCCGCGCGCGATTCCAGGCAAACCAGCAGCACTTCTCTGGCGCCCATGCGCAGTGCCGCGCGCGACACGTCCATGAACTCCTTCATGGCCACGTCCATCTCGCTCGAAGTCAGTTCGTTGGGCAAACCGCCTTCCGGCGCCATTTTCTGTTGTTCGCGCACCGCGGAACGGGCTACGTCAATCGCGACGTTCCCACCTCCGATCACCACCACCCGCTTCCCTACTTCAAAGCGGTACCCCAGGTTGACGTTCAACAAAAAATCGATTCCCTTTACCACTCCATCCAGCTCATGCCCCGGCAAATTCAAATCGCGGCTGCGATGTAGCCCAAACGCCATCAAAACCGATTTGAAGCCTTGCCGCTTCAAATCTTCCAAGGAAAAATCACGCCCCAGCCGCATATTCAGTTTGAGTTCCGGACCCATGTCCAGGATTTCCCGGATTTGCGCCTGCAAAACGTCGCGGGGTAGTCGATATTCAGGTATGCCCAGATGCATCATCCCGCCGGGCACGGCGGCAGCTTCGAACACGGTCACGGGATAGCCCAGCAACGCCAGGTCATGCGCGGCCGACATTCCTGCCGGGCCGGAACCGATCACGGCAACCTTCTCGGCATGTTTTACGCGAGGCTTCTCAGAAAAAACGTCAATCGGATTCCTCGACTCTGGTCCATAACGTTCGGTCACGAAACGCTTCAAGGCCCGGATGGAGATCGGCGAGTCAAACTGCCCGCGACGGCACGCCGGCTCGCATGGATGACCGCACACGCGGCCGCAAATAGATGCAAACGGATTGGGGATCCGGGCGTACCGGTAGGCTTCTTCGTATCTTCCCTGAGCGATCAGCGAAACGTACCGTCCAGCCTGTGTATGGACAGGGCACGCCTGCATGCAAGGAAAGTTAGACTCTAGCCATGCTAGATCGACAACTTTTGTCCGTGTCGTCAACTGGTCCGCCCGGCTCCCACTTTCTCTTTCGCCTTACTTCTTGACCGTCAGGTCAGCGGTTGCGCCAGAGGCAGTGACTTCCACCGCCTGCGTGGTCACTTTGCCGTCTTCGCTCCAGGTCTTCAGGGTGTACTTGCCCGGCGGCACATTTTTGATGTCGTAATTGCCGTCTTTGTCTGTCACCGCAAAATACGGCGTGGGCGCAACCACGATGTAGCCGTTCATTTCCGGGTGCACGTTGCAAAGCAAAGACGCAACGCCAACATCATTAAACTGAAACGATTTCTTCTCTCCTCTTGGCCACGTTCCCATGTTATGCGCCAGCTTCTTGTTGCCGCTCACGCTTGGCCAGTACACGTTGTGTCCCACTGGATCGCTATTCAGAAATTCCACCGTTGTCCCTACTTGCACCACCATCACGTGCGGGATGAACGACATCTTCTGTTGGTCCATAACCGGCTTCGTTGTCGGCGCGTCGAATTTCTTGTCCGCAATCGCGTCGACATAGACCGCGATGTTTTCCGCCGATTTGATTCCCTGTACGCTTACTTTTCCCTTGATGTCTCCGGCAAGGCTCGCGCCCGCCAGCAGAACTGTCGCTCCGTACACTACAACTGCCTTGACTGCCAATTCACGTAGCTTCATTTTTTCTCTCGCTTTCCTTAGTTCCTTCTGGGACTTTTCTGGAATTCGACATCCCGGTCTAGAACACGTAGTCGATGCCGGTTAAGAATGAATTGGGACGATATGTGAGCGTGCCGGTCCCATTCGGGTTCGGGTAGCTGGAGTTGTATTGATACTGGTATTCGCCAATGATCTTGATGTTCGCTCTCACCAAAATCTGATAGCCCGGGCTTACCCGGTTCCGCGTTTGTGTGTTCGGCGGGCCAACCGGACCGATTCCGTTATAGAAGTCCGACGGGCTGTTTACAAAATCGTAGCGAACGTAGGGGATCAACCACGGATAAACCCAGAAATTCGCCACCACGAATCCTCCGGTGTACGTCACGGCGCGGGCATTGCTAACCGTTCCCGCGTCCGTGTCCACCAGATGATTGCTGTCGTGTCCGTGCGCAAACAGGCCGTACAGCTCAAACTTGCTGCGATAGCGGAATCGAACGTCGGCTCCGGCACGGTAGAAAGGATCGTTGATCACTCCCGTGAACGGGAACTGGCTGCTACCGAAGTTCTGCTGATTTGTCCCGTGGTAGTAGAATCCGCCGACGCGAAGCGAGGTGTGATCGTGGGGGCCGGTGGCGCCAGCCGCTTGAATGCTTTGCCGGCTTTCTTTGTCGCGCTCCAGGTTGAACTTGTAGGACGCATGGACGTATACATCCTTTGAGTCCCGCGCCGACAGGGTGTTTTCCAAGCCATACGCCGAGCCCGTCCCGTCGATGAATGCGACGCTCCAAGTGAAATTGCCGTCATTAGGATAGCCGCCGAATTCAATCCCTCTTTGTGACGAGCCCAAACTGAACGGATTGTTCGTGGTCTGGCAAGGGTTCGGTTGCGGTGAAAAGCCGCAAGATTGTTGAGCCAGCGCCGATTCCTGGTAAACGTCGTACGCCGTGGGATACGGCGTGCGCGCATTCGTATACGGAAGATCCAGTTCGAACTGGCCAAATTTCACGTTCAGCGAGTCCTTCGGCAGGTGCAGGTAGTGACCGAGATCGTTGTACTTCAGGTAAGCATCACCGATTCCTCCGTTGGCTCCCGATGCCCCGGCGGAAATGTCATCATCGATCCAGAACGACAGATTTGGCCCAAAACTGCCGGCCGCAATAATCGTGAACGTGTTCGGGACAAACAAGTCTGTGTGCGGTATGTATCCGTTCACCGCAACCGGCTGTGGCTGCTTCGAATTCCACGCGAAATTCCCTTCGTACCGGAAAGAAATCGGAATCGTCCCCGGAATCTCGCCTGGATACACGGCTTCCGGGAAAGCTTCCTTCTGCGCTTTGGATCCCAGCATCACCGGCTCTTGTTTCACGAACAACTCGTCGTCCTTCGGAAACTTGAACCCGCGCTTCTTGAACGCTTCCCCAAAGTCATTCAATTCCGGAAAATTGTTGTGGCAGGTGGTGCACGAGGTTTGATACTTGCGAGAAAAAGCAGGAATCGCCTTTCCGCTCGGAACCATAACCAGCAAGCCGGCTATAAATACGCCCATGAGCGCAACCGCTGCAACTAGCGGCAAACCAACCACTTTAGTTTTCATCAATTGACCCTGCCTGTAGGAACGCAAAAATGTGACAGCGGAAGTAGTGTGGGGTTCACAGTGCACAGCATTGTGGTGCAACCGACCTTCAGTCTCCGTGACTGCGGTCACTATGGAACGTGATGTTCGTCACAAACACATATTCCTTTTGCCGACTGAGCTCAGCGTACTCCGCTACGCACTACCGGGGTCCCATGCCCACTTCTGCGCTCACGGGCCCTCAATTCTGGCTTTCGGTTTTGCAGATGGCGACGGAAGCGTCAACAGCTCTGTCACGCTTTCGGATTTCAACTTCTGCGGAGGCAACGCCGTGGGACCTGCGGATTACATGGGTACCACGGGCGTCAGCGGTGACCTCGGCTGCGCCGTTACACCCAACAACTCAGCTGGTTTTACCCCATTGTTTACCGAAACTTTCAATCCGGGCGTTTCGCTATCGTTTCTTCTGAGTATCACAAATGACTTTGCCGGCACTGCGCGTCTGCCAGCTCCGGTGGTGACAATCCCAGGCACGACCATGACAACTCCTGAGCCTGCCTCGCTATCCTTGGTTGGGTTCAGCATGCTGCTTGCCACTGCGGGCCGCAAGGAATTCGTCCGCCAGCAGCAAAACCAAATTGATTAGCGCGAGACTGATTCGCGACACCGATTCACGGAGCAATCGGAGCCAACAGGTCGCGCGGTTTAGTCTCGGCGAAACACATAGCACGATTTGGTTTTCGGCAGATCGGCACGACCGCGGAGCGCGGCTGCACGGCGTGGCTGTTGGACTCGATTAGCGGCGCGCGCGGCGGCTCGTTCACATCGAACGGGCTATCGAGCAATTTGTCAACGAACCGCAACCAGCCAGCGCTGCCGGCGAGCGGCAAGGGAAGCTCAAATTGCACGGCCTCCCAATATGCATTCAATAGAATCATGTGTTGCTCGCAACCCCGAAAACCCAGGCGCGTGAACGCCAAGCTGTGGGAATTCTCGGCCCAGTCGGGTTGCAGCGGCTTCACGCCATGCCACTGAATCTGGCGCTTGCGCAGCAGATCGGCCAGGTTGAACGTTTCCAGCGGTACATTTAAGACTAAGATCAACTTTCGTTTGGCCCAAAGCTTCATTCTTCAATGTAGCGCTAGCTTTTATGCTAGCCTCGCCGTTAAGCCGAACAGCGATCTTTCGTAAGTTCTTGTCGCACTGCTCGGTGTACTCCTGTAATCCTCGAATTCGTGGTTTAAGCCTTTGTTTTCTGGCACTTTTTCCTACCGCTCTGAGCGGCCTTTGTTAACAGAAGAAGCAGGCGAGACTTGCGCTTTTGCAGTACAATTCCGTCGTCTTTTTTGTAGGTGCAGCATCTAACACCTGAATCCCATTTGCGGGTCCAGCCCCACCCGTACCGGAGACATTGTGAGTCAGCCGAATCTAGACCAGTTGTGCATCAATACCATCCGCACTCTTGCCATTGACGCCGTGCAGCAAGCCAACTCGGGCCACCCCGGCGCGCCTATGGGGCTCGCTCCCGTCGTTTATGAGCTGTGGCACAATTTTTTGAACTACGATCCCGCCGATCCGCTGTGGCCCAATCGAGACCGCTTCGTCCTTTCCGCTGGCCATGCTTCCATGCTTCTGTACGCGACGCTTCACCTTGCCGGCGTACGAGCCGCAAACGAAAAGGGCGAAATCCTGAAGGAGCCTGCCATTTCGCTCGACGACATCAAGCACTTCCGCCAGCTCGATAGCCGCACCCCAGGTCACCCGGAGTCGCACCTCACCAGCGGCGTTGAAACCACCACCGGGCCGCTGGGACAAGGTGCCGGCAACTCCGTAGGCATTGCGATTGCCGGCAAGTGGCTCGCCAGCTCATTCAACAAGCCGGACTTCGAGCTGTTCAATTTCCGCGTTTGGGCGGTGTGCGGCGACGGTGACATCATGGAAGGCGTAGCGGCCGAAGCAGCCTCCCTGGCCGGGCACCTGCAACTTTCCAACCTCTGCTGGATCTACGACAACAACCGCGTCACGCTGGACGGCCCGGCTAGCTGGTCGTTCGGCGAAGATGTAATGACGCGCTTCGTGGGCTACGGCTGGAACGTGACGCGGGTGAGCGATGCCAACGACCTGATGATGCTGTCCCGCGGCTATCACGAGGTTCTGAAGTGCTCCGATCGGCCTACGCTGTTTGTGGTGGATAGCCACATCGGATACGGTTCGCCGCATAAGCAGGATTCCTACGAAGCCCATGGCGAACCGCTCGGCGAAGCCGAAGTAAAACTCGCGAAGAAATTCTATGGTTGGCCGGAGGATGCCAAGTTCCTGGTGCCCGACGGCGTTTATGACCATTTCCAGTCCGGCGTTGGCGTGCGCAGTGGTAAAGCGCGCGCCGAATGGACAAAGCTCTTCGCGGACTATTCGAAGAAATTCCCGGATTTGGCCGACCAGCTGCAGCGCATGCAGCACCGCGCTCTTCCCAACGACTGGAACAAGAACCTGCCGTCATTCCCCGCGGACCCCAAAGGCATGGCAACGCGCGAAAGCTCAGGCAAGGTGCTGAACGTGTTGGCGCAGAATATTCCATGGATGGTTGGCGGTTCCGCGGACCTCGCCAAGTCCAACAAAACCAACTTGACGTTTGAAGGCGCCGGCGATTTCTTCCCCATGGAATTCAAGGGACGTAACGTGCACTTCGGCGTGCGTGAACACGGCATGGGCGCGGCTGCAAACGGTATGACGCTGACAGGGCTGCGCGCGTTTGCCGCAACGTTCTTCAACTTCAGCGATTACATGCGCGCCAGCATGCGGCTGGCCGCGTTGATGGAAATTCCCGTAATGTTCATTTTCACTCATGATTCCATCGGCCTAGGTGAAGACGGGCCCACGCACCAGCCGGTAGAACAGCTTGCGGCGTTTCGCGCCATGCCGAACATGATGGTGTTGCGGCCGGGCGATGCGAACGAAGTCACGGAATCGTATAAGGTCATCATGCAGCACACCCACGGGCCGTCGACGCTGGTGCTGAGCCGCCAGGCAGTGCCCACGCTGGATCGCACGAAATATGCGCCCGCCTCCGGAGTCGCCAAAGGCGCCTATGTGCTGGCCGACGCCGAGGGAGGCAAGCCCGAAGTGATCCTGATGGCCACCGGCTCGGAGTTGCAGCATGTTGTGGCCGCGCACGAGCAACTGAAATCGCAGGGCATCAAGTCCCGCGTAGTAAGCATGCCGTCGTGGGATCTGTTCGAGCGGCAGGACGCGGCCTACAGGGAAAGTGTTTTGCCCGCCGTGGTTACCGCGCGCGTTTCCATCGAGATGGCCGCAACGCTCGGCTGGGATCGCTACATTGGGCCAAAAGGCAAAGCCATCGGCATGCACAGCTTTGGTGCCTCGGCTCCAATAAAGGACTTGCTGAAGAAATTCGGCTTTGGGCCGGAGCAGGTTGTTGCAGCCGCAAAACAATTGCTGGGCAGGTGATGCGCCATGAAAGTCGTCATCGGATCCGATCACGCGGGCTTTCAACTGAAAAATTCCATGGGGGACCTTCTGCGCTCCCTGGGACATGAAGTTCTGGACATCGGCGCATTCAACGAGAATCCTTCCGACTATCCGGATTTCGCCGAAGCGGTGGGCCGCGCCATTCTGGACGGCCGCGCCGAACGCGGTGTGTTGATCTGCGGCAGCGGAATCGGCGCTAGCGTGGCCGCCAACAAGTTGATCGGCATTCGCGCTGGCATCTGCCACGATACCTATTCCGGGCATCAAGGCGTCGAGCACGACAATATGAATGTGCTGGTGATGGGCTCGCGAGTAGTGGGCGAAAAGCTCGCCGAGGATATCGTGCGCGCCTATTTGCCCGCCAAATTCACCAATGAGGAGCGCCACGTCCGGCGGCTCGCCAAGGTGGCGGCTCTCGAGCAAAAGATTTGTAAGACTTGAAATCTGAATTTTCCGCGCAACGCTCCAGGGCGTACAATAGATGTCCACCGCCCTCGGCAAACAGTCGGAGTAGGGATCATGATTACTCACAACCCCCTCCACGGATCCGGACAAGCGGATTTCCCGCATCCGGCTCTTGCCTTAGGTGATAACGCCCATGCGGCGCAGGGGATAGGGATGACAGACGGTAGGCAGAGGCAGCCAGCGAGCGATGAGGCGCCGCATGCGATCCCAGAGGACGCGACCGTTCTGGCTACGCCGCGACAGCGAGCGATACCAGAGCCGTCCCACTTGGAATCGAAAAAGAGCCAGCGCCGGGTTGTTCATGGGCACTCCGTAATACCGGATGTGCCCACGCACCACCGCCTGCAACCACTTGCCCTGTTCTGGGATGGGTTCGTGCATGCGCCGCCGAAGTTCGGCTTTCACCGCGTTCAGCTTCGCCTGCAGCCTTTTGCGGATCGTTTGCCGCAGCACCGTGTACATTCCGTTGCTCCTCTTCTTCACGCAGATATGCGTAAAGCCGAGAAAGTTGAATGTCTCGGGCTTCCCTTCTCCGCGCCTTTGCCGGTTTTGGATCGCAAACGGTCCAAATTCCAGCAGCCGCGTTTTCTCGGGATGCAGTTCCAGGTTGAACTTTCTCATTCGTTCCGTAAGTTCCGCCCGAAACTGATCGGCATCCGCTTTGTCCCTAAATCCAACCACGATGTCATCCGCAAATCGCACGACGATGACATCACCGTGCGCCCGCTTTTGACGCCACGCTTGGATCCACAGGTCGAACACGTAATGAAGATAGACGTTTGCCAAAAGCGGCGAAGCACTCCCGCCCTGGGGCGTCCCTTCTTGCACCCGTATCCGTTTCCCATCTTCCAGCACGCCGGCGTTCAGCCATTTCTGGATCAGCCGCACGACGCGCCGGTCGGCCACCCGATGCTCGATGAACTTGACCAGCCATTCGTGGGAAAGCCCATCGAAAAAACTTTTAATGTCAAGATCGAGCACCCAGTTCACTTTTCTCGTCAGCAGTCCCGTGTACAGTGCATCCAGCGCTTGATGCTGGCTTCGCCCTGGGCGGAACCCGTACGAGAAGCCGAGAAAATCCGTTTCGTAGATAGCGTTCAACACCTCGACCGCTGCACGCTGCACGATCTTGTCTTCCAGCGCTGGCACTCCGAGCGGTCTTTGCCGCGTCGGGATAGAACGCAGGCGCTGTGTCGGTGGGCAGCGGGGAGTTGCCGTTACCGGCTCCTTATCGGATTGCACCGGTGCCTCATTCCGCGCCTCGATCAGTTTCCTACGTCCCCCCATTTCATCCCGGATGGCGGGATTTCCCCGATCCGGTTGGGGATAGCAGCTTTCCCCTTGGGCCTTTCCACGATGATCCGCCACGTTAAGCGATGGCCCGCATCCTTTGGCGACCACCTGGTTTGCTCCAAGGCTCGACGCGCTCGTTTACACCGACATACGTCGGCCACAGTGTGCCGACTGGTGTGCGTTGCACGCCCGCCACTACCCAGGGCCCCTTTGCTCCGGAGGCATTACCCTCCATCATTGCTACTACAGGCCCATGCGCGGATCCTGTGGCCTCCATGCCCCTTCGACCTTGGTCTCGTAGGCGCTGGTCTTCGCCGCTTATGCCATCCACGGCTGGTCCACCGGACCGTCCTAGCTTTGACTGTGTGGCTTCGTCCGAAAGTGTCGTGCCCAGTACGCCGGGTGCTCGCTCGGTGTATATGGTCGTTCTCTTCCCAAGCGACATCGGCCTTCGCCACCGACGGATGGCTCGGCGCTTTCCAAGTTCCCCCGCAAGCGACTTCACGCGGGCGCCAACTTTCGGCGTTGCAGGCATTCTCTTCGATTACGACCCTCTCGTTCACTTGCCCTCCTGATCGCTCCCACGCGATTATGCGCGGCGAGAGCTTTGTCGCTCGAGCTTGCTTGGAATTCGTTTCCTCCTCCCAAGTCGAGCCAGTTATCCGGTTGAGTCGACCAATTACCGGAGCAGGATCCGCCCCTGCTAGTCACAGAGTTTTGCTAGCTGCACCCGTCGGTCTTGGCGATATACACCCTACGCACCGGCTTCGCTCGGTACGCTCCTCGCTTCAGCCTTTCGGAAAGGTCCTGGAGATTCCTCTCCAGCTCCTCCCCGTAGTGCCGCCACGTCTCCCCGTCCACGCCCGGCGCGGCTTCCTTCTTCAAACGGAAGTAAGCCATGCGCAGCGTTTCCAGGTTGTAGATGTGGTGCAGGAGCGCCGTGAACCGCAACTGCTTATCCTTCTTTGCTGCTTGACGTACCCGCTCGAGCGCGCTAGGCGCGTCGCTCCGGCTCGGTGTCCGGGACGCGTTTTGCTCGAGCAGGTTCCCTTTGGCCAGACCGTTTCCCTCCATCCCCTCCGCCGCCGGTTGCCCGGCATTGTTCGGGGACTTCCCAGGTACTGTAGGTCTGTCCGACTTCCCAGGTCCGTTCGTCATCGGCGTACGTCCTTAGACTTCCCGATGCGTCCTAGGGCAACTGCGGCTCTGGGTGAACTTGGGATCTCCCGGTTCCCGAACGAGGTGTCTGCGTACGTGCACGGGGTCTCTGACCGCGCGGGACTCGAGCACACCTCGCGATATCGGTGCACCCGATGGGGCCTTCCGCATCTCCTTACAGCGTCGGCGTCCCGGAGTGAGTTTCTTACGCGGCTGAATACCCGGCCCGTACGTTCCCCTGTCAACGCTTCGACGCCGCCCTTACGAGCGGCTCCGCATGACTCGGGGCCGATGTGGGTCGCTAGTTCACATTCGTATGACTTTTGCATTCACTACACCTCGCCGGTTTAACCGGCGCACAAGGAGAAGTACCATGACCACTTCCGTTACGCTCCCGAAGGCAGCTGGCACAAATCCCATCAAGGGCCTGCTGGACTACGGCCAGTCGCCCTGGATGGACTATATTCGCCGCGACCTGCTCACCGGCGGCGGCCTGAAGAAAATGATTACCGACGATGGGCTGCGCGGCCAGACTTCCAATCCCTCCATCTTCGAGAAGGCCATTGCCGGCAGTGACCTCTATAAAGACATTCTTTCTACCCCAGAAGCGAAGACCCTCAACGCCAAAGGTCTCTACGAAAAGATCGCCATTCGTGATGTGCAAGACGCCTGCGACATCTTCAAGCCGGTGTATGCAGAGACCAAGCGTCGCGATGGCTACGTCAGCCTGGAAGTTTCACCCTACCTGGCGAACGATACGCAGGGCACCATCGAAGAAGCCCGCCGCTTGTGGAAGTCCGTCGGCCGCGAAAACCTGATGGTAAAAGTTCCTGCGACTCCCGAGGGGATTCCGGCAATTCGCCAACTTCTGGAAGACGGCTTGAACATCAACATCACGCTGCTCTTCGCGCAATCGGCGTACGAAAAAGTGGCGGAAGCCTACACCGCGGCGCTGGAAGCCCGTGTGGCCAAGGGTCAGGACATCAGCCACATCGCCAGCGTGGCCAGCTTCTTTGTCAGCCGCATCGACACGCTGGTTGATTCCAAGCTCGAGGAATTGGAAAAGACCGCAACCGGCGCGCAGAAGGAACTTCTGGACAGCCTGCACGGCAAGATCGCTATCGCGAACGCCAAGCTCACCTATAAAAAATATCAGGAACTGGTTGGAGCAGCTCGCTGGAAAGCGCTAGCAGCCAAGGGCGCCCAGCCGCAGCGTTTACTTTGGGCCAGCACCAGCACCAAGAATCCCCGCTATCGCGACGTACTTTACGTCGAAGAACTCATCGGCGCGGATACTGTGGACACCATTCCTCCGGCCACTTTCGATGCGTTCCGCGATCACGGTAAACTGCGCAACAGCTTGACCGAAGACGTCGCCGCTGCCGCCAAGGAAATGGACAATCTCGCCAAGGCGGGTATCTCCATGAAGGAAGTTACCGACAAGCTGGTCGTCGATGGCGTCAAGCTGTTCGCCGATGCCTTCAAGACCTTGCTCGAGGCCACTGGCAAATATGCCGGCGTTCGTTAGCGCTTACAGAATTCTCGAGTTCAACCAAATCCGCCTGTAGGACAGGACATCGCTCATGAATTCTCATCAAGTGGAGATCCCCACTGCAGGCAATCCCTGCGTCATGGTGATCTTCGGCGCCACTGGAGACCTCACCAAACGCAAGCTGATTCCCGCGCTTCTGAACCTGGCGCAGGAAGAAGTACTGCCCAAGCAATTCGCCATTATCGGCTTCGCGGGCAACGAACTCACCACCGAAGTGTTTCGCAAGAATCTGGGCGCGGAGCTGCCGCAGTTCGCGCACGATCCCATTGACCTGAAGATGTGGGACTGGCTTTCGCAGCGTATCTATTTCGTGAAAGGCGATTTCCAGGATCCTGAAGCCTATAAGCGCTTGCAGCAGCAGATCAGCGAAGTCGAAAAACTCCACAATACCGGTGGAAACAAGTTTTTCTATCTTGCGGTTGCGCCGCGCTTTTTCACCCCCATCGTGCAACAGCTTGGCAACGCCGGCCTGGTCAAAGAAGAAAACGGCAAGTGGGCCCGCATCATTATCGAAAAGCCGTTTGGCCACGACCTGGAATCCGCGCGCCTGCTGAACGCGGAACTGAAGAAAGTGCTCGACGAAAAACAGATTTACCGCATCGATCACTACCTGGGCAAAGAGACCGTGCAGAACGTCATGGTCTTTCGCTTCACCAATAACATTATCGAGCCGCTCTGGAATCGCAATTACGTCGATCACGTCCAAATTACCGCCTCCGAAACTGTCGGCGTGGAGCACCGCGGCGGCTTTTACGAAACTGCCGGCGCTCTTCGCGACATGGTGCCCAATCATCTGTTCCAACTGATGACCATGACGGCCATGGAGCCGCCCATTTCCTTCGACGCCGACGAAGTCCGCAACAAGCAGGCGGAAGTGCTGCATGCCATTCAACCGCTCGCTCCCGAGGACGTTCTGACCAACATGGTGCGCGGGCAGTATGGCGAAGGATATATCGATGGCGGCCATGTGGTGGGCTACCGCCAGGAGCCTGATGTTTCTCCGGATTCCAACACGGAAACGTTTGTCGCCTTGAAACTGCAAATCGACAACTGGCGCTGGGCAGGCGTGCCGTTTTACCTGCGAACTGGAAAGCGCCTGGCGAAACGCGCCACGGAAATCGTCATCCAGTTCCGGCGCACGCCTTTCGTCTTGTTCCGTAATACCGCGGTAAAGAATCTGGAAACCAATCGTCTTGTGATTCACATTCAACCCGAGGAAGGCATCTCTCTCAGTTTCGGAGCGAAAGTGCCCGGCTCGGTGATGCGCCTGGGTCTCGTCAACATGGATTTCGATTACAAGAGCTATTTTGGCGCCGAGCACGGCACTGGATACGAGCGCCTGCTTCGCGACTGCATGGCCGGGGACGCTACGCTGTTTCAACGCGCCGACATGGTGGAAGCGGGCTGGAGCGTCATTCAACCCATCATTGATGTGTGGCACGCCCTGCCGGCTCGCGGCTTTCCCAATTACGCCGCAGGCTCGTGGGGTCCGGTGGAAGCCGAGGAATTGCTGGAGCGCGATGGGCGCTCGTGGCGCCGCATTGGGGAAGAAAATATCGACCTGCGCCCCGCGGCCCCGTGCGTTGTCACCACCAAACCGGCAACGGTGTGAGCCGCGCGGGACGTGCGGGGATTTTGTGCTCAGTCATCGATATTTTCGCTAAACCTTTACTGGAATATAGGCAGGCATTTCGCGCATACTGGAAGCTGACAGATGGCGAGCTTCCTCGCTTCGACCTGGTGCTCCTCGGCATGGAAGTTGAGTGACGCACCTCAGGCTCTTCCTGAGCACCATGGCGCTGCCCGCCTCCCGGTAACCTGTGGTTCGCAATAACCGGCGCTGAGTCCGTTCACTTCCGTTCGAGATTTTTTCATTCTAGGAGAAACTACTCATGGCAACAGCAACAACAAGCGCAATCGAACAACTCTTGGGAGCCAAAGCGGAATCGCTGCTTGGCTTTAAGAACCCCAAAATTTCCAAGGAGCGGCTGCACCTGCCCGGCCCGGATTTCATCGACCGCATCTATGCGGTTTCCGATCGCAATCTGCGCGTGCTCAACAATCTTCACCGCATGTTCTTCAACGGGCGGCTCAGCGGCACCGGCTACCTCTCGATTCTGCCGGTGGATCAGGGCATTGAGCATTCCGCTGGCGCCAGCTTTGCCAAAAATCCCGATTATTTTGACGGGGAAAACATCGTCAAGCTGGCCATTGAAGGCGGCTGCAACGCCGTTGCTTCAACCTTTGGCGTTCTCGGATCCATCGCCCGCAAGTATGCCCACAAGATTCCTTTCATCGTGAAGATCAACCACAACGAACTGCTCACCTATCCCAACCAGTTCAACCAGATCCTGTTCGGCACTGTTCAGGAAGCCTACGACATGGGCGCGGCCGCCGTCGGCGCAACCATTTATTTCGGATCGGCCAACAGCGACAAGCAGATTATTGAGATCAGCCGTTGCTTCGCAGAGGCCCACGAACTTGGCATGGCCACTGTGCTGTGGTGCTATTTGCGCAATTCCGCCTTCAAGAAGGACAAGGACTACCACGTTTCCGCCGACCTCACTGGTCAAGCCAATCACCTTGGCGTCACCATCCAGGCCGACATCATCAAGCAGAAGCTGCCGGAAAATAATGGCGGCTATCAGGCACTGAACATCGGTGATTCCAGCTACGGAAAATTCGACAAGCGCATTTACACCGAACTCACCAGCGATCATCCTATCGACCTGACGCGTTACCAGGTGGCGAATTGCTACATGGGCCGCGCGGGCTTGATTAACTCCGGCGGAGCTTCCGGAGCCAATGATTTCGAAGAAGCTGTGGCCACGGCAGTCATCAACAAGCGCGCCGGCGGCACAGGCCTCATCAGCGGACGCAAGGCCTTCCAGCGTCCCATGGCGGAAGGCATAAAGCTGCTGAATTCGATTCAGGACGTGTACGCGAGCAAGGAAATTACGGTCGCGTAGTGCGGCGTTCGTTGTTTCATTTTGTTACCGCCCCACTCTCGTTTTGAGGGTGGGGCTTTCTTTTCGTTACCGGTAAGCAATCGTCATGTTCGCTTGTGTCTAAATTTACAAGTCGCGTGCACTTTTTTCTTGCTCCCGGTGTTTCACTATGCAACCTTAGCTAATATAAAGGCGTCTCAAAGCATTCGGAGATTTCGGAGATTTTTCCATGCGTTACCGTTTGGTGTTTCTGCTAGCTTGCCTCGGGCTATTTGCCTCTAGCTCTCTCGCGCAGAGCGATTCCCCGCAGGTTGCGACTCCGCAGGCGCAACGCGCCGCGCAACAACAAGCCGCGCTCGCCGGGCAACAAGCCACCGATCAGGTTTTGCGACAGGCGCAGCTATCCAGCTATCAATACAATCAGCAAATGATCCAAGGGGCGCCGGCCCAGATGAATTATGAGAATCTCTGCTGCTTTCTCACCGAGAGCCCCAAATTCTCCGTAAAGCCCGGCAAATATAACGAACCCAGAACCGTCAAGATTACCGACGCTACGGCGGGAGCGACGATTTACTACACCACCGACGGATGGACTCCTACCGCCGAGTCTCAACGCTATACCGGACCGATCAAAGTGAATACGACAACCTTGCTGCGCGCGATTGCTATTTCTCCGCGTACCGGGCGAAGCTTTGTCACGGTTGCGAAATATACGATCGATCCTCCGGGGACGGCTCCCAATTCGCGTGCTTCGGCTGCCGCCCGATCCGCTGCGGCTCACGCGGCAACCCCTGGAAAGGTCGTCCTGCCGCAAGGCACCACGGTGCATCTGGTTTTCGCTTTACCTGTGACATCAAAGACCGCTGAAGTGGGCGACAAAATCGCGCTGACTCTCGACCAGGACGTGGTTCTCGATGACGTCGTCGCTGCCCCCAAGGGTTCGCCTGCCACTGGACATGTTGTGCTGGTGGACAAGCCCGGATTTGGCGGCATGCCCGGCCAAGTGAATTTTCATGTCGATGCTTTAAATGTGCACGGAACTGTGATTAGGCTGCGCCGCACGGCCGCGTTCGAAGGACAGGCCAGGCCGCCCAGCGCCGCGGTGTTGATCCCGGTCGTCGGACAGTTGGCACTCTTCAAGCGCGGCACCGATGCCGTAATCGCGCGTGGCACAGCGGTCGACGCCACCGTTGACGGCGACGCGATTCTGGTCGCCTCGAAATAACAACCACTCAAGCTGAATATTCCACTCGATTTGCGGCGAATAGCTTGCGGTAATTCGATGGAAACAATCTGAAAATTGATTGCATTCTGCAGTTACGTCAAGCGCAATTGGCGATTAAAATAGAGTTGTAGTTGAAAGGAGCAGTTCATGTCGAAGACGAGGGCAAGTGCCTCGCCCGAAGTAAAGAAGTCCAAACAAGTGAAACGTCAGCCACCTACGCAGGACGAAATCGCACTGCGTGCCTACCATATCTATCTGGAACGCAAGGGCGCCCCTGGAAATCCACTGGAAGACTGGATTCGGGCAGAGCGTGAACTAGCGGAACAACCCAAAAAGACCACGCGCAGCAAGACCAAGATCGTTTCGATCGCAGCGTAAAATCCGAATCATAATTGCCCCACATCTTTCCCAGCCTGTGGGGCAATTTCCGTCTAGCGCTCCTATTCCGCAGGTACCACCGCGATCTTTTGCTCCATGCGGATATCCGCCGAGGAACTGCCGATCCGCAGTGTGACGGGTTCTGGAAGGAGGACAAACTTTCCTTGCGCCTCGTCAAAGTAGGCCAGCGACTTTGCGGCTAGCGGCAATTTCACGGTCTTTGTCTCGCCCGGCTGCAGATTGACTCGTTGAAAACCCTTTAGCTCTTCGTTGGGCCACGCCACTTTCGCGTCGGAATGCTTCACGTAGAGCTGCACCACTTCATCGCCTTCGCGTGGGCCCGAATTTGTGATGTCGACGCTCACGATAATCCGCCCGTTCGCCGCAAGCTTGTTTGACGACACCTTGGCATTCGCATATTTAAACGTCGTGTAGCTCAGCCCGAATCCAAACGGGTAAAGCGGCTCGCCTTTGAAATACATGTACGTTCGGCCGTGGCGCAGGTCGTAATCCATCATGGGTGGAAGTTGCTCCAGTGATTTCGGCCACGTATCCACCAGTTTTCCTCCCGGATTGTAGTCGCCAAACAACACGTCCGCGAGCGCGTTTCCTTCTTCCTGGCTGCTGTTGGTGGTATGCACGATGGCCGGAACGTGCTCTTGTGTCCAGTTGATCGCATACGGAAAACTCGCGCGCAATACCACAACCGTGCGCGGATTTGCGGCGAACACCCGCTTGATCAACTCTTCCTGCTCCAAAGTGATCGACTTCCGGTCAACCGCTTCCTTCCCTTCTCCTGCCAACGGACACTGTTCCCAACCCGCGTCGCACCACGGATGATTTCCCACCACCATGATTGCCACGTCCGCTCTGCGTGCTGCTTCAATCGCTTCACTTCCGCCTTTTGTGAACGATACTTTCACTCCCGGCCCGGCTTTGTCCTGTATCCCATTCACCGGACTGATCGCGTAAGGCGGCAAGCCGCTGTACCAATCCGAAATCACCTGGTCCGCATAAGGGCCAATCACCGCAATCGATTTGATTTTACTTTTATCCAGCGGCAGCATTCCCTTTTCGTTTTTCAGCAGCACAATCGATTCTTGCGTCACTTTCCTCGCGAGTTCCTCATGTTCTTTGCTCTTCCACGGTTCCGTTCCTTCGCCAATGCTTGTGTAGCGCACCATGGACGGCGGATCCAGCAATCCCAGCCGGATCATCACGCGATATTCCCCCTTGATGTCTTCCTCGATGTCCTTCTCGGTGATCAACCCCTTTTTCAGCGCGCCTTGCACGCCGTCTTTGTACTTATCCAAAAACTGATTGATTCCCGCGTGGATGGCTCCCGCCACCGCTTCTTCTTCACTGTTATAGTAGTGATGCTTCGTTACGGAGAACGTCAACGCGCCAGCGTCGGTACAGATAATTCCATCAAAGCCCCACTGCTTTATCACCATATTCTTCAGCACTGGATGTACGGTCATGGGAATACGATTCACCGCGTTGTAGGCGGTCATGAACGCTTGCGCTCCGCCCTCCTCGATTCCCATGCGGAAGGGCACCGAGTAATACTCGCGCAGCAGCCGTTCATCGAAATTAGACGATGAACCGTCGCGGCCATCTTCATTGCTGTTGGCCATGAAGTGTTTCAGCAGCGAAGCGGCCCGCCAGTATTTCGGATCATCTCCCTGCAAGCCTTTCACGAAGGCAACTGTCATCGTGCCGGTCAGAAATGCGTCTTCGCCGTAGGATTCTTCCGACCGCCCCCAACGTGGATCGCGGCTCAGATCCGCATTCGGCGCCCGCACCACGATTCCTCCCTGCAGATAGTTTTTGCTTTGAAACAAATACCTCGCCTCTTCGGCCTGAGCGGCCGCAGCCTGGCTGATGAGCCCCGGGTCCCACGTTTCTCCCAATCCCACGGCTTGCGGAAATTGCGTTGTCGGCACGGGATGTTTGCCGTGCCAACTGGAGAACGCCGGTCCGCCTTGAGCCAGACCGTGCAGTCCTTCGACGTGCCGACTGCCTTTGATCCCTAGCCGTGGCACGCTGGGATCGGTTCCCAACGCGTTGATTTTTTCTTCGAGCGTCATGAGCGAAACAATATTGTTTACGCGCTCTTCCACGCTCTTGTTCGGATCCTGAAATGGATAGCTTTGCTCGGCCGCTTGAGGTTTAGCGCAAGCCGATGCCACACACATCGCACACAACGCCAAAGCAATCTTGATTGCCCCGATTTTTCTCATGGGAACCCCTCGGTTCGTTCACCTGGTCGGATCGGATCGATGTTGCTTCAGTCCACTGCCGTCATTCTCACTCGCACACTAACACACATCGCGTGTCCCGCAACGACATTGGGCACCAGGACGAAGTCCACTTCGGCTTCAGGCGTCGACCAGATATTTGCGGAAGAATTCCAATGTGCGTTCACGCGCAAGGCTCGCGGCTTGCGGAGCGTAGTCCTTGCGCTGATCGCAATTGAACCCGTGTCCCGCATCGTACAGAAACACCGGCAATTCAGGATGCGCCCGCTGAATCTTTTCAATCTCGGAAAGCGGAATGTGCGGATCCTTGCTTCCAAAGTGCAGCATGACAGGGCAACGCGGATCTTCGGACGTATATTTCGCAATGCTTCCGCCGTAATAACAAACAGCCGCGTGCGGGTTCAGACGTGTGGCCGCCAACCACGCCAAACTTCCGCCGAAACAGTAGCCCACCACGCCAACTTTCTTCCCGCGCAGCGCACTACCCGCATATTCGATAGCAGCGGCAACGTCCTTCAACGCGTTTTCCATGCCAATTTGACTTGCGATCTTCATGCCTCGCGACGCGTCGGTGGCGTTGTAATCGAGTTCAACGTTCTGTTCAACGCGATCGAACAGCGCCGGAGCAATGGCCCAAAAGCCCCGGCTGGCGTAATCATCGGCAACAGATCGGATGTGCCGGTTCACGCCAAAAATTTCCTGCACTATGACAACAGCAGCAAGAGCGGGACCGGCGCGTTCCGACACGTGCGCTCCGAGCTGGTGCCCATCCGCGGCCGTCAATTTAATGTTTGAACCCATGTCGCAGCTCCTCGATTCCAGCAGTTGTTAGCCGGAACCGCACCATTATGTATACCCAGACAGTGCAAGCAAGTCGAAAGGCCGCAGTCATCTGCCGCCCCCATACTTGTCCGTTTCCGAGACGCGCAAATCCCAGAAACGACCAATCAGCACCTTATTCACGCCGCACCACGGCTCGTAAGTGCTTTGCCGTCAGGCGTTAAACGGAACCAACCGGAAGGACTTTCATGTGCCCACAAATTGCCGGAGTCGTGCGAGGGTAAATCTCATGGAAGACCTCTGGAAAGACCTAAGCTACGCCTGGCGCATGCTGGTCAAGAGTCCGGGTTTTGCCGTCATAGCGGTGCTGGCGCTGGGGCTGGCGATCGGCGCGAACACGGCGATCTTCAGCTTGTTCAACGGGATGATGTGGAGGCCGCTGCCGGTTAAAGACCCACAGCAACTCGTCGTCGTGGCCATGAAACAGCGCGGCCTGGATTTCCCGATTCCCGTGTCCTATCCCGATCTTCAGGACTACCGCCAGCTCAAGGCTGTGTTTTCCGACATGTGTGGCTACACCCCCAGTCCTGTGAATCTGCAGGCGGAGGGGCGGCCGACGCGCGTCTGGGCGGAACTGGTCACCGGCAACTATTTTTCGATGCTCGGGTTGGAGCCGGCTCTCGGTCGTACCTTTGCCGCCGACGAAGGCTGGGTTCCGGGCAAAGATGCGCTGATCGTTCTTAGCCACAAATATTGGCAGACGCGATTCGGTGGCAATCCTGCAGTCATCGGGCGAACCGTGGAGGTAAACAAGCATCCCTTTACCATTATTGGCGTCGCGCCGGAGCGCTATCACGGCGCCTACTATTTCCTCGAGCCCGACTTTTATCTCCCCGTCACTGCGCTGGGTTTGCTCGATCCCAATCAGAACGATGTCCTCAACAAGCGCGAGTCAACTTTCCTCCGCATTCTCGGCAGACTGCAACCTGGGGTAACTCCCACACAGGCGCTTGCCGCCGCGCAGCCTACCGATCGTCGCTTGGCGCAGGAGTTCCCCGAAATCCATAAGGACATGTCGCTGCTGGTGATCCCGGAATTGAAAGCGCGACCGGAACCCGGCCTCGGCGCTTTCATGTCCACTGCGGTTTGGGTATTCATGTCCCTTGCCGGACTGGTGCTGCTGATCGCTTGCGCCAACGTGGCCAACCTGATCCTGGCGCGCGCCAACGGGCGCAGAAAAGAAATCGCTATGCGGTTCGCGCTGGGCGCTAGCCGCGCGCGGATGATCCGGCAGCTCTTGACCGAGAGCGCCCTGCTGGCCCTCTGCGGGGGAATCGCCGGCTTGGTGTTCGCGCGGTGGGTGGCCATGGCTCTGATGTCCATTCGCATCCCCACGGACCTGCCCTTGCATTTATTCGATTTGCGCCTGGATTGGCGCGTATTTTCTTTCAGTTTCCTCGCCGCGCTGGTCACGGGAATTGTGGCTGGTTTGCTGCCTGCATTGCAGGCCCACCGAACCGATCTGGCCGACACGCTGAAAGTGGGCGGGCGCTCCGGGGGCGGCTCTGCGGGACATCACCGTTTTCGTAACGCGCTGGTCGTGGCGCAGGTTGCGGTTTCGCTGCTGCTGCTGGCTTGCGCCGGATTTTTTATTCGTAGCTTTCAGAATTCAGCCAACGTCGACATGGGATTTCGCGTCGATCACACCCTGATGATGTCCGTGGACTTGGGTCTGCAAGGCTACAGCGAGGAACGCGGCCAGCAGTTCTACAAACAGATTACGGACCGCGTGAAATCATTGCCCGGCGTGCGCGACGCCGCTTTTACCGCTTATATCCCCATGGGCTACGAAAACGACATCGTCAGCGTTTATCCCGAAGGCCAGCCGATTGACAATAAATCGAACGCGGAAACCTCCTTCAGGAATCATGTTCAACCCGACTATTTCCGCGCTCTCGGCGTTCACGTTATCAAGGGCCGCGAATTTACCGAAGCCGATTCCGCTACCGCGCCGAAAGTCGCAATCGTGAACGAAACTTTCGCGAACAAGATTTGGCCCGGCCATGATCCTGTTGGCAGAACGTTTCGCACCGATAAGAATGGGCCGCCCATTCAAGTCGTAGGTCTAACGCGCACGGGAAAGTACTTGTTCCTTTACGAAACGCCTCAGTTGTTCGCTTATTTCCCACTGGCCCAGCGCTACGTTGCCGCCGCAACGTTGATGGTGTACTCGCAGGATGATCCGCTTCGCCTGGTGGGACCGGTGCGCGACCAGATCCAGCAGCTCGATGCAAGTTTGCCGGTTTTTAACATCAACACCATGGAAGCGCACGTTGAGTATGGCAAGCCGCTCTTGCCTGCGCGCCTTGGCGCCATGCTCGTCGGCGCTTTCGGCATGCTCGGCTTGGTGCTCGCCACCGTGGGCGTTTACGGCGTGGTGTCCTACTCCGTCAGCCAACGCACCCACGAAATCGGCATTCGTTCGGCACTGGGAGCGCAGCGTCGCAACGTTTTGGGCATGGTGTTAAAGCAGGGAATGACGATGGCGCTGATCGGGACCGCGATCGGCATCGTGCTTGCCTTTTTGCTATTCCGCGGATTGCACTCGGTGCTTTATGGCGTTGCCTCGACGGATCTGGTCACGCTTGCCGCAGTTTCCACTTTGTTGCTTGCCATTGCTTTTGTGGCCAGTTACATCCCGGCACTGCGCGCCACGCAAGTGGATCCGGTAATAGCGCTGCGCGAACAATAACGCTTCGCCTGAGCGACGAAAAATCGCGGTGCGAGATCCTTGTTAGATTTAGTTTCGAGCTATGCGCGCGCCAGATTTGCCGTTCGCGCCACTTCCAACAACCGTTTCGCGCTCGTCCGGATATCGCCGTGGCAGAACACCGCGCTACCCGCAACCAGCAATTCGGCACCAGCCTTCACCACGTCCGCTACTGTTTCCAGATCGACGCCGCCGTCCACTTCGATTCGAAACTCTAGTTTTCGCTCGGCACGCATCCGAGCCAGTGCCGCAATCTTATTCAGCGCGTTGGGAATGAATTTCTGCCCGCCAAAGCCTGGATTTACGCTCATCACCAGTACGTGGTGCACCAGATCCAGCACCTCGGTCAGCATCTCCACAGGCGTCGCGGGGTTGATCACCACTCCCGGTTTGCAACCGTGCGAAGCAATCAGGTGCAGCGTGCGGTCCAGGTGTATGCAGGCTTCCTGATGTACGGAAATCCAGTCCGCTCCTGCCTCCGCAAACTCCGGAATGAACTGATCCGGGTTGTCAATCATCAGGTGGCAGTCCAGAGGCACCTTGACGACCTTGCGCAAACTTCGCACCACGGGCGGCCCGATCGAAAGGTTCGGCACAAAATGGCCGTCCATGATGTCCACGTGCAGCAGCGTTCCGCCGCCTTCAATTGCCTGCTGCACCTCGTTGCCAAGTTGCGCGAAGTTCGAAGCCAGTATCGATGGCGCAAGTTCGATCTTCATGGACCGTGTCGACTCCTTCCCCGAATCTGGCATTATACGCCGTGCGCCAGTTCCCTGCCTCTGTTGTGATTCTTAGACCAGCACGTCACGCCATGGCACTGCGCATCCTCTTGCGTTGCTCTTCGCCGCCAATTCCAGCGCCACCATCACATCCAACACTTGCTGCGGTGTAATCAGCAACTCAGCCTTGCCCAGCAGGACATCGCGCACATTGGCGTAAAACTCCCGCCAGTCTCCTCTCGAAGCAACCTTGCTGGTTCGCATCGTGCCGTCCACCGCAATCGTCAATTCGCCCCAATTTTCTTCCTTCTCCAGCACCCAGGATTCTCCCTGAGGAATTGCCCCATTGCGCAACGAATTTTCCAGCGGATCGAATTCCCTTTTCACGTAACTTCCCTTCTCGCCAAGCAAGATCATTCGCGGCCGCGGCGTCGCGCACAGCATAGTGGCTTTCAATTCTGCGCGCAGGCCGCCCGCGTAACGCAGCGTCACGTCGAACGCGTCATCCGTGGAAAATCCCGCGCGCTCGATTCGTATGTCCGCGAAAACGGACTCGGGCCGCCCGAACAGCGTCAGAGCGTGATCGATCAGGTGCGGTGCAAGGTCGAACAATACCCCGCTGCCGGGGCCGGGTTTTTCCCGCCACGCGCCAACTTTGGAGCTGGGGCGATAGCGGTCATAGTGCGATTCAAACCGTGCGATTCTTCCCAGCGCGCCGGCACGCACTAAATCACGAACGGCTTGAAAATCCGCGTCGAATCGCCGGTTGTGGTATACGGTCAAGAGCCGCTGTTTCTTTTTTGCGATGTGAAACAGTTCAACCGCTTCGGCAACACTGGTGGTAAACGGTTTGTCGACCACAACATCGCGGCCAGCCTCCAGGCATTGTTTTGCAAACGGGAAGTGCGTCTGATTCGGAGTAGCGATCGACACTAGGCGAATCGTTTCGATCGCCAGCAGTTCTTCGACGCTGCGCACAATTCGCGCTTCCGGGTACATTGGCGCGGCTTCGTCTCCGCTGCGCTGCACGATTGCAGCTAATCGCAGCCCCGGTACCGCGCGAATTACCGCCGCATGAAAACACTTTCCAGCCAGTCCAAACCCAATCAGCCCGACATCGATCATGAAACTCCCCGGCGCTGCGTCATGAAACGCCAGCAGTGTATCACCGACAAGATGGCTGCAAGCGTGACTCCCGCATGCGAATTTGGTCCCATCGCGCAGGCGTTATATCCTCTTCCACGTGGAGAAAATTCCCGCGGCACAACGAGCTCCGACGCGCGGCCTGTATTTTGGGCTCATCATCACCATTGTCGCAGTGCTCGCGTATGCCACCTACATCACCCTACAGTTTTCTGGGATCCGCAAGCTGCAATCCGGGATGGTCGACCGCAATCGTAAAGACTCGCTGCAGCTTCTGCGCATCCAGAATGATTTGAACTCCATCGGCCTGGCCATGCGTGACATGCTCGATGCCGGCGAACCTTACCCGCTCGCGGCTTGGAGCGCGCAATTTGACCGCATCCGCAACGATCTGGACGTAGCGTTAAAACAGGAAGAAACCCTGGCCGAAGCCGCGCGCACCAGCGACCAGCGCCGCTACTTGAGCCAATCCTTGATACAGTTCTGGGATGCCACCGACCGCATGTTTGCGCTGGCCGGCAATGGAAACGAAGCGACCGCTCGCGAGCAGATTCGCAACACCCTGCAGCCTCGCCAGGCCGCGCTCAATTCCGCCGTTTCCCGTTTGTTGGTACAGAACAACGAAGGCGAGCAGCAGGCGGAAGCCAGCATCAAACAAATTTACGACCGCGTGCAACGCCAATTGTATTTTTTCCTCGCAGCCATCCTGCTGGCCATCGTGGTCACCAGCCTGTATCTGATTCGCTACAACCGCCAGATCTTCGCGCACGTCGCGGAACTTTCTTCGCAACGCAGCGAACTGGCGCAAAAGCTCATTGCCACGCAGGAATCCACGTTGCGCCACATTTCGCGCGAACTCCACGACGAATTCGGCCAGGTACTGACCGCCATCGGCTTGATGTTGCGCCGCGCGGGAAATCACATGGAGCAGGATTCACCGTTGCGAGCCGACTTGCTGGAAGTTCAGGAAATTGCCCAGACCACCTTGAACAACATTCGCAGCTTGTCGCAGGCCCTTCATCCAGTCCTGTTGGAAGAAGCGGGCCTGGAGAGCACCCTGGATTGGTACATCCCCACCGTGGAAAGACAGACCGGCCTTGTGCTTCACTACGAGAAGTCCGGCGCGGCCTATCCCGTGGAAACCGCGGCGGGCGTGCAGATTTATCGTGTGCTTCAGGAAGCGCTCAATAATGTCACGCGACATTCCGGCGCCAAGGAAGCGTGGGTTCGCCTGCGTTTTAATCCCGCGCAACTGGAGATGGAAGTGGAAGATCATGGCAAGGGATTTGCTCCCGCGACGGGTCAGCCCGGCATTGGCTTGGTGGCCATGCGCGAACGCGCGGAAATCCTCGACGGCACGCTTACCGTAGCCACTGTGGACTCCGGCGGAACGCGGGTGCATCTACGCATCCCGCGCGAGAAGGTGGAATCGCATGCCGACTAAGCTGAAAGTGCTGCTGGTAGACGACCACGCGCTGGTGCGCCGCGGTTTTCGCCGCATGCTCGAAGACGAGATCTCGTTTCAAGTGGTCGGCGAAGCCAGCGACGGCGCCGAAGCACTGAAGCGCGCGGAAGAATTACGCCCCGACGTGATTGTGATGGATTGCGCTCTGCCGCAAGTGAATGGAATCGACGCCACCCGCCAAATTTTGAAAAAGTTGCCAGACACCGCGATTCTGATGTTGAGCATGCACTCAGAGGACACGCTGGTGCGCCAGGCCATGGAGGCGGGCGCGCGCGGCTACATCCTGAAAAACGCCATGGACCTGGACCTGGTTAGCGCCATCAAGAAAGTCGCTGCAGGTGAAACAGTCTTGGATCCACAGATTTCGCGCGGCGGCACGTTGAAGGGCGAGCGCGACACAGGCCTGACGCAGCGCGAACTGGAAATCCTGCAACACATCGTAGCGGGCAAATCCAACAAAGAGATTGCTACCGAGTTGAACCTGAGCGTCAACACCGTGTCCGTCCACCGCGCGAACATCATGGATGCGTTGGGGATCCATAAGACGGCGGAGCTAGTGGTGTACGCCATTCGCAACGGGCTGGTAAATCTTCCGTGAAGCGCCGCGATTTTATCCGCCAGGGACTGAGTGCTGGGATTCTCGCGGGCGCTTTGCCCCTGCCCATTCCCGCGGCCTCCCCAGGCTTCCGCTTGATCGACGTCAGCGAATCCGCCGGCATTCATTTTCGCCAGAACAACGGCTCCTATGGCGGCAAACTCCTGCCGGAAACACTTGGCTCTGGCTGCGCCTTCCTGGACTACGATGCGGACGGCTGGCAAGACATTCTGCTTGTGAACGCGATGGATTGGCCGGGCCACAAGCGCCAGCGCACCACCATGAAGTTGTATCGCAATAATCGCAACGGAACGTTCAGCGATGTCACCAAGGCTGCGGGCCTGGATGTGGAGATGTACGGCATGGGCGTTGCCGTCGGCGATTACAACAACGACGGCTTCCCGGATATTTTCATTACCTGCGTTGGCGAGAGCCACTTATTTCGCAACACCGGAAAGGGCGCCTTCGTCGACGTCACGAAATCCAGTGGCCTGGCCGGCAAATCAGGCTTGAGCACTTCGGCCATCTGGTTCGACTACGACCGCGACGGCTTTTTGGATTTGCTTGTCTGCAATTACGTTCGTTGGTCCGCGGAAAGTGATGTGTTCTGCAGCCTCGACGGAAAAAATAAATCCTACTGCACTCCGGAAGCATATCGCGGCGACACCTGCTGGCTGTACCACAACCGCGGCAACGGCACATTCGAGGACGTCACCGCGACCAGCGGAATCTTCGACAGCAGCTCCAAATCGCTTGGCGTGGCCATGCTCGACTACGACCAGGACGGCTGGCCGGACATCCTTGTTGCCAACGACACGCAACCCAACAAGCTTTATCGCAACCTGCACAATGGCAAGTTCAAGGATGTTGCCGTCGAAGCCGGCCTGGCCTTCAGCACTGAGGGCAAAGCGCGCGCTGGCATGGGAGTGGACGTGGCCGACTTTGACAATTCCGGCCGCCCCGGCATCGTCATCACCAATTTCGACAATGAAATGATTGGCCTTTATCGCACCATGGGAAAAGGCTACGACGACGTCGCTATGCAAACCGGCCTGGGCGCCGCTTCCCGCAATACCCTGGGCTTCGGCTGCGTTTTCTTCGACGCCAATCTCGATGGCCTTCTGGATATCGCTGTCGCCAACGGCCACATCGACGAAACCGTCAGAAACATTCGCGGCAATGTCGGCTACGCCCAACCCGCGCAACTCTTCCAGAATCTCGGCGCTGGAATATTCCACGATGTGGCCTCCGAAATCGGCGGCGGATTCGACCTGCCCAAAGTCGGTCGCGGCCTCGCTGTTGGAGATTTCGATCGCGACGGCGATCTCGACGTGCTGCTGACCACCAACAACGGCCCCGCCTATCTCTATCGCAACGATCTGCTGGTGAAAAACAAGAGTATTCGTTTCCGATTGGTGGGCACGAAATCAAATCGCGATGCGATTGGCTCCAGCGTAAAAGTATTCGTGAATGGCCAGGTGCAATCGCGTGTCGTGCGCAGCGGTTCCAGTTATCTTTCGCAATCCGAATTGCCCGTAACGTTTGGCCTGGGGCAGCACGACGAAATCGATCGCGTCGTGATCGAGTGGCCGAGCGGACAAAGCGAGGAACATCCTAGGTTGCCCTCCGGTCGGGCGTACCAAGTAACTGAAAATAAGGGTATTACCGAGGATTTTCGCTTCTAGTTGTTTCGCACTATTGTCAACCACTCCGCCCCATTTTATAAACAAGACAACTTTGCAGTCGCTTCCCACGCTGGCATAAGCCTCGCCGACACCGGAAGCACCCCAACAAAGACTCTGCGGCCGGAGGGTACTCCGGCCGCATTTCTAATTTGGGGCATAATCTAAGGCCAAGTGAGTCTGACTGGGGGAATGGGAATGAGGCGCTGGCGCTACCTGAGTGTTTTCGTGCTGGTGCTCACCGCGGTTTATCTTTACGCCCTGCCTTCCGCGACAATTTTCTATTTTGTGAACGTGGCCCTGCATTCGGGCCTGGGTGTGCTGGTGGCACTGGGCCTGCTGGTATATCTGTTTCGAGGCCTCGGAAAAGAATCTCTCCTCGCAAAGTTTGGCTGGTTGTTTCTGGCTGTGGGCGGCGCGCTTGGCATTATGCTGATCGTCATCGGCACGCCGCACCGCTTCAAGATGTGGCTGTACGCGCACATTGCGTTTTGCGCCGTCGCCGTAGTTCTTCTTGCTGCCGCTTGGATGTTGGAGCGCGGCTGGCTGGGCGTTAACCACTTACAACGCACCGTGCGATTCGCGCTGCTATTTGTGGTCACGGCCGGCGTTGCCGCAGGCGCCTGGTGGGCTCGCAACGTCGCATGGCAGAGTTACTATCGCGTCGGCAATCCCGCGATTTCGCCTGCCACCATGGAAAACGAGGGCGACGGACCTCACGGCAAGTTTTTCCCCAGTTCCGCGCAAACCACCGATGGGAAATACATTCCCTCCGATTATTTTCTACAATCCCAGGCCTGCGAACGCTGCCACGCTGACATTTACAAGCAGTGGCAAAGCTCCATGCATCACTTTTCCTCCTTCAACAATCAGTGGTATCGCAAAAGCATTGAGTACATGCAGGAAGTCGCTGGCGTGCAACCATCCAAATGGTGCGCTGGCTGCCACGATCCCGCATTGCTGTTCAGCGGCATGATGGATCAGCCCATTGCGCAAAATGTCGACAAGCCCGAAGCGCGGGCCGGTTTGAGCTGCATGATGTGCCACAGCATCGTCGATGTGAAAAGCACCATGGGCCAGGGCGATTTCCTGCTGGAATATCCGAAACTCCACGCCCTTGCGGCCAGCAACAATCCGTTGGTGCGCGGCCTGCACGATTTCGTGACGCGCTTGAATCCTGAGCCGCATCGCCGCGTCTTCCTGAAACCCTTCATGCGCGAGCAGGTTCCTGAATTTTGCTCTGGCTGCCACAAAGTGCATCTGGATCAGCCGTTGAACAACTACCGCTGGATCCGCGGCTTCAACGAATACGACAACTGGCAAGCCAGCGGCGTGTCAGGCCAGGGCGCGCGCTCGTTCTACTATCCGGCAACTCCCATGGTTTGCTCGGACTGTCACATGCCCCTCGTGCCTTCGAAGGACGAAGGCAACGTCAACGGCTACGTCCACTCGCACCGCTTCCCGGGCGCAAATACGGCGGTACCCACGGCGAATGAAGACGCGGCGCAGTTGTTGGCCAGCCAGAAATTCCTGCAAGACAAACAAGTCAGCGTCGACATCTTCGCAATCTCTCCCGCCGGCAAGTACGAAGGTCAGGCAAACGCCAGCAGATTGCCGAAGCAGGAACTCTCCACCACCTTCGCTGTCGGCGAGGAAGCGGATATTTCTCTGCCGCGCGGCCCTGCGGGAGAAGCACGGCCAATCACCGCTCCTTTGGGACGCGTCGATGCAGCCGTGCGGCGCGGCGACGATGTCCTGGTCGACGTTGTGGTGCGCACCCGCAAGGTTGGCCATTTCTTTCCTGGCGGTACCGTTGACGCTTTCGATGTCTGGCTGGAACTGCAAGCCACCGACGAAAAAGGCCAAACCATTTTCTGGAGCGGCAAAACGGCCGACGACGGCAAAGGCCCCGTTGAGCCTGGCGCGCATTTCTACAAATCCTTGCAGATCGATGCGCACGGCAATCCCATCAACAAACGAAATGCCTGGGCCAGCCGCGCCACGGTGTACGTGCACCTGATCCCTCCGGGCGCGGCAGACACCGTGCATTTCCGCATGCATGTTCCAGAAAATGCCGGCGAACACATCACGCTGCATTCCAAGTTGAACTATCGCAAGTTTCTGTGGTTCAACACGCAATTCGCCTTTGCCGGTAAACAGGATTCCGTGGAATCCAATCCTCACGTCACCCGCGACTACGACGATCGCACCATGGCATTCAATCTGGATCAGTCCAAGGTTTCCAGCGCCGCAAAAGGAATTCCGGATGTTCCCATCATCGTCGTGGCGGAAGACACCAAGACGTTGCGCGTATTGCCGCGCACTGCAGCCGCTCCGGCGCCTGAAGTGGTCTGGTCCAAAGACGACTGGACGCGTTGGAACGACTACGGGATCGGCCTGTTCCTGCAAGGCGATTTGAAGGGTGCCGGACAAGCGTTCTCGGAAATTACCAAGATGGATCCGCAGAACTTCGATGGTTGGACCAACGTTGGCCGCGTGCGCGCGCAAGAGGGCGACACCGCTGGCGCAAGGGAAGTTCTGTTGAAGGCGCTGGCGCTGAAACCGGGCCTGGCGCGGGCCAACTTCTTCTACGCGCGCGTGCTGAAAGAAGAAGGCCAATACGAGGAAGCCGGCAAGGTGCTTCAGGCAGTTCTCGCGCAGTATCCGCAGGACCGCGTTGTGCACAACGAATTGGGACGCGTGTTGTTCCTGCAGAAACGCTATGCGGATGCCGTGAAGGAACTCCAGAAAACGCTGGAAATCGATCCCGAAGATCTACAGGCAAACTACAACCTGATGCTCTGCTACACCGGACTGGGTGATGAGGCGCGCGCGAATCAGCACCGCGATCGTTATTTGCGCTTTAAAGCTGACGAATCCGCGCAGGCTCTGACCGGCGCTTACCGCCAATCGCATCCGGAAGACAATAACGAGCGGCAACCTATTCATGAACACGAATCCGTGCCGCTGGGCGCAACTCCGCCGGGAAAGAAAGCCGCGGCGACGCAGGCAGTTGCAGCAAACAAATCTGCGGCGGGCGTGGGCCGGTGAGCGTATCCATATTCCCAACGTAAAAGGAAACCATCATGACCTGGATCAAAACGATTCGCATGGAAGACGATGAGCGCGTGCGCGACGCCATCATGGAGGAAAGAAAACTTTATCCCATGGAGTATGCGACGCCGGTGCCCGTCGTGAACTTCGGCGTAGAAAACAGCATCGTCGGCTCACACAGCCTGTTTCCTGACGTATTGTTCCATGCCTTCAGCACTTATGGCGCTTTGATGTCGCCCGATCTGCCGCTGCGCCGCGATCAGCACGAAATGATTGCCACCATGGTTTCGGTCACCAACCGATGCTTCTATTGAATCGAATCTCACGCAGAGTTTCTGCGTCGCGTCACATTGAAAGACGAAATGGTGCAGGCGCTGCGCCGGGATTATCGTTCGGCGCCGATCAGCGAACAGGATAGGGTGATGCTGGAATACGTTGTGAAGCTGACTCGCGATGCCACGCAATGCAGCCCGCAGGACCACACCAAGCTGCGCGCCGTGGGCTTTGACGATCGCGGAATCCTGCAAATCACGTTGATTGCCTCGTGGTTCAACTACATCAACCGCGTCGCGGATGCGCTGGGCGTCGGGCGAGAGGGAAAGGCGGAGAATTCGTGAAGAAGGTCTGGTGCGCCGCGGCATGGTTGGCAATGGCAAGTGCATTGTCGGGGCAGGCGTCAACGAGTCCGCCAGAAAGTTCGCCGGTTACTTTTCGCGACATCACGCAGAAAGCTGGCATTCACTTCGTTCACAATAACGCCGCCTTCGGCAAAAAATACTTACCGGAAACCATGGGTCCGGGTGTCGCATTCATCGATTACGACAACGACGGCTGGCAGGACATTTTTCTTGTGAATGGCACGGACTGGCCCGGACGTCCCGCGAAACACTCGACGCCCAAGCTCTATCACAACAATCACGATGGCACCTTCACCGACGTCACTCACAAAGCTGGCCTGGATGTGGAACTGTTTGGCATGGGCGTGGCGGTAGGTGACTACGACAACGATGGCTTCGACGATCTGTTCATCACCACCATGGGCCAGAGCCATCTGTTCCACAACAACGGTAACGGCACGTTTACCGATGTGACCCAAAAAGCCGGCCTGATGAGTCCGAAAGAGTTCAGCACCAGCGCTGCTTGGATCGATTACGACAAGGACGGCAAACTCGATCTGGTAGTCGCGAACTATGTGCAGTGGTCGCTCGAGGGCGATCTGTATTGCACCCTCGATGGAAAAAGTAAATCATATTGCACGCCGGAATCCTACAAAGGAACCTCCGTGCGGCTGTGGCACAATCGCGGCGACGGCACGTTTGAAGACGCCACCAAAAAAGCGGGGCTCGCCGAGCCGACTTCCAAAACGCTGGGCATCGCCATCCTCGACTACGACAACGACGGCTGGCCGGACCTGCTCTTCTCCAACGACACGCAGCCCAACAAGTTGTATCGCAACAATGGCGACGGCACATTCACTGAAAAAGCCGTTGTCGCGGGCATTGCCTTCAGCGAAGATGGCGTCGCGCGCGCGGGCATGGGAGTGGACGCGGCGGATTACGACCGCTCCGGCGCGGCAAGCATCCTGATCACGAATTTCGCCAATCAGATGCTTTCGCTGTATCACAACGAAGGCAAAGGCCTCTTCGTCGACGAGGCACCGCGTTCTGAGGTCGGTCGCGCCACCCTGCTGACGCTGGGCTTTGGTTGCTTCTTTTTTGATTACGACCTGGACGGTTGGCCGGACATCTTCATCGCCAATGGCCACATTGATGGCGACATCCAGCGCGTGCAACCAAACGTGAAGTACGCCATGCCGCCACATCTGTTTCGCAATATAGGCAAAGGGACTTTTCAGGAGGTAACGAAGACTTTGGGCGCTGCGTTCAACACGCCGCGCGTTGGCCGTGGCGCCGCTTACGGCGACATTAACAACGACGGGCGACTCGATTTGCTGCTCTCCACAAATGGCGGTCCGGCGTATTTGTTCGAGAACGCGGCCGCCAACGGCTCGACCGCCAATAAGAGCCTGCGCATCAAACTCATCGGCACAAAATCAAATCGCGACGGCATTGGAACTGTTGTGAAGGTAACTACAAGCGCGGGTCCGGAGTCGCAGATGATGCGCAGCGGTTCCAGCTATCTTTCTGCCAGCGAATTGGTGTTGACGTACGGCCTCGGCCAGCTCAATCAAGCCGACACGGTTGAAATTCGCTGGCCCAGCGGCCAAGTGGACAAGCTGTCGGCCGTGGCCGCAGGGCAAACTGTAACTGTGACCGAAGGCAAAGGGATCACTGCCACCCGCAAATACGGATCCCGCTAAGCTTTTTTCCCGTTGGCCTGCAAAATGTGCGCCGCAACCAGCGCCTGGCCGAGGCTGATTCCCCCGTCTCCCGCCGGCACTTCGCTGTGAAAATAAACCTCGAACCGCTTCTCGCGTAAAGCGGCTAATAGCGACTCGAACAGCAACACATTGTGAAAGCAGCCGCCACTCAGGCAAACCCGGGACAGTTCCTGCCGCGCGCGGATTTTCTCCGCAACTTCGACAAGAACGGCGACCAGGCCGTTGTGAAATCGCCGGCTCATATCCGCAACGCTGGCGCCCTTCTGAATATCGGCAATCAGCCAGTCAAACAGCGAACGCGTCCCAATTTGCCAGCCCGAATTCATCGGAATCAAGTTCAATAGATACGAGCCTTGGTCCGTCGAGTCATGTGCCGCCATTTCCAATTCGATGGCCGCCTGCGCTTCATAGTTCACTGTCCCGCGCAGGCCGACCACCGCAGCCACCGCGTCGAACAGCCGCCCGCAACTGGAAGTCCGCGGCGAATGAACCTCGCGTTCCGCCATCTGCAAAACCACATTCAGTTTTCGCGAATCGATTTCCTTCAGGAACGGAAGACCCAGCGCCTGAACATCGTTTCCATAATGCTTGGCGAGATAACTCACCGCCACGCGCCACGGTTCCTGAATTGCCGCCGCACCTCCGGGCAAGGCCACATACTGAAAATGCGCGCTGCGTTCGAACGCGGCGTAATCGGCAATTAAAATTTCGCCACCCCAGATCGCGCCGTCCGTACCGTAACCGGTGCCATCCAGCGCCATGCCAATCACTTTTCCATCCAGATGATTTTCCGCCATGCATGCGGCGATGTGCGCGTGATGATGTTGCACGGGAATGTGCTGCAGGCCTTCCCGCTCCAACGCCCACTTCGTGGAAAAATAATCCGGGTGCAGATCATGAGCTACGACCCTGGGTTGCACTTCCAGAATTCGCTGGAAATGCGCCACGGCCTCTTCGAAAAAGCCATAGCTTTCCAGATTTTCCAGGTCGCCGATATGTTGGCTCAAGAACGCTTCGCTGCCACGTACCACGCAAATGGTGTTTTTTAACTCGCCGCCGACAGCCAGGATCGGTGCCGATTCGTTTTCCAGCGCGACCGGCACGGGAACGTAGCCGCGAGAGCGGCGCAGCATCTGCGGTTGGCCGGCAGCGACGCGTACAACGGAATCGTCGCACCTCCGCAAGATGTCGCGGTCGTGGACCAGGAAGGCGTCGGCGAGATTGTGCAAGCGCAGCACCGCTTCCGCATTATCGATCGCGATTGGTTCTTCGCTCAGGTTTCCGCTGGTCATCACCAGCGCGTCAAATTTTCCGCTGGAGAACAACAGGTGATGCACTGGCGTGTATGGAAGAAAAATACCCAGAAACCGGTTGCGGGGCGCCACACCGTTCGCCACACCCGCTTCCGCCTTGCGCGGCAGCAGCACAATCGGCCGCTCGCGAGAAAGCAACTGCTTCTTCGACAGTTCGTCCACCGTGCAGAAGCGCTCCGCGTCCTCTACTCGCCGCACCATGATCGCGAACGGCTTTTCTACCCGCCGTTTTCTCTCACGCAGTAAATCCACGGCAGCTGTATTCTTCGCATCGCACGCCAAATGAAATCCGCCCAACCCCTTCACCGCCATAATCTTGCCTTCCAGCAACAGCCGCGCTGCTTCGCGAATTGGTTCGGCAACGTCCATTCGCTCGCCGGCAGCGGAAAGCAGCCACACTTGCGGCCCGCAATCCCAGCAGGCATTCGGTTGCGCGTGAAACCGGCGATTTGCGGGATCGTCATACTCCGCCTGGCACGCCGTGCACATTTTGAACGGCGCCATCGAAGTGCGCGGCCGGTCATAAGGAATATCGCGGATAATGGTGAAGCGCGGCCCGCAATTCGTGCAATTGATGAACGGATAGCGAAAACGGCGGTCGCGCGGATTGCCCATTTCCCGCAAACAGTCGTCACACACGACCACGTCGGGCGAAATTAACGCCTTCGGCGGCTCTCCCAAATGGCTGGAAACAATCCGGAACCCGTCGCCGCCCTGCGCCTCGGCATCACGCAAACTCAGCGAAGTGAGTTTTGCCAGCGGCGGAATTTCTTTCGGCAGCCGGTCCAGAAATTCTTGCACGCTGTCTGAAGGACCTTCCACCTCGATACTCACGCCCGCCGGGGTATTGGCGATGAAGCCGGCCAACCCGCAAGCATTCGCAAGCCGAAAGACGAACGGTCGAAATCCCACGCCTTGAACGATGCCGCCGACATCGATAGCCTTGCGAATGACCGCCGTCTGAGTGGTTTCTGTCATGGAAGGGTCGGGTCCGGTATCAAGGGATTGCGGCGGCCGTCTGCCGCTGCACCCTTTGCTGCAGCGCCACCAGCCAGTTCATCCACAAATCCAAGCCCTCGCCGGTGCGCGCCGATAGCGCAATGGTGTCGATTTCCGGATGAACTTTCCGCGCGTTCTCGAGCGCAAGCGCGGCGCTGAATTCCACGTGCGGCAACAAATCGGTCTTCGTCAAAATCATCAACGCGGAACGGTGGAAGATTCCAGGATACTTCAGCGGTTTATCTTCCCCTTCCGTCACGCTCAGCAGCACAATCTTGGCCGCTTCGCCCAGATCGTAGCTCGAAGGACAAACCAGGTTGCCGACATTCTCAATGAACAAAATTCCCGGGCCGCGAAATCCCATCTCGTTCAAATGCCGGTCCACCATCCGCGCGTCCAGGTGGCAAGTTCCGCCGGTAACGATCTGCCTCACCGGAAATCCGTAGCGCGCCAGCCGCCTCGCATCGTTGTCGGTCTGCAAATCGCCAGTCAACACGGCCACGGCAGCATCTTTGGGAAACGTCGCCAGTGTTTTTTCCAGCAGCGCGGTTTTGCCGGAGCCGGGTGAGCTCACCAGGTTGACACACAGAATTCCTTCGTCGCGATACCGTTGCCGCAGAGCCGCGGCCAAGCGATCATTCTCGCTCAGCACCTTTTTTTCTACGGCTTCGCGCATCGCTCCTCCAACTCCAGGTACGCAATATCCAGTTCCGTTCCGCTGATACATCTGCTGCGGTTCTCGCCGCACTTCGGGCAAGCCATCTCAAATTCCACGACGGTGAACTCTTCTCCGCAACCCTGGCACTTCTGCCGCCTCGCGCACCATTCTATTTCCACCTTTAGGTTCTCCCATGGCGTTTCCCTGGTCAATACCTCAAACGCAAACAGCAGTGCGTCGGGGCTGATGCTTGAGAGTTCCCCGATTCGCAGACCGACTGCAATGATTTTTTCTTCGGGACGCTTGCGGGCTTCCGCGTCCACTGTTTCCAGGATCGAAGAGGCAATGCCGATCTCGTGCAAACGTGCCCCCTAGCAGATGCGCGGCAACTGATCCCCTGCGAGCATATCAACGATCCGCGTAGTGCCGAATGGCGTTCGCATCACTACCATTTTTGAATGCTCGGCAGTTACCCGTCCGATGATGCGAGCATCTTTTCCCAGCGGATGCCCGTGCAGCGCGCGTAACGCATCCTGCGCCGCCGAAGCCACCACAATCGCCACCAACTTCCCTTCGTTTGCCACGTACATTGGGTCCAAGCCCAGCATTTCGCAAGCGCCACGCACTTCTTCGCGCACCGGAATCGCCGTCTCTTCCAGTTCCATGCCCACTCGCGAACTCGCGGCAATCTCATTCAGCGTGCTGGACAAGCCGCCGCGGGTTGGATCCCGCATGCAGCGAATCTTCCGCGTTCCTTCAAGCAGCGCGTCCACCAGCGTATGCAGCGCAGCCGAGTCGCTGGTCACTTGCGTTTCGAACTGCAAGCCTTCCCGCTCCGCCAGAATCGCGATTCCGTGATCGCCCAAGGTTCCACTGACAAGGATCGCATCGCCGGGTTTGGCCTGATTCGCCGACAGAAAGATCCCCTCGCGCACTCGGCCGATCCCGGTCGTGTTGATGAAGACGCCGTCCGCGCCTCCTCGTTCCACAACCTTCGTGTCTCCTGCAACGATCGGCACGCCGGCATCTGCCGCTGCTTCCTGCATCGCCGACACAATTCGCCGCAGCGTCTCGATTGGCAATCCTTCTTCCAAGATAAACGCGGCGCTCATCCATAGCGGCTTTGCGCCGCCCATCGCCAGGTCGTTGATGGTTCCGTGCACCGCCAGTGAGCCGATATTTCCTCCGCGAAAGAACAAGGGCTTTACCACGAACGAATCCGTGGAAATAGCCAGTCGCGCTCCATTCACCGACACGACCGCTTGATCTTCCAGACGGTCCAGCACAGGATTCCCGAGCGCGGGTAGAAAAACGTCATTCAACAGCTCCGCGCTCAATTTTCCGCCGCTTCCGTGCCCCAACAGAATGCGTTCTCCCACCGGTAGCGGCGTCGGGCACAAAAACGTCCCGAGTTCCTTCTTCTCTTCTTTGTGTACCACGTCACACTGCGGCGACGTGGCGTCGGTATTGATAGTAAGCGGCACAGGCACCCTCCGTTGAAACCATCGGCGCCCCCAAAGGCTTTTCCGGCGAGCAGCGCCTGCCGAATGCGGGGCAATCCATAGGTTTCTTATGACCTAATAAAACTTCAGCGCTGATGCACTCGCTGGGCTCTTCCGCGCGCACTTCCGTCAGATCAAAAATGCTTTCGGCATCAAACGCCGCAAACTCTTCCCTCAAACGAAGACCGCTCAGCGGAATCGAGCCAATCCCGCGCCACTTGCGGTCGGAAATCTCAAACGCTCGCGCCACCGCCAGCCGCGCAGGCCGGTTACCCTGGTACTGCACCGAGCGCGTGTACTGGTTTTCCATTTCCACGCGGCCCTCTTCCAACTGCGCCACCAGCATGTTGATCGCTTCCAGAAGGTCTACCGGTTCGAATCCGCCTACCACAATTGGCACGCGAAACTCTTTCACCAACTCTTCATATTCCTGGCAGCCTACAACCGTGCAGACATGTCCGGGCGCAATGAATCCCTGCACGCGATTTTGCGGCGAGCCTAACAAAACGCGGATCGCGGGCGGGACCAACACGTGCGATACCAGCAAGCTGAAATTCTTCAGACCCAGCTTCGCTGCCTGCAACACCGCCATCGCGTGTGCCGGAGCCGTGGTTTCAAATCCAATCGCGAAGAAGACGACTTTGCGGTCCGGCCGGCTGCGCGCCAGTTGCACCGCATCCGTCGGCGAATAAACTACGCGGATGTCGCCGCCCTCCGCCTTTACATGAAACAGGTCGCTGCCGGATCCCGGCACGCGCAGCATGTCTCCGTAGGAAAGCAGCGTGACATCCGGCCGACGTGCCAACGCGATGGCGCGGTCGATCATTTCCACCGGCGTCACGCAGACCGGGCAGCCCGGTCCGTGCACCAGTTCCACGCTATTGCCAAGGAGGTCGTCGATGCCGTAGCGCACCAGTGTGTGCGTTTGCCCGCCGCAAATTTCCATCAGCACCCACGGCCTGGTGGAACGCCGGCGAATCTCCGCAGCCAAACCGTGGGCTATCTTGGCGTCGCGATATTCGTCCAGGTATTTCATACTTTGGGTGGCACAACCTCTTCCGGAGATAATTCGTCCGCGAGAACGCCCATGCTTTCCAGCAGGGCAAAGGTTCGTTCGGCTTCGTCTTTATCCACCACGCTGATGGCAAATCCTACGTGCACCATCACGTAGTCGCCTTCTTTCACTTCTGGCACGAAATCGAGGCAGGCTTGCCGGGCGATGCCGCCGAACAAGACACGGCCCATCCGTATGCCATCCTTCACTTCGATTTGCGCTACCTTTCCCGGTATCGCCAGGCACATGGTTTAATTCTCCGTACAGCGGACAGACACCTGCCGCCGCAACACCTGCTTATTTGCTCACGGAGCGGCTACTGCGCCCGCTCCTCCCTCGACTTAAGAAACTCACCAAACGCGACGTCTTTGGTCGCGATGTGCGTCAGCAGCCATTCGCGCAATCCTTCGACGAGCTCCTGACTCAGCTTTTGGTCGCCGCGAACCACGCTGTCGCGAATGTCCCGCACTTTCTTCATCAGCTTGGTGTGCTCTTCCAGGTGCGGCTCATATCCTGGATAGTTGTGCAATCGCATCACCAGCTGTTCGGAAAGAAAATGCATGTCCGAGAATTCGATGAATTGGTCCAACACATACCGGGCCGGCGAGAAATCGCCTCCCTTTTCAATCGATTCAGCGAGGGAATCGATCAACTGCAGTTGCAGATCATGCTCGGTGTCGGTGGCGTGTTCTCCGGTCCTGGGTGGTCTGGCATGAACGGCTTCTCTCATTGCTTCTCCCATCGTAGTCGGCAGGGCAAACTATGCCCCAGGCAGAAAGCGGCATGCCAAGTTCCAAAACGGGCATTGTTTTGAGGCAAACCATCTTCCTGATAGCAAACAGGTTAGTCGGCTGGGGCACCCGCTGCGAGAATCTCCGATTGCGGGATACCACTCACCGGCCGATGTGACCTCAATCACCCTGTGCGCTAATCCCCTCATTCACCGGCTCCCTGCAGTTTCTGGTGCGTGTCATACTCCCCTGCGAGCTCATTTTTTCACGCCGATATCCAGCGGCCTGTGAGCGCCGTCACAGGCTTCGTCCTCGCAATCTGTCAGCGTAGTGCCGTAGGAACTCGGATACCCGACCGCGCTTTAGCCGGTCTTCCCCGCATCGCACTATGAATCATGCGCTCGTATTGGCTTGCGGCAACCCGCTTCGTGGGGATGACGGCGTCGCTGTAGTGCTGGCTCGCTACTTTCGCTCCGAGTTTTGCGAGCCGGAGACCGACATTCGGTCTTCGCAACAGTGGACCCCCGACCTGGCCGAGCAGATCAGCCAGTCTGACATTGTTCTTTTCCTCGACGCTTCCGCGACACTGCCGCCCGGGAAAGTTCGTTTCAAGAGGATTGAACCGGCCCGCGAATTCTCCTCCAGCCTGACGCACACCATGAGCCCCGAGGCGCTCCTCGCCTTGGCGGCCCAACTCTACTCCCGCAGGCCTGAACGCGCGTTTCTTCTCACCATCGGCGGCGAATCCTTCGATCACGCTGACCAGCTTTCGGAGCCGGTGCGCTCTGCAATTCCCGTTGCCATGGACCTGATTAAAGCTACGCTCTCTGGCGTTTCTCTACCGGAGATGGATTTTCACTCCGCAAACGACCCGACATAACGCTCCGTTGCTTTTCTTCCGCTGTTCCCCTTGTGCTATCGTCTCTTAGTTCCTTCATGTTCTCTCAACGCACCAACTGGAAGCTTTCACCCAACCGTTTCACGCAAGCACTCGAGGCCATTCGCGCTTCCGGAACAAAACTCCTCGATCTCTCGGTCTCCAATCCCACCGAGTGTGGCCTGCAGTACGTCACTGCCGCGATTCTTGCCGCGTTTCAAAATCGTAGCGCACTCTCGTATGATCCCCAGCCCAAAGGCCTGTTGTCGGCTCGCGAAGAGGTGGCGCGTTACTACCTTCGCGATCACCACGTCTCCGTGGATCCTGAATCGGTAATCCTGACCACCAGCACCAGCGAGGCGTACTCCTACATCTTTCGCTTGCTATGCAACCCTCAGGACGAAATCCTAGTTCCCAAGCCGAGCTATCCGCTGTTCGATTTTCTGGCCGATCTGCAGGACGTGGCCCTGATTCCCTATTCCCTGGAATACGCCCATGGCTGGATGGTCGATTTTCAATCCATCACCCGCGCCCTCACTCCGCGGACGCGCGCCATTCTTCTAGTTCATCCCAACAACCCGACGGGTTCGTATCTACGCGCGGAAGAAGTGCAACACTTAAATAATCTCTGCCAAAAACACAATCTTGCGCTGATTGTCGACGAGGTGTTTCTCGATTACTCGTTCGCCGGTATCCCGCCACGAACCTTCGCGAACAATCTCGATGCGCTTACCTTCACTCTCAGTGGCCTCTCCAAAATTGCCGCGCTCCCGCAGATGAAAGTCGCTTGGCTCGTCACCACCGGTCCCGGCTGTCTCGTTCAACCCGCACTTGATCGCCTCGAAGTGATCGCGGACACCTATCTTTCGCTGAACGCGCCCACGCAATGGGCAGTCCCCACATTGTTCGAACAGCGCCACTCTCTTCAGCCACAACTGCTACAGCGCGTCCGCGAAAATCGCGCGAACCTCCAGAAATTGATTTCTTCGCAACCCGCTTGCGAACTCCTCGATGCCGACGCTGGTTGGTATGCGGTGTTGCGCGTTCCTGCGCGAGGCTCCGATGAGGACCTGGTCATTGACCTTCTGCAGAAACAAAACGTCGTTGTTCATCCCGGGCATTTCTACGATTTCCCGAAGGACGGCGTCCTGGTACTAAGCCTCATCACACCGGCGGTAATTTTTAACGAGGGAATCTCGCGGTTGCTGAAATTTCTACAGAGCCTATCTCATGAATAGTCCAGGTGGCATGTGTCGTCGCAGCATGGGGAAAGTTCGCCGAATAGTCTTTAGTCTTCAATGTAGCGCTGGCTTTCATGCCAGCCCACTTCCGCACGGGATTGCCACTTTTTTCGCAATCCGACCGCGCCGTTCTTCCGCGGGTCTTCGCCGTCGTCTTTCTCCGTGCTCTCTGTGTCCTCTGTGGTGAATCACGCCGGTCATGCGCCTGCCCACTATTCCGGCGGACAGTACTTCCCTGCCAGCAGAATCCGCGACAGCCAATCAGCATGCGGCAATCCGCACCGCAACAATTCATTCGCTTCCGCTTGCACATCGTATTCCACGCGTCGAATCGTCAGGTTTTCTCCATCGATCACCAGATAAGAAGCGCGACAATCCCCGTCATAGGATTGGCTGACGCTACCGGTGTTGGCGACCGTCATTCCTCGCAGCTGGCGAATGTAGGAACAATGAATGTGCCCATAAACTACAACAGGAGCGGCGAGCGAACCGTAGGTAGCCTGCAGTTCCTCGTCACTGGCGCTTGGCATCGGCGCACGCCACAAATCTTGCGGACTTGCATGAACCAACGTAAAGCTTTCGTGCCGGTATACTGCAGGAAGGGTTTCCAGCCATCGCAATCGCCCTTCTCCAACGATCGCTCGCGTTGGTTCGATCGTTTCTGCAACTCTGGATAAAATTGGCGCTAACTTCGGCTCGGCCGCTGCATATCCAGCCAGTCGCTGCGGGTCCCACAACATCTCATCGGTATTTCCCCGGACCCCGGACCAGCCAAGCTGCCGTACTTGGTCAATGATTTCTGCAGGCCGTGTTCCTCCGGCCGCCAAATCGCCGCCATGCACAACCAAGTCGGGCGAAGCCAGCCGCAAATCGTTCAAGACTGCTTCGAAAGCGCGGCGATTACCATGTATGTCCGCTACGATTGCGACTCTCATGTGGCAAAGGCCGCGGCATGTGGCCCGCGGCCTTTTGGAATTGTAGTCGTAATTTTATGACTGGCTAAGCTTTTTGCGCCGCCAATCGCTTGGCCAGTGAGACGCTCGCGATACCGAGTATGCCGACCAGGAGAAGTGCATCCGAAGAAGGCTCCGGAACGCTTGGCGGATCCACAGCCTGCAGATCTTCAACCAACACGTTTCCCTTGGTCGCGGAGATATCCAGGTAATGGTTCGTAGCGCTCAGGTTCATCGGCGCGAGGTTCAAGGTTCCATGCGTACCGATTAAAGTGGACGCGTTTGCCGCGCACGGCCCGGAACCCGAGACACCCGCTGTGGAGCATGCGGTCACTTGCCATTGATCGCCGCCTTCCGAGGAACCCATCTGGAACTTGACGTCGGTAAAACCCGCTGTGATTAAGCCCAGCAGGTCAAGCTGAATAAAGTCCTGCGCCCCACTTTTCCTTGCGAAGATCTCGTGGTCGCCGGTTGGATCGCCTGTCAACCCCAGTCCCGTTTCATCCGAGCCGGACTTCTTGCCAAATAGATTGCCCCCATTGAGCCCCATTGCAGTGATGGCGATCCCTTCCAGCATGTACGTGTGCGTCGCAGACCCCAAGTCTCCTGTCGGACTGGCCAACGACACCCCGTCAGCGCGCCCCGCTGGCGCTACCAACAGCAACAGCAAAAACGCGCAACAAACCGAAAGTAGCATACGTGCGGAAGCTCCAAGCCTTTCCATGCGCCACTCCCCTGATTTGGATTTTTGAGCGGGGAGATCAACATACCCGAGCGCATGCTAGCCTGCTATACACCCTTCGATGTACTTCATCACTCAGAACTCACAAATGACCTTGCGATATCGCTGTACGGTTCGCGCGAGTTTCCTTATTATCCTTCTGACGAGCGCACTGGGGTGATATCGTTCCTTGCCCCGCGAAAAAATGAAACCGCATTCCACCAAATGATCCTGAAATTCGTAGCTCACAGTGGCCGCGTCCTCCGAATCGCCCGCAGATTTGGCTGGCTGCCAGGCGCTCGCTACACCAATCTGCGAGACGTGCGCCAATTCGAACGCATTGGATTTCTCGACATCGAGTGGAGAGATTACTGCTTCAAGCGCCACCTGGAAGCGGTGAAGGCCACCAGGCCGATGGTCACTGTTGCTCGCGACATCCACGATCCCCGATCCCTTCAGAGAATTCTTGATCAAGCCTGCGAATTAAATTTGCACAGCGAGCGCGTGATCATCGTCCCCAAGCATCCTTCGCTTCGCAACAAACTTGACACTGTTATTCCCAAAAGTTTTTGGCTGGGTTACAGTGTCCCCACTCGCTATGGCGGAACCACCATCCCACCCTCTTTTTTCAAACGCCCGGTTCACTTGTTGGGAGGCCGCCCGGATGTGCAGCGGCGTCTGGCGGAAATCATGCCGGTAGTCAGTCTGGACTGTAACCGCTTCACGCTCGACGCCGCGTTCGGCGATTATTTCGATGGCGACAAATTCAGGCCGCATCCGGCGGGAGGCTACGAACGCTGTATCCGCGACTCCCTGAAACACATAAACTCAATCTGGAAAAACTATCATGTCCATGGAGCACGATAGGAAAGAATTCCTGCTGAAGATGTACGACCAGATGTTCAACGACATCAACACGCACATCCTTGTCGTTTGGCAATCGGTTGGCGTCGTCGTTGGCGCGTTCGCGGTATTTGCTCTAGTCGAAAAAAACATCATTCCCATGGACTACGCTTGCACCCTGATGGTCACCTTGTGCGCGTGGCTCTTCGCTAATCTTTACGACGCTTCCTACTGGTACAACCGCAACCTCGTGATCATCGCTAATATCGAAAGACAGTTTTTGAGCTCCGACGACTTGAAAGAAATCCACTACTATTTCGGGAAGCATCGCGAAAAGTCCGCCATGTTGACGCATTTGCGCATTCAATACGCCTTGGGTCTGGGCATTGCCTCTCTCTTCATTCTTTATCACTTCATCGGAAGGGTTTTGCCGGGAGTTCACTCCCCCATAGGCGGTTTTGAGTTATCCAGAAGCCTGCCGTATATCGCCGCCGCGGCCTGGGCCATTTTCCTGTGGTTTTTGCGGAAAAACCGCATCGAGAGCTATCAGGAGTTCCTTGAAAATTCTCCCGGTATCGAGGTGAAAACAGCGGGAATCAAGTACGGCATCGGCCATCCAACGGAAACGCCGGCCGCCGATCCCAAGAACCCTCCTGTGGCGCAGCCCTGACGCCCATTTTTCCTTATACTATCTATGTAGCACTTTCTGAAGGACGGAGCACATGACTCGCAGAGATTCCCCGGTCCACATTCGTTTTGCCCTCATCGCTTTAATCTTCATCCTTGGCGCCTACTGGGTTGGCGCGCGCTATGGTCCGCGCCAAGCCGAAAAGGTGGAAGCTCATCATGCCCCGGCTGTCGACCCGCAACCTGCCGCTTTGCCGCAACATGCTCCGGAGCGGCTCGAAGGCCTTACCGACGAAGAATCCACCAACGTGCGCATCTATCGCCAGGCTTCTCCCGCCGTTGCCAATATCCTTACAAAAGCTACCGAATACGATTTCTTTATGACTCCCGTACCGGTCGAAGGCGCTGGCTCCGGCTTTGTCATCGATCCCCGCGGATACATTCTGACGAACTTTCACGTAGTGCAAGGCGCGCAATCGGTTGAAGTCGTCCTCGGCGATCGCTCCAAATATCCAGCCAAATTCATTGGCGCCGACCAGCGCAATGATGTGGCCCTGCTCAAGATCGATCCCAAGGGCAAGCAACTCGCTTCGCTTTCATTGGGCGATTCCTCCAAGCTGCAAGTCGGACAAAAGGTTCTCGCCATCGGCGACCCCTTCGGCTTTCAATCCACGTTGACGACCGGCGTCGTCAGCGCCCTTGGCCGCACCGTGCAAACCAGCGACACCACGCTCATCGATGAAGCCATTCAGACTGACGCCTCCATCAATCGCGGCAATTCCGGCGGCCCGCTCATCAACACTCACGGAGAAGTCATTGGAATCAATTCCGCGATCTTCACCCCCAGCGGCACAACGGCGGGCATCGGCTTCGCAATTCCTATCAACACCGCCAAAGCCATCGCCAACGACCTGATTAATGAAGGCCACGTTCGCCGCGCCTATCTTGGGGTTCAAACCATTCCCGTTGCTGGTTGGCTCGCGGAAGCTCTCGATCTTCCGGTGCAGGACGGTTTGCTCGTTGAACAGGCCACCAAGGCCAGCCCCGCCGCGCTCGCCGGCATTCACGGCGGAGATCGCACCGCTCAGTTAGGGATGAGCCGCCTCTCCATCGGCGGCGATGTGATCGTTGCCGTTGACGGCCAGAAAGTCGCAAATCGCTTCGACATGGACGTGATTCTAAACCGCAAGCGCCCGGGCGACTCCATCACTGTCACCGTCTATCGCGGTGGAAAGAAAATCGACATTCCCGTGAAACTCGGTGAACGCGACGGAAATTAGCGGCTAAGTTTTGCTTAAGGGCCGATTTCTGCGCGCAACCGGTTTCGCTCGTCTTCGCTCAGCGAAAACCATCCTTCCGCAATATCCCGCACACGCTCCAGCGCCTTCTGCATCTCTTCGTGTTTTGCTTTAATCATCTCCGCGTCCGCATCCTGTGGCACATAGATAAACGGTCCACCGATGATGATGGCTCGCGCGAATAGCCGCGGCAGCAGAAAGTGGTCCCAGGTCTTCTCAATCGTTTTTCCGCGGTCCACTCCGATGTGGAATACCATGATCGGCGCGCCCGTCATCCGCGCCAGCAACACCGGGCCCACCTTCGCGACATAGCGCGGTCCGCGTGGTCCATCAATTGTAAACGCGCAATCCACGCCCTCGGCAATCCGCTTGGCCATCACCTGCAAGCCACGCAAGCCCCCGCGCGACGAACTTCCCTGCGCCGTGCCGAATCCCAACCGTTCAATCACTTTCCGCGTCCACTGGCCGTCAAATGCCGTCGTGTTCATTACCACGATTCCGCGGTTTCGCCCGTACCACACGATTGGAATAATGATGCGATGCCAAAACGCCCAGATGGTCGGCTGCTTTTCTGTCCGCCGCCTCTCAACTTTCTCGCCTCCCAGCACCTCGTAGCGCAGCGTCGGCCCAATCGTCCGGATGACGCCGTACACGATCGCCGCAATCACCGGGATCTGTATACGCCGGTGCCAGGGCAGCTTCGGCAGCCGCGTATCGTAATGCGCACTAATGGCCTCGTGCGACTCTTCCTTCTGGATTTCAGGGGTCTCCATCTTCCTATATTATAGAAGGGTTGCGCTTTTCATGCGCTTCAGGAGCCAGACGGTTTGACACTTCGCCCACAACCTCGGCCACTTCGAAGAATCCTGCCGATTCTTGCCGCCGCGGGGCTGGTCTGCGCTGCTTCGATCTTTTTCCGCGCCGCGGCCCACGATAATCCTCCGCTTGGCGATGCGGTCGGTGCCATCGACGGCGAATCCATCTCCGTTGAAGGCCCCATGAGCGTGGAAGTTGTTCAGGGTAAAGTGAAAACCGTTCTGCGCAGCGGCAGCGATGTTCATGTAAAGGCCGGCCAGGCGCGCATCGATCTTGTTGAAGGCGGCTCCATCACTATTTGTGGCCCCGCCCATTTCTCGGTTCTGAAGTCCGGCGGATCGCTTACCGTGGCGCTGGACATCGGCACGATTCACGCTCATCTCGAAAGCGATCAACCGCTCACCATCTACACCGCACAGATTCAAGCCCATCCCATTTCCATTGGCAATGGTCCTGAGGACACTCTTGTTGGCCTCGACGCTTCCGGCGCCATGTGTGTTCGTGCCAACAGAGGCGCGGTTCGCATCGAGCAGCAATTGACCGGGCAAAGCGTTGTGATTCCCCAGGCCGGAGATGTTTCGCTGACCAACGGCCAATTAGAGTCGCTTCACACATCCGCCGGCGGGTGCGCATGCGATATCATGCAGCCGCTTCAGCCCGCCATCTCCACCGAAGTCAGCAGGCTCGCCACCCCCGAAGAGCTGAAGAAGAAACCAGTTGAGAAGAAACCCGCTCCATCTTCCGCCGATCCTCCGCCGAAAACGGAAAAGGAAGAACCTGTCTATCAAGTCTTCATGCCGCCACTTCATTACGATGCGAACGCCAAGGTCCAGGACAACTTCGATCCCAACCTGATCGTCCTTGTGCGCCGCGTTCGCGTTCGGCCCACGCTGATTTTTCAGGGTAAAGTGGAAGGGGATCCCGTTATCGCCGAGGCTACCCCGCCGCCGGCTGCTCCAGCGAAAACAAACGCCACCCAGCCGAAGCCACCTGATGATTCCACCTGGAATCGCGTCCGCACTTTTTTCAAGAAGATCTGGTCGCCGTCGTCTTAACGCAGCGCGGCTGGGGATGCGCGCCTGTTCCTACATTCCCTCGTAATTCGGACCGCCACCGCCTTCGGGCACGGTCCAATCGATGATCTGGTACGGGTCGGCGATGTCGCAGGTTTTACAGTGCACGCAATTCGCGGCGTTAATCTTCAGCTTCACGCCATCGCCTTCTTTCACCATTTCATAAACTGCTGCCGGGCAAAAATATTGGCAAGGATTTCCGTATTGCTCTACGCAGCGCGTCGAGCAGATATTCAAATCATGAACCTTCAGGTGACAGGGCTGGTCTTCCTCGTGCCGCGTCCCCGAGTGATATACATCCGTCAGGCGGTCGAACGTCAGCTTGCCATCGCCCTTGAATCGCTCAGGTGCGCGGCGCCCGTGAATCTGGCTGTACGCCTCATAACCCGCGTGCACGTGCATGGGGTCCACCAGGCCGCGCCCGCCCGTTACTTCCTGCAAGCCCGATAGCACCAGCCCTTCGAGCAAGCCGTTGTGAAAGGACTGATGAAAGTTGCGCACCTTCCACAGCTCATCCTTAATGTAGCTGTGCTCGATTTTTTCCTGGTACAGCTTCAGCATCTTCGCGGAAGTGTCGCCCGTCTTCAGCGCCTCGAAAATGGTTTCGCCGGCCAGCATCCCGCTCTTCATTGCCAGGTGTACGCCTTTCAGCCGCTGCGAGTCCAGGAAGCTGCCCGAATCGCCGGCGATCAGCCCGCCATCCACATAATTTCGCGGCGTGGCGTACCAGCCGCCGTAGGGCAGCGATTTCGCGCCATAGCGCACCATCTTGCCGCCATCAAGCAACTCGCGCAGAAACGGGTGCGTCTTCCAGGTCTGAAACGCGGCGTGCGGGTCGAATCGCGGGTCGGCATATTCCAGAGCCACCACCAGCCCGATGGAAACGCGATTGTTGCTGAGTCCATAAATCCACCCGCCGCCATACATCTTCGTCGATAGCGGCCAGCCTAGTGTGTGCGCCACGAATCCCGGCTTGATTTTTCCCGGCTGCACTTCCCACAATTCTTTAATGCCCAGTCCGTAGCTCTGCGGATTGATATTGTCGAGCTTCTTCTTGGTCACCAGTTGTTTCGTCAGCGAACCGCGCGGACCTTCGGCCAGCACCGTCACTTTTGAACGCAGCTCGTAACCCGGCGTGTAGTTATCTTTCGGCTTGCCGTTCTTGTCCAAGCCCTTGTCTTCGGTAATTACGCCGCCGATTCCTTCGCGCTCGTAGATCAGTTCTGCTCCGCCGAACTCCTTGAATACGTTTACGCCTGCAGCTTCCACCAAACCGCCCAGCCATTTCACTATTTTGCTCAGTGAAACCACGTAATTCCCGGAATTGTTGAACGGTGGCGGTGTGATCGGGATGCGGTACGAGGATTTCTCAGTGAAGATCAGCGCGGCCGAATCGGTCACAGGCGTATCGAGCGGTGCGCTCTTCTCAAAATCCGGCACCAGCTCCGCCAGCGCTTTCGGATTCATGATCGCGCCGGAAAGTTGGTGCGCCCCGATTTCGCGCCCCTTCTCCAGCACATAAATATTTTCCGCGGACAGTTCGGGCTTCGCGCCGCTGGCAGTATGTTTTTTGATGAGGTTGGCCAGGTGCAGCGCGCAGCTCAATCCCGCCGGCCCTGCCCCTACCATCAGTACATCTGCTTCCAGCCGTTCACGCTGTACGCTCATATCGCTCTCGCATCCAAATATTCGGTCAATCCGGCCCCAACTATCGATAGCTCTCGAATTCTTCGAGTGAAATTCCCAGTTGTCGGAGGATCTTGAAGAAGAGAGGCGGCCCTATCTCGCGTCCACCGTGAACTGGAATCGTGACCGCTCTTCCGTCAGGGTGTGCCCATCGCTCGTGGCTTCCGGTTGTCCGCTTAAAGATAAATCCCAATCTGCGGCATACACGCTGAAAATCGCGCGCTGTGGCGCTAGGCATTGACGATCTCGGTCGTATCCGTCGGTAAGGACTTACCCTTTTCGCGGTACTCTTCCGCAATCATCTGAAAAACCTTGGTGAGCTCGGCAAGTGCAGCTTCTCGCGTTTCCATGAGCGCATAACATCCCGGAATCGCGGGAATCTCTGCTACCCATCCATCGGTTTCCTGCCGGTACAAAATTGTTTTGTAATTTTCGATTCCCATGGCCTGCCAAAATTATACGCCAAACGGACCTTCCGCGATCGCTACCCCTTGGCCTTTTGCAATTCCTCGGTGAGAGCCGGCATGACCTCGAAGATATCTCCAACCACGCCGTAATCCGCAATCTCAAAAATCGGCGCGTTTTGGTCTTTGTTTACGGCCACAATCGTTCGCGCGCCTTTCATCCCCACCACGTGCTGAATCGCGCCGCTAATTCCTAGCGCCATGTACAATTTCGGCGCCACAGTTTGCCCGGAACTGCCGATTTGCCGCTCCATTGGCAGCCAGCCTTCATCGCAGATTGGCCGTGATGCCGCAATCTCCGCCCCCATCGCCTTCGCCAACGCTTCGGCCTGCGCGATATTTTCGGGCGCCTTGATTCCGCGGCCCACGGCCACAATCAGCGGCGCTTGCGTCAAATCCACCGACGATTTCGCTTCCTTGAACAATTCCAGCGGCTTGGTGCGAATTTGCTCCGGCTTCAACTCCACGCTCACCTTATTGACCGGAGCTTTGCCGTTCGCGTGCGCCGCCAGCAAATCCGCGCGAAAGGCACCGGACTGAAACGACGCGAACCACGGCGCTGCTCCGGTAAACGTCACATCCGCCACAGTCTTGCCTTGAAACATTTGCCGCACAAATACCAACTTGCCGTTCTCGTGCCGGAACCCGACGCAGTCGCCCACCATGCCCTTGCCCAGCGACGCCGCTAGTTTCGGCGCAAAATCGCGCACCTGGTAGGTGTGCGGAAATAAAACCAGATCCGGTTTTGCAGTCTCAATCAGTTGCTTCAAAGCAACGCAATATCCGTCGGGCGTGTAATTCTCCAGCAGATCATGCTCAATCAACAGCACTTCCGCCACATTCTTCCCGGCAATTTCTTCCGCCAGCGCAGCCACGCCCTTTCCGATGACCACGGCGCTCACCGTTCCGGAAGTTGTGGAGGCAATCTGCTGCGCCGCCACCAGCGTCTCAAAGCTGCTATTGTTCCACTTCCCCTGCCGCTGTTCCGTCACCACCAGAATCTTCATCGCTTCAGCTCCTGCCTCGCGGTCCAACTTTCAACTGTCAACTTTCAACTGTCCTTAAATTACCCGCGCCTCGAACTTCAGTTTCTCCACCAACTTCGCGGCCACTTCCTTCGGCGTCCCGGTAATAAATTCCGTCTTCTTCGTTTTTATTGGCACGTAGATCTTCTCGATTTTCTGCGTCGGTTCGGACGACACGCCCAGCGATTCGCGCGTCACCGTTGCAATCTCTTTCTTCTTTGCCGCCATAATACCTTTCAGCGTCGCGTAACGAACCTTATTGATGCCCGATTGGATGGACAGTACCGCCGGCAGCGGGCATTCAATCTTCTGAAACCAGCCGGCCTCTAGCTCGCGTTTCAGATTCATCTTTCCATCCTGCACTTCAATCTGCATGATGATGGTGGCATGCGGCCGGTCCAGCAGGCCCGCCAGCAACACGCCGGTCTGCCCGAATCCATGATCGTCGCTCTGCAAGCCGGTCAGAACCAGGTCCGGGTTTTCCTTCGCAATCGCCGCAGCCAAAGCCTTTGCCGAACCCAAAGGATCGAGCTGAGCAAAATTGTCATCGGCAATGTGAATTCCGCGGTCCGCGCCCTTCGCCAGTGCTTCCTTGATGGTCTGCTTCACGCGCTCGGGCCCCAACGAAAGCGCAATCACCTCGCCGCCGTGTTTTTCTTTCAGTCGCAGCGCCTCTTCCAGGGCGTAGGAATCCGGCTCGTTCATTTCGAACCCGATGTCCGACTCCTTGATCCAGCTTCCCGCAATAGCCAGCGGTGCGTCCTTGGCGGGCACCTGTTTGATGCATACGATAATTTTCACGGAGTTTTCCTTCTACCTGGGTTCCCTGGGGGACAGGTGTCGCCCTGAGCGGAGCGAAGGATCTCAACTTAAGCGCGGCCATCCACTATGTTGAGCGGCCCTCGCCAAAACCGGATTCAGGCCTCAGAATGACAACCAAGACGAAACGCGAGAGACGCTGACGATTACTTACCACTCCAGCGCTTGAAAATCAATGCGGCGTTTGTTCCGCCAAAACCAAACGAGTTCGACAGCGCGTAATCCACTGAAGCTTTTCGCGCCACATTTGGCACGTAATCCAGATCGCATTGTGGATCCGGCGTCTCTTGATTGATCGTCGGTGGCAGAATCTGATCGCGCAGCGCCAACACGCTGATGCCAGCTTCCAATCCGCCCGCGCCGCCAAGCAGATGTCCAGTCATGGACTTCGTTGAACTCACCGGCAGTTTCTTGCTGATGGCGCGCTCGCCAAACAATCTCTTCATCGCCGTCGTTTCGATCGCATCGCCAAGCGGTGTGGACGTTCCATGCGCGTTCACATATCCGATATCGTCCGCCCCGATTTTCGCGTCTTTCAGCGCCGCCTTCATCACGCGGAATGCGCCGTCGCCATTCTCCAGCGGCTGCGTTATGTGATACGCATCTCCGCTCATTCCGTAGCCAACAATCTCTGCGAAAATCGGCGCGTTGCGCTTCATCGCATGTTCCAGCGATTCCAGAATCAGGATGCCGGTGCCCTCGCCAACCACGAATCCATCTCGCAGCGCATCGAACGGCCGGCTGGCTCTCTCTGGGTCATCGTTCCGCGTGGACAGGGCGCGCATCGAAGCGAATCCGCCAATTCCCATCGGCGTAACCGTCGCTTCCGTGCCGCCGCAAATCATCATCTCGGCGGCGCCGCGTTCGATAATTTTGAAGGAATCGCCGATGGCGTGCGCCGAAGCGGAACAAGCCGTAGCCGTAGCGGAATTGGGTCCACGCGCGCCGTAGCGAATCGAAATGTGTCCCGAAGCCAGGTTGACAATCGCCGATGGAATGAAGAACGGTGAAATCTTTCCCGGCCCGCCCTGCATCAGCTTGATGTGCTCGCGCTCGATGATGTCGAACCCGCCGATGCCCGAAGCCACATACACGCCAACTTCATCCAGGTCGGATTGTTCCGGCTTCCATTGCGCCATCTTCACGGCGAAATCGGCGCCAGCCAGGGCGATCTGAATGAACCGCCCCATTTTCTTCAGTTCTTTTTTCTCGATCCACTGGAACGGGTCGAAGTTCTTTACTTCGCCCGCGATCTGGCAATCGAAGCCCGTGGTATCGAAATGCGTGATTCGCTCGACGCCGCTCTTACCGGCAACGAGGTTCTTCCAGCTTTCCTCTGTCCCAATACCCAGCGCGCAGACTAACCCAACGCCCGTAACGACGACTCGACGAGTCAACTCTCTTGCTCCTTCGTGCGAGGATTCCCTGCGACTTACTTACCCTTCGAATGTTTCTCGATGTACTCGATCGCGTCCTTCACCGTGGTCATCTTCTCGGCGTCTTCATCCGGCACTTCGATTCCGAAGGCCTCTTCAAACGCCATCACCAATTCCACCTGGTCGAGCGAATCCGCGCCCAGGTCATCCACGAACGACGCGGTTGGTGTCACTTCCGCTTCATCCACACCCAGTTGCTCGACGATGATCTGCTTTACGCGTTCTTCCACGCTAGCCATTCCCGTTCCTCCGCGACCTGCTGTCGCACTTTGTGTTCGTACTACTACCTGCTGCAATCCGGCGTGATGGCCGTCTCACAAGTTCTTTTAGCTTGCCCAAGGTAACCTGCCCAGTCTACTTACCCTGTCCCACAAGGTCAACTTTCTCGGGCAGTCCTAGAGACCGTAAAGCTCTTTCGACAAGCGCTGCTTCTCTGCAGTTATCAATTCCTTGTAGTCAGAAGCAAAAAGCTCGGGAAGAGTGCGCTCGATCTCACTTTCCAGCCTCCACAGAGCTACCCGTTCCCCTGAATCGGGGTTGGAGAGCATGAAGGCATCGTCAGGCGAATTCCACCTCTTCTTCCATTCCTCAGAGCTACGTGCCAAGTACTCGAAAATCACAAGCCAAGTGGCACGGCGCATCTCAATCGTTTCGAATTCCGAGTTTTTCTGATCTTCTGCCATACGACTACGCCAAATACATCCCGCCATTCACGTCGAGCACATGCCCGGTGATATACCCAGCCTCGTCGCTCGCCAGAAACACGATCGCCGCCGCCACATCCCGCCCGGTACCCATGCGCCCCAGCGGAATGCGCGTTTTCAGCTCTTCCTTTACCTTATCGGACAGCGCATCCGTCATCGGCGACTCGATAAAGCCCGGCGCCACCGCGTTCACGGTAATGTTCCGTGAAGAAATTTCCATGGCAATTGCTTTGGTCAGCCCGATCAACCCCGCCTTCGTCGCCACATAATTCGCCTGGCCCGCATTGCCCATCTGCGCCACCACCGAAGCAATGTTGATAATCCGTCCGGCCCGCGCTTTCATCATCACCGGCAACGCCTGCTGGATGCACACGTGCGCCCCGGTCAAGTTGGTGCGGATCACCGCGTCCCAATCATCGGCCTTCATGCGCATCGCCAGGCCGTCGCGATTAATCGCGGCGTTGTTCACCAAAATATCCAGCCTGCCGAACTTCTCCAGCACGGCCTTGAATCCCGCCTTGATCTGCTCCGCGTCCGCAACGTCCATCTTCACAACAAGTGCTTCGCCGCCCTTCGCCGCAATTTCCTGCGCCAAAGTGGCCAACTTCTCTTCATTGCGCGCAGCCACGGCAACCTTCGCGCCCGATTCTGCCAACGTCAACGCGATCTCGCGCCCAATCCCCTGCGACGCCCCCGTCACGATCGCCACTTTGTCTTTGAGACTGAACATCTTCCGTACCGCCGAAAAAGTTCTAAGTTTTAAGCTATAAGTCCTAAGTAACCCAACCGCTCCGAAACTTATAACTTAAAACTGACTACTTCTTACTTCTTTACGCCGCGTCGCTTCGAGCGCCGGTGATCTTCTCCAACGTCCCCGCCAAGCTCTTCTCATCTTCCACATTCAAACTGGCCACCGACCGCTCAATCTGCCTCATCAATCCCGTCAACACGCGCCCCGGCCCGACTTCCACAAACGTATTCACGCCCTCATCTAGTAGCGCGCGCATCGACTCTTCCCACCGCACAGTCATCGACACTTGCCGCACCAGCGATCCTCGCGCTTCGTCGCCCGTGCGAATCGTATCCGCGTCCACGTTCGTAACCAGTGGAACCTGCAAATCGGCAAACGCTATGGTTTGCAGATCCTTCTCCAACTTTTCCTGCGCCGGCATCATCAACGCCGAATGGAATGGCGCCGACACCGGCAAAATCACCGCGCGTTTTGCGCCGGATTGCGATGCAATCTCAACGGCACGCTTCACGGCACTCGCGTTCCCGGAAATCACTGTCTGCTCCGGCGAATTCAGGTTCGCGGCGCTGCACACTTCGCCTTCCGCCGCTCGTTTGCAGGCATCCTGCACCACCGCCGGCGACAATCCCATAATCGCGGCCATTGCGCCCTGTCCTGCCGCCACAGCCTCCTGCATATACTGCCCGCGCTTGCGCACCAGCTTCACCGCATCCACAAATTTCAGCGAGCCAACGGCCACCAGCGCCGAGTACTCTCCCAGGCTGTGCCCCGCCACGTAATCCGGAGCAATTCCTTTTTCTTCAAGCACGCGAAACGCCGCCACCGACACCGTCAAGATCGCTGGCTGCGTATTCGCCGTCAGTTTCAGTTCATCTTCCGTGCCTTCGAAGCACATCTTCGAAATAGAAAATCCCAGCGCTTTATCTGCTTCGTCAAATACCGCGCGTGCCGCCGGATATTTTTCCGCCAGCTCTTTCCCCATTCCCGGATATTGCGAAGCTTGTCCGGGGAACATAAACGCTACTTTGCCCATACCTGTCTCCTCCCTCCGGACGTCAGGCTCTTGCCTGCGTCAGGGAGAGCTCCTGCTCGATTTTTTCGTTCACCCGTGCGCGGGCAAGTCCCGCAGCCACGCGGATGGCATTCTTCACGGCGTTAGCGTTGGATTTGCCGTGGGTAATCACGCACACGCCGCGTACCCCCAACAACGGTGCCCCGCCATACTCCGTGTAGTCCATGGTCCGCTTAATCCCCTTGAAGGCGCCTCTGGACAACATGAAACCCACTTTCGACGCCAGAGAGCCTTTGTACGTCTTGCGAAGATACTTCACGATCTCCATCGCCAGTCCTTCGCAAATCTTCAAGGCGATGTTGCCTACAAATCCGTCGCAAACGATCACGTCTACCTTGCCGGAAAATAAATCTCCACCCTCGACATTCCCCACAAAGTGCACCGGCAATGCCTTTAGACGGTCATACACCGCCCGTGTCAGTTCATTGCCCTTAATCTCTTCTTCGCCAACGGACAGCAAACCCACTCGCGGCTTTCGGCTTCCAAACGTCAGCCGGTAATAAATCTCGCCCATCACGCCAAACTGCAGCAGGTGCTCCGGCTTCGAATCCACATTCGCGCCCACATCCAACATCACCGAAACGCCGCCCTTGGCATTCGGAAACGGCGCCGCCAGCGCAACTCGATCCACCGACGGCAGCGTCCCCATAATAAATTTCGCCGTGGTCATTACTGCGCCCGTGTTGCCCGTGCTTACAAACGCCCCTGCCGTTCCATTCTTTACCAGCCGCGCGCCCACGTGCACTGAGCTGTCTTTCTTCCGCCGAAACGCCTGCGCCGGATGATCTTCCATCGTGATCACTTCCGTCGCCGGCACAATCTCGATCGGCAAGTTCGGCTTGGAATACTTCCCCAATTCCTGCCGAATCGCCTGCGGCTGGCCCACCAACAGCACTTTCACTCCATATTCTTCCGCTGCCAGAACACTCCCCTCCACTTCGGGACGGGGTGCGTGGTCTCCCCCCATGGCATCAACGGCGATTGTGATCATGGGATAACTTCCGGTGCTCCGGAATGAACCTCACTGGACAGCTTCGCGGCCATGCCGTTCGCGAACGCGGCTATGGACTGCCCCAACCCGCCAAAAACCACTTACAACTTTACTTGGTTTCCTGGACAGCCTTGCCCTTGTAATGACCGCAATGGGGACAGATGCGGTGCGGCTGCTTCATCTCGTGGCAGTTGGGACACTTGGCGAGCGCTGGACCCGTTAGATGGTCGTGCGCGCGGCGAGTACTCGTCCGCCTCTTGGAATGACGTCGCTTTGGATTAGGCATTGCACTACTCCTCGTTCTCGCCTTGCTCGTGGCAACACACGCCGCCATTCCGAACAAGGTCGGATTCTATGGGCTTTACGCCCGGAAATCTATTGTTTCTTGAGCCAGTCCTGCTTTATCCGCGCAAGGGGAGCCAGACGCGGGTCGGTCGCATGGGTCTCGCACCGGCACTCTTCGTGGTTCAGGTTGGTCCCGCACGTCGGGCACAACCCCCGGCAATCGCTTTGGCAAATCACTTTCATCGGCAACGACAGTAGCACCTGTTCCTTCAACACATCCGCCAGGAACAAGCCTTCTCCTTCAAAAAAGCCTATCTCCGATTCGTCGTCCTTCAACCGCTCGGCTTCCGGTTTCACGCCCTTCAGAAGCGGTTGATAAAACAGGTCGAAGTCCCTGTGGACTTCCTCGATCACCGGCTCCAGACAGCGAGCGCAAAACATCTCCAACTTGGTATCCAGTTCGCCCTGAATCCGAATCTGGCCTTCCAGCAACTCCGCTGTCGCATTCACCACCAGCGGTTCTGCCTGCTTCACTTCACTCAGCCCATAATCGATACTGCCGGGAGCGTAGCTTTTCCGGATGCGCAACTTGCGCACGGCAAGGTCCTTCACATCCAGGAACATGTCTTCTGCCCCTCCGGCGCGTACACCCATACTCATCCATTATTTCGGCACTTTGCTCCTAAGTCAAGAAAACCCAGCCCATTTAGCTGGAAGACTCCCGCATTTCCGCTAGTACTCCACCGGACCGTCCGGCGCCTGGCTAGGGTTCTGGCTTGGCTGCAATCGAGGCTCTTAGCGCCTTTGTCACTTCTCCGGCGATGTCATCCTGCACCATCAGGATATCGTTGAATGGCCGGTCGTAGATTTCCGACCACACCACGTACCCATTGTCCGCGCGAATCAATCGCGCATCCACCCGCAACCTCCCGCCCGACTTCCGCACGCTCCCATCGAGCACATAGGTGACGCCCAGCGTCTTGGCCACATCGGCGATGGTTACTTGCGGAGTGCCGTTCGAACGCGGCCATAATTTTCCTTTGAAATAGAACGACGAAGTGGGCGGCGGCACGCGCAGGTCCGGAATCTTGCTGAGCTTGTCGATCAGTTCCTCGGTCATGCCGTCGGCGAACGGCTCCTCGTTCATCTCATCGGTCAGGTCGAGAAACGGCAGCACCGCGATGGATTTCTGTCGTGGAGTGGCAACAACCGGCGGGGTCACTTGTCGGTGTGACAGCTTGCCGTAAAACAAGAAGCCAACCACCAGCGCCAAGCCAACCGCTGCGCCTGCGGCCCACAGAAAGCGACTGCCGGGGCGGCCGCCCCTCATCAACTCATCGCTCGGCGGCGGTATCGAATGTCCCTTGTCCGAAGCCCTTGCAGCGCCGTTCCCGGCGACCGGCTGCTCCGCCCAAGGATTGACCGTGGCTACCATCCGATAGCCCAGCCGCGGCACTGTCTCAATATAGGTGGGCCGCTTGGGGTCGTCTCCCAGCACACGCCGCAGCGAAGCCACTGCCTGATAGACCGAGTCGGGAGCGACGGTAACGTCAGACCATACCTGGTTCAGCAAATCATCGATGCTGACCACCTCGCCGGCACGCTCCGCCAGGCACACCAGCACCCGCATTGTCCGCACCTCTACCCGCGCCGTCTCTCCCTCCCGTGAAATCTGCCCTGACGCCGGACTGACGCACCAGGCGCCGATGCGAAGCATTGTGGGGGTCGATCGTTCCATGCAGAACCGGCTATTACCCTCGGTTTTCAACACAAAGGAGCGCCCGCGATTATACGCCAACACCGCGCAGAATCCTCGATCGCCCCAATTTCAGAACTATTCAGACCGTTTCAGACCCGATATCAGGACTTCTCGCGTCTCACCCGAATATCGTGGCATCGCGTATCGCAAACAAATCGGAGGCTAAAAGATGGGCAACAAGGTTCGAGCAAACATGATCTGCAGGAATTTGTTCAGTCTTTTCGTCACCGCCACACTACTCATTCCACTTTGCGCAGCGCCTTCGACCAGCCCATCCCCCGCGGATCAGCCCGCCCAGAAGGAGCCGCCAGTCCAGACGCTCCCTTCTCCCGGGACCTACGAGATCGATCCCGACCACACATTCGCCTATTTCGGCGCCCGTCACCATGTGGTCGGACTGGTGCGTGGCAGGTTCGACAAGGTTAACGGCACCTTCACCGTCGCGCCCAATCTGGCTGACTGCAGTGTCGACATCACCATCGGCACCTCCAGCATCAGCACACAGAATCTCGAACGCGACGACGACCTCCGCAGTCCCTTCTACTTCGATGTTAAGAAATTCCCCACCATGACGTATCAAGGCCGCGGCATTCGCCGTCTATCTGCTGGCTCCTGGACAATAGAGGGTTCCCTCACCATTCGCGGCGTGACTAAGACCGTTCCTCTGACATTCGTTTTCAACGGGTTGTTTCCCAATACCAAACCTGGCGAGCCAGCGCGCGCGGCGTTCCATGGATCAGCGGGAGCCAAGCGCGCCGAATTCGGCTTGGGGGCTCGGGACAATCTGCAGGAATTGGGCTCGTCCTCGGCGCCGGACGTACAGATCGAAATCGACGTGGAAGCCGACGCAAAGTCCGCGAGCCAGTGAACGAAAGCCGGCGCGAGGACAGGAGGACAATCCATGAAGACGAACGATAAGTTGCGCACGTCGGCGCTCAAGCGCAAGAAATTTAAAGGATGGATGGTCGGCGCCGTTGCCTTGCTTTCTTTTGTCGCGGGCTCCTTTGTTAGTTCCTCTCTGATCCGCCAAAAGCAGGTCAGAGCCGACAGCAATCGTGTGTTTCAGTTGATGGTTTATCACACCGTGCCGGGCAAAGTGCCGGACCTCGAGTCTATCTTTCGCGACGTCGCAAAGCTGCAAACGAAGCACGGCCTCGATGTCATCGGCTACTGGGTTCCCTATGATGATCCCGCTTGGGCCAACACCTTCATCTACCTCGTCGCTCATCCCAGCCCGGAAGAAGCGAAAAAGAATTGGGATGCGCTCCACTCCGATCCAGCCTTCCTTCCGTACCGGCAACAGGCCGTGCCGCTGATAGAAAAAGATGCCGAAGGCTTTCGAGTGGATGAAGTGTTCCTGCGTCCCACTGAATATTCCGCGATGAAATAAGTCATTAATCTCACAAATCTTGATTTTCCTGTGGAGAACTCTACGAATATGCATGCACTAAAGAATTGCGCCGCCCTCATTTGTTTTCTTCTGGTTCCTGAACTGCTTGCTGCGCAAAACAGTCCCTCGCCAGATTCCTGGATCACCACTTGGGCGACCAGCCCGCAACCGGCGGCACCTGATGCAAAGCGACCCCTTCTCAACATCGAAGACCAAACCGTGCGCGAGCGCGTGCGCGTGTCCATCGGCGGCCCTCAAAACTGCATTCGCCTTTCCAACGAATACGGCTCCGCGCCGTTTCTCGTTGGCTCCGTCACTGTTGCGTCGCCGGTCGACCCCGCCACCGTCAAGTCTGCCTCGATTCACACCGTCACGTTCGGCAGCCACAACTCCGTCACCATTGCCGCTGGCGCTCCCGTCCTCAGCGATCCCGTGGACTTTTCCGTCGCTCCCGGAACCGAGATTGCCGTCAGCCTCTATTTTCCCAAACGCGTCGCTACGCCCACGCTGCACTCACTCGCGCTCAAGCGCGCCGTCATCTCGCAACACGGCGACCATACTCGCGCGGAAAAAATCCAAGCAGCGGCTACCTCTCAATCATCCGTCCTGGTCACTGCTGTTCTCGTTCCTGCTCGCCCCTCGCAGCGCCTCGTCGCGGCGTTCGGCGATTCAGTGACGGATGGCGATGGGTCCACCCCGGATGCCGACCGCACTTGGCCGGGAGATCTCATCCGTCGCCTCGGAAAAATGCCCGAAACTTCCAACATTGCAGTAGTCAACGAGGGCATAGCCGGGAATCGCCTGCTCAGCGACGGATCCGCTGTCGGCGCGGGCTTCGCTGTTAGTTTCGGCGCAAGCGGCTTGGCTCGTTTCGATCGTGACGTCCTGTCTCTTCCCGGCGTGACGCACGTTGTGCTGCTCGAAGGCCTCAACGACATCGGTTTCCCGGGCGCAAAGCTAGATAATATATACCTCGCGGACCCCGCCACCGCTCCCACCCCTCAGGACCTCATCGACGCCTACCGCCAATTGATTGCCCGCGCTCATGCCCGCGGCGTCAAGCTCATTGGCACCACACTTGGCCCCTGCGAAGGCGTCGACCTTCCCGGCTACTACTCGCCCTCCAAGGAAGCCCTTCGCCAAGTGATTAACCATTGGATCAGAACCAGCGGCTCCTTTGACGCCGTCATCGATTTCGACGCCGTTCTCCGCGATCCGGACCATCCCAGCCGACTCTTGCCGCGCTTCGCCTCCGACGACAATCTCCATCCCAACGATCTTGGCTATCAAGCCATGGCCGATTCCATCAATCTCGCCATTTTCAAATAGCAAAACCACCACCTCGACCTGTAGAGGGCTTTACGTCGCCATCTTTCGGGCCCGGATGCTGCTGAGATTTGATCCCTACGGCCAATCCCGTACTGGCGAAAAATCCGTTGTCCATTTTCAGCTTCCCCAACGACTATCTAATGTAAAAAGCAAGCACCGCCACCGTTCAGGAGGAACTCATGAAGTACCTATGCCTGGTTGCCATCGATGAAAAAAAGCTGGAGGCTTTGTCGCAGAGCGAGTCAGACGCATTGGATGCCGAAAGCCTGGCGTACGACGATACGCTACGCAAAAGCGGCCATCTGATCGCTGCGCAAGCTCTCCAACCCGTCCGCAACGCCACCACTCTGCGCGTCCAGCACGGCAAAGTGCTGGTAACCGATGGCCCTTTCATCGAAACACACGAGCAGATTGGCGGCTTCCTTCTGGTAGAGGCCAAGGATCTGAACGAAGCCATCCAGCTGGCCTCCAAGGCTCCCGTAGCTCGCATGGGAGCGATCGAAGTGCGCCCAGTCAAAGAATTAAGGAAGCCGTAATCGCCGGTCCTCACGCCGAGAGGAGCAGCCCATGTGTCCAGTTTGCATAGCCAGTGCGGCGATGATCGCGGCCAGTGGAGCCTCAACGGGCGGACTTTCCGCGCTGATCATCCGAAGTCTCGTTCGAATCACCAGTCCAAAAAAGTTTCCGAAACTCGAATCAAAGGAGAAATCTCGTCGTGAATACGAGCACCATCGCACATCCAAAAGTGGTATCGCCAGCGAAATGGGAAGCAGCCCGCAAGGAGCTATGGATCAAGGAAAAGCAACTGACTCGCCAGCGCGATGAAGTCGACCGCCAACGCCGCGAATTGCCGTGGGTCAAAGTAGAGAAGCAGTACGCCTTCGAAGGCCCTCACGGCCGGGAAACTCTCGCCGATCTTTTCGAGGGACGAAGCCAGCTGATCGTTCAGCATTTCATGTTCGGCCCCGGGTGGAAAGAAGGGTGCGTCGGCTGTTCCTTCAAGGCCGACCACGTCGACGCGGCGTTGCTGCACATCGAACGTCACGACGTGAAGTTTGTCGCCATTTCACGCGCTCCTCTCGCCGAAATCGCGGCGTTCCAGCAACGCATGGGCTGGCGCTTCAAATGGGTTTCATCCTACGCAAACGATTTCAACCACGACTATCACGTGTCCTTCACCAATAATGAAATCACCACCGGCAAGGTCTACTACAACTATGCCATGAGCGATTTCGTCAGTGAAGAACTCGCTGGCAACAGCGTCTTTTTCAAAGATGCTGCCGGCAACGTCTTCCACACCTATTCCACCTACGGCCGTGGCGACGAAATGTTGGTCGGCGCCTATGAAACCGGCCCTCGCCGCAATCTCACGGACTGGGTGCGCCATCATGACCGCTACGATGCCGATGGCACCGTCAACCACCAGGGTCGCTACATCGCCGCCGCCTCCGCGGATTCCTCGTGCGTCTGCGGCAAGGACCGTCGGTAATCGGTAAGCGCATTACAATGTCTTGTGGCCGAGAACCCGATCAGCTCTGAACGCTTGCGCGCCTTAGTCGACGATGTCTACCGCGCCGACTCGCGCCGCGTCCTCGCCACATTGATCCGTCTGCTCGGCGACTTCGAACTCGCCGAGGAGGCGCTGCACGAAGCTTTTCTCGCAGCCGTCGAGCAATGGCCCCGCGATGGCGTCCCCAGCAATCCCCGAGCCTGGCTCGTTTCTGCCGGACGCTTCAAGGCCATCGATGCTCTGCGCAAACGCGCTCGTTTCGACGCTTCTCTTGTGGAATTTGCCAGACAATTCGACGCTGCATCTCCCGCTGCGGAGTTGACGGATGAATCTCCGGATGTCGAAGACGACCGCCTGCGCCTGATTTTCACCTGCTGCCATCCAGCCCTGCCACCAGAGGCTCAGGTAGCGCTCACGCTGCGCGAAGTATGCAGCCTCACCACTGAGGAGATTGCGCGCTCATTCCTCGCCTCCCCGCCAGCGATCGCCAAGCGCATCGTCCGCGCCAAATCAAAGATTCGCGACGCGCGCATTCCCTACGAAGTTCCTGCGCGCACCGAATTACCCGACCGCCTCGACGCTGTCCTCCATGTAATCTACTTGGTTTTTACCGAGGGCTATTCCGCCTCGGAAGGCGCTTCGCTCACACGCCGCGATCTTTCCGCCGAAGCCATTCGCCTCGGCCGCCTTCTTGTTGAATTGCTGCCGGAACCCGAAGCTGTGGGACTTCTCGCGCTAATGCTGCTGCACGAATCGCGGCGCGACGCTCGCAGCTCACCCGAAGGCGAACTCATCCTCCTTGATGATCAGGACCGCTCGCTCTGGAATCGTGATCACATCACGGCGGGTCTGGCGTTCGTGCAACAAGCCCTTTCGTCGCGCCGCTTCGGCCCGTTCACGCTACAGGCGGCGATTGCAGCGGTTCATGCGGAAGCACCCAACGCCGCCGCAACCGACTGGGCGCAGATCGTCGGTCTGTATGACGTCCTGGTCCGCGCAAATCCTTCTCCCGTTGTTGAACTGAACCGCGCTGTCGCCGTCGCCATGCGCGACAATCCCTCGGCCGGACTCGCGCTGATCGACGGCATCCTCAACCGCGGCGATCTGCTGGACTACTACCTCGCACATGCCGCGCGCGCCGACCTCTGCCGCCGCCTCGGCAAATCGGCGGAAGCCCGCGCTTCTTATCAGCGCGCCCTCAGCCTCGCGCAGCAGGAGCCAGCCTGGCGCTTTCTTCAACGCCGCCTCGACGAGCTCAACAACCAGCCCGGCCCCAATGCATCAGAACCATGAGAACGCCAAGCTGTCCGATTCTGGGCACTGCATCCCAATATCGGGCAATACACGCCACTAGCTGGTTCCGCCTCTAAAGCCAACGTATTCACGACAAAAGATTTATCTGTCACAACCATGGTTTCCCGGTTGCAACCGTTGCCACACCTGCTTCCCGGAAAGGGGCCCGCCATGATGGCTTTCATTAACGACTTGGGCATCGCGTTCCGCTCGCTCTCTCGCACCAAGGGGCTTGCCTTCACGGTCATTCTGACCCTGGCATTGGGCATCGGTGCCAACGCCGCCATCTTCACTCTGGTGCGCGGCGTGCTCCTCAAGCCGCTCGTCAATCGTGACGAGAACCGCCTGATCTACATCCGCCAGAGCGCCCCGGGAGCCGATCAAAGCGACGCGGCGTTCTCCGTGCCCGAAATCCAGGATCTGCGGGCCAGCGTCAAAACCCTGAGCGCCATCGGCGATTTTTCCGCAGTCACCCGCGTTATTCGCGGCTTGTCTGCCGATCAGCCCGTCGAGCACGCTGCCACTCTCGAAGACGTCCGCGCGGAAGTGCTCACTCCCGACCGTTTGAACTCGCTCGTCTTCGGCGTGTTTGCAGCTGTAGCGTTGGCCATTGCGTTGGTGGGCGTCGCGGGCGTGCTGGCGTTTTCCGTCAGCGCTCGTACACGCGAATTCGGAATCCGGCTCGCGCTTGGTTCACAACCCCGCAACCTCCTGAAAGGTGTCATCGCGGAAGGCGCTGTCATGGCTGCTGCGGGCGTCCTCGCCGGCGCCGCATTCGGCTATGTAGTGGCGCGTTTGGCCGGCAGCTATTTCCTCGACATCCAAATGCCCGGCGCCTTGCCCGTGATCCTTTCCGCCTTCGTTTTGCTGGCCGCCGCCGTTGTTGCCTCGTCGCTTCCGGCCGTCCGCGCCGCTCGCATCGACGTCATTCAGGCTCTTCGCGCCCATTAAAATTTCAGTCTTGCCAATCGGCAGCAACCGCGCAGCACCGTGCGCCAGCTTGTTATGCATAGCCTGCGCATCGGCATCGCGATGGTTGCATCGCTTGGCGACCATCATCTCCTCGTTTCCATTCACCGCCCATTGGGGATCGCCATCCTGATCCTGGTCGTGATTCGTTTCGTGAATCGCCAGTTCAGTACTCTGCCACCGTCTCCCGCCAGCATGTCGTCTCAGGAGCGCTTCGTCGCACACGCATCCGAAATATTGTTGTATACCCATCGTTCTTGCTAAACAGTTAACGTAACTCTCCCAGCCTACGTTTGTCTCCGCTACTCGAACACACACTAATTTCCGCAACCTCCTCTGCCCTTCGACAATCCAAGTAGTGACGGAATCGACGGGTATCGGAAGGCCTATGCTCCGCACCGCACTTCCTACACGCAACGCCATTGCCGCCTTCCTCATTGTGGCGTCGGTCTTCTTTTCTCTTCTCGCGCTGACTGCGAAGCCCTCCGGAGTACGCTCGAATCCTCCCGAACTGCGCGCGAAGGACCACACACTCTCCTTAACCCTGCACGCTGCCGCGCGTAGCGATGGAACAGATTCCTTCTACTTCAACGGCCAGCCAAACGCTCCCACTTTGCGACTCTCGCCGGGCGATCAACTGAAAATCACTTACGTCAACGAACTCCCCACCCATCCTCTGGAAAGCTGCGCCATCACTCCCTGTATGGACATGACCAATTTGCACTTTCACGGCTTGAGGGTTTCACCCGACGCTCCCCAGGACGACGTCTTAAGCATGATGGCCACTCCCGGCCAATCGCTCCACTACACCGTGCAAATTCCCAAAGATCATTCCCCCGGTTTATATTGGTATCACACTCATCCTCACGGAGAGAGCCATCGACAAGTCCTCGACGGCATGTCTGGCGCGCTCGTCATCGAAGGAATCGATTCCTACTATCCCTCGCTGCTTGGCCTGCCCGAACGCATCCTGATTGTCCGCGGCCGTTCGATCGGCAAGGATCCTCAGTCCGCCGATTTGCAGCGGCGTGTCGCGCTCAGCTCTTATTCTTGCGTCGGCAAGCCCGAATCTCCGGAAGAAATATTCACGGTGAACGGTTCCGTGCGGCCGCAAATCGAAATTGCTCCCGGCGAACGCCAGTTCTGGCGAATTGTGAATGCTTCGGCGGACCGCTACGTGGATCTGCAACTGGAAGGCCAGCCCTTTGAAATCGTGGCCATGGATGGCATGCCTATCGCTCAGCACGATCCCCATCATCCGACGCGGATGGCTGACCATGTTTTGTTGCCGCCGGCTGGCCGACTGGAAGCAATCGTCAGCGGTCCTACCGCCGCTTCCCTTCAACACTTGATTTCCCGTTGCGTCGATACCGGCCCGGATGGCGATCCCAATCCCTCGATGATCCTTGCCGACATCGCCCCTCGCCCCGCTACAAACACAACGCCAAAACTCTCGAAAAGTTCACTGCGCCCTGATGTGAAAGAGCTGGACCTTGCCGCGGAAGAGAAAGCTCCTCCACGATTCACCGTCACTTTCACGGAAGACAAAAACGGCTTTTACATTAACGGAGAAAAATTCACTCCTGACGCCGCGCCAATGGTGCGCGCAAAAGTCGGATCCTTCCGGCACTGGAAAATTGTGAACGCCTCCCGCGAACTGCATCCCATGCACATTCATCAAGTGCATTTCCTGGCCTACGCGGAAAATGACCTACCCATTTCCAACCCTGTCTGGCTCGACACCGTAAACGTTGGGGTTGGCGGATCGGTCGATGTCATCATGGATTTCACCGACCCGGTGATTAAAGGAATGTCTGTCTTCCACTGCCATCTTCTCAATCACGAAGACAAAGGCATGATGGCAAAGATTCTATTCGAGTGATTGTTTCGACGCACTACTAAGGCAACGCTACTTATGCCGCCGGTTTCTTCAGTGGCTCCTGTAAATACCCTGTCACCACCTTCACGTAATCCGGAAACGCTACCTCTGGGTCCAGCAGGTCCGGGTGCCACACCTTTTCCCATTCGAAGCAGTAGTAGCCTTTGTAATCGATACCGCGCAGCGCATCCACTTGCCGCTTCACCGGCACGTCGCCCTTTCCCGTCAGCACGTACTTGCGATCTTTCCCGTCGGGCACCGAATCCTTCAAATGTGTGTGCCGGATCCACCCGCCCAATTCCTTTGCCGTGAATTCCGGCTCTTCGTGCGACGACGCATAGGTGTGGTGCGCATCCCAGAGCAGCGCGGCATGCGGCGAATTCGCCATCGTCAACACTTGCTTCAATGTCGCCGAATCCGTGAAATCTCCGTGCGACTCGATAATCACCGTCACGCCGCGCGGCCCTGAATATTCGGCCAGTTCATGCATTCCCGCCGCCACCTGCGCGATAATCTCTTCCTTTGGACCATCGATATTGTTTCCAAACACACGCACATACGGCGCGCCAAGTCCTGCGGCCATATCGATAAACCGCTTCGCATCGGCAAGTGATTGCGCCCGCTTTGCGGGATCCTTCTCATGCATCGCCGACGAACTGCTCACGCACGCAATCTTCAACCCGTGCGCCGCAATGTCCTTCTTCGTCTGCGCAATCTGGTCAGGCGCAAATTCCGGCCGAGCGGGAGTATCCATGTTGCCCATCACCCCGCGTATCTCCACCGCCGCAAATCCGTTTGCCTCCGCAAACGACAATATTCTCTGCCACTCCCACGCAGGGCAACCCAACGTGGAAAATGCCAGTGGCAATCGCTGTTCCGCCGCCCACGCCAGTCGACCCATCGCCAGCGCAAAACTAGCCCCGCCCGCTGCAAGAAATTCCTTCCTCGTTAGCTTCATTCGCAACCTCCACGATTATCCGAATCTGTAACTCAGGCCTGAGAACTTTGCTCTGCCATCGTCCACGCGCGCCTTGCGTTTGTCATCCTGAGCGAAGCGAAGGACCTCAACTCAAACCTCACGCCCTGCGTCGTGGTAGCACAGGCTTCAGCCTGTGTGAAAAACACCGTATCCCCGGAGTGCACGCAAAAAAACGCAGCGGCTGGTTTTTACTCTTCCTGTGGCGCTGGCTTGCATGCCAGCTTCGCCTCTCCGTCAGGTAACCCTGCAGGGGCAAGTATGTCCTTTCGCGTGTCGTCAAGCGCTCCGAATCACCTTCAGCAGTCCTTCCATCGACTCGCGGCTCGACGCCTCTTTGTCCTTCGCCGTATTCAGGTAATGCGTCTCCAACGACATCGTTCCGTCATAGTCATTCTTCAGCAGCGCTCGAAATTGCTCCGCATAGTCGATCTTTCCCGCGCCAATCGGCATCCACACCGCCTCGCCGCCCTTTGGATTTGGCGCCGCATCTTTCACGTGCATGTGCCACATGCGCTTTTTGTCCAGCGCATCGTACCCGTCCGGGTACGGCTTCAATTCACCGGCCGCATACGCATTCCCCGGATCCCAATTCAATCCCAGGGCTGGTGAATTCACCGCCTTCACCATCGCGGCGCCCTCCACACCCGTCGCCACGTTGCACGAAAACTCGTTCTCCAGCACCAGGCGAATTTCCTCGCGCCGCGCGATTACCGCCGCTTTGCTTAGCTCCTGTGCCACACGATCGAAAACCGTCGCGGGCTCAGCGACGCGCAGAAACGCAAAAATCCGCACCTTGTCCGTTCCAAAATCGGTCGCGCGCGCAATGGACTTCTCCAGAATCTCGCCTTGGCGGTCAAACTCGCTCTGCAGCGGATCCTTTTTCCCTTCATGGAACTTCGACGTCGTCCCCGGCAGCAACGTCTTCAAGTATGGCGAGTCCACCACCGAAACGCGCATCCCGTGCTTGGCCAGCAACTCTTGTGCGTGCTTCACCTCGTCAGGCTTCAAATCCGTTACATATTTGTTCCACAGAAATCGCAGCTCCACCCATCCCAGCCCGTAATACTTCGCCCACATCAGCGCCTTCTCAAAATCCTGCGTCACCTCGTCGGTAATTACGCCCAGCTTGAATTGGCTCAACTCCGCCGCCCTCACTGGAATCCCGCTCAGCATCACTGCCGCCGCGCCACCTGTTACAAACTCTCTTCGTTTCATAGCAGCCCATGGTAGTGGCCATCACAATCGGTCGTCAACCTGCCGCCGCTCTGCTCAGCCGCCTCTGCTCAGCGACTCTGCTCAGCACTCTGCTCAGCGCCTCTGCTCAGCGCCTCATTGACTCGCTTCGCTGTCCCGCCTACCATCGTTATCGCTCAAATCGCCTCCGCCAGCATGGGGAAACTACAATCAGAGGGGCAATCCGCAAAGTGAGGTTTCCGTGCAATCATTCCACTCGCGCTTTTTTACGATCTTGATCGTCTCCGCAAATATCGGCCTCTCCGCACTCCCTGCCGTCGGGCAGTCCCTCAACTATCCCGCCACGCGCAAGTCCGATCAGGTGGACGACTACCACGGCACCAAGGTCGCCGATCCCTATCGCTGGCTCGAGGACGACAACTCCGCGGAAACCTTAGCGTGGGTCAAAGCCGAGAATGAAGTTACCTTCGCCTACCTCAACAAAATCCCCTACCGCGCTCAGGTCAAGCATCGCCTCGAAGAGCTTTACAACTACGCCAAATATACTTCGCCCCTGCGCCGTGGCGACGCCTACTTCTTCTTCAAAAACGATGGTCTGCAAAACCAGAACGTCCTGTACATCCAGAAGGGCCTCGACGCCGGGCCCGAAATGCTTCTCGATCCCAACAAATTTTCCGTAGACGGCACCTCGCGCCTCGGCATCTTCGACATTTCCAAAGACGGCCGCTATATCGCCTACGGCATTTCTACGGGAGGCTCCGATTGGCAGGAAATCCACGTCATGGAAATCGCTTCCCGCAAAGTTCTCCCCGACACGCTGAAATGGGTCAAAGCCTCCAACCTCGGCTGGTCCGGCAATGGCTTTTTCTATAGCCGCTATCCTGCACCCGACTCGGCGCATGAACTCTCTTCCAAAAACATTTTTCACACCGTCTATTTCCATCGCGTCGGCACTTCGCAAGCGGAAGACGAACTCATCTACGAAGACAAGGTTAATCCTGAACGCTTCCATTTCGTGGGCACCACGGAAGACGAGCGCTTCGCAATCCTCAGCGTCTCTGACCGCGGCAAGGGCAAGCGCGGCAATGCCATCTACTATCGCGACCTCTCCAAATCCGACAAAACTTTCAGCCCCGTGGTCTCCGAAATAACCGATGATTCCTACAATGTTGTCGACAATATCGGCGGCAAACTCCTGATTCAGACCGATCACCAGGCTCCCAACAACCATTTGCTGCTGTTTGATCCCGCTGGCGCCACTTGGACCGAAGTTGTCCCGGAAAAACCCGAAGTCCTCGAACAAGCCAGCGTCGCCGGCGGCAAGATTTTCGTCACCTATCTGAAAGATGTCGCCAGCCAGGTCTACGTTTTGAACCTCGAGGGCAAGCAGGAGAGCGTTGTTCATCTTCCCGGCGCTGGAACCACTTCCGATTTTCAGGGCAATTCCAAGGACTCTTTCGTTTTCTATTCCTTCACTTCGCCCAACTACCCTCCCACCATCTTCCGCTACGACATTCCCGCCAACGCCGCCAAGGTCTATCGCGCGCCGCAAATTCCGGGTTTCAATCCCGATAACTATGAAACCAAGCCCGTGTTCTACCAAAGCAAAGACGGCACCCGCGTCCCCATGTTCCTTTCCTACAAGAAAGGCCTTCAGCTCAACGGCAAGAATCCCACGCTTCTCTACGGTTACGGCGGCTTCAACATCACCACCTCTCCCGTTTACCGCCCACTCGTTCTCGCGCTTCTGGAACAGGGCTTGGTCTTTGCATCCGCAAACATTCGCGGCGGCGGCGAGTATGGCGAAAAGTGGCACGAAGCCGGCATCAAATTGCACAAGCAGAATGTCTTTGATGACTTCATCGCGGCTGCCGAATGGCTTATCGCCAACAAGTACACTTCTTCCGAGCATCTCGCCATTAACGGTGGCTCCAACGGCGGTCTTCTCGTTGGCGCGGTGATGAACCAGCGCCCCGAACTCTTCCATGTCGCGATTCCTCAGGTCGGCGTTATGGACATGCTGCGCTTCCAGAAATTCACCATTGGCTGGAACTGGATCGCCGACTACGGCTCCAGCGACAATCCCGATGAATTCAAAGCCCTCTACGCCTACTCACCCATTCACAACATTCGCCCGGGCGCAAAATATCCCGCCACGCTCATCACCACCGCCGACCACGACGATCGCGTCGTTCCCGCGCACTCCTTCAAATACGCCGCCACGCTGCAGGCGCTTGCCAGCCACGACAATCCCGTGCTCATTCGTATCGACACCAAATCCGGCCACGGCGCCAGCAGCACCACCAAAGCCATCGAAACCACCGCCGACATCTACTCGTTCCTCTTCTACAATCTGGGCGTCGCCCCCAAGTATTAGCTTCTGGAGATTTTGGGTGTGGGCGGGCGGGTGGCCGGGCATAATATGCACGCCCAATTTTGCGTGCAGGTGCCCCACCCTGGGCTTTTTGAGGGTGGGTTCTTGGGGTTCTCGCCTGCGGACCTCATTCTAACAGCGCGTTCGAACATTGTACCTATTAATACTAGTTGACAGTTGATAATTTTCCTGTTATGGTGGACTGTGTGCATGCGGGCTCGTTCCTTCTGTGTTCCGCCGCTCCTCGCTCCTTTCCTGCCTTTCCGCAAATCTCCACTAACTCCTGCCGATTCGATTCACATACATCCGCATTCAGATGCCCGCATCCTCTTTTCTTTGATATACATCCGCAAAACACCCGGGGGTGGGGGTGCGCCGGTCGCTGGGCATCGGTCGATGGTCACTCTCCGTTAAGTCCTTTGTTTCCTCCACATACGCGGATGCCGGGGGGGGCGTGGTGGGGTATCAACTAAGTTACGTTAATGTTTTGCTTTAATATGTCGGCGCGCCGACATTCCTGCGGAGTGCGAGAGCTTGCTCTCGCTTTACCAGCGCATCCAGCTTTTCCCGAGTTATCCGCGAAGGGCCCGCGCGTCAATCGCAAAAGGGGCGGCAAGCCGCCGCACTCCAAAATGTCGGCGCGCCGACATTTTGCTCTTTCCTTACTTAAAACTGATAACTGTAAACTTAAAACTGTGCCGCCGCTACCGGCGCACCACCAGCGTGCTGGCGATCATGTCGTGCAACGCCTGCTTCCGCTGCGTAAATCCCGCCAGGATGTACCCGATTCCCAGGGGTATCAGCCCGCTGACGATTTTCGCAAAGAAGCGTCCCGTGGCGTGCATGAACGAAATCCGCTGGCCGTTCAGGTCGGTGACATAAATGCTCAACACGCGCTTCCCCGGCGTCGCTTGCCAATCGCAACTCTCGAAGTACGCGTGATAAAGCCACGATAGCAGAATCGAGATGGCCGCGAATGTCAGGAACAAGGACATGATGCCCATAATCGCTCCTGGATCGGGTTCCCCGCCGCGACTTGCCGCGATCGCTTGGATATGCGCGACAAGTCCCGTAGCAAGCGCCAGGGGAATGAAGATCAAACACAAACCGACGCTCATCAAAAGATTGTCAATCAGGTAAGCGACAAATCGCAGCCAGAATCCAGCGTAAATCACGCCACCGCTCGCGGCGCTGAAGCCCGCCACTCCCACATTCGCCGGCACCGGTACGCTAACCGCCATGGCGCCTGGAGTCGGCGTTGCCAGCGCCGCGCGCGTCAGAGCCGTGCCGCACGTTGGACAGAAAGCCGAATCCGCCGTCAGCGCAGAACCACACTTCGTACAGAACACGTTGAATACCCTCCGATCCTACTCACTTCTTACTTGGATGAACTCTTCTGCCTGCAACAACTCGCCGCTGCTTTACTCGCAGCCCTCGCGCAGAAACGCATCCAGCCGTCTTTGCGCTTCCGCGTTTCCCTTGCGCGCCGCGGCCGTCAACAGGATTCTCGTCTGATCGCAGTTCTTCGTCACGCCTTCGCCGGTGCGGTACAACTCTGCCAGCGAAACCTCCGCCTTGGCGTTTCCTTTCTCCACGGCAATCCACAACAGCCTGACGGCTTTCTGAAATCCGCCTTCGCTATCCCCACTTTTCAGGATCTCCTGCGCTTGCGAATATTCCTGCTCTCCAGCCTCGAACTCCGGCTCGTTCCCAGTTTTTTGAGCCTGTGCCTTATTCGTCGCAGGGACGGATGAAGCCGGATTCTTCGGCTTCGCGACCACATTCGCAGGATTCGCGGTCGCAACGGCAGGCGGGTTGACTTGCTTTTTTGTTTCCGTAGATGAAGGCGCCGGATTTGTTTGTTTCAGTTCGGTGGTTGGCAATGAATTCTGAGGTGTATCGGGAGACGAGACAGGAGGCTGCGTGGGCGGCGGCGTCTGCTGCGCTGGCACAGCATTTGCCGGACTTTCCGGAACCGAAGCGGTTTGCGGGCCCGCGCCCGATAATTTCGAGCCCAACCAGATCAGACCGTTCCCCAAGTCTCGATGGAAAACCACTCCTGCCGCGATGAGCGCGAGGAAAATCAAGATGCGAATCGCGAGCGAAACCGTGCTGGAATCCACCCGCGGCGCGCGCGCCTCCAGCAGTCCAGGCTCCCGCAATTCCGGCAACGGTTGAAACGCCGGAGGATCCTGTATGGCTTCCTCAAACTGAGAAGAGAAACGCTCGGCGAAGGTGGGCGCTTCCGGCTGCACAGACTCGTACTCTTCTTCTTCCGGCGATCGCGATGTGATTTCTCCCAGTCCCCGAGAAGCCGGCGGGGCGATCATCTCCTCCACCGTCGGCATCTCCCTTATTTTTTCTTCTGCCCGCGGCATGGGAGTTGGTTCCTGGACGCGAGGAATCTCCATTCGCCTAAGATCAACACGTGGAAGCTCGACTTGCGGAGGTTCAATTAACGGAGGAGGTTCAACTCGTGGAGGTTCGATGCGCGCAGGCTCCACGCGCGGACGCTCAACGATTGGACTTTCCACTCGTGGCGTTTCTGCTTGGAGAATTTCCCTCGGCACCTTCTCGACCGAGGGAACCTTCGGAGGCGGAATTTCTGTGCGCGGCTTCACACCGCGAAGTTCGGCGCGCAATTCATCCAGTGTGTTCACTTCTCGGGTCGGCGCTATCGACGACTGTTCTGGTTCCGTTTCTTCTTCCGCCAGCCACACGCGCACTTGCTGCAGAAGTTGCGGCGAGACATTCGTGAATTTCAAGCCTGCGACGTGTCCCTCTTCTTCGACCCAGAGCACCCGGCAGGAGCCTTCAAATCGCGTGGACGCATCGAGAGAAAACGCGAAGGGAGTAGAGTCACCAATGCGCAAGGGCATCATCGCGCGCATCGCGAAGCCTTCTTCGCAGATGTCGCGCATCATGCCGCCATTGGCGGAGGCCAACTCCACGTACACCAGGCTGGGAGGGCGCTTCCGGCTTTCCTTGCGGCGCTCGGTATCAAGCGTCATTCGTCTGCATTCTACCCTTAATTTGACGAGTTCCGCATGAGGGAAAGTGGGTAGATACCGAGGGTGCAATATTTGCCAGACGGCAAGTTCACCGTTGAGCACAAGGCCCGCGAAAAGCTCATAGCCAGTGGCGAGAAGTATCGTAGATTGGGCCTAAGCACTCGACCATTCCGATGAAAACAAAACTCCTATTTGCCGCCGCGTCGGTCGTCCTCGCCTTCCTGTGTGCGGGTTACTGGTGGTGGCACCGGCCCGCCGCGCTCAGCAGTGAAGATTTTCTGCTGGTGGGCGATCTTGCCAATGAAAGCGGCGAAAAAGATTTCGACGGCTCCATTCGTGAAGCTCTGCGTGTTTCTTTGGCCCAGTCGCCGTTGCTGAATCTGCTTTCAGAAGAAAAAACCAGAACGGCGCTGAAAAAGATGGACCGGCCGGCGGGACAGAGAATGGACGCGACGCTGACTGCCGCACTCTGCGATCCCCTGGGCGCGAAAGCATATCTCACTGGAACAATCAGCCGGGCCGGCGAAATCTATTCCGTGCAACTTGAAGTTCACCATTGCGGCGACAACGCGCGAATGGCTCGCGAAGAAGCTTCCGCTCCACGCAAGGATTTGCTGATTCACCACGTGGGAGTGGCGGCGGCAAAACTGCGCGAGGATCTCGGCGAAAGCAGAGAATCCGTCACGAAGCTCGATTGTCCATTGGAGCGCGCTACTACCCCTATTCCAGCGGCGCTGCAGGCCTACGAAGATGCCCGCAGGGCCATCCGCGACAACGGCGACTTGGAGGCAGTTCGCTATTACAAGCAGGCCATCGATCTGGATTCACGATTCGCACTGGCACGCTCCGGGCTGGCCGTCAGTTACTACAATCTGAACCAGATGGCTCAGGCCAGCGAGGAAATCCGCCAGGCCTATGAAGCGGGCGACCGGCAAACTCTGCGCGAGCGTTTGAACATCACTACGCTGTACTACGATCTGGCGCAAGGCGACGTGGAGAAAGCCATCGAAGGCTACAAGGAATATATCCGCGCATACCCGCGCGACGATGTGGCGCTGGGAAATCTTTCCAGCGAATATTTCGTCGTCGGAGATTACGAGCAAGCCGCGAAATATTCCCAGGCGGCGCTGAAAATCGATCCAGACTCTTCGGCGTGGTACGAAAACTACTCCACGGCGCTGTTGGCGCTGGCACGCGTGGACGAAGCGGAGGAGGTGCTTCGCGAGGGATTCAGCCGGAACCTTGACGATCCCGCACTGCATGCCAATATGTATTCACTGGCATTCCTGAAACACGACGACGCGCTGATGCAACAGCAGGTCAGCTGGGCCGCGGGAAAAGCCAATGGTGAAGATGCGCTGCTCGCGGCGCAGTCCGACACGGAGGCGTATTCCGGGCGACTGCAAAAAGCGCGTGAATTTACGCAACGAGCCGTGGCGGCCGCGCAGAAAGCGGAGTTACCGGAATCGGCGGCAACCTGGGAAGTGGAAGCGGGAATGCGCGAAGCGGTATTCGGCAACTCTGCGGAGGCGCGCAAAGATGCGCAAGAAGCGCTGAAGCTTGCGCCCACCAGCAAGGACGTTCGCGCCTTAGCTGCGTTGGTGCTCGCTCGCGCAGGGGACGAGGCAAAGGCGCAGGAGATTACCGACGATCTTCGCGCGCTATACGTCTCGAACACCGCGATTCAGAAAGCGTGGCTGCCGGTGGTTCGCGCGCAAACCGCCATCTATCAAAAGAAAAACTCGGAAGCGGTGCAACTTCTCGAAGTGGTCGCGCCGTACGAGATGGGCCAGTTGACCGGAAACTTGAGCGATTCCTGCATGATTCCGGTGTACTTGCGAGGCGAGGCGTTTCTGGGCCTTCAGCAAGGCGCGCACGCGCTGGTGGAATTCGAGAAGATCGAACAAAACCCCGGCATCATCGGAAACTGTTGGTCAGGTCCGGTTGCAAAACTTGGCGAAGCTCGGGCGGAAGTGCAATCCGGTTTTACGGCCGAAGCCAAAGCCGCGTATCTGAAGTTTTTCGAAATTTGGAAAAATGCCGACCCGGACATACCAGTTCTGAAACAAGCCCGCGCCGAAGCCGCCAAGTTGCACTAGTGCTAGAACGGAAAAAAGATTCCTCTATCCTTTAGTTTTTCAAAATTGGCAGCGGAAAATTGAAAGAGCTGTGCCGGTTTTCGGCCGGTATGGCGCCATTCGCGCAGCCGCGTCAGGATTCCCAGCAAAGCAAGTTTCCGGCGAAAATTTCGTTTGTCCAGCGGTCGACCAAGGATCGCTTCGTACACGGCCTGTAACTCACTTAAGGTAAACTTCTTGGGGAGCAACTGGAAGCCAACCGTGGTGTATTCCAATTTGTTTCGCAAGCGCTCCACGGCATATTCCAGTATTTCCTTGTGGTCGAAGGCCAACACCGGGTGATTTTTAACGGGGAACCAACCGGTCTCCGCGGCATCCGCCCCCGCAACCAGGGACACTTTGTCCGATGAAATCAGGGCGTAATACGCGATGGTAATGACGCGGCCTCGTGGATCGCGGCGCGGATCTCCGAACGAATACAGTTGCTCGAGAAAAACATGCCGGACGCCAGTTTCTTCGTAGAGTTCGCGAAGCGCTGCATCCTCCAGCGATTCTTGTTCGCGCAAGAATCCTCCGGGGATGGCGTGTTGGCCAAGAAACGGTGGTACCCCGCGCTTGACCAAAAGAATATTGAGAAAACGTTCCTTGATTGTGAAGACCACGATATCGACGGCAACGCGAAGCTTTTCCATTCATTCACCCGACAACCAGCTGTGCGGTCTCTGAAGCCGGACCAACGGTGGCCACGGCGCCAGAGTTAAATTGCAGAAAGTCGGATTCCATTCCATCGCTGAAAATCACTCCGCCAGATGGCATCAAGGATTCAAGCACCAACGGGCGTTTGAAATCAACACGTCCGGCAACGACACTTGCCCTGGAATGGCGGCTGATGAAGGGCTCGCGCACAACAAAGAGCAGCCGCGGGTCTTCCCAATCGAGCCGCATTGTTTTTAGTGGGGGCCCACCAGAAAAAGCGGCGACGCCGGAGGCCATGTTGAAAACGGAGGACATCCAGCCAGTGCTACCCGCGCCCGTCGAGACAAGAACTCCGCTTGAGGACTGCTCCTCCTGCTGCGAAGTCCATTGAATGCGATATCGCGCCGAGACATGAGAATTTGCGCCGAGGAATAGGTCGTTGAAAGCGAGCAACCGCTGGCCGTCGTTGAGTTTGGCCTCGGCGAGCGTGATTGAACGAATGTTAGCGCAAAGATCCATGACCTTGCCGAGTGCAGACGGCACCTGTTGCGGCAGGAACGGAAGCAGAATGCCGTCGAACCTTTCGGGATCGGGATTGACGGCGATGATTGGTTGGAGACCGACGTATTTTGCGGTATTAGCCACCAGTCCGTCCTGGCCCAAGGTGACAATGAGGTCGACGGGGAGAAAGGAAAAGGTCGGCACGAGAACTCGGTCGATCACCTGAACTTTCAATCCGACTTCGAGAGATGCGCGAACCACCTCGGCTGACTTCCGATAGACCTCGTCCTCGAGCTCATATTCGGAAAAATCACCACCGGCATGTTCGATGTAGAACTTGGCTTGCGCTCTGGTATTAAATCGTTCAATCAGTTCGGCAAGACGAGTTTTGCGGACAACCAGAACGATTTGCTCGAAGCCGGGGCTGCGCTTTGCGGCATGGGATGCTTTGTTCATGGCTTACTTCCCTTTTGAGGGCAAAGAAGCCACGGGTGCCGGAGCGATCAACGATTGCAGCAAGTCGGGCGAAATGTTCAGCACGCCGATCTTCTGCGCGCTCGAGGCCATTTCCTGAAATGCCAGGGCGATTACGTTTTTGGCGTCGCCGCCGTTCTGCGACAACATCATCAGCGCTTTCCAATTCATATTGCGCACTGGTTTTAGGGTTTCCTCCAGCGCATAGGCCCGGCTGTCTGTTTCCTTCCGCTCGTTTTCGATGCGGGTATCCATCAGCGCAGCGCGCTGCTGCTCAATTGCGATGTCCGCGGCCATGCGCGTTTCGCGAATCTGCCGCTGCTTCTCCTCCACGGCGATCTCCGTGTTCAGTTCGCTCTCTCTAATGCGGCGTTCCTGCTCCACAGCGTTGTTGCGCCGCGCATAAATAGCCTCATCGGAACGCCGCTGCAGAGCTTCACGAGCCTCCGCTTCCAGAGCCTTTGCCATCTCCGGCGTAGGGCGTATGGAAAGCAGCGAAAGGTTCAGCACTTCGACACCCAGTTGCGTTACAAGTTCGGACGACTGCAAGGCGGCGAATACCGACTTGCCCAACGGGCCGCTGCTAGTTAGAACATCTCGTAAGACAAACCTCTGCGTTTCAGCTTGCATGAGAGTTTGCACGGAGTGCACGAGGCGCTCGGGCAGTTTCCGAAAGTCCTCCGAGCGGTAAGCTCCCTGCGGATTGATGCTGAAATCGAGCAAGCCTGCCAGCCTTTTGGGGTCAGCGACGCGATAAGTCAACTGGCCCTGAATGGTGACGGACTGGAAATCGGCGGTGTTTTCCTGAAACGCGAAGGGGATATCGGCACTTGCCAAAGGCACAGAGACGATTGTTGACGTGGGGCCGTAGTAAAAGAAAGAAAGACCGGGGCCTTCCCGATGGAGCCGGCCGTTTTGGAAATGAAGGACATAGGAAGTGGGAGCGGATTTCATGAAACGGATGGCAAACATGAGAACCTCCTAAAGTGTCTTATTGACACCATAATAGGTGTCTCACATACACTTTGTCAAACGATTCTTTCGCAGCCGCTTACAGGCGAGCATGGTCTTCACGGGATGTGGATATTTTGGCGGCCTGTACATCGCCGCCCGGAGGGCAGCTTATTCAGGAATTGTGCGGTTCAACGCAGATCTGGTTAGCGTTTGCGGGCCATTTTGTAGGCCATCAACAGGAGGAGTTGGCGGTCGTGCTCTTCCATCTTGCCGAGCAAGGAACGCAAGCGGCCCAAAAATTGTCCCCACTTGCCGGAGAAACCCCAGTCGTCCGCAGCTCTTTTCTTGAGCACCGGCAAAGGCAGCATTTGCGGAGGTTCTTCCCCTTCGTAAAAAAATTTGTATAGAGGAACTTCCAGGGCCAGGGCCATTTTTTGCAGCGTTTCGAGCGAGGGAATGGTGTGGCCATTTTCCACGCGCGATACGTAACACCGCTGCAAGCCGGTGCGCTCCTCAATGTCACCCTGCGAAAGGTTCTTCTCTTTGCGCAAAGTTCGCAAACGTTCTCCGATCATTGCTCGTTTCTCCCTTTACTGTTTCGCGTGTAGCCAAACGAAAGAGGGGACAGAATGGACACCAATCCGGTGGCTGCTCAGGGCGGGCGTTCCTTTTCATATAAAACTCCAAATGGAAGGTGTCAAGGAAAACAATATTAGAAAACTCTTTGGACAATCACGGCGGCTTGCCGAGCTGCGTCGCCAGCGAAAACGCAGCTGGGCCTAAATAAATCGATTTGGCAGAACACGACTTGCCGCAGCAAAGTTCACCAAGGCACGCAGCAGATTCCGCATCGACGAGAAAGAAACGGTGATAGGATTTATGAGGTTTCACCCGCCCCGAACGCAAACCAGCGGAAAAGTTTATCTGCAAGCAAGGAGATCCAGCCATGCGGTGGACACCTGGCGGAAGCAGTCAAGACGTGGAGGATCGGCGCGATCAGGGCGGCGGGGGCTTTGGCGGCGGATTTGGCGGAGGCGGGATGCGCATAGGGCTGGGCGGGGTGATTATCCTGTTTGTCCTGAGCCTGATCTTTAAGCAGAACTTCTTCGCGCTGCTCGGCGGAGGGGCCGGCCCTTCGACAGGATCGTCAGTGGCTTCACAGCCAAATCCCGCGCGCGACGAACAGGAAAAGCCGCTGGTGCAATTCGTGTCGTTCGTTCTGGACGACGCGCAGAGAACCTGGGACCAGGTGCTGCCGGCACAGGCCGGTACGCCCTATCGCCACGCAAAGCTGGTTTTATTTCGCGGCTACACGCAGTCGGCTTGCGGAGGCGCCGAGTCCGCGACTGGTCCGTTTTATTGCCCGGGCGACGAAAAGGTGTACATCGATCTGGGCTTCTACGACGAGTTGAAGCAGCGCTTCGGAGCGCCGGGACAATTTGCCCAAGCGTATGTGCTGGCGCACGAAATTGGGCATCACGTGCAGAAGTTAACGGGCATCGAGAGCAAAGTTCGTCAGCTGCAACAGCGCAATCCGCAGGCCGGCAACCAGCTGTCTGTGCGTATGGAGCTTCAAGCGGATTGCCTGGCTGGCGTGTGGGCGCACTCCACGCAGCAGCGCGGACTGCTGGACCCGAGCGATGTGCAATCAGCGCTGGGGGCAGCATCGGCGGTGGGCGATGATCACATTCAGAAGATGACGCGGGGCAGCGTGCAGCCGGAGACGTTCACGCATGGAAGTTCGGAGCAGCGGATGAGTTGGTTCCAGAAGGGGATGGATAGCGGCTCGATCGCCGCTTGCAACACCTTCGCGAACTAATCGCGGCTCGGCGAGATCCTTGGATGCCAAGGAAAAGCAGATTCCCTTTAGCCCGGAGTCTGCGTTCCGGCCGCCTTCGGCACATCGATTTTTTCAGTGACTTCCTTGCCCTTCTTCGGGTCAAACCAGGAATCCTGTGTGACAAGCGTCGTCTGTGTTGGCAAGGCCAGAACCGCGCCGGACTTTTCGAGTACCGTCATTACCTGCAGAAGCAGGTCCTCCTGGCTGGCGAGATAGGCAACGTAATCGGTTTCCAGAATATAGCAAAACAACTCGATCTCGATTGCATAGTCACCGAAGCGCAAGAGTCGCGCTCGAGCCGAAGAATCTTCGACCTTGAGATCGTCGAGGAGAAGACGGCGAATTTCCTCCAGGATATTGCGGACGTGATCGGGAGCCAGATCATAACGAAGGCGGATAGTCTGCTGACAAAGAAACTTGTCGCGGAAGCGGAGATTCTCAACGGAGACGGAGGCCATGATGCCGTTGGGAATGGAAAGCAGGGTGCGTTCACCGGTACGCAGGCGGGTGGAGCGCAGGCCAATGTCCTCGACGACGCCGGTCTGATTGTTGACTTTGCAGATGTCGCCCACGAGGATCACTTTGTCAAACAACACAGACACGCCGCCGAAAACATTTTCAAAAGTTTTCTGCGCGCCAAGACCAAGGGCAAGAGTGCCGATTCCGACGCCAGCCAGCGCAGTGGTGACGTCGAAACCCAGGCTATGCAATACCAGCAGTGTGATGAATACAAAGATCACCACCTCGACGAAGCGGCGCACCAGAGAAACGATCGAGCGTTCCGCGGCGCGGCCGCGAAGAGCCAGATTTGCGCCGATTCGCGAGGACAGGAATCGCGTTAACCGAATCAAGATCCAGTAAAAAGCGATGGATAGAAGAACTACCAGGACGCGACGGTAATAAAGGCGATAGAGAAGCGAAGTACCGATATAGCCGACAAAATAAAAGTGAAACATTGCCGCGAAAGCGAGAGTGCCTGGTCCAATGCTCTGGAAGGCGGCGGACGGCAACGGAGGCATGCGACGAGCCTTGCGCCAGTATTTGACTCCGAGCTCGATGAGAAGAGTAATGGCGCGGCCCAAAGCAAGCGCCACGGGAATAAACAACAAAATGGCGATCCACTGCCAGTAGGGCATGGACAGCAGGCGATGGGTAACCAGGGTTTTGGGGATTTTCTTTTCGAATTCCGGAAACTGCAAGGAATCGTAGTATTCGGGCACCTGGTCGAGCGTCTGGCGGGAAAACAGCCAAATTTTGTGGCCCTGCTCGTCTTCGCGGCGGACGAGCATTATCGGGAAAGGCTGGACGCCCCCAAAAACGCCGGAGATTTGTTCCTGGTCGGGAGGCAAACCATCGTCGAGGTGACCAAGCGCGTCACGGCTGACGACATCCAAAGCACCGGCAAATTTCTGGTTGAGAATCGTCAGTAACTGGTTGACAAGTTCCCTTTCCTCTTCCTCGGACTCACGCCGTTGCCTCGCCGGAGGTTCGAAGTATTGCTGCGCCATGTTGTACTTTTCGTCTTGTGCCGCCTTGATGAAACCGAGGACGCAACCACGTGGGTTGTCGCGACCCAGCGCATCAGGGGGGGTGGCAGGTTGCGCGGACGCGGCGGCTGCCGGTGGAGAGGACAGGCCCGGGATTTGCGGTCGGGCGAGCGCACCTTGTACGCAGAACCACGAGAGAACGTTCAGAAGTAAGAAAACGCGAAGACGCATGGAGGCTACTCCAAACGGAGAATACATTGTAACGGTTACGGCAAATGGGCGACAGGACTGGGCGGGCTGGGGGCGGAACCAAGATGCTCGTGGTGCTGGCGAAGCAAAAACTGATCGGTCATGCCTGCAATGTAGTCGCAAACGATGATATGACGAGGGTTGGTGCGGGTCATGTCTTCAAAGGACTCGGGCATGGAGCGCGGCTGGTGCAGATAGAAAGCAAAAAGCTCTTCGAGGCAGTGGATGGAGCGCTCGCAATCTTCGGTAATCATCGGATGATTGTAAATGTGGGAGAACAAGAATTGCTTGAGTTGAGCGTTCTGTTGGCGCCCGGAGTCGCTGAAGCGGCCCAGGCGTTGAGGGGCATGGCGAATGTCATCGACAGAACGAACGCCCGCTTGTTTGACGAAGTGCTCGGTGTTGGTGATCAAATCGCTAACGAGCAAATCGACAACCTGGCGCAGCGCGTCATTGAATTTGAGTTGCGTCCTGGCGTGGGGATGGGAGGCTTCTACTTTGAGATAGATATCACCGAAGAATGGTACCTGGTGACAAAGAACTTCGAGATTGAGAAGCTTGGCTTCCAGCGCGTCGTCGAGATCCGCGGTGTTATAGGCTATTTCATCGACCCAATCGATTAGCTGGGATTCCAGGGGCGGACGCAGATCCAGAAGGTACTCAGAGAGCTCCGGCGCTTCGGCAAGAGTGTAATCGTGAGAGTGCTTGAGGATGCCTTCGCGAACTTCAAACGTGAGATTCAGCCCGCTGAAGTCGAGATAGCGGTGCTCGAACTGCTCAACGATGCGCAACGCGTGAAGGTTGTGGTTAAAGCGATCGCCATAGCGCTGCATCAGCTGGTCTAGTTTTGTTTCGCCGGAATGTCCAAACGGCGGATGGCCGATGTCGTGAGCCAGCGCGAGAGTCTCCACCAGTTCGGTGTTCAAACCGAGCGCTGCGGAAACGGTGCGCGCAATCTGTGCCACCTCCAGAGTGTGTGTCAGGCGATTGCGGAAGTGGTCGGAAAAGCGCGTGGTGAAAACCTGCGTTTTGGCTTCGAGGCGTCGAAACGCACGGGAATGCACGATGCGGTCGCGATCGCGCGCATACTCGCTGCGGTACGGGTGTGGCAATTCAGGAAAGCGCCGGCCGCGGGAAGCAGCCGCTTGCATCGCCCAAGGCGCGGTTGCTTGAGGGTTTTCGATGGCGGAAACCTCCCGCAGCAAAAGTGGAGGAGGACGAGCGCGTCAGGATTTCGGCGAAACGCTCTGGAGCCCGCGGTCTGCTTCGTCCACAATTGCCGAATTCGGATATTCCTTCTTCAACTGCTCGTAAATGTTGGTGGCTTCTTTGGGATCGCTGGCGCGCAGAAGGCCGGCGAGCTCAAGAAGGACCAGGGGCTTGGGAACGAGTACGGCGCCGGTGGTGGAAAGCGCGCGCAGCAGGCGTACGGCATCATCATTCTTCCCGGAACGTTCGGCGATAAGAGCCTTCTGGTATTGCGCCAGGGCGGAAAGTTCTTTGTCGGAGCCGGCATCCAAGCGGTTCAACTCTTCGGAAGCCTGGTTGAGCTTGTCGAGATCCATCAAGCAGAGCGCGGAATAGTAGCGGCCCAATTTGCCTGCTTTGGTGCTGGGAAACTTGTTGGCGACGGCCGCGAACTTGACCTGCGCGTCTGTTTCGCGCTGGATCGAATCTGAGTACGTGGGCTCGCCCGGAATCGACGGCTGCCCGGGAACCGCGAGAGGGGCGTTGAAAATTCGCATGCCTTCGTCGAGCTGGGCTTGCGCCTGATTATTCTGGCGGTCGGAATAAAATTTCCAACCCAGGTAACCGGAGGCCAGCACAATTGCGACGATCAGTGCGATGGAAGCGATACGGGTGTGTGAAAGAACGGCCTCGGCGCCGTGTTCGAAGGTCTCCCGGACTTTGTCGTGCTTCAGTTCTTTGCGCGAAATATGTTCAGACACTAGCGCTCTCCTGCATGGATTAGAAACTACCATCGTAGCACAGCTGACCGGGGGCCGCCGTGCGCCTAGCGCCAAGTGACGTTTGCCGCAAACCGGTTAGGAGAACGCGTCGCGGAGCGCCGCCGGCGTGCTAACTTTGTGGGTATGCAGACCGCGTGCACGCATTGCGGGCAGCAGCATTTGCTGAACGATACGGTAGTGGCGAAATATGCCAAGGTGCAATTTCGCTGCACCCGATGCGGACAGGTGACGGTGGTGACGATCAAGCGCCGCGCGGATCAGACCGTGGTGATCTCGCCGATGCCATCGTTCGCCAGAAGCGACGCTGCTACCGCAACGCTGAAGTTGCCTCCTGCCGCTGAGGGCCTGCAATTGCCGGCGAAGGCCGATGTAGTCCTTACGGTTACGGACGGGCCAGAAAAAGGAAAGACGTTTACGCTGCTTGAGCCACGCCTGGTGATTGGCCGAACGGGATCGGACCTGCCTTTGAGCGATCCGGAAGTGTCACGGCATCACTGTCTGCTGGAAGTACGCGACCGATTCGTCAACTTGAAGGATCTGGACTCGACGAATGGCACTTTTTTCGGAGAAGAGCGCGTGCGCGCCGCGGTGCTGCAGGATGGCGCCTCATTCCGCCTGGGAACAACGACGATATTGGTGAAGCTGCGCACCAAGCCGGCAAGCGAACCCGCCGAGAATTGAGATAATCCCATAACAGTGGTAGCGTCCTGCGGAGAGATGAATCGCCTGACTGTCTGCATCGTGGCGCAAAACGAAGAGAGAAATCTCGCGCGGGTCTTGAAATCCGCCCAGGGAATCGCCGATGAAATTGTAGTTGTGGATGGCGGAAGCGCGGACCGCACGCCGGAGATCGCGCGGGAATTCGGCGCCAAAGTGTATGCGCGGGCGTTCACGAATCATGCTGACCAGAAGAATTACGCCGCTTCCCTTTCCTCGAACGACTGGATTCTGCTGCTGGATGCGGACGAGGAAATCAGCGAGGAACTGAAGGAATCGCTGCAACAGTGGAAAGAATCGGTTCCGAGGTTTTCCGTGTACGCGATGCCGCGGCTGACCTGGTATCTGGGCGCCTGGATCCACCATTCGCGCTGGTATCCGGATTGGCAGCGCCGCGTCTACCAGCGCGACCAGGCGAGTTTTTCAGGAGCGATTCATTCCGCGCTGCGTTTTGAGGGGGCTGCAGGGAAACTGCGCGGCGATCTGCTGCACTACACCATTCGCACGTTCGCGGAGCACGAGGCAAAGTTGGACAAGTATACCACCGCCATCGCACAGGAAATGTTTGCCGAAGGGCGGCGAAACTGGCGAGGCGCGATGTGGCTGGCCACGCCTTGGAGCTGGATCCACCACTTTTTCCTGGGCGGCGGGTTCCTGGACGGATACCGTGGAGCGCTGATTGCGCAGATGGCGGCGCGTGGTGTGCGGCTGAAATTCGCGAAATTGGGGAAACTGGTGGAGGCGGAGAAGAGCGGAAAAGCGGGTGAGAAATGATACCGCTGATTGTCGACCTGGAGATGGAGTGGCGCGGGGGACAGAATCAGGCGCTATTGCTGTTGAAAGGATTGTACGAGCGAGGTCACGCCGCGGAACTGGTGGCGGCGAAAGGATCGTCGCTGGGCCACCGTGCGCGGAAGGCCAACATTTACGTACACCACGTCAGCCGCGGAACGTTGCAACTCTCCGCGGCATCCAAGATTCGCAGCATTCTGCGGGATGGCAGAATTGAATTGGTGCACGCCAACGAAGCGCACGCGGTTACGGCGGCGTGGCTGGGGGGGGCGCCGCGCAAAGTACCGTTCGTGATTTCCCGGCGCGTCGGCTATCCCTTGGGGCAAAGTTGGATTGCGCAGAAAAGATATCGCGCGGCAAGCTGCATCATTGCGAATTCGCAGTGGGTTGCGGATCAGGCGGCCGCGTCGGGTGCGCAAAAAGACAAGCTGCGGGTGGCGTATGAGGGCGTAGTGATTCCGGAACGTACGTCGCCCGAATTGCGCATGGCCGCACGGCATCGATGGGGCGTTGCCGGCGACGCTCCTTTGCTGGGATGCGCCGGAGTGCTGCTGCCGGACAAGGGCCAGGAATGGCTGATACGCGCTTTGGTGGAAATTCGCAAAGAATTTCCTGGCGCGCGGCTGCTGTTGGCGGGCGACGGGCCGATGCGCAAAGAACTAGAGGCGCTAACGAATACATTGAGGCTGGGCGACGCGGTGATTTTCGCCGGATTTGTGAGAGATGTGGAGAGTGTGTACGCGGCGTTGGATGTGTTCCTGCTGCCATCGTTCTTTGAGGCGTTGAACAATTCCCTGCTGGCGGCGATGGCGCACGCGGTTCCCTCGATTGCATTCCGTCGTGGGGCGCTTGCAGAAATCATTGAAGACGGCAAGAGCGGGCTGATCGTGTCTGGTCCCGAGGTGCAAGAAATCTGTGAAGCAGTGGCGCGCATTTTGCGTGACCGCGACTTTGCCCGCAACCTCGGAGAAGCGGGACGAACACGCGTAATCGAGAGTTTTTCCGCTGACAGCATGGTGGAGCGGATGGTGGAGATTTACGACGAGATGCTGCGAGGACGCCCGGCGCTCTGAGTCCCAGCTTGGCCGCTGAACCAAGATGCCGTAGCGGTCTATCGGCTGTGGTATAACCTCCCAAACAGGTTGCTGTTTCGGGTTCGTTTCATTTTGATTTTCCCTGTTCAGTCCGTTGAAAGGAAGAACCAGCGATGCGCTCAATCGTGAACAGCCTATTGGTGCTACTGCTTCTCGTCCCACTTGCCACGGCTCAAGACAAGAATCAGAAAGCAAAGCCCATCGACCTATCGATTACCGCCGTAGGCCGGCAACACCATCCAATTCACACAAAGAGCAAAGAGGCGCAGGAATTTTTCGACCAGGGCATCACGCTGATTTATGGCTTTAATCACGAAGAAGCAGCGCGATCGTTTCGACGTGCCGCGGAACTTGATCCCAGTTCTGCCATGCCGTTGTGGGGTATTGCGCTGGCGGTTGGCCCCAACTACAACTCGAATGTGGATGCGGAACGCGAGAAGCTGGCGTTCGACACGATTCAGAAGGCGCAGCAACTCGCGAGCGCCAGCCCGCAGGTGGAAAGGGACTACGTAGCGGCGCTCGCTACGCGATACTCGGGCGACGCAAATCCCGATTACAAGCAACTGTCGCGGAACTACGCGGCCGCGATGAAGGCACTTTCGGCGAAATATCCCGACGACCTGGATGCGGCGACCATGTATGCGGAGAGCCTGATGGATTTGAATCCCTGGAAGCTTTGGGGCGCCGATGGCAAGCCCGCCGAAAACACACTGGAGATCGTCGCGGTCCTAGAATCCGTGCTGGCGCGCAATCCTGATCACGCAGGAGCGAATCACTATTACATTCACGCCGTGGAAGCATCGCCCAATCCCGAGCGGGCGCTGCCGAGCGCGCATCGCCTGGACACCATGGTTCCGCAGGCGGGTCACCTGGTGCACATGCCCGCACACATTTACGAACGGACGGGCGATTTCGATTTGGCAGCGCGCAACAACGCAGAAGCCGCAGAGGTTGACAGCTCCTACGCGCAGAAAGCGGGACAGGTTGGAAGCATGTACGACCTGATGTACCACAGCCACAACGAGCACTTCGAAGCGATGGCGGCAAGCATGGAGGGAAACTACTCGCAAGCCAGGAAAGCGGCGGATAGCATGGCGGCGCGGTTGATGCCGCACGCAAAGATGATGCCGATGCTCGATGGCTTCATCATGGCGCCCATCTGGGTGGATGTGCGATTTGGGAAGTGGCAGGAAGTAATGTCACGGCCAGAGCCGATGAAAGAGTTGGCGGGAACGCATGTGATGTGGAGATACTCGCGAGCGCTGGCGCTTGCGGCAAACGGCAAGATCGCAGAGGCGGAAAAGGAGCGTGAACTATTTGTGGCAGAAGCCGGCGCGTTCCCTGCAGACGCAAACTTCGGCGAAATGAACAAGGCGAAAGACGTGCTGGGTGTGGCCTCGCATACGGTGGATGCGCGAATTGCGGCGGCCAAGGGCCAGAAGGACGCAGCCATCGAGCATTGGACAAAGGCGGTGGGTATTCAGGACACGCTGAACTACGACGAACCCGCAGACTGGTATTACCCAGTGCGCGAATCGCTTGGTGCCGCGCTGCTTGGCGCGGGAAAAGCGCCCGAGGCGGAGGCTGTGTTTCGCGTGGACCTGCAGCAGAATCCACGCAATCCCCGCTCGCTTTACGGATTGATGCAGGCGTTGCAGGCACAAGGCAATGCGTCGGATGCAGCATGGGTGGAAGCGCAGTTTAACGCCGCGTGGAAGAATGCCGACGCGAAGCTCAGCGTGGAAACGATGTAACCCTAAAAAGGGAAAGCGCCGAACGGTTTTTTGTCCGTACGGCGCTTTCTTGCGCTAGTAACTTCTTCCTTGAAGAATATTCCAGTGGTTCCCTCCCGTCCGCCTGCCTGGATTCGTCAAGCTAATTCGCAGATTCGACTACCCATCGCCCCTTGGGCTCGAGGAACTCCAGGCCAATCACGTAGCCGTCGCCACGGACTGGTTGACAGTAGGCCACTCGAGCTGCAGAACGAAACTCTCCGGTGCGCGAGGCGAGAACCAGCTGGGAATCTTTGTCCCAGCGGCGGACGCTGACGACGCGTGCCCCTTTGGCGCTAACGTTTTCAGTAAACGTCGACTCAGCACCGGGAACTTGCCGGTGTCCATCGAGGACCACGGGAATCTCCATCGGAATGCGACTTTCCCGACGTGGAAGCGAGTGGTTATTCCTGGGAGGCATCATTTGCATTTCCTCACAGGCACGCGGCGATGCGCGTGATGGAATTCATGGAATTGGAATTGCCGCGGTGCTTCATGCGATAGAGCATGCGATCCGCGGCACCCAAGAGCTTTTCTGGCGTGTCGCCATCTTCCGGAAAAGCGGCGATGCCGGCGCTGACGGACAGGCCGGGATCCTCCGTTTCCGTGGAGAGGCGTTCCCGAATGCGAGAAGCGACACGAGCAGCAATCTCTTTCGGAGCCTCAGGCAGAACCAGAGCGAATTCGTCCCCGCCATAGCGGGCGGGGGTATCGATAGCGCGCGAATGGCTGCGGAGAATTTTGCCGAGGCGAACCAGAGCGCGGCTGCCAACCAGATGGCCGTAGCGGTCGTTGATGGCTTTCAAGCCGTCCATGTCCAGAAGGACGACGCTGAAAGGGCGGCGCGTGCGGCGAGAACGGTCGAGCTCCGATTCGATGACAGCCAGAAGCCGGCGATAATTGGCCAGGCCGGTCAATGGATCGCTGACGGCCATGTTGCGAACCTGATCGAACAAACGAGCTTGATCGATCAAGGCTGCGCTGAGCATGATTCCGTAGCTCACGACTTTAGTAAGTTCGGCAAGAAAGAACGGGCCATCAAACAGCCGCCGAGAAAACAACGCGGCGACATGGCAAGCCACATTCAGCAGGGCGACGAGAAACAGCGAATAGTCGTAGAGGGACGCGTCGTCCTCTGCCTTCTTGGCCGCTTTGAACCGGCGATAGAAAAAATACGCTGCCAGCAGGAACAAACCACCGGGCAACAATTCCCAGGGACGAGACAGGAAAGCTCCGGCCTTTGCCGCAGGCGTAGCAGGAGCAGCGATAAACGCAGCGCTGGTGACATACGCAGCGACAGCAACGACGAACAACGCACCGGCCGTCTCACGGCTGGGTTGGCGAGACGTGGGCAGGAATCGTTCGACGCCGAGGGCGGCGAGGAGAAGTACGGCGAGCAGGGTGCGGCCGACCATCCAGCCCATGGGAACGCGAGAAAGGGCGACGGGGCCGGCGTGCAGATAATCCGTGAGACCGAAATAACCGATGGTCTCGATCATCCCGGAAAGAACGAAGCCAAACGCCAGGATGAGGGCGACGCGGTCGTGCGTGCCTCGGAAGCGTACCAGTGCATTAGCGGCATAGCAGAAACAGAGCAGCGAGCCACCAACTTCAAGGTACAGATACGTATTAGGGGAACTCGAGATGTGGACTTGGCGGGCATAGAAGACGGCGGCGAGGAACGCAGCGGCTACGGCAGCATAGCCGAGAACGGGCAGCTTGCCACGATCCTTCCTGAGAAACCCCGTGATTGTCGCCCAATCGCCCAACATAGCCCCCAAATGCCGAAGAAACCCTACAACAACGGGTAATTGCACGTGCAGGCCCTTTTTAGCGGGGAAAATATGGGTTATAAGTTGCTGCAAGGAAGGAGTTTATTTTCGACTCTGAGACGAGGTGTCACACTTGAGACCGTGGCGAGACAGGGAATACGACGAAAACCGTCTTATTTTGGGACAATATCATATGTGTATCCAGTTAGTTAGCAGGGGTTTGGACAAGTCAATGCCCAAACGGGACACAGTCTCACAGTGAGACTGTCTCACGTTGGGATGACTCACGGTTTCAGGGCTTTGGCGCAGGCGGAGGCAGGTCGCGAGCTGCCACGGGGCTGGCGAAAGCTTGGCGCTTGTGGGTTCCGTCGCAGAAAGGAGAATTGGCGGAATGTCCGCAGCGGCAAAGGGTGATGGCGGTGCGGCCGCCGAGGCCAAAAACCTTGCCCTCCTGATCGACAATCTCAAAATCACCTTCTACGCGAAGAGGTCCGTTGCTGAAAATGGTTACTTTTGTACCCGCCATGAATTCCTCCGTTGAATAGCTGCGAGACGAGAAGCTCTAACACGATAACCAGAGATACGAGGAAAGACAAGAAAACGGCTGCATGTAAAACGGCTGCATGTACGGACTCGTGTATAGGAAGATCCCAGAAACAGCGCTGGCATAAAAGCCAGCGCTACAGTTAAGAATAGAAACGTGAGCATGGATTCCGCGAGCTCAGTAGCGCGGCACCGTGGGATCGACTTCTGTGGACCAAGAGAGGATGCCGCCGCGTAGATTCAAGACCTTGCGGAAACCGGCCTTGCGCAGGAAATCAACGGCTTGCGCGGATCGCTTGCCACTGCGGCAATGCGCCACAATTTCGTGGGAAGAATCGAGTTCATGAACGCGGCGAGGCAGTTCGCCCAACGGGATCAGGTGGCCTTTGAGGTTGCAAATCTGATATTCGTGGGGTTCGCGGACATCGAGAATGAAGAGTTCATCGCCCTGATCGAAGCGCTGTTTCAATTCGCGAGCGGTAATTTCCGGAACGTTCAGATCCATGTCCGGCTCTTCTTCGCCGCGGATACCGCAGAACTCTTCGTAATCGATGAGCTTGTGAATGGTGGGATGCGTGCCACACATCGGGCAGTGGGAATTTTTGCGCAGCTTCAACTCGCGAAATTTTGGCGCCAGCGCATCGAACAGGAGCAAGCGGCCTACCAGCGGCTCGCCGCGACCGATCAGCAGCTTGATGGTTTCCATCGCTTGTAATGAGCCGATAATCCCGGGGAGGACGCCAAACACGCCTCCTTCGGCGCAGGAAGGCACCAAGCCCGGTGGAGGCGGCTCCGGATAGAGGCAGCGGTAACAAGGACCGTCGGGCATGCCAAAAATCGTGACTTGACCTTCGAAACGAAAAATCGAACCGTAAACATTCGGCTTGCCGAGCAGGATGCAGGCGTCATTCACAAGATAACGTGTGGGGAAATTATCGGTGCCGTCTACGATGACGTCGTAATCTTGAAAAAGTTCCAAGGCGTTCTGGCTGGTCAATTTTGTTTCATAAGCGGTGATGCGCACGTCGGGATTCAGATTCGTCAGCCGAGCGCAAGCCGCCTGGGTTTTCGGTTTGCCGACGTCAGTGGTTCCGAAAATTACCTGGCGCTGCAGATTGGTGAAGTCCACAACATCAAAATCGACCAGCCCAATATTTCCAACGCCTGCGGCGGTAAGGTACAAGCCTAACGGCGCGCCCAGACCACCGGTACCGATCAAAAGCACTCTGGCGGATTTGAGCTTGAGCTGACCTTCCATGCCGACTTCGGACATGATCAGGTGGCGGCTATAGCGTAGAATCTCTTCGTTGGTGAGGCTGGCCGCTGCGGAATGGCCGATTGCGGGCCGAGTTTTTGTCGACATGATGACCTGTATCCCTGGTTCCATCTTACGCGGAGTCTGAACCAGAGGAAAGAAACGCCGCCCGGGCGTCTGTCCGGAGTTTAAATCAACGGGCGCACTGGCACGTGTCAGCCGCTTTACAGAATCCGATGGTATCGCTTACTCTGAGAGCCTATGTGGAACGTCGAAGAACGTTTTGAGAAGAAAGCTATGGATAGCCTGGCCGCGCTGGGCTTCACCGTGGGGAGCACTCGCGGCGTGGTGCGCGTAGAGAAGTACGGATGCGGCGCAGAGTTCCGGCAAGATCCCGACGGTCATTTCCGCATGACGGTGTTGCCGACCATCATGTTGAACGGGAAATTCACGCGATTGTGGGATGCCGGGTATCAGAAATTTCTTTTGACCGACGACGGCATCAAGATCCCGGCGTTGGCGACGCACCTGGAATGTTTGCGAAAGTTTAATGAAGAGTTGCGTACGGCTCTGGGCGTACCGACATTTTACAATGAGGCGCTCGGTTCGGTGAGCCAGTTGAGCGTGTACGATCGAGTGAAGGGTCGTCCCGGCGATGTGCCGGACAAGACGGTAGGTTGCCACGCTCCTGCCGGCGATCACTAAAACTGCAAAATAATCATTCCAAAGACGGAGAAACGTCCCGCAGCTGAGCTGAACTTCTCGCTCCTCATGGTTTTTGCTGCGCTTCCTGGAGTTGCCTGCGGAACTGCACCGGGTCGACGCGGTGCTTCGCCGCTTTGCGGTTACCGATGAAGACAACCGGAATATCCCAGCCATATTTCGCAGCCAATTCGGCATCCAAATCGATATTCACTTCGCGCAATGGAGCGTGGAGTTCGCGAAGCAATGGAGTGATGGTGGCTTTGGCTTCGTCGCACAGGTGGCAGCCGGGCCGCGTATACAGCGTAACTTCGAGAGGGCCTGCGTTGGCGAGTCGCGCAGCTTCCGAGGCGACGCTCATGGCTTTGTCACTGGGGAAAGGACTTGCATCGACACCTGCCGTAAGGGCAGTCTGATTGTATGCCGCCCGGCAAGCGAATCGAAAGTACGATGAGGATTCACATTTTGCGGATGAGAGGGATGAATGGGACGCGCCGTCGGTTTCATGGACGATTTGTTCTTTCAGATGAAAGTAGCGGAGACCGCGAAGCATGTCGGAGTGGAGTTTAAGGTTGCGTCAACGAGCGGAGCATTAATGGGACTGCTGGACGCGCCGACGAAGCTAGTGATCGTTGACTTGAATGCCAAAAACCAGCCGCTGGTGGCTGTTCAGCAGTTGCGCGGCGCGCAGAAGGACTTGCGAGTAGTGGCATTTTTGTCGCACGTGCAAACGGAGCTCGCGGCGCAAGCGCGGGCGGCAGGATGTTCCGAGGTGATGCCGCGATCGGCGTTTACGCAGAACCTGGCTGCAATTTTGCAGCTAGCAAAGGATTGAGAGGATCGATTTGCGAATCAGGTTGGATAGACGATGGTGGCCCGCGGGGGTTCTTGGATTGACATTGAGTCTCTTTGCTTCATCGGCGTGTCGCGCACAAGCCGACGCGAAGCAAGATCCCGCGGCAGTGTTGCGGGCGGTGATGATCGCGGCGTGCGCGCAGAACAGCACGGATTTTTCTCGAACGTTAACCACGCGCAATGCGGATGCATTCGTGCACCTGACTCCAGCGGCCCGCGTTACGTTGCTGAAGCGTTTCGTGCTGCTCGACAAAGCCGGCACTCCCAAGTCCACCGAGAACGCCTCAGGCAATATCGTTGTCCAGTGCGCCACGTCGGAGATCACCACGGAAATGGTGATCGGCAAGGCCGAAGTGCTCGACAACCTCGCTTACGTGCCATTGAAGGTGCAAGACGCTTCCGATACCTCCGGCGACAGCGCTCATCAGATCATCATCGGAATGGTGCAGGAAAATGGCCAGTGGAAATTGTTATCGCTGGGCTTGCTGATGCTGGACTTGCCCACGCTGGGCGAAGAATGGGATCGCGCGGAAATTAAAGTGAACGAACAGGCCGCGATTGCCGATCTGAAGAAACTGATCGACGCGGTAGAAACGTATCGCAAGACGTACACGCGGCTGCCGGAATCCCTTGCCATGTTGGGGCCGGCGCCTCAAGGACAGACCAAGAGCGATAAGGCTGGACTCGTGGAACCGGAGCTGGCCGCAGGGAAAAAGGACGGCTACATGTTCCGTTATGTGATCGTCGGCGCGAATACTTCTGGAGCGCCGGCGAAATATGAAATCGCGGTGATGCCGGCGGAATATGGAAGGAGCGGCCTGCGCTCATTCTTTTATGATTTGAATGGCGTCACTCACACCGCGGATCACCATGGAGCGGTGGGAAGCTCAGTAGACCCGAAATTGGAGTAAGGCTGGTTCGACTCCATCCGGAACGGTTTCGGTTGGGATCCTTCGGGCACAAACGGCGCGCACCTCAGGGATGACAGTCTGTTGTTGCGTTTGTGCGGCTGACAAACCGTGCGGCCTTCTAGGGTGTTGATTTGATCGTCGGGTAAGTGATGCCCAACTGTTCCAGATACGTTTTGTAGCGGGTGGGGTCGTAGTAGAACTTTTTTAGTTCCGGAACAAACTTTTCCATTTTTTCACGGTTCATTTCTATGGCGGGCTTATCGTCCGGCGCTAGAAAAGATTCATAGTGCACGTCTTTCGTCTGCACTTTGTGAAAATAGTCCCACGCGGCTTCCACAAGCGCTGGCTGCAGCAGGAAATCCAGCGCCGTCATGGCTTGAACTTTTGCGCCCGCGGTTGATCCCTTGTGCGCGATGGGTGTGGCCATGGCCACGCCGTCGACCCAACTGTGGCCGGGAAGATGCGGAATGTTCGCGGGATACATCAGGTAAGTCATCGGCACGTTCCAGGAGATATCGCCGACATCATCGGAGCCACCGCCCTTGGCATCCTTCACCGGCTCTTTCAACGGTTCCACTTTCAGCTTCAAGCCTTCCACTTTCTCGCCGATTTCTGTTTGCAGCGCTTTGGCAAGTTGCTGGTCGGCATCGCTCCACGTGGGCATGCCGACGGCTTCGATGTTTTTCTGTTGCGTTTCCGCGATGACCTTATTGAAAAAGGGCGGCCACGCCGAGCCGACCAAGCGATGGTCCACGGTCGTGCTAGTCATCATCGTGGCGGCGGTAGCCATGGTGTTTCCCAAATCGTAGAGTTCCTTGATGTGCGGATAGTCCAGTTCGCGAAAGTAATACCAGACGGCGGCTTCCGATGGAACCACGTTGGGCTGATCTCCGCCGTTGATGATGACGTAGTGGGAGCGCTGCTGCAGGCGAAGATGCTCGCGGCGAAAATTCCAACCGGCATCCATCAGTTCCACGGCGTCGAGAGCGCTGCGTCCCGACCAAGGCGCGCCCGCAGCGTGGGCGGCACGGCCATGAAAGAAATATTGCACGCTGACGAGGCCGCTCCATTCGCCATTGCCGGTACTGTAGGAAGTAGAGAATTCGGATTCGACGTGGGCGCCAAGAACGATGTCTACATCTTTGAAGTAGCCAGCGCGCACGAGAAATGCTTTCGTCCCTAGCAGTTCCTCGGCGACGCCGGGAAAAATCTTCAGCGTTCCGGTGATGTGGTGCTCTTCCATCAGTTTTTTCAGGACAATGGCGGCGGTGACCTCAACGGCCATGCCGGAGTTGTGGCCTTCTCCATGGCCGGGCGCGCCTTCGATGATGGGCGCGTGGTATGCGACGCCGGGTTTCTGCGAAGCGCGCGGAATGCAGTCAATATCAGTGATAAACGCGATCACGGGTTTGCCGCTGCCATAGGTCGCAACCCAAGCAGTAGGGATGCCGGCAATGCCGCGCTCGACCGTAAAACCGTTCTTCTCAAGGATGCCAGTAACGTAGCGCGAGGTCTCCACTTCCTGAAAGCCGAGTTCGCTGTAGCTGTAGATCTGGTCGACCATTTGTTGCGTGAAGATTTGGCGTTTGTCGATCTCTTGAATTGCCTGCTGCTTTAAATCCGCAAGCGCTGCAGCGTCCTGTGCGGCAGCATTTGCCGCGAAAAGCAATACGCATCCAACAAGCCAACCGGCCAACCGTGACGTCATCCAATTCCCCCTGTCGTGCGAGCAGGATAATACTCTGGTTCGGGCTCAATGCGTGCGAATTTGATAGAACTTGAAACTGCGTTACTATCTGGGTTTCGACTATGCCCTCGGTCTCTCTTCGCGCCACATTGCTCGTCTGCCTGGGTTTGTTCCTGGCCGCGCTGGCCCCCATTGCATCAGGACAAGAAATCGAATCGGTGTACGGGCCGCTTCCGGTATTTGAATTTCACAGCAGTTTTTGGGTGAACCTGCATCATTTTCTCTATCACGAGGCGCGAGCCCGCATGGCGGCCAAAGACGCGCAACCTGCCGCGAGCCCGGCAAAGCCAGCGGGGCCGGTGATGAAGGTGTCGCCCGCTGCGCAGACTGCGCTGACCGCGGCGGAGCAGAAGATCTGGGACGACGCGGTTGCATTCTACATGCAGAACGAAGCGAACAAAGACATGCAGATCAATATCGACCTGATCCTGCTGAAGGATCAGATCGGCGATTTCGAGGATTGCGATGAATTGACCGGGCGGAAGAAACGCACGTGTGATGCGGGACTGCCCGGGCGAGTGGGCCAGGTGCTCGAGTCGGCTGCGGTGGTTTACCGCGCGCATTGGTGGGTGGATCAGGATCGCAGCAATCGCCGCTGGGTGGCGCGCGTGGCTCCCTTGGTGCGCGAGCAGGGAGTGGGATTATCGCAGCGGCTGGCGGAAATCTACCAGACCCAATGGCCGAAGGAGAAAATTCGCGTGGATGTTTGCGGCTACGCGAATGCCAGCGGGGCCTACACATCGCTTGACCCACTTCGGGTTACCATCGCCAGCATGGATGCGCGCAACCAGGGCGCGGCGGCGCTGGAGGTTTTATTTCACGAAGCCTCGCACGGTATCGCGGGCCCTGTTGAGGCGGCCATCCAGCGCGAGTGCCGCCAGCGTGACAAACCCATCCCGCGTGATTTGTGGCACGCTTTGATTTACTACACCACGGCACAAGTGATTCGGCCGGTAATTCACGATTCGGGAGAAAAGACGAACGATGCTGCAACGCCGGGAATCAATCCCAAGACTTCCCCGGTTCCGGATGCCTTGCGGGCGAATCTTACGCAGCGGGGATGGGAAGACTATCTGACAATTCTGGCGATTTATTGGCAGCCGTACCTGGACGGCAAAGTGAACTTTGAAGACTCGATTGCGCACCTAATTTCTGCGGCGTGAGTTCCTCTGCGTAGTTATGGTCGGGTGGAAAAGCGGCGGCGAGCCGTCGCACTCCACACTAAAAATCTTCGAGCAGGTAGGCGTTAGAGCTGGCGGCGGACATCCAGATCGCTACGTCGCGGCCATTCGGGGAAGGGATAGCCCAGCCCAGGTCCATTTCCTTCTCCTCGAGCGCGGCAGTGACCTTGCCATGCAGGTTGACGTTCAACAACGTTTGCACGCCCGCCGGAGAAGTAGCGTTGACCCAAATGCTCTTTCCATCCGCGGCAAAGTCCAGGCAACCGATGCTAAACCAATTTTCGAGGACCAGGCTGCGTTGTTTGCCGCCTTGCAGATTCAGCAGCAGGATATCCGCGGGCAATGGTGAACGATGCTTCTTGGCGAGAGCGAGTGTATGGCCATCGGACGAAAGGGTCCAGTTCAGCAGGAACCATTCCGGGTCATCCATTGAATGAATTTTCGTTTGATTGCCTGTGGAGGGATCGAAGGTCGAAAAAACAATGCGCTTGTCAGCGATTTGGCTCAGCACGCAGGTCTGCGAGGGCAGTCGGGCGCACTGGAAATTGCTGATTCCCGGCGCGCGTAAAATTAATTGCGGCGTACCGCCGGAAAGTGGCTGGCGCATCAAGCGCATGTCCTGCGTGGGATCATTCGGCGGCGCGGTGGTGAGATATAAGAGGTTTGTGCCTTCGGCATCCAGGCGCGCAATCATGATGTTGTTGTCGCCACCGACGAGCAAATCCGGCGCGGCCTGATCGACGCCTTGCTTGTATAAGTGCCGCAAGCCATTCCGGTCAGAAACGAAGATGATGGACTTGCCGTCGGGCGTCCAGGTGTACGGAAAGTTTTTTCGTTCCTCAAGGCTGAGGCGCTGAGGAGTTCCCAGAATGCTGCCATTGGATTGCACCCGCGCTACATACACGGCGGGAGAGGCCACGAATCGAAGATAGCTGAGCCGCTTACCGTTGGAAGACAGCGTCACCCTGTTCTTGGAATCGGGCCCGTTGGTAAGCCGGACGGCTTCTCCGATTGGTTTGTAGGAATGCGGGTCCATTTTCTGGGCCCATAGATTGGAATCGGCGGTATTGGGGGGCGCTTCGCTGAGCGCAAAAATCAGGCGTCCATCGCGAGTCCAGTTCAGCCCTGGCGCGAAACTGGGATTCTCTTTAAGCACTTCCACGCGGCCTGTGGCCGGGTCGCAAATTGCGAGCGAAACATCATCCCGATCTTTTCCGAAGGAATTCGCATATTCAAAAAGGGCGATTCGTTTGCCATCGGGAGACCAGGCCAGCGAGCCATAGGACCCACCTTTTTCGCCGAAAATCTTTCTGGGCTGGTCGCCGTCCGATTGCATCAGCCAGACTTCCTGGTGTTCCCAATCACCGCGGACAAATGCGATTTGCGAGCCGTCGGGCGAGACCGCGCCTTCCTCAACATCGTCGATGAGTTTGCGCGGGCTGCCACCAAGCGTCGATAAGGACCAAAGCCCCGGCGCGCCTCCGGGCCACTTTCCTCGGACGGCCAGCAGGCGATTGCCGTCCGGGAACCAACTGACGTGACCTGTTCTCAGGTCATCGGCGATGGCGACATGCTGGGTCTCACCGGATGCCAGAACGCGAAGAAATAGGCCATTCTTATCGGAAAAAGCGAGGTATTTCCCGTCCGGAGAAATGGCGGCAGACCACACCGGATCGTTGGGCGCATTGCCTGTGATGCGTCGCTCCGTGGGGCGAAGGGCGGCGGCGGAATGGCGGCCGGCGTGCCAACCCGCACTCACTCCTACCAGGAGCACGCCAAGGGCAGACACGAGGATGGGTAGCCAGCGGCGAAAGCGGGAAGTAGATTGGGGAGGCGCGGTGACCACCGGAGCAGCCGGCGTCGGTTGGGATTTTTCAACCGGAGCAATAAAACGATAGCCGCGCCGGGCGAAGGTTTCCACAAACCGTGGATTCTCCGCGGAGTCGCCCAAGGCGTCTCGTAAGCGCTTGATCGCCGCATTCAAGCCGTGGTCGAAATCCACAAAGGTGTCAGAGCTCCAAAGCCGTCCGTGCAGCTCCTCGCGCGTGACCACCTCTCCGGGCCTAGCCAGAAGCATGGCCAGGACTTGAAGAGGCTGCTCCTGCAGGCGCACCCTTGCGCCATTGCGCCGCAGCTCCCCGGTGCGCAGGTCGACCTCGAAAGTTCCGAAACGGACGAGCGAGTTTCCCCCGTTTGCAGACACCACGAATTCCCCCGGGCTTAGGCCCTGCACATAAAGACGACACCTGAGAGGCAAATGTTTCCAAGGCGACCGCAGAATTTTGCGGATCTCTTTGGCCGTAGGCCAAATGTCAATTTTGCGCCAGGCGATCAAACTTATGGCTAGATTATTCGTAATAACGATAACGAAGCTTCTCGGGGGTGGAGTGGCGGTCGGCCAGCCCTGGAGGTATGGCCGTGAACCGCAAATCGCTCCTGCGCTTCGGTGGTCTAGTACTTGTAGCAATGCTGTTGCTCTCTCCCGCCTGGTCAAAAGATCTGCATCCGGAAGTGACCACCGTAAAGGTGTCTGTTTACAACGACGTCGGCCTTCCTGCTCGCCTCGTTTCCGAGGTGGAAGCAGTTGCCGCCCGAGTGTTCCGGCAGGCTGCGGTGAATGTGGAGTGGCTGAACTGCGGACTGCCCTCCCTAAATGACGCGCAGCGGGCCATGTGTATCGATAGCGTGTTTCCCACGCATCTGCATCTGCGTCTAATTGGTCATCCAATTCATTTTGAGGGCGATGTTCTCGGCGTTGCCTATCTGGCGGAGGACGGCGTCGGGTTTCAGGCCGACGTTTTTTGTGAGCGCGTGATGCAAATTCAGTCCGAATCGCAGGTGGACCCGGCAGTCTTGCTGGGAATCGTTTCGGCGCATGAGTTGGGCCATCTTTTGCTCGGCACCAGTTCCCATTCCTCCGGGGGATTGATGCGCCACAACTGGCAGCGCAGCGACCTTTTGCTGGCGGTGAAATGTGGCCTGCTTTTCTCAGACGATCAATCCGACCACATGCGGGCCAAACTCTACGAAGCGTACCTGGATCGCAACCGCACGCGGCTGGCAGTGGCGTCCCACGGTGGTGGTCCACCGGGACTTCCCGGAGCCTCCGTCTGTTTTGCCTACAGCCGGGTCTATGTTAGGCTTTCTTTTGCGAACGTAAGCCCGGCCGCATACCTGATGTGCTCAGACGTTGCTCGCCCTTCTCTATCCCTGCGGAGCGGAAACGGGGCTGAGGCATCTTTTCCAATCGACTAGCCCGGGCCAAGGACATTAGACCGCTCATGGCTGGAAGACCGACCGCATTGAAAACGGAAAAAGAGCCTCGCGAGATCAAGCTGGCTCATTCCCCCGATTCCGACGATGCCTTCATGTTCTATGCGTTGGCGACGCACAAGCTTTCGACACCCGGCTATAAATACACGCATATTCTGTCGGACATTCAGTCGCTGAACGAAGCCGCGCTCACGGAAACCTACGACGTCACCGCGGTCAGCTTCGCCGCTTATCCTTCTCTGCGAGACAAATACGTGCTGCTGGATTGTGGCGCGAGTTTCGGAGAAGGCTACGGCCCTATTGTCGTGTCGTCGAAGTCGCTTAAGCCGCAGGATTTGAAGGGCAAGCGCATCGGCGTGCCAGGGCTGAAGACTTCCGCTTGCTTGACCATGAAGCTGTTCGAGCCGGATTTTGAAGCTGTGGTAATGCCCTTCGACAAGATCATGGAAGCGGTGAAAAACGACATGGTCGAGGCAGGCTTGCTGATCCATGAGGGGCAGCTATTTTTCCCGCAGCTGGGCTTGCACCGCATCGTCGATCTCGGCGTGTGGTGGCAGGAGCGCACCGGCATGCCGCTGCCATTGGGTGGCAACGCGGTACGCCGTTCGCTGGGCCCGGATCTTGGCCGGCTGATCTCGCGAACGATACGCGACAGTGTTTCGTATGGTCTGGAGCACCGCGAGGAAGCATTGAACTATGCGATGCAATTCGCGCGAAAGATGGATACGGAGCTGGCAGACAAGTTTGTGGGGATGTATGTGAACAAGTGGACGTTGGGCTACGGAGACAAAGGCAAGAAAGCAGTGCGTGAACTGATCGAACGAGGCACCGCTGCTGGTCTGCTACCCGGACCGCCGACAGTGGAATTCCTGGAAGAGTAGTTACTTCTTTTCGGACACCTTTATTTGCGTTAAATACAAATCCTGATAATCGAAGCTGAAATCGGCCAGCGGTGAGACTGCGGCCATAGTGAAGTGATCGATGGAGCCGTCGGGCTTCAGCGTGAACGTAACGAAGGCGTCCTCGACGGTGCGGTCGCGCCAGTGCGCTTTGAACGTGTCGTACTGCCAGTGCTGCAGATCGCCGATGCCCTTATGGGTGCGGTCCAGAGCGATTACCAGGCCGGTGGACTCCTGCCGGATGGTGATTTTGCCATACCAGGGATCGGCATACTCGCCCACATATTTTTCGAGCGGCAGAGAAGGCTTCGAATCAGAGGCGCGGCTTGCGGCAGCCTTTTTCATGGTTTCGTCGGCGTCCTTCTGCTCCTTGTCGTTCACGGCTTTGTACGCAGTGGTCCAATCGGTGCTCGGCGCACCGAAATAGGAATCCACGATGTGGTACATCACGCTGTCGAAAGCGGCATCTTCTTCGGCATTTGTCAGAATCACCAGGCCGAAATTTTCCTCCGGCACCAGAAGCACGCGCGAAACAAATCCCGCTACGCCGCCCGTGTGGCCGACGAGCTTGCGTCCGCGGTAATCCCACAAGAACCAGCCATAGCCGTATCCTCGAAAATGCGGCTGCAAGGCCTTCAGTTCGTCGGATCCCGAGCCAATCGGAACCACCATGTGCTGCGCCCACATTTGCTGCGAGGACTTGTCGCTAAAGATTCGCGTCTCGGTGCCGGGAATTTTTCCGTGATTCAGTTGCAGTTGAATCCACTTGGACATTTCCGCCACCGAGGAATTGATGGAGCCGGCGGGTCCGGCATTGTCCAAATCTTCAAAGGGGATGACTTGCAGCTTGCCGTCAACCTTCTCGTGCGGAAACGCGTAATCGTCACCAGGCTTGAAAACGGTGTTGCTGGTATTGGTGGTTTTCATGCCCAGCGGCAGGAAAATCTTCTCGCGCACGTAGTCATCCCAGCTTTTGCCGCTGACCGCTGCCACCACCTGGCCTGCGGTCAGAAACATCAGATTGTTGTAGGCGAAAGTGGTGCGGAAGCTGGTAGCAGGCTTCAAGTAGCGCAGGCGATAGACGACTTCTTCGCGCGTAAATGTGGTGTGCGGCCAGAACATCAAGTCGCCTTCGCCCAGCCCGAGGCCGCTGCGGTGGCACAGCAAGTCGCGGATCTGCATTTCCTTTGAGACGTAGGGCGCGTTCATGACGAAGCCGGGAAGATGGTCGTTTACCGGGTCGTCCCAATGGATTTTGCCTTCATCAACAAGAGTTGCCAGCGCTGCCGCGGTGAATGCTTTGGTATTCGAGCCGATCCCGAAGAGCGTGTTCTCGTCCACGGGTGTGGATTCCCCAAGCTTGCGTACGCCATAGCCCTTGGCGATCACTACCTTTCCGTCTTTCACGACAGCCAGCGCGATTCCAGGAACGTCGAAGGTCTTCATGGCGCGCGCAACGTAGTCGTCCAGATCGGCTGGCGGGCCGTTCTGCGCTCGCACCGTTACTGCCACAAACATAAACAACGCTAAGACACACGCGCGCGGACAATGATGACGTAATTTCATGTGGCCTCCGAATTCTGCGCGCTAGCTTACACCATCTTTCCTGGCTGATTTATGTATCTGCTGAAGTTCTGCCACTTATTCGAAACAGCAGATTCCTCGCTTCGCTCGGAATGACAATCTCACCGAACGGGAAGATCAGTCCGCTGTAAGTCTCACTCGGGTTCGCTTGACGCATGCTGCTGAATCTCGTAGTGTTTTTCATTCGACATGAGCCGCCGAACATACCTGATTGCGTTTGCCATTTTTGTCGTTAACGCACTATCGACGGGCACAAGCGCGCAAACCGCCGCGGAATTTCGCGATCGGCCCGATATTCCGAAGGAATGGCCGCGCCAACCGGTGCGTGGGGCGCACGGCATGGTCGCGAGCGATGAGCCATTGGCGTCACAAGCTGGCGTGGAAATCCTGAAGCGTGGCGGCAATGCAGTGGATGCGGCCGTTGCCACAGCGTTTGCGCTGGCCGTTGTCGAACCCGCGGCGGGGAACATCGGTGGCGGCGGATTTATGCTGGTGCGGATGGCCAACGGGAAAAGCACATTTTTTGATTATCGCGAGATGGCGCCCGGCAAAGCGATTCGCGAAATGTACATCAAGCCCGACGGCAAACTGGACAACGAAGCTTCCACTCTTGGCTACCGCTCCGTGGCTGTGCCGGGCACCGTGGCTGGACTTGCGCTGGCGTTGAAAACCAGCGGCACGATGAAGCTCGCTGACGTGATGCAGCCGGCGATTCGGCTGGCCAGTGACGGCTTCCCGATCACGGAAAAACTGCTGCGCGAATTCGCGGAAGAGCGCCGGGATTTACAGCGTTTTTCGATGAGCAGCCGCATTTTTCTGAATGACGGCAAGACGTTCAAGGCGGGAGACACGTTTCGTCAGCCCGAACTCGCAGCGACTCTCAAGCGCATTGCCAAGCTGGGCCCCGCAGACTTTTATCAAGGCGAAACGGCGCAGATGCTGGCGCGAGATATGGCGGCGCTGGGAGGATTGATCACCCTGGACGATTTAGCGCACTACCAGCCGAAGATTCGCGAAGTGCTGCACGCAACGTATACGCTGGATTCGCACCACTGGGAAGTTTTGTCTTCACCGCCGCCTAGCTCGGGCGGAGTGGCCGTGATCGAAGCCATGAATATGCTGCAGGATGTGCCGCTGAAGGGCTGGGATGATCCGCAAAGTGTGCTGATGGTGGCGGAAGTGATGCGGCGCGTGTTTGCCGATCGCGCGGCTTATCTTGCCGATCCCGATTTTTCCAACGTGCCCGTCGCCGGACTCACCAGCCCGTGCTATGCCAAGGAACTGCTGGCGACCATCGATCCGAACCACGCCACGCCCAGTAAGGATGTTCGCGCCGGCAATCCCCACGTGTGCACTTCGGGAATCAGCGCAAGTGTTCCTGCAAACACCATCATCAGCCTGGACGAAGGTCCGCACACCACGCACTTTTCGGTGGTAGACGCCCGGGGAAATGCGGTCGCCAGCACCACCACACTTAATAACAGTTACGGCTCTCACGTTACTTCTTCCGCCGGATTTTTGCTGAATGACGAAATGGACGATTTCACCACGCAGCCTGGCGTGCCTAATGCGCTGTTCGGCCTGATTCAATCTGAGGGCAACACCATCGCGCCCGGCAAGCGGCCGCTAAGTTCCATGACGCCGACGATCGTGTTGCGCGACGGGCAACTGAGTTTCGTGACCGGCTCACCGGGCGGCCCCACGATTATCTCGGTTACTTTGCTGAGCATTCTGAACTGGGCCAGGCTGGGCATGGACGCGCAGTCTGCGATTAATGCGCCGAGGTTTCATCACCAGTGGCTTCCCGATGTGCTGTTGATGGAGAAGCTGTTTACGCCGGAAATGGAGCAGCAGATGAGGGCGCGCGGGTACGAGATCAAGCGTCGCGGGCACATCGGGTTGGTGAACGCCATCGGCATCGATCCGCAAAACGGCGAGCGGTGCGGCGCGGCCGACCCGCGCGACGACGGCTCCGCTGTCGGCTATTAATCTCTCGCGTCTTTGCTTGTTGACTGCGCTTTCCGCGCGAAGCGTCTCAACGTAAAATAGCGCGACCTTATGATCAGAATCCTCTCCACCTATCTCTTCGTCTCCAAAAGACTCACTCCAGAGCTGCTGGCGCAGATGGCCGGCGCGGGTTTTCAGGGCGTTGAAATTTTTGCTACTCGCAGTCATTTCGATTACTCGACTAAAAACGATGTTCGTTCGATGGCCATGGCGCTGGTGGATCACCGCTTGCAATTGACTTCGTTGCACGCGCCTACCAGCCGCGATCTGAGCGTGAACCGCGAAGGCGGCATTCCCCTTTCCATCACCGAGGTCGAACGAGTACGTCGCGTTGAGGCCATGGACGAACTGAAACGTGTTTTGGACGTGGCCGAGGATCTTCCCTTCTCGCGTCTGATTCTGCACATGGGAGGGTCGCGGGAGGCGGCCGATCCGCGGAAGCGCGATGCCGCTTTCACGTCGCTGGAACATTTGACTTTGCACGCGAAACACCTTGGCGTGACGGTGTGCATTGAAAATACCACCAGCGAAATGGGCGAGCCCGCATATCTGCGCGCGTTTGTTGATGAGACGCGGCTCTCGCGCCTGCGCTTCAATTTTGATATTGGCCACGCGCATCTGGCCGAAGGCCCACTTGAGGATCGCGTGGCGAAGAGTTTCGAGCCTTTGCGCAACCTGGTGGCCAGCACGCATATTCACGACAATCACGGCGAAAAGGATGAGCATTTGCCGCCATACGACGGCACCATCGATTGGCCCGCGTCGCTGAAACTCTTCGATTCCGCCTCGGTGAAGAACTTGCCTCTCACTCTGGAGCTAAAGGAAAAGACCGGGCAGGATGCGCCTAGCCTGCAAGACCAACTCGCCGCTGCTGCCAAATCGCTCGACCGCCTCGAAGAGGATGCTGCTACGGGACAATAGCCAGAGATTCTCTGTGTCCCTTCTCTGCTAAACTATTTGTTTGACATGCCAACAGAGAAGCTCACCATGACGACAACCATTTCGATTGAGAACGCAGGCAAGTACGACGCGCAGGAAGTGACCATCCGCGGATGGCTTTATAACATTCGCGAATCCGGCAAGTTGGTATTCCCCATTTTTCGCGACGGTACCGGCATCATTCAAGGCGTGTGTTCGCTGAAAGAAAATCCCGAAGCGTTTGCGGCGTTGAAGGGTCTGACGCAGGAATCCAGCGTCATCGTTACGGGCAAAATTCGCGCCGAGCAACGCGCTCCCGGCGGCTACGAAATGGGCGTCACGTCCATTCAGGTTCTGCAAAAGGTTTCTGAAGCCACGCCGTTCCCCATTCAACTGAAGGAACATGGCGTGGACTTCCTGCTGGACCAACGCCACCTTTGGATTCGCACACCGCGCCAGGCCGCCATCCTGCGCATTCGCGCCGAAGCCGTGCGCTCAGCTCGTGACTACATGGATTCGCAGGGCTACACGCTGACGGACGCGCCCATCTTCACGCCGGCCGCGTGCGAAGGCACCTCGACGCTGTTTGAAGTGAACTACATCGACGACGAGAAAGCGTATCTGACGCAAAGCGGCCAGTTGTACATCGAAGCCACGGCTATGGCACTCGGCAAGGTGTACACCTTCGGCCCCACGTTTCGCGCGGAGAAATCCAAAACACGCCGACACCTGACCGAATTCTGGATGCTCGAGCCGGAAGCTGCCTATGCCGAATTGCCCGACATGATGGATTTGGGCGAAGGACTGGTCAGCGCCATCGTGCAAGGCGTGGTAAAGAACAAGACGCGCGAGCTGGAAATACTGAAACGCGACGTCAAAAAGTTGCAAAACATCAAGCCGCCCTTCCCGCGTATCACCTACGAAGAAGCCGTCGGCATGCTGCAGAAGCAGGGGAACCCCGCCAAGTTCGGCGACGACTTCGGCGGCGACGAGGAAACGCTCATTTCCAACAGCTTCGACCGGCCGGTAATGGTGCATCACTACCCCGCTTCGATCAAAGCGTTCTATATGCAGCCGGACGCGGGGCGTCCCGATTTGGCACTCTCGTTCGACATGCTGGCCCCAGAGGGCTACGGTGAGATCATTGGCGGCAGCCAGCGCATCCATGACTACGATCTGCTTGTTAAACGCTTGAAAGAGAACAACTTACCTGTCGAAGCGTTCCAGTGGTACCTGGATTTGCGGCGCTACGGCAGCGTTCCCCATGCGGGCTTCGGGCTTGGCTTGGAGCGCACCGTAGCATGGATCTGCGGCACCGAGCACATTCGCGAGGTCATCCCCTTCCCACGAATGATTTACCGGGTATATCCTTAATGCGGGGTAGTTCGTAGCCCGCTCCGTGGTTCGCAATCGCAGTGGTCTAAAGACATAAGAATCCATCCGGTTCCTTCCTCGACGAGGAGGAGGCACGCCCAGCCGCTTGCTCGCGCGTGGAAGGAAACTGGAACGTAGGATATCGCTCATATGGCTCAGAAGATTCGCATCATCGGCGTACCAATGGACCTGGGCGCCAGTCGCCGCGGCGTGGACATGGGACCCTCAGCTTTGCGCGTAGCGGGTCTGCAGGCGCACCTGAAGCATCTTGGCCACACGGTCGAAGACATCGGCAACATCATCGTGAAACAACCGGAAGAGATGCCCATCGGCGAGAAACGCGCAAAGTATGTGGCGGAAATCGCCGACGCCTGCAACGACCTCGGTGTAGCGGTGCAGAAATCGCTGGAAGAAGGTTATTTGCCGCTCGTTTTGGGCGGCGACCATTCCATCGCGGCGGGATCCATCAGCGGCGTCGCGGCTCACTTTCGCAAAGAGAAGAAGCAGATTGGCTGCATCTGGCTGGACGCGCATAGCGACATGAACACGCCGGAGAGTTCGCCTTCTGGAAACGTCCATGGCATGCCGTTGGCGGGCATCATGGGCTTTGGCGTGCCGGAGCTTCTCGATCTGTTCAACTTCAAGCCGAAGATCGAGCCGCAAAATGTGGTGCTGGTCGGCGTGCGCGATCTGGATTCTCACGAGAAAAAATTCATCAAGAAGCTTGGCGTACGCACATTCACGATGCGCGATATCGACGAGCGAGGCATGCGCGAAGTGATGGCCGACGCGCTGAGGTGTGCCATGGACGATACCGATGGCATCGCGGTGAGCCTGGACATGGACTTCGTCGATCCTTCCGATGCCCCGGGTGTTGGCACGCCGGTGCGCGGCGGCGTAACTTATCGCGAAGCGCACCTGGCGCTGGAAATGATTGCAGACAGCGAAGCCATGGTGTCCATGGAGATTGTGGAGATCAATCCGGTTATCGACGAGCACAACCGCACCGCGACGCTCGGCGTGGAACTGGCGCTCTCGGCGCTCGGCAAGAAAATCCTCTAGGCTTTGTTTGGCAGTGTCCCTTCTGTTTATGGACTGACTAGTGTAGGGCGCAGTTAATTATGGTGAGTCCGGCGCAATCGCAAGTGCGCTCCCATCAGCGGCGGATTCCTGGAGCTTCCCATGTCCATCGTAAGAGTTTGTGTCTTCAGGGCAGCAGTGGTTGCTTGCTTCTTGCCGTGTGTCTCAGGGGCGCAATCTCAACAGATTTCCGATCTGGACCGTCAACGGGCGCAACAGATGCTTAAAACTGTCGGCGACGAAGTCCACAAACATTATTACGACCCCAAATTTCACGGCGTTAATCTCGATAAGGAAATTGCGGATTCCAGAGAGAGAATCGACAAAGTAAATTCCATGAACATGGCGCTGTCGAATATCGCCGCGGCATTGGATGCGCTCGACGATTCGCACACTTTTTTCCTGCCTCCGCAACATGCCATGCGCCACGAGTATGGATGGGAGTATCAGATGGTTGGGGATCGCTGCTTCGTCACGCAAGTGCACCCGAAGAGCGACGCGGACGCCAAAGGCGTTAAAATCGGCGACGAACTTTTGTCCATTAATGGCATCGTCCCTGCGCGCGACACCACCTGGAAGCTGCAATACATGTTCGGAGTTCTGCGGCCGCAGGTTGCTCTTCGACTGGCTCTGCAGAATCCCGCTGGACAACAGCGGACAGTGGACGCCGCGGCACGCATTCGGGAAACCAAACGAGTTACGGATCTCACCGGCTCCAATGGAGCTAGTGATATCTGGAATCTGATCCGCGAGGAAGAAGCTTACGAACACCAGATGCGTGCCCGCTGCGCTGAATATGGCGACCCCTTGATTGTTTTGAAGATGCCTGAGTTTGCGTTTTCACCGAGCGAAGTGGGGGCGATGATGGACAAGGTGCGCCGGCACCAGGCATTGATTTTGGACCTGCGAGGCAATCCTGGCGGCAGCGTGGAGACACTCGAGTACCTGCTGGGCGCCATGTTCGACAAAGACGTGAAAATCGCCGACCGAGTGGGAAGGAAGGACAATAAACCGCAAATCGCGAAGGCTGCCCGCAATCCTTATACAGGGAAATTGCTGGTGCTGATAGACAGCAAGTCTGCCTCCGCGGCCGAGCTTTTTGCCAGGGTGATGCAGATTGAAAAGCGCGGACTCGTTTTGGGTGATCGCTCTTCCGGAAGCGTTATGGAGTCGAAGCATTACAGCGAAAAGACAGGCGCGGACACAGTGATTTTTTTTGGTGTGTCGGTCACGGATGCGGACCTGATCATGACCGACGGAAAGAGTTTGGAGCACGTTGGCGTGGCTCCAGACGAGATCATCCTCCCGACGGCTGCGGACCTGGCAAATGGCCGTGATCCTGTACTGTCTCATGCGGCCGAATTGCTCGGAGTGAAAATCAGTTCGGCAGATGCGGGCAAGCTGTTTCCGTATGCGTGGCCGGAACAATAAGCTGCGTTGCGCCGGATGCCAACATCGGCGTTACTGGGCTTGCCTACGCTTCCGCGGCGAACTGCGTAATGTCCAGTTTGAATTTTTCTTTTACCCTGGCGCGTACCCAGGTTTCTGCTTCGGCCAACGAAGGGAAAATCTTCGTTTCCCAGCCGATTCCTTCGACGAAGGCTTCCCACATTCGTGCCAATCCCAGAACCGTGCTTTGCTCCGCAACCACGGCCACCAGCAGTCCCTCGGTGGCATAGGAGGCAATATGCCGGTCCTGCAGAATGATTCCTTCCATCTGCGTGACGGAAAAGTATTGCGGCTCCATGGAATTGCCACGAATGATAACGTATTTGAGTTTCTTGATGCGGTCCGGTGAGGTGAGCAGGCGGCTGTTGGCGTCCGCGAAGTGCTGCAGACCCAAGGACCCTTCGCACTGGTAGATCACGCCCAGCCCGCCATGTGTGAACTCAAGCTCGATTGGCATTCCTGGGTTCCTCGACAACCCTGAAGATGAATCCCACCCGAAAACGTGCCAGCAATTTGATTCACGCTACGGCTTCGGCCAGGGCAAGTTCGCATCCTGACAGAAAACCTTCCTGGCTTGAGCGCCGCGTCGAGTTCCTGCCCATCCGCACGGACACGTCAGCTGGAAATCGCGTCCTGGCGACTCCGGACGGAAATATGCATACAGATCGCGCTTACACATTTCACATTCGAACACCAAAATGTAGACAATTCGAGGAACAGGTTCTTGCAATGCCGAGCCACCCACTGCACCGGGGGACTCGGCTGAACGGGAGTCTAGCACATTGTGAACAGAAGCGTGGGCGTCACCGCGAACTCAGGAGCAGCCTTGCTATAGGGCAAACCCGCGGGGACCGGCTGCCCGAAAGCGCGTTACCATGGCATTGCTGATTCCGCAACTTTTCCACTACTCCGCTTCGCATTTTTTCGCGTTTCCACTTATAACTGAACACGGACTTGTTTGCTGCCCCTCCGCCCGGCGGCTTGGGAATATCTCGTGAGCCCTGACAACAGAAAACTATTGCGTGTGGGAGTGCTGTTCGGGGGCCGCTCCGGCGAGCACGAAGTATCGCTGGCTTCAGCCGCTTCGGTGATCCGCGGCCTGGACCCCGACAAATACGAAGCCGTGCCCATCGGCATTACCAAGGACGGCCACTGGCTGATTGGCGAAGGCGCGATGAAGATGCTGCCGGATATCTTAAAAGGCGGGCGGCGCGTGATGCTGACCGCTGATCCGACAGAAGCCGCGCTGGTGCCGCTCGATCGCGGATCGGGCGCGCAACGCTTTGACGTAGTCTTCCCGGTGATGCACGGCACGTTTGGCGAAGATGGAACCATCCAGGGAATGCTGGACCTTTCCGGGCTTCCCTACGTGGGCGCCGGGGTTCTGGGTTCAGCGATCGGTATGGATAAAGACGTGGCCAAGCGGCTTTGCCAGGAAGCGGGGATTCCCGTTGTGCCGTGGCTGACGGTGCATCGGTGGCAGTGGGAAAAAGATCCTGCGGCGGTGCAGAGCGAAATCGAGAAAAAATTCGTGTATCCCGTTTTTGTGAAACCCGCCACGCTGGGCTCGTCGGTCGGCATGTCCAAGGTGCATAGCGCCGAGGAACTTGCTCCCGCGCTGAACTTTGCTTGCGAATTTGGAATGAAGATTCTGGTGGAAAAGGCGATGGTGGCACGCGAGATCGAAGTGTCGGTGCTGGGCAATCACGACCCGCAAGCCTCCGTGCCCGGCGAAATCGTGCCGCACCGCGAATTCTACGATTACACCGCCAAATATCTGGAGGACGGCACGCAACTGCTGATCCCTGCAGTGTTGAAACCGGCGCAGACAGAGAAGATTCGCAAGCTGGCCGTGGAAGCGTTTCGCACATTGGAACTGTCTGGAATGGCGCGCGTCGATTTTTTCCTGGAAAAGAAGGGCGGCAAGATTTTCCTGAACGAGGTGAACACCATCCCCGGGTTTACCTCCATCAGCATGTACCCGAAACTCTGGGAAGCCAGCGGGATTCCCTTTCGCGATCTCATCGACAAGTTAATTCAACTGGCTTTTGAACTGCACCGCGAAAAAGCGCGCACAAAATACGCCATCGAGATTCCGGAAGGGTCTGGCGGGGCGCTTACGGGCTAAACGCGCGACAAGCTGCAGATGCGCCGCATAACGCGAAATTTGCGGCTTCGATTCCAAGAAACTTTTTCCCGGCAAGTGGCGTCGAACCTATAGGGAGAATTGCGGCAAGGCGATTCTCTTGTTAGAGTTTCTGTTGGCGTGCTGAGCCCAGCGGAATGTTCCTGACGCTCGCATGCGGGAGACCCTCGCATGACATTACTTGATCCACCTGTTGAACAACCGCACAAGTCCCGCGCGATGACCATCACGGTAGCCGCGCTGGTGTTCGTCGCGGCGGTGGTATTGTACTTTGGCTTTCGATACTATCCGGAGAAAAAGGCGGCTTCGCGGTTCTTCGAAACGCTAGTAACCGGCGATACCAACAAAGCCTACGAGCTGTGGAAACCATCGTCGAACTATCAGATGAAAGATTTTCTGGCCGATTGGGGAACGGAAGGCTATTACGGGCCGGTAAAGAGTTTCAAGATCGTGAGCGCAAAGGCGCCGAGAAATAGCGACACATCGATTGAGGTGAATGTCGCGATCAGCCCCTATTCGCCATTCCCGGATGCTTCCGATGCGGACAAGAGCCGCAAGACAAAAACGGTTCCTATCTGGGTCTCGAAGTCGGATAAAGCTTTAAGTTTTCCGGTTCCGTACTGAGTGCGCGATTAGTTAAGGGTGGACGTCATCCAGTGCGGCAGCCAATTCCCCGGGGCTGATGCTGGCGGTTCCCAATTTGCCGACAACGACTCCGGCGGCCACGTTGGCGAGGAACGCCGCTTCAGGCAAGGATGCGCCTGCGGCAACGGCGAGTGAAAGCACGCTCAGGACGGTGTCACCTGCGCCCGTCACGTCGAAGACCTGCCGTCCAGTCGAGCCGCGCTCGACGCCGGGCTGTCCCACACGCGCGTAGGTAACTTCAAAACTTGTCGCGGGAATGTGCAGATGACGCGGCGAGACTTCTTCGAAAACACTCATCCCTTTTTCACCGCGAGTGATCACCACGGCGGCGCAACCAAAGTGTGGCAACAAGGCGCGTCCGGCTTCTTCGACCGACTTTTCCGTGGCTAGTGCCCGCGTGACATAGAAGCCCGCTTCCTTGGCATTGCAAACGATGACGCGCGCGCCGCGATAGGCATACAAGCGAGACGTCTTCGGCTTCACAAACACCGGCACTTTGTATTGATGGCAAGCATGAAGGACGCGGTCGGCAAAAGCGTCGTTGATCACACCTTTGTCGTAGTCGGAAAGCACCAGGGCATCGAGTTTGTTCAATGACGCTACGAGCAAGCGGAAGAGTTTTTCTTCCGTTTCGGGAGCGAGCGGGTCGTGGCGCTCGTGATCGATGCGGACAATCTGCTGGTGCCGGGCAATCACGCGGGTTTTGAGGGTGGTGACGCGTCGCGCATCGGCAAGGACGCCGTGATCTGCGATTTTTTCCTGGCGAAGGCAAGCTCGCAAAACGCTGCCGGGTTCGTCGTCGCGCAATTTCCCGGCGGCGTTTTTCCCACCAATAACGCCGAACGCTTCTACATGCACGCCGAGACCCGAGAGATTAGCGGCGACGTTCCCTGCGCCGCCCAGGCAATCTGACTGGGAAGCAAAGTCCACGACCGGCACCGCGGCTTCGGGCGACAGGCGATTTGCCGTGCCCCAAAGATAGCGGTCCAGCATCAGGTCGCCAAGAACTCCAATATGAATCTTGCGGAAACGCGGCAGAATGCGCTCAAGGCGAGGAATAAAACTGGCGTAGTTGGGGTTCATCAGATTCAGACAAATTTCGCGGAAAAGCTCATTCGGGTGCGACGGTGGCTTCTTCGGGCAGCATGACCGGGATGTCGTCGCGCACGGGATAGACGCGTTTGCAGGTGCTGCATTTCAGACCGGAGTTGTCAGCGAGCGGCCGCACCGGCGTCTTGCAGATGGGACAGACAAGAATGGCGAGCAACTCTTCGGGAACCGTCATGAACGATCCTCCTGGATGAAAAGAAAACTGTAGCAGACGAAGAGGGTTGGTGGCCAGTGCACATGTGGCGACGAATAACACAGCAGCGCGAGGCAGAGGTACAATGCCAGCGAATGTGAATGGATAGCACCGCACCAATCGACGCAGTGGCTGGTCATGAAGGAAGTGTTTTCCAGGTTTCGCGCGTCGAACCATAACAAGGGTCTGTCCGAATCAATCAAAATTTCGAGCGAGCTATAAACGGGGTGAATATGAAAATGCGAGTTAGCAGTTTGTTGGTGCTGTGCCTGGCGATTGCGTCGGCGGTGGCGGGCCAAACGAAGAACGCCGCGCAGGAGCCACAGTTGCCGTACTCTCCAAGCCTCAATCTGAGCTCGCTCGACAGAACCGTGGAACCATGCGTGGATTTCTATCACTTCGCATGCGGTGGCTGGCAGAAAAACAATCCGATACCACCGGATCAAACGTCCTGGGGTGTTTACGGGAAACTGTATCAAGACAATCTAGACTTCCTGCACGCGATTCTGGAGCAGGCTGCCGCGCCATCGAGCGAACGGAACCAGGTAACGAGGGAAATTGGGGATTACTACGCGGCTTGCATGGATGAGGCGCTGGTGGAAAAGCGCGGCATCGAGCCGCTGCGGGAACAATTGGATGCGATCGCAAGGCTGAAATCGGCCCAGAAACTTGCTCCCGTTGTAGCGCAACTGCAACTGATCTACGGCAGGTCCCTGCTGTTTGCCGCGGGGTCCACGCAGGATCTCGACAATTCGGAACTAATGATCGCGGAACTCGACCAGGGCGGGCTGGGATTGCCGGACCGCGACTACTACACCAAGGACGACGACAAATCGAAGCAGACACGCGCTCGTTACCTGGAACACGTGCAGAAAGTTTTCGAATTGCTGGGCGACAATGCGGCAACGGCCAAGCAAAACGCGGAAACGGTGCTGCGCCTGGAAACGGCACTGGCCAAAGCCTCGCTGACGCGGGTGGAGCGTCGCGATCCCTATAGGCTGAAACACAAGATGGGCGTGAGCGAGCTCGCTTCGCTGGCGCCAAACTTCGATTGGAAGATGTATTACAAAACGGCGGCTTACCCTGAATTTCAGACACTCAACGTGGACACGCCGGACTTTTTCAAAGAGCTGAACGCGCGTTTGAAAGACGAGCCGCTAAACAACTGGAAGACGTACTTGCGGTTCCACGTGGCCGACTCGGCGGCGCCATACCTGACCAAGGCGTTTGCGACAGAGAATTTTGATTTCTACCGCAAATACCTGCGCGGCGCGAAGAAAGAACAGGCAAGGTGGAAGCGCTGCGTGAGCTATACGAACCATAACCTGGACGACGCGCTGGGGCAGGTCTATGTGGCGAAGGTGTTCTCGCCAGAACTAAAGCAAAGTACGCTCGAGATGGTGCGGAACATCGAACAATCCATGGAAGTGCGCATTCAGCAGCTCGACTGGATGAGTCCCGAGACCAAGCAGGAAGCACTGAAGAAGCTGCACGGTATCCGCAACAAGATCGGATATCCCGACAAGTGGAGAGACTACGGCTCCGTAAAGATTACGCGGGAAGACTTTGCGGACAACGCGCAGAGGCTGTCGGCCTTCGAGCGGCATCGCGTGATCAACCGCATTGGAAAGCCCGTGGATCATGGCGAATGGCAGATTCCGCCGACGACGGTGGACGCTTATTACGATCCGCAAATGAATGACATCAATTTTCCGGCGGGCGTGCTGCAACCGCCCCTGTATGACCCGAAGATGGACGCGGCACCGAATTACGGCGATACCGGCGGAACCATTGGACACGAACTGACGCACGGATTTGACGATGAGGGCAGCCAATACGACGCGCAAGGCAATCTGCGGAATTGGTGGACAAAAGACGACCGGGAAAAATTCGACGCGAGAACAAAATGCGTGGTAGACCAATACGCCGGATACGTGATTGTTGACGACATCAAGATCAACAGCAAACTGACGTTGGGAGAGGATGTGGCGGACCTGGGTGGAGAAATCCTGGCTTACCTGGCTTGGCAGAATGCGACGAAGGACGCCAGGTTGGAGCCAAAAGACGGCTTCACGCCGGAACAGAGATTCTTCATTGGCTTCGCGCAGTGGGCCTGCGAGAACGAGCGGCCGGAAGAGTCGCGGATGCGAGCGACGGTGGATCCACACTCACCGGCGAAATACCGGATCAATGGAGTGATCGTAAATATGCCGGAGTTTGCCAAGGCGTTCGCGTGCAAAGCAGGGCAGCCCATGGTGAAGCCCGAAGGCAGAGTGTGCAAAGTTTGGTGAAGATTGGACCTGGCGAACGAGGGTGCACTGAGAGCCGCGCTGGTTGCGAGATCGTGGCTACGTTTTGAAAAAGCCTCAGGCCTGAAGGCCTGAGCTACATGAACGACGGCTGAGCTACATGTGCTTCGGCGTTTTCACAGGATCGGCCGGGCGCTTGGGAAGCACTTTTGGATTGGCTTTCAGTTCCTTGGTGATTTCCGCGATGCCACGCTCAAGCTGTTGATCCTGGCCACCGATCACGGCGGCTGGATCATTTTCGACAACAATATCCGGATCCACGCCATGACCTTCGATCACCCACTGACCCGTGATGCTGGCTGATGCAAATTCCGGCACGAAAACCTGGCCACCGTCGAGCAACGGGCCGTGGCCGGTGATGCCGACAACGCCGCCCCAGGTGCGCTTGCCGATCAGCGGCCCAAGACCAGCCTGCTTGAACATGTACGGAAAGATGTCGCCGTCGGATGCGGAGGTCTCATTGATCAGGCAGACCTTGGGGCCATAGAAAACGGTGCCCGGGTAGGTGTTAGTGAATTGATCACTTCTGCCGAAACCCGTGCCGAGCAAATCGCGGCGCAAGCGTTCGATCAGCATCTGAGAAATGTTGCCACCGCCATTGCCGCGGACGTCGACAATCAGCGCTTCCTTGCGGATCTGCGGATAAAAATACTTGATGAACTCGCGAATGCCGTCGGCACCCATGTCGGGGATGTGGATGTAGCCCACTTTGCCGTCGCTGGCTTTAGAGACGAAATCGCGATTGTGAGTAACCCAATCCAGATAAATCAGGTCTGTCTCGCTGGTGATGGGACGATAGGAAATAACGTGCGAGCCCTCGATGGTCGGCTTGGAATTCACGGTGAGCTGAACGGGGCGATTGGCCTTGTTGCGCAGGAGCCGATAAGGATTGTCCTTGGCGGTCAGATCCTGGCCGTCGATCGCCAGGATGTAATCCCCTTCTTTCACGTCGACACCGACTTCCGTAAGCGGTGAGCGGTAAACTTCTTCCTCGTTTTGCCCGCGATAGATTTCAGCGAGACGATAGCGCCCTGAAGCAGCGTCGAGTTCGATGCGTGCGCCGGGTAAAGCAACTTGAGGGCGCTTGGGAATTTCGTAATCACCACCCGCAATATAGGAATGTGAAGTGCTGAGCTCGGCCACCATTTCGCCGAGAACGTAGTTGAGGTCGGAGCGGTGTGCGACGTAATCGACCAGCGGCCGGTACTGAGCGCGCAGCGCGTCCCAATCGTAGCCATGCATGTTCTGGACATAGAAGAAATCGCGATAGCGCCGAGCCACCTCGTTGAACATTTCCACCCATTCCTGCTGCGGAACGCGGTCGACCATCAGACCGTCAGTCGCTACGCCTTTGCCGCTGGACTTTCCTTCCGGCTTAAGGTCGTACAGCTTGAAGGTGCGCTCCTGACGCACCAGGATTTTCTTGCCGTCGCCGGAAACGCGGAAGCCATCGGAATTCTCGAGGAATGTGCTTTCTTTGCGGTCCTTCTTGGTGAAGATAACGAGAGAAGTCTGCGGATAGGAATCGCGTCCGTAGAAGGGAGCGCCCAGCCGCTCATAAACGAGATAGTCAGTTGTGGCGACGAGGGAGGAGAAATTGTCAGCGTCGACCGGCACTCGAGTGACGCGGTCGGCAACCCCGTCGAAATCGATGCGCATGTATTCCTTCTTCTTCTCCTCTTTCTTTTCGTCCTTTTTGTCTTTGTCGGCGGTCTTGGACTTGTCGGAAGCTTCTTCGCCGGGTTTGCTGATGGTTACCTCATCGCTCTCGGGCGGAAAGGGATTTTTGCCATCCTTGCGAAGGGTCAGTGCCAGCAGCGAGCGGCCGCGATTCGTGGCGTAGTTGAATTCGATCTGGCTGAGTTGTGGCGCGAACTCGCGGGTGCTGATGAAGTAGAGATAATTGCCGTCCGGATCCCATGCGGGATGGTCGGAATCGTAAAGTTCATCCGAGACGCGATGAGATTGCCCGTCGGCGGCGCTCCAAACATAAACAGAGGTAAAGCCAGCGGCATTGTCCATGGTGTAGGCGAGGTGGGCGCCATCTTCCGACCAGGGATATTCGGGAATGCGGCCGCGGGGATTCTGCGCGACCTGAGTGACCTTTTTGTCGTCGAGCGTGACGACGTAAAGCTTGCCATCTTTGTCGCCGAAAGCGATGCGCTTCCCATCGGGAGCCCAAGTGGGTTGATAAAGCATGGCGTGAAAACCGTGAGTCAGTTCTTCGGGCTTTCCGGAACCATCCTGATTGATGAGGTAGAGCTCATCTTCGCCGTCCAAGTCAGAGATAAATGCGATTTTCGCGCCGTCGGGCGACCATTGCGCAAATTTGTCGTGGGCGTTCGAAGAGTTGGTGAGGTTGCGCGTCGCTCCTTTTTCAATCGGAGCGGTAAAGACGTCGCCGCGAGCGACAAACAACGCGCGTTCGCCTTTGGGGCTAAGGCCGGCCCATTCGATTTGTCCGGCGGCGGAAATGCGTGAAGGCCGCATGGCCAGCGCGTCGGTGGGCACGTCGATGGAAAGCTTGGTGGATTTGCCGGTGGCGATGTCGAAGATATTCAGTTCGCCGTCCATCTCGTAAATGATGCGGTCTTTGTGATCGGTGCTGGGCCAGCGCAGATCCCACTTGGTGCTGTGCGTGAGTTGCGTGGTCTTTTTGGTTTTGGGGTCGTAAGAATACAGATTGAGCGTGTCGTCCTTGTCTGACGAATAATAAATTTTGTCGCCGACCCACATGGGATCGCGGTTGCAACGCGGATCGTCGGTAATTTTTTCCGCGGCGTGCGACTTCAGGTCAAAGATGTAGAGTTGCTGAGCCCAGCCGCCGGAATAGCGCTTCCAGGTGCGGAAGTCGCGGAACAATGGCGAGTAGACAACTTGAGTGCTGTCGGGCGAGATGTCGCCAGCGCCAGACTTCGGCATCGGCAGAGCCTGCGGAAGGCCGCCATCAATGGAGACGGTATATAAGCGGCTGTCGCCCAAATCGAAATATTCGCGCAGCGAGCGGAAGACAACGGCTTTACTGTCCGGGGTCCAGCCATAGACCTGATCGTCGTATCCCCAGCGGGCGGGAAGAGGGCCGCGGGAAGGATAGAACGTCAGTTGTTTGGGAACGCCGCCGGTTGCGGGAATTATATAAACCTGTTCGTCACCGTCGTACTGTCCGGTGAAGGCGATCCACTTCCCGTCAGGAGAAAACTTCGCGAAAAGCTCGAGGCCGGGATGCGCGGTAAGCCTGGTGGCCATGCCGCCAGTGGTGGACGCGGTCCAAAGATCTCCGGCATACGTGAATACCACTTTGTCGCCGTGAATATCGGGAAAGCGCAGCAGCTTGGTTTGTGCCGCGGTCGGCGAAACAACTATCAAGACGCAAATGAAAAAGCAGACGAGCCAGAGAACGACAACCCTGGGCGATGGGAATGACATGAACGTCCTTTCAGCAAAGAAGATTCTCAGGTGCGCAGACCAAGAGAGCGCGGAAGATGGCGCACATCGATTGTGCGTATGGCCGAACGACATTTTACACCGACTAGGCGGGAACTGCAGGAGACAGAGGAATTTGGGCCTCGACGATAGTGCCGCCGCCCAGGGTGGACTGTACGGCCAGTTCACCGCCCATACTGCGCAGTCGCTCTTCCATGCTGAGCAGCCCGATCCCCGGTGTGGTATCGAGCGACGCGGGATCGAAACCAGCTCCCGAATCCGATACCCGCAAGTGAAGCAAGCCGGCGACTTCTTTCAATTCCACGACGGCCTCGCGGACGCCGCTGTGTTTGTGAACATTACGGATTGCCTCCTGGGCCACACGGAACAGGCAGAGAGCAACGTCAGCCGAAGGGTTTGACGGAAGTTCAGGATGCGCGAAGCGAATTTCCATGGAATTGCGCGAGGCAAAATCCTTGCAGAAATTGGCCAGGGCACGCACCAGTCCTAGCAACTCGACCTGGGAGGGATGCAGGCGACGAGAGACGTTGTGCACATCCGAGGTGATCTCGCTGGCAATCCTGACCAGGGAATCGAGCTGGGGAGTCAGCGCAGACTGCGATTTGACGGAGAATTGTTTCAGTTGTTCCAAGTCGATGCTGAGAAGGGCGAGGCGCTGGCCGGTGTCGTCGTGAAGATCCCTGGCGATGCGCGCCCGCTCCTCTTCTTGAGCGCGCGTCAGACGGCTTCGCAAAGCTTGCAGCTTTTCTTCGGAGCGCTTACGTTCAGAGATGTCCTGATAAAAGGCGAAAGCGCCGACGAACTTGGAATCGGAGAAAAGGCGCACGCCGTGGAGTTCGACGTCGAGCAGCGTACCGTCTTTGCGGCAGCGTTGCGTGGTGGCATGCACGACGCCAGTTTCCCGCGAAAGTCCGGTCAGGCGGGCAGCGCCGCCGCGATCATGCGGCGCGATCAGTTCGTCGAGGTCCATGCCCTCAATTTCCGATTGAGAAAACTGGAACATGCGCTCGAAAGCAGGATTGCAGAAGCGAACACGCTGATATTCGTCCTTGATCACGATACCGAAGGGACTGTTAAAGATGAGCGCGTCAAGGTACATGGCGTGATCGCGAAGCTCGCTTTCCGCGCGCCTTGTCGCGGTCACGTCGAAAGCGGTCGCCAAAATCGCCGGCTTGCCTTCATATTCCATCACACTGTCTGACAGCTCCAGCCAGCGTTCCTCGCCGCTCTTGGTGACAATTTTGTACTGAAAACGTGAAAGCAAATGGCCGCTGGTCTGCCTGCCCTTGGAACGCGCCTGTAGAATGGGCTTGAATTCAGGATGAACCAGCTCCCACGCATTCATGGCCTGAAGTTCCGCGCGAGTGTAGCCGGTAAGCGTCTCGACTTCGCGGTTCAGGTAAACCAGCCGCTCGTTTTGCAAAATCCAGATGCCGCAGGCAGCGGTCTCGGCAACCAGGCGAAACTTGTTCTCGCTTTCGCGCAGCGCATCTTCTGTTCGGCGGCGCTCGGTGATGTCTTCGCCGGTGGCCAAGCGATATAGTTCCTTGCCAATCTGAATGATCTCTGCGGAATACTGAACAGTGAGAACGCGGCCGGATTTTGTTCGCAGTCGCGCTTCAGCCCGGGTGGTTCTGCCGGTCTCGCGGATACCATCCAGGGCTTTCGTAAACTCTTCCGCATCCACCCAAATGCCAAGTTCCACTGCGGTGTGGCCAATAATCTCTTCGCGGGTATATCCCAATTGTTTTTCGAAGCTCTGGTTGACATCCACGTAACGGCGATCACGCAACGAAGTGATGGCCATCGCGCTGGGACTGTTGCGGAAAGCCGAAGCGAATTTTGCTTCCGACAGTTGCAGAGCCTCTTCCGCACGAACCTTCTCGGTGATGTCGCGAGCCATTCCACGAATGATCGGAGACGAAATTCCTTCGGAACGAATCGTGGAGCTGTATTCCCAGGTTCGTTCTTCGCCGGACTTCGTCAAAACGACCATTCGACCGCGGTCGGAACCAGTGGAAATCACACGCTGCAAGAAGTCCTGGAATTCGGGGCGTACCCTGGGAGCCAATAAGTCTCTGATGCTCATCTTCAGCAGTTCGCTGACTTCGTAGCCCAGCCGTTTGGCGGGGGCCGGATTCACCGACAGGATGCGTCCCTGAAAATCGTGTGTGGCGATCAGATCTTCGCTGCTTTCGACCAAGTCGCGGTAGCGGCCTTCGCTCTCGCGCAACGCCTGTTCAATACGCAAGCGCTCCTGAATTTCACTTTGCAACCTCGAATTCATTTCCACGAGGCCATAACTGCGGCGGTAGCTTTCTTCCAAGTCGCGTTCCGAGCGTTGATATTGTTCGACGAGCAGCAAGATGATGCCCAGACAAATACCGCACGTGTTGACAAGATCCAGAAACAGGATGCGCGACTGAAACAAGGCCTCCAGGTTTTCCACTGCCAGAAAGGGGGATGGCAGGTGGGAGGCGAATCGCTTCACGATGATGTCGAGGAACGTGAGCGAATAAAAAACCTGATCCAGTGAGTAGGTGAAGCAGAAAAGCCCGGTGATCAGGCCAGCCCATGAGCGGGTGGCGCGAGACTGCGTCAGAAAAACAGACGCGCAAAAGAACAACGCGCCAGCCAGGAACGCCGTTCGAGGGAGATTCCTGAGCGCCATGCTGGTAACGGGTTCGTGACGCCATAGAAATCCGAGGACAAAACAAATGGCGGTAGCGAGTATCGCGCCTGCAACGCCGCGCACAATCCACTTGCGCGAGAGTTGGCTAGGACCGCGCCAGTCCCACCCACCCAGAATCAGGAATAGCGGCTCAAGGAACCCAGTGAGCAACAAAAGAACGACAAAACCGATTTTGAGGGGAGTCCAAGCCGCACCGAGTCGCATGGAGAGGGCGGCGCAAGCGAGGTAAACCGCGAAAGAAGTCCAAGCCCAGGCCCACCAACGGAAAAAATCGGCGCGGCGCAAACGCGAATACAACGCCCATAGAAATACCACGAGGAAAACGGTAAGGAGCAGCTGAACATTCACGGAAAGAGAGATGCTTTGATACGAGCTGTTCATGAGCGAATCAACGAAAGAACCACCAGAATCCTTACCAGGTAGATGAATGGCCCCAACTGCCCCAGAACAAAGGATTGTACTTATTTTAACAGGCTTAGCGTGCGCGTCCAACGCGAGGGGGCTCCGCGTCGCTCATAGGCAGGTCCGATTTAAGAGGAAACTTAGGGAATGCTAATACGAGCATCAAGGCCAGAACGGGATCGCAAGGGTGTCGCAGACGCAAAGAGGTTTGGGTGAGGTAGTAGACGAGCGGAAAAACGATCGGGTATGTGGCGATGGGAATGAAGAATGGATTGCGGAGAATCAACAAGCGAACAAGCGCCGCCGCGACGCCCAAAAGCACGAAGACATTCCAGGCGAAAATGAATGTCACCAGAGCAGAGCCCGGATGAAGAAAATCACGCTGCGGGGATTCCGTTCCCAGCCAGGTGGCAAGAATTCTCCGGCCGAGGAGTTGTGCAGTAAGGCCGGGATGGGTGCGGATGAACAGCCGTGCCCTCTGCCATTTTTCATCGAGAAATGCGGATTCGCCAAGCTGGGAATAGCGGCGGACCTGTTCGAATCGGGTGATGCGATTCACGGCTCGGGAATGCTCGTCGTAGATCTCGTTGTTGCCCATCCACAGTTCAAATGCAAAGTTGGAGCGCAGAGGGATCAGTCGATGGAATTGGATGGTGTTGCGAACGGTCCACGGGAGACAGATGGCCACGAGAATCGTGATTGCTAGTGCAAGACGCCAAGGGCGAAGCGAGCCGCGCCGGTAGTGGCAATAAGCAATCCAGCAGAAGTGGAACGGTAATAACGCGCTGAGCGCGGGATTTGTGAGCAGGGATAAGCCCCAAAGCGCGCCATAGCCAACTAAACCCTGAATGCGCGAGGATTCTGCCAACCGCAACGTAGCCCACAGCAGCGTGGCGGCCAGCAGCGCGGAAAGCGAAGTATCCCAAATCCACTCCGTAGGCATCAGGATGCCGCTGGGAAAAATGGCCCAGAGCCATGCAGCACTTGCAGCCGCCGGCAGGCCCGAAACGCGTTTGCCGATGGAGAAAACAGGAAAGCAGGCCAGCGCGGAGAAGGTGCAGTTCAGCAGGGCGGCGGCATAGAACGAAGCAAGGGTGAAGACGCCAAACACTCTGAAGATCGCGGCAAGCAGAAGAGGGTAGACAGGGACAAGCCAGGCGGTTGGTCCCGTGGGCTGTCGAAACAGGCAGCAGAAACCTTGGCCCTCCGCCAGGGATTTCGCCATGCTGCCAACTTCCTGCTCAAACGGGACGTAAGCGAGGACATTCGCAGGAATCACATGCGCTTCGTAAACGAGAAATGCCACGCGCAGTCCTAATGCAACCAGGAAGATTAATGTAATTGAGGTCGACAGGCGGCGGATTCGCGAAAGCACGATACAGAAGAGAATACTCTGAGCAACGGAGGGTTGTCTTGTCACCGCAAGCGAATTTCGAGTACAGTGCGGGAGTTCAAGGAAGCACGCTCTGAGCTCGAATCCCGCCCGATCTTGCGTCCATGTTGAAAGGAAGGACCGTCATGCTGAAGAGGATCCATTGGCTGGTGTGTGGTGTCCTCGGGCTTGCGATGCTACTGGCGGCTTGCGGAGGCGCGGAGAAGGAAGCGACGGAAGGAGCGATCAATGCCGCCCAAATCGCGATTAATGCAGCTGCTTCGGAAGCGGCAAAGTATGTGCCGGACCAACTCAAATCCGCGCAGGATACGCTGCAGAGCGCCAAGGATGCCTTGGCAAAGGGCGACTATTCCTCGGCGTTGTCCGGAGCCAAGGACGCGACGAAAAAGGCCAGCGACCTGGTTGCGGCAGCGGCAACCAAGAAGCAGGAGTTGATGAAGGATTGGACCAGCGTGGCTGAGTCCATGCCCAAATCGATGGAGCAGATCAAAGCGAGGATCGACGCGTACTCTCACGGAGCCAGAATGCCGGAAGGCATGGACAAATCCGTGCTGGCAACGGCGAAGGACCAATACGCACTGTTGAAACAAGCGTGGGCAGGCGCCACGGCGGCAGCTCAAAAAGGAAACCTGGGAGATGCGATGCAGAAGGCTTCCGGCATTAAAGATATGCTGGCGAAACTGCGCGAGATGCTGGGCATCAAGTCATAGCAGGGCGTTTTTGACGGGAACAAAGTTAAGACGATGACACCGCGGCTGAAACGGGTTCAGAACGATTCCATGCGCCACAGCAGGCGACAAGAAAACGACGTGTGCACGGTGAAATCGGGGCGCCAGACTGCCATGATCTGAGAGCCTTGATACACGCGCTCGAATCCACCTTCCGATTCCGAGACTGTCTCGATGGGCGCAATCCAGAATTCACCGGCGGCGGGTGCGTGAAGCGAGGCTCGGACACGCTGCCATCCATCTTCCATGTGGAGTAACGGACCTGCAAGAGTTCCGGAGAAGCATAAGTTCTTCGGACCTTCCGGCGTCTCGAAAAAGCGATCGGAATCCGTGGGCGCAAGAAAATTGATGACCGATTCGATGCCAAAGAGAAGGGGCCTGGAAAGGGTCGTGGAGAGCGATATTTCAACGTCGCAGCTGACTTCACAACCCTGAGGCGCCGGGCCGAATAGAAACCGTTTGGTAATGCGCAAGCGAGGAGGATTGTCTGGGGCGCTCGCAAATTCCGGCAACAATTGTTCGAGTGCCAGCACGGCATAGTCCGGAGAGGACTTGCGAATTTGAAACGAGCCGGCGGCAACGGAGGCCAGTTCGGCAAGTTGTAGAGCGTCGTAGTCCGATTGCGAACGGGAAGGTTCGAACAGCAGAATACGGAAAGCACTTCGCGGGAAACGGTCGTAGCGCAGAAAGCGCTGCAGATTAGGCTCTTTGACGCGCACCTGATCGTGAATCGAAACAGCGCCGGCGTTGGGCGATCCGGCTGCGGCAGCTTCGCGAAGACGCGCGTGATACGCCTCTGGCCGGCGAAGCACAGAATTGATGATGGTGGCGGAGGCAGTTCGAAAATCGAACGCGGAAATTGTGGCGCCGTCAGAGGGTTTGAGGAGTGCCTGGTATTCCGGAGCAGTGAACAGAAGTTCCGGCGCTCCGTCCGCATCGTAATCGAGCAGCTCGACCCGTGGCACCATGCCTCCGGGAGTCAGTTGATCGGCAAGAGTCTCCGCGCGAATCAAGTTGCGCCACACCTCGGTGCGAAGATGTGGGGCATATAGGCCTCCGAATACGCCGTGCCAGTAAGCGTCGTTGCTTTGGCCACGCAGAAGCAGGTCGCGCGCCTCCAGGACTTGGGAACAGTGTTCAGAGCTGGAACGGCGCGGGGGAATGGAAGCGACGCGAGCCGAGACGTGCAGCATCTTCTTGTGCATCAAATTGGATTCGGGATATTTGCGGAAAAAGCCGCGCCACGCGCCGCCGCGAAAGAAAGGAAGCAGGTCTGGGCGGCCCTCAAATTCCTTGCGAATCGCAAAAAATCGTTGGCGGACACTCGTTGGCAGCACCCATTCCATCATTTCGGCATAGGACGCTGTGGGAAGATCAGCGCGGCCGATCGGAAGGTGCGACGAAATGTAGTCAGAAGGGGTGATAGTTTTCAGCCAGGAGGAATTTTCTTCCAGCGCGTCGAAGAAGGATTTCAGCCATCCGTCCAGATAACAGTGTTTGTGAGTGCCGGGCCACACGCCGAACTTTTCCATATCGTCGCCGAAGAATGCCACGCCGCCCGGGCGAACTTCAGCGGCTTTGCGAAAGAAGTCGATGGATTCTTCGACTTTGCGAAATGGAATCAAATAGCGAAGTTCTTTCAGCCCTGGGAACAACCAGACGGTCTTGCCCCGATCTTCCGCGATGTACGGCCCGAACAGCTCTTCCGGTTCGAATCCGGCGGCAAGGAAAGGCAGATCGTCCACCAAGGTATAGGCGACGTTGGCGGCGGCAAGGGTTGAGGGAAGCTGCGGCTCCCAGACGCGTTCCGCGAGCCAGCATCCCGTCGGGCGTTTGGCGAAATGTTTTTCTATGTAGTCCGCCAGGCGATTGAGCTGCTCGATACGATCGAGCTCGGGGATGGAGATGAGAATAGGTTCGTAAAAGCCGCCACCAATCAGTTCGATTTGGCCACTGGCTACAAGTTGCCGCAGGCGGACAAAGTAGCCCGGATGGTGCTTTTCGATCCACAGCAGCAGAGGACCGGAATAATGAATAGCAGCGCGGATGGTGGGATGCTTTTCCAGAAGATCCAGAAACTCGAGATAGGAATTTTTATAGCATTCCTCAAAAACGTGCTCGAAATTGCCGGCGGGCTGATGGGCGTGAATGATGAGAACGAGGTGAAAAGGCTGGCTGGATTGAGGCATATCTGGCACGTTCCATGATACCAAGAGAGGAGACCATTCGAGTAAGAGAGGGAGATATCTACTCAATAATATACTCGTGCTTTAATAAAGAATGCGGCCGTGTGCCCGAAAAGCGCCTACCGGGTGTGGTGCAGGATCCAGTCCGAGATGAGTTGCAGCGCTTGCGGCGAGAAAGTTTCTTCGATGGCCGCGTATTCGGCAGGAGAACCAGAGAAGCAGTGCTGGAATTGATGGTTGAGGTCGGGAAGCTGGGTGCTTGCGGCGTCGGTGTTGCCGGAATCGGTAAAAACCTTTTTGACCAGAGGAAGATTTGCTTTGGGAGGAACCTGAAGATCTTTTTCGCCATACAGAACTAGAACCGGAGTCTTGAGCGCCTGCAGAGCAGGGAGCGGATCGTAGTCGAGGAAGAAGCGAAACCAAGGCGAACTAAGCATGCGCAACTGTGTTTCCAGAGCGGCCGGCGGCGTTGCGGCATCAAGACCGGTTTCCTTCACCAAAGCGTTCAGCTTTTGCGTCAGGACGGCAGGTTCTTTTTCTTTGCGCACTAATTCATAGGCTTCCCGATCGAACGTCAGGCTGGCGACCAGTTGCGGTTCGCTAAGGCCTCCGGCGCGTCCGATCATCTCGGATTGATTGAGAAGCGTGTCCTCGCCCTTGGTGGCGGGCGGCGCCAGAAGCACAAGCCAAGCGATGTCTGCGGAGTGCGTGGCCAAATACGGCGCGATCATGGCTCCCTCGCTGTGTCCGATCAAACCGATTTTGGCAGCGTCCACGTCTTTGCGCGTCTTCAGATAGGCCACCGCGGCCTGCGCATCGGAAGCGAGATCCAGCGTTGTGGCGCTGTCCACTGAACCAGTTGATCTGCCGATGCCGCGCTTGTCGTAGCGTAGAACGGCAATTCCCTTTCGCGTGAGATAGTCGGCAAGGACAAGGAACGGCTTGTGATTTGCCAGCGCTTCGTCGCGGTCGTACGGCCCGGAACCGGCGATCAGCACTGCCGCGGGAAACGGTCCGGTACCCTTCGGAATAGTGAGCGTTCCCGCAAGCTTGACGTTTGCCGCAGCATTGGAAAAGGAAACTTCCTCTTCACGGTACGGGTAAGGCTTCACCGGGGTCTGCGGGCGGCGGATTTCCAGCGGCTGATCGGAACGTTTGAATTCGATTTTTTGTTCGGCGCCGGTCTGAGACCAGTTACCGATGATGGTATTTTTTGCGGGATCAAACGTGCCTTCGAAAATTCCCGCGACCGAAGGGATTTCGAAATGGAAGGCATTGTCTTCCTTCAATGAAACGCGCACAGCGGGCAGCCCGATGACGCCTTGATCGAGATTGTCGAGCGCGCCAACCAACTCGCCCTCGGTGTCGTGCGAAACATGTAACTGGTACCGCAGGCGCAGACCGTGAGCCTCTATCGCGGTTTGCCAATTCCCTTCCACTGGAAAAACCGCTTCGGAGGGTTTGCGGGAACCAGCGTTTGCCGCCTGACGATGAAATTCCACGGGGAGCGAAACATTGCCCTGTATCCACACGCCATCGATGGTCTGGTGGTCGGCGGAAACTTTGCCTTCGAAGCGCGCCGCGGCGGAAGCAACGGTGAATTTGAGGGTTGGCGCGGCGAAAGAAATCGAAGTAGCTTCGATGGCGTACACGGCTTGATCCAGGCTGTCGAGCGAGGCGTGCAGCGATCCGTCAGCGGCTTTGCTGAGATGGAGAAGCAAGTGGAGTTGCGCATCAGCGGCTTGCAGCGTGCCGGCGTAGTTGCCCTCGAGGGTGCGCGATTGCGAGGCAGGATGTGCCGTCGCGGCTGGATGGGTCTGCGCGATGAGGGAGGGTGCGGCAGAGAGAGCGACGACAAACAACGCTGCGAAGCAGCGCGTGACGCTTGGGCGCAAAGAATTCTCCAGTAACGATTCAAACGATTGTAGCTGATTGGATGAGCGACACCGACAAAAGGAAGCCTGCCGACGTCGGCGCCGCGCTGCGTTGGCTAGCTACAAAAAAGCGCCTCGAACCAGTCGAGGCGCTTCAGAAAATTGGCTCCGGAGTGTGCGGCGGCACTACTTCTTGTTGTACCAGTCCGCATTCATGGCCGTGAATTGCTGCCATTTTTCGGGAAGATCTTCGAGAGCGAAGATGGCGGTCACCGGGCAAACCGGTACGCAAGCGCCGCAATCGATGCATTCGATGGGATTGATGTACAGCATCGTTTCGCCCTGGTAGGCCGGTTCGTCCTTGCGCGGGTGGATGCAGTCCACGGGGCAGACGTCAACACAGGCGGTATCCTTGGTGTTGATGCAAGGTTCGGCAATCACGTAAGCCATGCAAAATCTCCTTTAACGGGCAGCAAAACGAGCCTCCTGGCACCAGTCAAGCGATAACCATACCACGGTATGGCCTGGTCGAAAGCGCCTGCATTTAATTCTACGTGGGACCTTCCAGATTCTCAACTCGGGGCGTCAAAGCTAGAATAGAGGAGAGAGGACAACGAATGAAACGCAAGATAGCACTTGCCGGACTGATGGTGATCGCGGGAGTGATGCTGGCCACGGCCCAATCCACCGCGCCGAAGGATCCGCAACTGATTGACATTCAGGGTTACCAGAAAATCCTGGACCAGTACAAAGGGAAACCCTTGCTGGTCACTTTCTGGGCCACCTGGTGTGAACCTTGCCGGGATGAGTATCCGATGCTGAACGAACTGGCGAAGCAATACGCGCCGCAGGGTTTAAAGGTTGTGGGCATCGACCTGGACCAGGACGGAGATTTGATCCTGATGCGCCGGTTCTTGACACGCTACAAGCCCATCTTTCCCAATTACCGCAAAAAGAAGGGCGAAGAAAATGCTTTTTCGCAGGGCGTCATGCCCGGATGGAATGGCGCAATCCCCGCTTCGTTTTTCTATGCCAAGGACGGCACGCAGATCGGGCACCTGGTAGGCGCCAGCAGCCAGGAAACGTATGACGCGGCGATTCGCATGCTTCTCTCCAAGTAGACTAAAAACAATCGAAGAGAGAGACTGGCAGTGTCGTAGCGGAGGCGCGCGATGCTGGATTTGAAGGGAAACAAGATTACCTACTACGGGCACAGCACCTTTGCCCTGACCACACCGAGCGGGCAGGTGGCGTTAATCGATCCCTGGGTTATGACCAATCCCAAGTGCCCGGACACACTGAAGAAAGTGGCGCGGCTGGACGCTATCTTTCTGACGCACGCCCACACCGATCACATGGGCGACTTACTCGCGCTGGCGAAGCAGTTCAAGCCCAAAATCGTGGCAACGTTCGAAACGTATCTGTGGCTCGAGTCGAAAAACACCGGGGCAGTGTGCCTGCCCGCAAACAAGGGCGGCTCGCAGAAGGTTGGCGACTTCGCTGCAACGATGACGCACGCGTTTCATTCCAACTCCATTGAGGATAATGGCCAGCGAATTTATGCTGGCGAGGCTGGCGGCTTTATGGTCAGGCTGCCGGGCGGCGTCAGCGTTTATCACGCGGGCGATACGGCAGTATTTGGAGATATGAAACTCATCGGCGAGATTTATAAGCCGGACGTGGCGATGCTGCCCATCGGTGATGTGTTCACCATGGGTCCACGGGAAGCGGCCTTTGCCATCCGCTTGCTCGGCGTGAAGCACGTGATTCCCATGCACTATGCGACGTTCCCGATGCTTACGGGCACGCCTGAGGAATTGCGCGCGGAGGCGAAGGATGTTGCCGGATTGCAGGTACATGCGTTGAAACCCGGAGAATCCCTCGGTTAGAGCCTTGTTTTGAAGGATGAGCTACAGGTTGGCGCCGGGCTAGCATAAAAGCTAGCGCTACAGTTAAGACAACCGCCAGCAATTGTGCTGAGTATTTGCGATGGCGGACCGCCTTGGAAGGCGGTCCCTACAAGGGCAAACCAAAGAAAAACCTCATCCCGGAAGGGATGAGCTACAGGATTGAAGCGTTAGGAGCGGAAGAAGTTTCGAGCGAAGAAGCCCAGGTTCGCGGGGCGCTCGGCAAGACGGCGCATGAAATACGGGAACCATTCCGTTCCGTACGGAACATAGATCCTCACGCGATAGCCATCCGCAACCAGTTGACGCTGTAAATCCGTACGCACGCCGTACAGCATCTGAAACTCAAAGTCGTCCTTGGAAATCTTTTTCTCCGCGGCAAAGCGAATGGTCTCCGCGATCATGCGAGGGTCATGCGTGGCGATGGCGTGGTAAAAGCCGCTGGCGAGAAGCGTGCGCATCAGATGAACGTAATTGGCGTCGACGTCGGTCTTCCTGGGATACGCCACCTCCGGCAGCTCCTTGTAAGCTCCTTTGCACAAGCGAACCCGGCAGCCATAGGAAAGCAAGTCCTGGATGTCCGTTTCACTGCGGTAAAGATAAGCCTGAATAACCGCGCCAACCGCAGGCGTTTGCGCGCGGACCCGTTTCACCAACTCCACAGTGCGCTGTGTGTAGAAGGAACTCTCCATGTCGATGCGCAGGAAACTGTCATAAGAGGCGGCGCGCTCGGCAATCGACAGCACCAATCCTTCACAGAATTCAGCGCTGAGATCCAGGCCAAGCTGCGTCAACTTGCAGGAAACGTTGGCGCTGAGTTTTTCCTGGGCAATGCGGTCGTAAATCTGCAGGTAGGTATCGCGTACCTTCTGGGCGTCCGCGGTGGTGGCGACGTTTTCGCCCAGGCAATCGAGCGACACCATCATTCCCGCGCGATTGCATTCACGCGCAGCTTCAACCGCTTCATTGAGGGCTTCACCGGCTACGAAACGGTGGGACATGCGGCGCGTGGTCCCGTTGGAAGTGACCCAGTGCGCGAGGCCTTTACTATTGGAGAGTTTCAGAAGCGTCGAACGAAGCATGGACGCATTGATTATGCCCGTAGATACCGAAAGCTGCCAGTATCCACTTAGTCTTTGTGCTCTTCGAGGAACTTCTCGGCGTCGATAGCCGCCATGCAGCCGGAACCCGCCGCGGTAACCGCCTGGCGGTAGCGATGATCCTGCACGTCTCCAGCGATGAACACGCCGGGCACGCCGGTAAGGCTGCCATGGCGCGAAATCAGGTAGCCGTTCTCGTCCATTTCGAGTTTGCCGCGGAAAATGATGGAATTGGGGTCGTGGCCAATGGCAACGAAAACGCCATCGAGCGCAATATCCCTCGCCGGACCGTTCTGCGTGTTGCGCAAGTGCACGCCGGTTACATGGCCTTCCGGCGCGATAATCTGTTCAACCACGTAAGGGGTGACGAATTCGACTTTAGGGTTGGCGCGTGCGCGGTCAATCATGATTTTCGACGCGCGGAATTCGGGGCGGCGGTGGATCAGGTGCACCTTGCTGGCATAGCGCGAAAGGAAATTAGCCTCTTCCATGGCGGAATCCCCGCCGCCAACCACCGCGATATCTTTACCGCGGAAAAAATAACCATCGCAGGTGGCGCAAGTGGACAGGCCGCGCCCGATCAGCTCCTTTTCGCCTTTCAGGCCAAGCAGGCGCGCAGAGGCGCCCGCAGCGACGATTAGGGCGCGGGTCTCATAGACTTCTTTCCCCGCGATGATTTTGAAGGGCCGATTTGCCAGGTCGACTTCGGTCACCACTCCCGATTTGAATTCCGTCCCGAATTTCTGAGCTTGCTTGCGCATGTTTTCGATCAGTTCCGGGCCGAGTATTCCTTCCGGAAAACCGGGGAAATTTTCCACGTGAGTGGTAAGCGAAAGCTGTCCACCGGGCTCGTGACCATCCAGAACCAGCGGCTTCAAATTGGCGCGCCCCGCGTAAATAGCGGCCGTCAGGCCGGCACAACCACTCCCGATAATCACGACGTTATGCATGCAGAATTGCTCCCGGAATTTGATTCTTGAAGCTGGCCCCGCGGTACAAACAGCGAACGAAGATTGTAGCACCACAACGCGCAAGAGAGTGCAGAGGTGGAACGTGAGAGAGTGGGAATCCTTGACTCCCCGGGGGTGCCGGCGTAGGTTTCGAATAAAGGCATTAATTCGCTCGCAAAATCAGGTTAGAAGGAGTCGGCATGGATAAGAAGATTTCTGTGGCGAGCTATTGGCTGGGCATCGCGTGCGTGGTGTTGACGGTCATCTTCCGTGTGCTTGCGGCCGTTGGAATCTGGCCGATCCTTGTACCAGCCAATGGGGCCGGGATCACTTACGTCACTTTCCAGCAGGCGGCCGTGGTTTTTCTTTTGTTGTCCATTGCCGCGGGCTTGATGAGCAGGTGGCACCGCGAAAAATCGTGAAGGGTTAGCGGCCGAACGATTGCCTTACCCGCGTGAAAAGTTCCAGGCGGCAGCCAATTTGGAGAAGATTCGCTCGCACACCTCGATAGACACACTTGAGCCGTCCATTTAGAGTGAGAGGGCATGCTGAAATCCCTCTAGGAGGCTCAAGAATGGATCCTCGCTATCCCGTCGGTAAATTTGAGAACCCCAAAGAAGTGTCGCTTGCGGCACGCAACGCAGCCATCGAGGAAATTGCCTCGGCTCCGGCGAAAGTCCGCGCAGCCATTCACAGCTGGAACGACTCGCAGCTTGACACCCCCTATCGCGAAGGCGGCTGGACAGTTCGCCAGGTGATTCATCACCTCGCCGACAGCCATGTCAACGCCTATATCCGCTGGCGACTGGCGCTCACAGAAACGGAACCAACCATCAAGCCGTATGAAGAGGCGGAGTGGGCCAAGCTGGAAGATGCGGCGCATGCTCCCGTCGAAGTGTCACTACGTTTATTGGAGCCGTTGCACGAACGCTGGGTAAGGATGCTGCGGTCGGTAAAGCCAGAAGAGTTTTCGAGAACCTTCCGCCATCCAGAGCATGGTGTACGGACGCTGGACTGGATGCTGTTTCTGTATGCATGGCATGGCCGGCACCACACCGCGCACATTACCGAGCTGAAGAAGCAAAAAGGGTGGAGTTAGGCGGCGCGGGTGGCGGCGCCGGAAGGCGTCGTGTACCATACTTGCTGATTCGTCAAAGGAGATTTCATGGCACGAGCCGCAGGAACTTACGCGATTTTCGAGACTTCGATGGGCAACATTGTTTGCAAGCTGCTGGATAAAGAAGCGCCAAAAACCGTAGAAAATTTTATCGGCTTGGCCGAAGGCACCAAGGAATTCAAGAGCGAAAGCACCGGCAAAAACGAGAAACGCAATTTCTACGATGGCCTGGTCTTTCACCGCGTCATTCCCGATTTCATGATTCAGGGCGGCTGCCCCAGAGGCGATGGCCGCGGCGGTCCCGGCTACAACTTCCAGGATGAGTTTCATCCCGCGCTGAAGCATGCGAAAGCCGGAAAATTGTCGATGGCCAATTCCGGGCCAAATACTAACGGCAGCCAGTTTTTCATCACCGTCGCAGCCACGCCTTGGCTGGACAATCGTCACACCATTTTCGGTGAAGTGGTGGAAGGGCAGGACGTGGCGGATAAAATCTCCAAAACACCACGCGATGGAAGCGACCGGCCGCGCACGCCCGTAGTGCTACAGAAAGTGCGCATCGAGCGGGCTTCCTGAGGGATCACCCCGCAAAGATAATGGAAAAGCTGACGCCAGCGCGCATGTCGCAATCCGTCGTGGAGCTTGTGTTCGTGCTCCTCGGCGCGCTGGTGATTTTCCTCGGCATCACGCAACGCATCTACTTTTACCGCCACGGCCTTGCGTGGCTGGTGATCAGCGTTTCCATGATTGCCTGGGGCCTGATCGCGCTGGCCAAACCCGGCCAGTGGTGGGCAAAGTGGCAAAAATGGAACCGCGGCGCATCGTTGATTCTGCTCGGCGCCGTGATGCTGGCGATGATTCGGGTGCCGTTCCTGTGGGTGCCGAAACTACTGATGCTTGCGGGCGCGATTTTGATGGTCCGGGGCATAATCGGCTCTTTCCTGATTTTCAAACAACGTTAGCGTCGCTTCAGCTATACTTCCTTGCAATTGACGGCCTCACCCGCTTAGGGCTCGCCGCTGGCCGTCGGCAACCCGCCCAACACCGTTTAGAGGAGACGAATCGTGCTGAAAGAGTTCAAAGAATTTGCAATGCGGGGCAATGTGTTGGATTTGGCAGTCGGCGTAATCATCGGTGCCGCCTTCGGGAAGGTAGTGTCCTCGCTTGTAGATGACGTCCTGATGCCACCCTTGGGACGCCTGATTGGTCACGTCAATTTTTCAGACTTGTTTATCAATTTGACTGGCACACATTACGAGACTCTGGCTGAGGCAAAGAAATATTCGGCTGCTACACTGAACTACGGCAATTTCATCAATACCATCATCAATTTCTTGATCGTGGCTTTTGCCGTATTTCTTCTGGTACGCGCGGTAAACAAGTGGCTGCCCAAGCCAGTGCCTCCCGTCACAACGAAGGATTGCCCACAGTGCGCCATGCCGGTTCCGTTGGCCGCAAAGAAGTGCGGGCATTGCACCAGCGCGATCTAGAAGGTTCTGCGAGAAATAACAGAAGGCAACCGGAAGCGGGCGCAAATGCGCTCGCTTTACGTCTGCGAGGGTTTCTTCTTCTGGTTGGCCTCTAGATGCGCCTTCAGCCGGTTCACAACCGCATCTTCCTGGCCCTCTTCCAATTCTTTCTGAACTTCCTCTAGCGCGAAGTGCACCACGTCGTGGTGGTGCAGTTCCAGCGGCGCCACCGTTTCACTGAAGCGCAGCCACAGCCGATGCAGCAGGTTGACTTCGTTGGCGGTGAGATTTGGCGCGTGCGGACCCAGCACCTTATAAACCTTATCGCCGTTGGGCAGATGAATTTCCAGGTTGAACTGCGGCTTGGGATCACCAAGTTTTTCCCAGGCTTCCCCGATGTGTAGCGCTTGCTCTTCGGTAGTTTCCTTCGGCGAATGACCGAGCACGATGGTGCTGGATTCCAGAGCCGCCGCGGCGCGAAGGATGCCGTCCCACAGATCGCTGGCAGCCACCACCGCCAGTCGAATGGTTTTGCCGCGCTTCTCCGCGATGGATAGCGCCTGCGAGAACAATTGCTGCTCGATGCTGCCGAACAGTTGCTCCGCTTCCAGTTCGTACTCACCGGATGCCGCCCGTCGCAGCAGCCGGACGTGCAAAACAACAACGTCGCGACGTCCCGGCTTCACGCGATCCAGAACATTGCCCAGGTGATAGAGGGCGTGAATATTGCTGACCGGCACGAGGATATTTCCAGGGCGGGCGCCAACCGCCTCGGGGGTAAGTTCGCCTTGCATGGCCAGGTGGAACTGGTCCATTTCAACGTGCTGAGCACTGCCGCGAGCGTGGTGGGTGTATCGCTCCGAAATCGTAAACACGATGAACAGGAAAATGGAGAAAGTGACGCCCGCGATGGTGGCTTCCTTCTTGGTGAACAAATTCACGACCGCGATCCCCAGAAGGATCAGCGTGATCAGCCCCAATCCGACAGGAATCTCGACGCCAAAAACCTTGAAGTTGAGCGGAACACGGTACTCGCGGTCGCCCGGATGCGTGTACCGCAAGACCAGCACCGCCAGCCCCTTCATCGCGAAACTCCAGATCACGCCGAAAGCATACAAGTTCGCAAGAAACGTGACGTCGCCCCGGCTGATGATGATGGTGATGACCTGCAGCGCGGCGATGATATTGATGATGCGGTAGGACGTTCCGAAGCGCCGGTGCGGCTGGCGGAACCAGCTGGCAAGGACACCGTCTTCCGAAACGCGGTTCAGCACTCCGTTGGAACCCACAATGGCGGTGTTCACTGCGCCGGCCAGGATCAGCGTGCCCACCACTACGACGAAGCCATGGAAGATCAGCCGTAAGATTACCGGGCCTTCCAGGTTCATGGCCAGCCCGCCAATCAGGTTCTCAAGGAAGTTCTGCCTTTGGGCATCCGGGATGAGCATGACCGCAAAGAACGACACCAACGAAGTAAATACCAGGCTGTAAATGAAAATGACCAAGCCGGTCTTTTTCAGGTTCGGCAGCTTGGGATGCTCGATTTCGCGGTACACCTGCGCCAGCGATTCCTCGCCGCTCATGGCCAGTACGGAATGGCCCAAGCCCACGAAGATGGCGATAAGCCCCGCAAAGTGGGCGAACTGCACGAAATTCACGCCGTAGAGCCACCCCATGGCGTTCGGCCCGAGCTTCAGGTTGTGTGGGTAGGGGAATGGCGGCAGAGCAGGATGGCGAATCATCGCCGTGTAAATGCACCAACCGATCAGGATCACGACCATTACAGTCGTAATCTGCATAATGCGCATGGCCTTGCCGCTGGACTCGTGCACACCTTTGACGTTGTACCACCAGAAATAAGAGGTGCAGAGTATAGCGAAGAACGCGGCGCCGATGCCCGGGTAGATGTGAAAGCCCAGATGGACGTAGTCCATCGTTTCGTTAATCAGGCCAACGATGTATTGGCCCGCGGACACGCCGCTGATCGGCCCGGTCAGGATGTAGTCGAACATCAGGGCCGAAACGCTGAACTTGGCCAGCGTGCCGCCCATGGCCTCTTTCACCACGCGATACACGCCGCCGCGCACGAACATGCTGCAGCTCTCTACGTAGATGGCGCGAACGCAGTAGGAGAACAGCATAATGCCGAGGATGAACCACGGCGCAGCCTTGCCGATGTACGCCTCAGCTTCGCCACCGGCGTAATAGGCCGAGGAAGCCAGATCGTTCAAGACGATAGCGGCAGCGCGCCAAAAGGAAATGAAGCTGAGAAGGGCGGTAGTCGCGACTAAGACGCGGGGTATGCCGTTCCCCTTGCTGCCCCGCGCAGCCGGGAGATTGGGAGAGTTGCTCATTCGACGGGTTATTGACCTGTAGTAGTAAATGCTCGCATCTTTCGAAATGCAAGTCCAGTTTTGCAGGCCGCTAAATCGTTATTCTGAGGTTTAAAACGTTTATTTGGACGGTTCGCGGAACGCTTTGGCGCATGCTTCGCAGGGACAAAGGCTGCGCAGGTAATCGTAGCTGTAGATCCCGGTAGAATGCCCGTCATTAAAGACGATCTGGATGGCGTAATTCCCCACCTGCGTGGCGGAATTGGCACGCGGCTTTGGCTTGTACATCGGCAGCAGCGGCGAAGCAGGAAGATTGAACGAGGCCGCCGCCTCTTTCTTGCCGCGTTCGTCGTTGCACGTGGCACAGGGGCATTGCTCGCGCAGATAAGGAAAATCGAAATGGCTGGAGTGTCCGTCAGCCCAGGTGATATCCACGCCTGCGGCCGTCTTCACGTGGACTTTCACATCGATGGGTTTTTTGCGCTGGTCGAGTGGTGTGGGCATGGTAAAAGGCTTTTAGTTGACAGTTTTCAGTTTACCGCCGGAATACAGATTAGGGAAATTGCAGCCAGAGCTGGCTGGCTACCCCTCGCCACGTTTCTGCTGGCCATCGCAGCACTCGCCCGGCGGAATGGGATTGCCGTGGGGGCAGGTTGTGGGATGGCCCAGGAAGCTGCAGATGCGCTGGTCCAGCTCCGGGCTGATGATGTGCTCAAACTTGCAGGCTTGTGTATGAGCTTCGTGGTCGTCAATGCGAAACGTATCCTTGAACAGGCGCTCGGCCAGACGATGGCGCCGCACCACGTCGCGCGCCCGGCTCTTTCCACGATCAGTCAGCTGCACTTCGTGGTCGCGCACACTTACCAGGCGCAGATCCTCCATGCGGGCAAGCGTGCGCACCGGATCGATGCCGCCGGGAGTGCGGATGTGTTCGACCTCGGCGCGAGTGCCTTCTTCGCCGCACACCCAGATTTGCTCGAGCAGATGATCAAAGTGGATGCCGTCGTCCATGGTGACACGCTGGTCGACAGCAAGATGGCCGTGGACCAGTTCGATGCGGCGGTCGGCTTGCTCCGCGATGTCCGGGTCATGCGTGACCATCAGAATGGTGTGCCCGGTGGCATGCAACTCGCGAAACAGCCCGAGCACGATTTCTTCGTTCGCTTCATCGAGGTTTCCGGTGGGCTCATCGGCAAGGATCAATTTGGGTTGATTGATCAGCGCCCGGGCAATAGCGACGCGCTGCTGTTCCCCGCCGGAAAGCTGCGAAGGAAGATGGGTAAGGCGATCGCCGAGGCCGACGCGTTTCAGCGCATCGGCGGCTTGCCGTTCATCCGTCACGCTGTGGAAATATTGCGCCAGCATGACATTTTCCAGCGCGCTGAGATACGGCACGAGATGAAATTGCTGGAAGACGAACCCGATTTTTTCCGCGCGGTAGCGGACCAGATCATTCTCACCGAACTTTGCCAGGTCCACATTATCCACAACCACGTGCCCCGAGGTCAGCGTGTCGAGTCCACCCAGAATATTGATCAGCGTGGTCTTTCCGCTGCCAGAGGGACCCATCAACGCTACCCACTCGCCAGACTGAATATCCAGGGAGATGCCGTCGAGGGCGCGTAGCGTGCCGTACTCTTTTACCAGCGCGTCGATATGGACCTGGGTGCTCACCCTTCACCTCGAAAGACACTCGCGGGACGAATGCTCGCCAAACGGCGAAGCGGGAAGGCACTGGCGATGGAAACGAGAATTGTCAGAGCCACAGAAAAAGGATACACGATCCAACGCGGCTCCGCGGCCACGCCGAACACCGCTTTTCCCAACCAGATGGAGACCAGCAGACCGATGGCCGAGCCCACAATACCGCCCGCGATGCCAAGAATGATGGCCTCGGCCAGAAACAAGCGCACCACGCGGCGCACCGATCCTCCGATGGCTTTCATTAAGCCCACATCGTTGCGGCGCTCGATGGCCACGTTGCTCATCCCGGCCATCACGCAAAGCGAGGTAAGCAGCAGCACCAATAGAATGGTGGAGGAAAGCAGTCCACTGATGCGGTTGTAGATGCGGCCTTCGGCTTCGGCAAACTGTTTGATACCGTGAACATCGGCTGCTGGAAGCCGCCGCGCGAGGTCGGCAATGAATTGGTTGATGGAATCGGGAGTACCGGTGACGCTGAGCTGGATCAGACTGATTCGACCGGGAAGATCGGCGAGGGACTGTGAGGTTGCCAGATTCGTGAAAATTTGCGTATCGTCCGCGCCGCCGCTGGCCACAACCGAATAGACTCTACAGGACAATTCCTTGCCGTGATTGCGAAGCAACAAAGTATCGGCGGCATGAACGCCGAATTGTGCGGCGGCTTTCGATCCAACCTCACAGGCATTCGAAGCATTCTCGTCAGCCGCGGAAAACTCCGTGCGACGCCCGGGCCGAACATCCGCGAGGCCTTGGCCTTGCGTGCCGGCAATGACGGCGGGCTCGTAATGCAGCGTGCCGGCCTTGGAGACTTCGCCGATCACGTAAAGGAAAGCGACGGCGGGGACGTGCTTGCCTTCATTTTCCGCCGGAAGCTGCGCCAGCAGCGCCTCGTCCAGCGTCGCGCCATTGGAATCGCTGTTGGATGTATCATGCGGAGCGACAATCACGTTTGCGCCGAGCGCACGAAATTCCGTGGTCAGACGGCGCTTGGCGTCGATCTGGAGATTCAGCAGCGCGGCTGTAACGGCAGCGCCCGCACCCAGCGCCAGCAGAATCACGAACAGGCGGCCGTAGTTGGCGGTCAGAAGCCTGCGAACGATGCGCCAGAACATGGGAGTGAATGGCATCATTCGCCTCGCAGGATCGGCGCGGGATCGTATCGGGAAGCGCGTCGCAAAGGCAAAGCGCTGCCCAACAGTGTGATCAGCGCGGCCAAAACCTGGATAATCAGCAGCACAAAAAGTTTCGGCTCGGGTGCAAAACCAAAAATTCTCTCGCCCAGTAAGCGCGCCAGGATGATGCCCACGGCATAGCCAATTCCGCCGCCAATGAACGCGAGAAGTAATTGCTCTGCCGCCAGCAGCACTCCTACCAGGCCGGACCCCGCGCCCAGCGCCTTCATCAGGCCAATTTCCGTGCGCCGTTCAATTACCGAGGCCGCCGCCGAAGCGCCCACCGCCAGCGCCGCGGCCAGCAACGCGGCAAATGTCACCAGCCAGAGCAGTATGCGCACGCGCGTGAGGACGTTGCCTTCGCCCTCAGCCACGCGGCGAATCACGCGCACATCCGTGCCCTTCAATTCCTGGCTGATCTGCAAAGCAATCGCGCTGATGTACGGCGTACAATACCACTTGTCGAATTCCGCCGGCGTCATGCTCTTGGGATCTTTGCGCGCGAAGGCGTCTTCCGGCTTGGTCAGCGCGCTCACGTAAAGCCGTCGATACTGCCCGGGCTTACCTGCAAGATTCTGCACGATGGGCAAGGCAGCAACTACCGAATTGTCTTCCGGGCCGCTGGTGGAGAGCAGGCCCACAACCTTCAGCGCTCGCCAGCCCGCTTGCGTGCCGGCGCTGACGTTCAGGACGTCGCCGGCCTTCACGCCAAATTTCTTTGCGAACGCCGTGCCCACCACGCATTCATCGGAATTTTCCGCGAACCACTTCCCTTTCACATTCCACCAAGGATTGGTCTTCTCAATTCCAGAGACATACGTGGTGCCGTCGGGTATGGGAATGGGATGCTGCGACCACGTTCCGATCAGCGTGACTTTGTCCGTCGTGCCGGGACTGCTCCACGTTTTCGAAGCCGGTGACCATGCTTGAATGGGTACTTCGAGAATTGGCGCAAACCCGATGATGTTGAAACGCCAAAAAATTGTCTTCAGCTTGCCGAGGTCCGCTTCCGGAAGATATGCGCCTGCATTGACGGGCCGATAGTCCACGCCACCAATTTCCAGCGGCAACGAATCGGCTTCCGGCGTGATCAGCAGATTAGCGCCCAGGCTGCGAAATTCCTGCGCCAGGCGATCCCCTACATCCAGTGACACGCTGAGCGCCGCCGTAGCCACGGCCATTCCCAGGGCCAGGGCTGCCATGGTCAGCAATTTGCGCCGGGGGCGTCGAGTGAAGGAGTCGGTAACGAGGCGAAGGAACATTTCGAATGATCAGAAAACGATAGCTTCTCCTATCGCGGGATCTCTTCCGCGGCCTTGGTGAGCGCGGAGACGTCGATGGCGATCTCGTTGTTATCCACTTGCGATGTAAACCCGATGGGATTGCACCCGCCCTTCTGCCCGATTGAAGGGATATAAATCGCGGAGGCGCAGTGGCGGCACATCACGTTTTGACCTTCCTGTCGGTAGCCTTCCGCGCCGCAAATCAGGCAGGCATCCAGCGCCGTGCCATAGCCATTGGGCTTTTTGATCACCATGAAGCGGATCGATTGGCCGTTCGTCTTCAGCGTGAACAGATGCAGGTTGCCGTCCTGCACCTCGGAAACAGGGATGCGCACGATGTTATCTACGGCCGTCACTTCGCGCGCCAGTACCGGCGCAGCGTTCACCTTCGCATAGATAAAATCAGCCGTAAGAGCCAGGATTACCGTCAGGCTGGCAACTCCCGCAGCCATCATCCAGAAACGCTGGCGGCGATTCTGCGCCTCCATCAGACGGCGCTCCGCATCATTGGTGGCGGACTTCATCGCTTTGGAGAGAGTGGCCGACTGCCATTCGCGAAAAATCATGAATGCCGCGGCGCCAAATACAAAAATAAAGAAGAACAATTCATTGCGGACGATAGGACCAAGCAACGCCATCTCTGTTTTGCTGGAAGGGATCCAGCGCGCTTCACTCAACTCGTGCAGGCCGGTGACCGCCAGTTGAATCGCAACCAAAGTCAGAATGGCGCTGGTCACCGCGAAGAAGCGGTGCAACGGCACCTTGAGCGTGCCTTTGAAAAAGAAAAGTCCAACCAGGATCGCCGCCGTGATTCCGGCCAGCGTTCCGATCCAGGTTTGCAGCCCTTCCGTAGACAATTCCACCGCGCGAAGAATCAGGGCGAGTTCCGCGCCCTCGCGCAAAACCATCAGGAATACAAAAAGTGCGATCCCCCAACCCGCGGCAGAGCCCGCGCGCGAGGCGTAGCTTTCCACTTTGTCTTCGATTTCCTTTTTCAGGTGACGCGCGATGCGGTTCATCCACACAACCATCGTGACCACGAACACAGCCGCCACGAGCAGTAGCAGTCCTTCAAAGCCATCTTCGCTGATGTTGAAGCGCTCCAAAGCAATGGCGACCGCCAAGCTCAATGCCACGGCCGCGGCAACGCCGCCCCACACGTAACGTGCCAGGTGGCTGCGGGAAGTACGTGCCAGATAAACCAGAATGATACCGACGACAAGGGAGGCCTCGACGCCCTCACGAAGGGCGATGAGGAAGGCAGAAAGCACGGTCTCTCCAGTTGAAAATCATTTGCAACAATGAATCCAGCTTACACCCCCTCCTCCTTCCTCGTCAAGGACGCGCATCATTCCCTACCTCACGGTAGAATAGGGGCTTGCGTCTACTCTCTTATATGCGGCCGCCTTCATTTCGCCAAAGCCTCTCCCTTATCCTTGCGCTGGCTCTGACGTGCTCCTCATTGCCAGCCCAGGCAGGCCAACAACCCGCCCAGGTTCCCGCGCCCAACGCTTCGATCATCAAGCCTGACCCGAAAATAGCCAAAAAGTATGCGGATCAAGGAGCCAAGCTGGAAGCAGCTGGGGACTTTGACGGAGCGTTGGCGGCGTATGAAGAAGCGGCGCGTTATGCGCCATTCGACGTAATAATTGTGAGCAAGGGAGTTGCGCTGCGCTCCAGGCTGGTGCGCGAGTACGTGAACAAGGCCGAAAGCCTGGCCATCCAGAAAGACGTGACGGGCGCAACCGAAGCGCTGCTGCTGGCCTTGCGCATCGATCCCACCAACACCATCCTGGCGGAACGTTTGCACCAGATTGAAGCCATGAAAGGCGACGAAAGCGAGCACGGCAACGGGTTGCCGGCACCAGAGCCGCCCGAGGGCTTGCCCGAGTTGAAGCCCGACAAGGTGACGCATAGTTTCAATCTAAACGCCACCGACATACGCGCCGCCTACGAACAGGTTACGGCAACGTACGGGATTAAGGTTGCGTTTGACCCGGAGCTGCCTGCAAGGACGGTACGTTTCCGTGTGTCGGACGTCGACTTCGACACCGCGATGAAAGTCCTGACGGCGGAGTCGGGGACATTCTGGCGAGCGATGACGCCAAAGCAGATTTTTGTGGCGGCCGACACGCAACAAAAACGCAGAGACTTCGATCCGGAAATCGAACAAACATTTCCGCTGACGGCCGCCGTGGATCCAACGGACATGACAGAGATTCTGCGGGTGGTGAGAGACCTGACGGGCATTCAGCATATCCAGCAGTCGGCGAACGCTCATTCCATCACTGTTCGCGACACGGTGCAGCGGGTACAACTGGCGGGAAATATTATTCGTCAGATCGAGCAAGCGCGCGGCGAAGTGTTGCTGCAGATCGACATTCTGGAAGTTGACCTGAACAATGCCAGGAAGCTCGGCATTACGCCGCCCGCCAGCCTTCGGTTGATCACTCTGAGTCCCGGGCTCGCGCAACAGGTGCGCTCCGCTTCTAGCGTTACCGCTTTGCTGACACTACTAGCCACCGTCTTCGGCACTGCGGCCTCCGGCGGCCTTGCCAGTCTGGCGGCGGCGATCCCCCCAATCGCGGCCATTGGCGGCGGCAAAACCATGTTCCTGCTTACCCTGCCTAGCTTCTCGGCGGATTTTTCCGAGGCTCTTTCGCTGGTGCAGAGCGGCAGCCAGGTGCTGATGCGCGCGCAGGACGGAAAACCGGCGACGTTCTTTGTTGGCGAGCGCTACCCGGTTACCTTGTCGCTGCTCTCCGGCAGCCTGGGTTCGACCCCCTTTGTCGCCAATCCCGGCGGTACCGGGGTCACCATTCCGACACAACAATTCGCCGTGGGAAAAGGGCCGGTGTCGATGGTGCCGTCGGATATTCGCAACGCCGGAATACAAGACCTGGCGGTGCTCAATGAAATCGATAACACCATCACCATCTTTCTGAATCAGGGACCCACCGCCGCCTCGCTCTTCCTGCAAGCTACGGGCTCGCCGATTTCTCTGGGTGCGGCACGCGCTTCAGCGCCGCCGGTTCCCGCGTCCATTGCGGCAGGAAGCTTCAATCCGAACACCGACTCGTTCGCGGATTTGCTGGTGACGGATCCAGTTGGCAATACCGTGACGGAGTTGCTGGGAAATGGCGACGGCACATTTGTAATTCAGAAGAATTCCATAGCGGTTGGCCAGCAGCCAAGTGCGATCGCCGTCGGGCAATTCAATACCAACGTGAACGGAAACACCGGCTTCGTGGTCACGAATTTCACCGACAACACTTATTCGGTATTCATCGCAAACAACGACGGGACGTTTGCGCAGGTGAAAGGTTCACCGTTCGCGTTGCCGAAAACGGCAGAGGGGCCATACGCAATTGCGGTAGCAGACTTCAATGGAGATGGCATCTCGGATTTGGCGATTGTGAACCAAGTCACGAACAACGTGACGATCCTGAAGGGCAATGGAAATGGCACCTTCACGGAGTTCTCCAAGTCGCCACTGGCGGTGGGCAAGTTCCCCGTTGCCATCGCGACCGGCACTATCAGTGGTAGCACCGGACCTGGGCTTGTGGTCGTCAATCAGGATGACAATACCGCCAGCGTGTTTCTGGGAGTTGGCGATGGCACGTTCAACGTTTCCTCGCAATCGCCGCTGGCCACCGGAGCCACGCCCACCGGCGTCGTGATCGGCAATTTCCTGCAACAGTCCAGCAGCGGCATCGCCATCAGCAACACGGCTGCGGGCACGGTACGCGTTTATCTGGATCTTGGTAATGGACTCTATAGCGCGGCGCTGGAACCGGCTGCCGGAACGAATCCCGGTGCCATCGTCAGTTCCAATTTCACTAACAGCACGTTCCCCGACCTGGTGGTGGCCGACAACATCTCAGACGGAGCAGGCCAAGTGACGTTGATCGTCAGTCCAACCAGTTTGATCTCCAATCCCGCAACGAATCAGCAACCGTACCCTGGTTCGGAATACGTGGACCTCGGCCTGAAAGTAAAGGCAACTCCCACGCTGCATCAGAATCGTCAAGTAACGCTGCAGATGGAATTTGAAATCAAGGCGCTTACGGGAACGAGCATCAACGGGATTCCTGTGCTTTCAAACCGCAACGTCACGCAAACCGTGCGTTTGAAGGAAGACGAGACATCCGTCCTGGCGGGATTGCTGGACCGCGAAGAAACCAAATCCATCACTGGCATCCCGGGCTTGGCCACGATACCGGGAGTCGGTTACGCGTTCGGAGTGCGCAACAATACATTGCAGGATACGGAGCTTCTGATTTTGATTACTCCGCGAACGGTGCGGGTCCCCAAAAGAGAATTGCGCACGATTTATGCGGGGCGTGGAGAACTCGGCGGCCGCGCCGCGATTGGCGTGCCACTGGCTCCTCAGCAGCAACCTCAGCCCGAACCTCAACCGGAACCTCAGCCAACTCTTCCGCCGGCTGAAGAGCCTGCACCGCAACCAGTGCCCGCGCCACAACCTGTCCCCGAACAACCTGTACCCGAGCAGCAACCTCCGGTACAGGAGCCGCAGCCCGAGCAACCGAACCAGGAGAATCCGCCGCGTCCGCCGCCACCAAGGAGTTGAGCACGGCGAGCGCTCTTTGCGCCCAATTTCGTGAAAATGAAAAGCTTCGCCGTTCAGGGCAACGGATCGAACACCACAATGGGTTGATAGGTGCGGGGAACCACCGCCTCGGCGATGGCAATCAGCTTATTTTGTTGGCTGAACACGCGCAGTCGCGGCGGCTGCACGGCTTCCGAATCCAGTTCCGTCGTTGCGCCGGGGGGCAGTTCGGTGTGCGTCAATTGCAGTTGCGCGGGAGCCACGTTGAACTTGCCGCCGTGGCGCACTTTCTTCTCCAGCACCGGAAGCACATTGGTGCGCGGAAAATTAGGCAGCAGATTTTCCAGCGCGATCAATCGCTCTTTGAATTTTCCGGCTCGTGCGGCATCGGCGAGTTCTTCAATAGTGATGGCCTGTTCGAGAGAGAATTCACCGACCGCTGTGCGCGAAATTTCTTCCAGATGCGCCCCGCAACCCAGCTTTTGTCCCATGTCGTGCGCCAGCGAGCGCACATAAGTTCCCGAAGAGCATTCGATGCAGAAGCGCGCGACACTTCCCGAAATTTCCGTCAGGCGATATTCGTACAGTTCCACGGACACAGGCTTTAGCTCGACAGCCTGATTTTTCCGCGCCAGTTCATACGCGGGGCGGCCGTGTATTTTCTTGGCGGAAAACGCCGGAGGCATCTGGTCAAAACGCCCCACCGATTCAGCGGCCCAACGTTCGAGCAGCTCGCGATCCAGAACCGGTGCGGTATCCGGTCCCTGTGCTTGGCCCTCGGAGTCGTAGGTATTGGTGGCAAAACCGAAACGGAAGCCGGCGGTGTAGCGCTTTCGCCGTCCCGCATAAAAACGAACCAGACGCGTAGCTTTGCCCAGCAATAACACCAAGACCCCGGTTGCCAATGGATCAAGTGTTCCGAGATGGCCGATTTGGCGGAATCCTGCCAAGTGCCGCACAGCGTCCACGATGTCGTGCGAAGTGCGGCCTTGCGGCTTGTTGACGACTAGCGCGCCGTCGAAGGGTGCTGGTTGTGGTTGGCGGGGCATGGAAAAGTTATCAGTAATCAGTTATCAGTAAGCGTTCCTTGCAACTCGATGCGCAGAACAAGCTTTTTTGTCACCCAACCCTGTAAGTTGCAAGATGGGAAAATTTCACGCTCTCGTAAGGCATTCAGTCGGTGGTTGCCGGTTTCTCTTTTTTCACTTCTTTCAGCAACTGCTCGATGCGCTCTACATGTTCCTGCGAAAGGTCCAGCGTGAAGTGCAAATCCGGGACGCGCCGCAGTTGCAGCCGCTCCACCAGTTCGCGCCGAATGAATCCCGCCGCGTGCTCCAGCGCTTTGATCGCGTCGGTCTGCTCTTTGTTGCTGGTCTGCGGCACGCTGACGAACACACGCGCGTGCTTCATATCCGGCTGGACGCGCACTTCGCTGACGATCACGCTGACTTCCAGCCGCGGATCCTTTAATTCGCCGGCCAGCATGACGTTGATCTCATGCGCGATTTCTTCGCCGACGCGTTCATGGCGATGATTGTCTGGACTCATAAAAATAACGTCCCCTAAAGCAAGTCCACCGAATGGCCCGTTAACAGCGGCCCCAGGATTTTATCCGCCTCTGCTAGGACCTTCTGCAGCGATTCTTCCACATGATGCTCTTCGTTGGCCAGCGTCACAACGCCAACTACCGAGCGCTGCCAGGTATCCTCAAAATCCAGTTCCGCCACGGCCACGTTAAAGTTCCCCCGTAGCCGGTCTTTCAGGCTGCGCAGAATCTGCCGCTTATCCTTCAGGGAATGAGCTTCCGCGATGAACAGCTCCAACGTGAGTAGACCTACGGCCATAGATGATTCCGGGTATTACTGCATACTTCCCGGCGGTGTTACCTGCTGCGTCCAGCGTGGGCGGGAGTTTGTCCAGCCGCTTCGGCGGCGGAAACTTTGACGACCTGGAAGCATTCCAGAACGTCGCCGACTTTCACGTCGTTGAAGTTCGAGATGCCGAGGCCGCATTCGTACCCGGCGCGCACTTCGCTGGCGTCGTCCTTGAAGCGCTTCAACGAGCTCAGCTTGGAGGTGTAAACGATCGCGCCATCGCGCACCACGCGTACTTGCGCGTCGCGTTTCACCACTCCATCCAGAATGTAGCAACCAGCCACGGTGCCCGAGCCCTTGATCCGGAAGGTATTGCGCACCTCTGCGCGGCCCAGGTAGGTTTCCTGCAGCACCGGCTCCAGCAGTCCTTCCATGGCCTTCTGAATCTCGTCGGAAACTTCGTAAATAATGGTGTGCGTGCGGATGTCGACTTTTTCCTGTTGCGCAAGATCCGAAGCCTTGCGATCCGGACGCACGCCAAACGCGATAATAATCGCGCCGGATGCGGAAGCCAGCAGCACGTCGTTCTCTGTTACCGCGCCGACGCCGGTGCTGATGATCTTCAACTTCACCTGATCGGTGGAAAGCTTCGGCAACATTTCACCCAGAACTTCGGCGGAACCTTGCACGTCGGCCTTCACCACGATCGGAAGTTCTTTGACCTCTCCAGCCTTCAGCTGCTCGTGCAACTGATCCAGCGTGATGCGTCCGCCGGCGCTGGCGCGCAATGCCGCATCGCGCTGCTTGGACTGGCGATATTCCACCACGTGGCGGGCTTTCGCTTCGTCGGTAACCTGGAAGTGATCGCCGGCCTCCGGCACGCCCTGCAAACCAAGCACTTCGACGGGCGTAGAAGGCGGCGCGATTTTCACGGGACGGCCACGATCGTCAAACATGGCGCGAACTTTGCCGAAGACCGACCCGGCGATAAAGAAGTCGCTGGTATTTAACGTTCCGTTCTGAACGAGGATGGTGGCCACCGGGCCGCGTCCCCTGTCGACACGCGATTCCAGCACAGTTCCGGCCGCAGGAGCATCGGGATTGGCTTTGAGTTCACGCAAATCGGCGACGGTCAAAATAATTTCGAGAAGCTTGTCGAGGTTCTTGCGCTGCTTCGCGGAAACTTCCACGAACTCGACATCGCCGCCCCATTCTGACGGCATCAGCCCGAGGTCGCTGAGCTGGCGCTTTACGCGCTCCACCTGCGCTTCCGGCTTATCAATCTTGTTGATGGCAACGATCATCGGCACATTCGCAGCCTTCGCGTGATCGATGGCTTCGCGAGTCTGCGGCATCACGCCGTCATCGGCGGCAACCACCAGCACCACAATGTCAGTAACCTTCGCGCCTCGCGCGCGCATGCGCGTAAAAGCTTCGTGGCCCGGCGTATCGACGAACACCACACTGCGCCCCTGCACCTGCACTTTGTACGCGCCAATGTGTTGCGTGATTCCGCCAGCTTCGCCTCCGGCAACATCGGCTTCGCGAATGGCGTCCAGCAAACTGGTTTTGCCGTGATCGACGTGGCCCATGACCGTAACCACCGGCGGCCGCGGTTTCAAATTTTCCCGCGTCTCTTCCTTCGCCACTTCCAAAACCATTTCTTCTTCGAAAGAGACGACACTGACGACGCCGTTAAACGACTGCGCCAGATCCGTGGCGGTGTTGACGTCCAGCGCCTGGTTGATGCTGGCAAACACGCCGCGATCCAACAGCGTCTTGAGCAAATCTTTTGCGCGAATGTCCAGTTTTTCGGCCAGTTCGCGAATGGTAATGCCTTCCGTCAGAGTGATATCGCGCGGCGCGCGCGGCTCTGGAGGAGCAATCGCGGCGATCGCAGCACCACGCCCACCTGCGCCGGGACGCTGGCGCGTCGGGTGAAGCTTGCGTTCACCTTCCATCTCGCGCTTATCTGCTGCGGGACGCTGGCGTTGTGGCGGCTTGCGCGTATACAGCGGCTTGCCGGGCTCCGCTTTCGACGGCATTTTGTCGGGAAGCGGTGGCAGCATCGCCGGACGGCCGGGTGTACGAGGGCCAGGACGCGAACCGGTCGGTACCGCGCCGGGCCTTTGTCCCCAAGGACGATTGGGAGCGCCTGTTCCGCCTGGGCCACCGGGACCTCCGGAGGGACGAGGCGTAAAGGAACGTCCACCCTGCCCTTGCCCGGATTGTTGCGGGCGCATGGGTTGGCCGGGACGCGGACCACTGGGGCGTCCGCTACCGGGGACGGTTCCAGGAATTGGCCCACGATTTCCTGTGGGCATGGACCGTCCAAGTGGCGGCCGCGGTTGTTGGGAGCCGGGCGCACCGGGACGCAATGGTTGAGAAGGAGAAGCAGGCCGAGCAGCTTGCGGCTGCTGTCCAGGTTGTTGCGGACGTCCACCCGGCGGAGGGCCGCCTGGCGCAGGACGAGCAGCAGGATGTTGTGTTGCAGCGGCAAGCGTTGCGGGCCGCGGCTGTTGCGTAGCGGGCGGCACTGGAGCAGTTGAAGGAACCGCAGGAACAGTTGGCGCAGCAGGCTTTGCCGCAGTGGACGCGCTAGGCGGAGCCGATGGCGGCTGTGGTGCTACTGGCTTCGCAACCGGTGCTGCTGGAGCAGGTGGCGACGCAACTGGCGCCGCTGGCGCAGGTTTCGGAGCTACAGGCGCAACCGCGGGAGCAACGGCAGGAGCGGGCGCAGGAGTTGCGTGCGTCGCTGCGGGCGCAGCTGGAGCGTGAACGGGGGGCTTCGCCGCTGCAGGCGCGGGATGCGCTGCCTGCGGCGGCTGCGCGTGCACCGCCGTCGGAGGCCTTCGCTGTGCTGCTTTGGCCGCCGCTTCCTTGGCTTCGCGATCCGCTTCGGCGGCTGCCTCAGCGTCTGCGACACCTTTCAAATGATGACGAACTTTTTCAGCAACTTCGACGGTGATCGAGCTGGAATGAGTTTTTTTCTCGGTTACGCCGAAACCCGGTAAAAGGTCAATAATGGCCTTGGCCTTCACCTCGAGTTCACGGGCGAGTTCATTAATGCGGACTTGGGATGCGTCACTCATACTGCTTTAGGAGTTTTTCTCTTCCTGCTGTTCCGCCGGAGTTTTTTCCGGTGTTTCAGCCGCCGTAGAGTTAGACTCCGCGGTGGTTTCCTGGGTCTCGGTTTGTGCCGGTGTTTCGCTGCCGGCTGCGGCTTCTGCCGCTTTTTCCGCTGTTCCTTCGGCTTTTTCGGCGCCATCTTCCGTGGCTCCGGTCGCCTCTTCGGTTGCAGCTTCAGTTTTTTCCGCGCTATCTTCAGTCGATTCAGTAGCCGTGCCTTCGGCGGCAGCAGCGCTTCCTTCAGGATGCGCGCCCGCCGCTCCAGCTTCTCCGCCGCCTTCATAGAAACGATTAACGGCCTGATAAATTTTGTCGACCATTTTTTCGCCGATGCCCGGAATTTCCAGCAACTGTTCCGGAGTCATTCCAGCGAGTTTTTCCAGCGAGGTAATTCCCGCGGCCTCGATTTTCTCAATGGTCTTTGGTCCGACGCCTTCCAGCACTGTGAGCGGCGTGGTGGGCGCGGTGAGGGCGGTCATCTGCTCCTCAATTTCCCGGCGCTTCTCTTCTTCGCTCTTGATATCGATGTCCCAGCCAATCAGTTTGCTGGCCAGGCGAACGTTCTGTCCTTTTTTCCCGATGGCCAGGGAAAGCTGTGAATCCTCGACAATCACTTCCAGCTTATGATTCTCCGGGTCCGTGATCTGAACGCGGGTAACCTTCGCCGGGCTCAGCGCCTTCTGCGCAAACGCCACCGTCTCTTCGTTATACGGAATGATGTCGATTTTCTCGCCGCGCAATTCCCGGATGATGGATTGTACGCGCATGCCCTTCATGCCCACGCACGCGCCTACAGGATCAACATCCTTGTCGCGGCTCGCAACGGCCACCTTGGTGCGTTCGCCGGCTTCACGCGCGGCCGCGCGGATCTGCACCGTGCCGTCATAAATTTCCGGCACTTCCATTTCGAACAAACGCTGCACCAGAGCGGCATCGGCGCGCGAAACGATCACTTGCGGACCTTTCGCGGCGCGATCCACGGTGCGAATTACCACTCGAATGCGCTCGCCAATATTGTAGGTTTCCAGCTTGGATTGCTCGCGCTTGGGTAAACGCGCTTCCGTTCGCCCCATATCCACGATCAGGTCCGGGCCTTCGGCGCGCTTCACGATTACGGTGACCAGTTCTCCCGCGCGGTTGTGATACTCATTAAAAATGGTGTCACGTTCCGCTTCGCGCACTTTTTGCAGGATTACCTGCTTGGCGGTCTGCGCCGCGATGCGACCCAGAACATCGGTGGGCTTGGCCGTCAGGATCTCCGTGCCCACTTCCGCGCCAGGATTCTTTTTCTTGGCGTCGGTCACGCTGATTTCGCGTTTGGGATCGGCCACTTCCTCGACCACGGTGTACACCGAATACACGTCCACCTGGCCGCTTTCCGCATTGAACTTTCCGCGCAGGTCCTCTTCCGTTTTGTAAAACTTGCGCGCAGCCACAACCATGGCGTCTTCGATGGCGGAAATCACCACCTCCGGTTCGATGTGCTTCTCCCGGCTCAACATTTCGATTTGTTGATAGAGCAAATTCGCCATTTCTCTTCCTAAAACTCCACTACCAGATTCGCCTTCTTGATCGTCTCCAACGGTATCTCGACGATGCGAGCTTCTTTGCCTTTCAATTCCATGCGGACTTTGCCATCCGCAAAACCGCGTAACCGGCCTTCAAAGAACTTCGCTTCGCCGATTGGCTCGTTGGTCGATATCTTCGCCGCCTGGCCACGAAATCGTTCAAAATCCGCGGCGCTGCGCAAAGCTCGGTCCAATCCCGGAGAACTTACCTCCAGGATGTAGCCTGGGCCCGGGATAAGCTCCTCAACATCGAGGATTACGCTCAATTGCTTGCTTACCCGCTCACAGTCCGAGTGACTGATTTTGGGAAAAGGACTGGGCTCCCCTTGTTCCTCAGCCAACTCCGCAGCTTGCGCGGGGGGTACCCGGTCGATGTACACCCGTAGGAACCGCTGCTTCCCAACCTTCCACTCGACATCCACGATTTCCAAGCCTTCCGAACGAGCGACCCGCTCGGCGGCATCGCGGACTTTCTCCAAATTCACTTAAAGACTCCACGGCCTAAGCCGGTCGAATGCTCATCCCCGCCGGCGGCAACAAAAAAGTGGGCTTGCGCCCACCTGATGGTGCGACCCGATTCAGAGCGAACACTGAGTATATTCCGAGAACAACGTAAAAGCAAGGTACCCGGGCCTGCCGCAGGAGTTCCGCTTCGAGCCGCAGCGGTGTTACCCGGGTGGGCTGGCCAGCTCAGGCGAAGGTGCATGGAGCGCACGGGGCCGCCAGCGCAACAACTGGTTCTGTTTTGTGAGTGAGCCTCCTTTACCACGCCGAGAGGCGGGCTGGTTAGGGGCCGGTGCGTCCGCGCCGCCCAGTTAGCGCGGGTCCGGCGCGGCCTCAGCTGGTATCGAGCAGGAAAGCTGCCCAAGGAATGGGCTTGGGGAGGGTGGCCATGTCGCGAAGCATGACCTCAACGATGTGCCGGATCGTGTCGGTCGGATCCTTGGGCCTGCGGCGACGACCCAGCCGCCGGTACACGAACATCTGAAGCAGATTGAAGGCGAGCGTCCAAAGAAGCAGGACGGCACTCAGAGCATTCTGCGTGTGCCGAAAAACGTGCCCGAGATTCCAGTAGCGGATCCACTGATTAAACGCGGTGTTTTCGATATGCCAACGTGAACGCATGATCTGTAGCGCCGTTCGGCGACCGAGCTGGCGCGCGCGCTGGCCAATGATGGCGAAGCACCAGGTCGTGGGATCTTGGTCCGGCTTGGTGACCAAGGCGCGCACCGCGCGGACTTTTCCTTTGTAGCTATTCAGTGTTTCGATCTCGTCCACATCCCAAAACTCCACCTGTTCTTTGCGATCCGGATCCTCGTACTTCTCGCACGGTCCGTGCATCTGCCAGAGAGTCAGTGCTTCCTTGAAAGGCTCGTCCTTTTGCTTCTTGAGTACGAGGAAGCCGCTGTAGCCGTAATTCGTGAGCTGGGTCATCACTGGCCCATTCGCGTAGAGAGCGTCGAGCACGAAGGCGTCGATGAACCCTCCATAGGTATCGTGCAGGGAATCGATAAGACGCCGCGCGGCAGTCAACTCGCCTTCATGGCCTTCATGCTCGGGGTCGATATCGCGGAGAGCTTCCTCGTTCAGCACCCGTTCGATCCCCAGCACCACATCGAGGACCGGCCCGAGCAACAGGGCCACCACATAGTGGTGGTAATACTGTTCCACTTCTTCGAGCTCTCCCGTGCGTCGCTTCACTTTGACCCTGCGCACTAAACAGTTCGGGCAATGCCGATCGTAGGAGGAAAACGGTTCCCAGCCATCGACGGCCACGCAGCGCAACGCGCTGTAACAGCCGTCGCGAAAGGCCTTGTTTCGCTCGGCTTTGTTGATGACCTCATGGATCGCTTTGCGGATGCCCTGCAGTTGGAGTTTGTCGAGAACGTTGGCCACCACGTCGGCGCTGAAGGCCTTCACATCCGGAGTGGGCTGACGGCCAATGAGCTTCTGAAAATCGCTTTCGCGCAGGTCCCCTTCCAATGCATTGATGCTCGGGATGCGCAGCACCGCTGTGTGAAACAAGCTGTTGGCGACGTCGAAGGTGGGAATTTTCGGTGCTCGCCGGGTATCGACGAAGCTGGCTAATAAATCTGGCAGGCCAAAGACAGTACATACGTATTTTTCAAATTGCTGGAGCTTGCCGCGGGAATCATCGATCCAGGCGGGCACCGCGGCACGGCGCAGCTGCCGGCGAAGGGCTTCGTCCCGTTCCCGACAGCACCGTTTGTATTTGACGCCGCTACCACAGTGGCACGCCTCGTTGCGGCCTACGAGCGGGGGAAGGACGACCTCACTCACCCTGTTCGAAGTTTCCTGGTTCAGGGTGAGACCCATGGTCAGCCAAAAAATCCCACGCGCCAGCAGAGTCGCGGGCCGCTCATTTCTTCTTGGCCTTCTTCTTCTTGGACTGTCGGCGCCAGAGCGCCAGCAGTTGAGCGTTGGCGGCGAAGATCTCGGCAACGGCGTCCTTGAACTCGCGTCCTTGCTCGACCAGTGGGCGAATCTGCTCCACCCATTCCTCCGGGATATGTTCGACGCGCTTCTTGCCGTCAACCATGAACGTCAGCGACCACGCCGTATGCCCCTCTCCCTCGGCGCACCAGCAGGTGGGTTTTCCGCAGCGTTTGTGAGTCAGGGCGAGCGAGCCGGGCAGAGCGTCGGGAGGAATTTCGAGACTACGGAGCAAGGCATACTTGCGCTGGCGCAAGCGGGCAGCGGAATCGCTTTTGGCGTCGTACCAATTCATCTTACCGTATTATTACGGAAAGAAGCTATATGTCAAGGTCATTCTCTGGCTGGGGGAATTTGCGTACGGCGCCGGCCCGGAGATCCTCAATCCCTACGTGGCATTACAGGTGTGGGCCGGAACTCCTGGGCCTGCCGCTCTGATTCTGCTTCCTCCCGTGCACCGCGTCGTCTGCTAACTTCAATATTTCCAATGAAAAAGATCCGTACGAATTTTATTGCCTGGTCGTGCCGATCCACGCAGCAGAGACGGAACTTGACCCGCCACGTCCAACTGCGTAGTCTTTGACTCTCTTCCGAAGGGCGGAGTCGTGGTATGTGTGGCCTGACCATTCGTCCCACCTGGCAATACAGGCTCGCTTTTGTTCTGCTCGGCCTGCTCGCAATTAGCCCGTCCATTTATGGACAACGCACCCCTCCTAATCGTGGCCAAGCTCCGGGCTACAACCCACCTCAACCCGTCTCGGTCCGAGTTAACGTTCGTGACGAGCGGGGCACTCCTTTGACCACGCCGGCAGTCGTGCGACTGCGCTCCACCGTTGGGGGTTACAACTCGAATACGCCCACGCGTGACGGTTCGGCGGCAGAATTCTCCGGTGTTCCTCCCGGGCAATATGAAATCGAGATCAGTTGCGTCGGATACAAAACCACCGTGGAGCAACTAACGGTAGCCAGCATGGGCACGGATGTTTCGGTCTTTGTCTATATCCGCTCCGAATCCGACGCTGTGGCCGGCAGTTCTCCCGCTTCCGGCGTGGTCATGACGCCGAAATTGCAGGCTGAAATCGACAAGGGTTTTGATGCCTTGCGCAAGAATCAGTACGAAGCCGCCAAGGTTCACTTCGAAAAGGCCGTCAAAATCGCTCCAACGAATGTGGAAGTGCTTTATCTGCTGGGAACGACCGAACTGGCGTTGCACCAATCTGATTTGGCGCGACAACATTTTGAAGCGGTGCTGAAATTGAATCCCAGCTATGAAAAGGCGCTTCTGGCGATCGGCGAAATGCAACTACAAGCAGGCGACACCGCCGGAGCCATCACCACGCTCGAGAAGGCTTATGACTTGAACGGCGCGAGTTGGCGAACTCATCTGCTCCTCGCCTCCGCCTACGCCCGATCGGGACGATTCAAGGACGCCGAGACGCATGCGCGCCGCGCGGCCACCCTCGCCAAAGAAAAAAGCGCATATCCCACATTCTTGCTGGGCGAAATCCTGGATGCCGAAGGAGAGTCGCAGGAAGCCAAGTCCACTTGGGAATCAGTTGTAACCCAATTTCCCAATGACCCCTATGCGGCCAAGGCTAAGGAGAAGCTGGCGCGACTTTCGGCGAACTCCGCGAATCACAACAGTAGTGAAACTGCAAATCTTCCACCGCCTCCACCTCCGACTGTTCTGCTGCCGCCGGTTGTGGAACGGCCGTGGGCGCCCCCTGACGTCGATAGCACCGAATACCGCCTGGCATCGGATGCGCCGTGCAAATCAGACGAAGTCCTGGCGCGGGCGCAACACCGTATGAGCATGCAACTTGGGAATTTCGAAAAGTTTACGGCTACGGAGCGCATCGAGCACCAGCAAATCGATCGTTACGGCACGCCAGGCCCTCCTCTTTCCCGGGAATTCTCCTACATCGTGTTCGTGCATTCGTTCAAAGAACATTCCATGTACCTGGAGGAAAGCCGCAACGGAAGCTCGGACACTACTGGCTTTCCGACCTCGCTGGCTACCATTGGCCTGAATGGACTGGGCGTATCGATCTTGCAGCCCGCGAATCAGGGCGGATTTACTTACAAATGCGAGGGGCTAACCAGCGTTCGTGGCGAAGCCGCGTGGCAGATACGCTTCCAGGAAAATACCGCGGCGCCAGGCTTCATTGGGGTGCGCGAGTGGCGCAAAAGTGGACTGTTGTATGAAATCCCGATTAAAGGACGGATTTGGGTGGCCTCTGCCAGCTTCGACTTGTTGCGCGTGGAAACCGACCTGATCGCTCCGATCGACAAGCTCGAACTCTCTCGCGACCATCTCACCGTCGACTATGGTCCCGTGCGTTTCCAGAACGGTTCCTCCACACTGTGGCTGCCTTGGACCGCTGAGATGTATATGGAGTTGCACGGAAAGCGCTATCACCACAAACATTTTCTGACTGACTACATGCTCTTCGAGGTCGATACCTCAAACAAGATTCACAAACCCAAAGAGCCGCCTCCAGTTGGGGCCGAACCCGGAAACTAGCTGCTCGCCTGCCAGATCTGCAACTCTTCGGCAAAAACCAGGCACGCAATCGAGCCATAAAAAAAGAACTGCCTCGACCGGAGTCGAGGCAGTTCTGCATGATTCAGACTTGAACCACGCGCCGAGCCTTATGGTTTGGTTGGCGCCGCCGGCTTCGGAGTCGTAGCTGGTGGTTGCGTGGCCGGCTTCGGTGTAGTGGCTGGCTTGGTGGCCGGTGCCGCTCCGCCCTTCGCGGGATACGCCTGATCGTACAGCTTGATAATCTCTGCGGTGATGTCGATGTTGGTGGAAGCGTATACCACCGACGTGTTCTGGGCGGGATACTCGAAAACCGCGACATATCCGTTTTCACGGGCGTACCGCTCAATGACGTCCATCATCTTCCTGCCGATGCGATCGACCACTTCACTCTGCGCTGCGTTCACATCTTCCTGCAGTGCGGTGTTCTGCCGGTCGAACTTGGCGGTTAGCCTCTGCCCTTGCGCGGACACACGGGCTTTTTGGTCGTCGCCCCAAGTGGTGGCGTTGGCCGCAAGCTGCTGGCGCAGATCGTTGATCTGCTTGTTCAGTGCCTCCAGTTCACTCTGTTGCGCGGCAAACTGCGATTGCAGTTCCGCGGATGCCTGCTTGCCTTCCGCAGTGGTCACGATCGCCTGCCGGATATTGATGGTGCCGATTTTTGTGCCCGTAGCCGCGCCCGCCGCTCCCTGCCCATGGACGACTGCGGTGCTGAAGAGGCACGCAATGGCCAGTGCAGCCGTACGAATCATGTTTCTGGAATTCACTGTGTTCTCCTTATTATTCTTCTCCAGGTTTGCCTCTGCTTCCGCTTCCTTACTGGAGGCATGGGTAACCCTTCGGATACCTAACCGTTTGCCGGTTAAAATTTTTGGTGATCCCAACTGAACGAGGACAACAGAATTGTCGACAAGTCCTTCAGGATGTCCACCTGGTTATGCGGGCGCCTCCACCCCACGGGGGCTGCCAGCCATAGCACAAACACAGCAGTATACCGGAGTGGTACTTGTGCCCGCAATTCCAAACCTCACGCGCCGCCGCTGAAACGCACTTCCGTAACTTCGCCTGCGCCGGTTTTGCACTTCTTTTCACCGCATTCCCGCGCCACTTACTTCGGCATCGGGACGAATAGCACCCGATTGTTGTTCTGGTCCGCGATTACCGCGGTGCCATACACGTTGTCCATCGCAGCAGCAAATTGCGACTGGCTGCCAATGCCGATGGTCGCCTGAGTGCTCTGCGTCTGCGAATCAATCACGGATATGCTGTTACCAGTGCTGGCCGCATTCACCGACAGCAGCGTCCCGGTCTGGTAGTTGTAGGCGATGGAGAAAGGATTGACGCCCACGCGAACGCTTTGCGTGCCTCCCGTGTCCGGATTAAACGAGAAAATAGAGTTCAGCTGCGGTGAGGTGGTATAGAACAGCGCTGGGTTCACCGCTGGATCGTACACAATTCCGGTCGCCGCGGAACTCAGCGTGTTTAGAGGGGTCGACGATGATTTCGTAGGCGAGCCACTCAGGGTGACAACGTCGAGCACCCCGGAGACCGACCCGATCGTGATCTGCTGGAGCGCCGTCACCACCGCTTCGGCGCGATTTGGATCCACGGCAATCGCAAAGGGTTGCGCATCCACTGCGATGGGAACCGCAACCGGAGTGTTGGCCGGAGAGGCGAGCAACGCTGTCAAATCGATCAATGAGATGGTGCTGGACCCCGTGTTGGCGATCAGCGCGTAGGCGTGATCCTGATCAATGGCCACGCCGCTCGGTGAGATGCCGACAGTCACGCTGTTGCTGGTCGTAGTTCCGCTGGTGATCGAAACAACCTGCGGACTCAAAGGATTACTGTAATTAATGATCGACGCAGTTCCATCTTTATTGTTGGCAACCACGGCGTAACCAAGCCGCGGGATGACGTCTACTCCCAAAGGAAGATTCCCAACGTTTGCCGTCGCCAGAACCTGCCCATAAGGTTTGCCGTAGCTGTGCAGCCCCTGAAAGTCCAGGTTCACAACCGCAATCATGCCCGTGGTGCAGCCATTCAGCGTTACTATACCCACGTTTCGGACGGGATCGATGGCCACCGCTTCTGGCTTGGGTGCGGCGCATACTGGCGTCAAATCCGTAACTCCCACCGCATAGAAATCGGTGGAGTTGGAAATGTTATTGGATACCACAACGTCGAGTGCGAAATCATGCGGCAGCGTCAGGTAAGACGCAGGAATGGTGGCCGTCAACTGCCCCGAACTGACATAGGTTGTGGTGATGCCCGAGGCATTGCCGTCCAAGCGCACTTGCGCACCCGGCGCGAATCCTGCTCCGTTAACTTGTACCGTCGCGCTCGGCGCACCAATCAGCGCACCTTGTGCCATACAAGTCGTCAAGCCAGTGGGATTTGCTGGATTGCAGGAAATAGGGCCGCCATCCGCTGCGCCCGTGGTGGAATTCAAAGGGGCCTGTGCATTGGCCACGCCACCTGCAGTTACTACGATTCCTTGCACATGTACCGGTTTGAAGATGTTTGTTGGGTCCACGTTCAGATACGTCAAGCTATTGCTTCCCGCATTCGCCACCAGCACAAGTCTGGTGTTCGGGTCGTACACCATTGCGCCGTAAACCGTGACCGCTGTTCCACCAGAGGGTGTATAGCTTCCGGTTCCCACCTGTCCCGTGGCAATGGCCGGAACGATTCTGCCCGGTGCAACCGATGATGTCCCCACCGGATCAACCAACGAAATATTGTTAATGTTGTCCGTGGGGTTAAACGTAAATATGACGTTTGTGTACGGATCGACTGCGGCAAATCGGATGCCTGGCTCTGGTGCCGTAAGTGTGCCGCTGGGGCTGCCCTGGTAAGCGCCCTCCTGCAAGGTGATGGAATTTACCGTTAAATCCAAAGATTTCAGAATCAAAATTTGCGCGGTGGTCGTGCCGGGATCGGCGAATACCGCCGCTCGCGTGATTGGATTGATGGTTACGCCGACGGTGGAATTCGTAATGTTGAAAGTCAGATAAGGATTGCCGTACTGCACCGTCGCCTGTGTTCCAGAGGTCGGACTGCCGCCGGATTCATTCGCACCCGTGCTCGAATAGGTAAAGGTATAAGGGTCAATCACACTGGAAACCTGGTACGAGCCGTCCATGTCGGACTTGTCCAAGCCGCTGATCAGCACCGTGCCGCCTACCGACGCATTGATTCCATGAGGCGTCACCGTTTTGATGGTGACGATGTTATTCGTGCGAACCGCACCGCTCGGCGTTGCCGCTATGTTTACGCTGGTATTCGTCTGCGTCAGATTCACCACGCTGGTCAATCCTCCCCCGCTCGGGCCAGCCCCAGGAGATATATAGGCCACGGGCAGTTGCGGCTGCATGGCAATTTGCGGAGTGGCTCCCGTATTCATGGACACAGAAGAAATGGCGCAAGGCGGCACCGACACAGCCGATCCGATGAAACACTTTTGCGTTGGATCGTTTGGCGACGGATTCTGTACCGGTATCGGGTTGATGTTGACGATGAATCCCAGATTCGAATTACTGTACGCCACCGCGGCCAGGTGTGTGGTGGGATCGACACCAATCGCGTACGGAGCTGGTTGCGTGGTAGCGACTCCCGGTGGCTCTATTAGGAGCTTGCTCATATCCACGGTGCCCATCCACGTAAACTGCTGGTAGTTCTTATTCGGCAAGGCAATCAGCGAGAGCGTGGCGTCCCCGCTGTTTACCACCACTGCCAGATCGTGGGTGCTACCGGCAACCGGATCTCCCGGCACGGTAATTCCCAGCTGACTGTCGATGGCCACGCTGGTGGGGGCTTTTCCAACGCCGTGTCCGTTCGAATCCACAGTAAACGGCGGAATCGTCATGGTAGGTGTTCCCGAACTCAGATCGACATACTGAATCGAGTTGGAGGCCTGCTCCGTAATCACCACATAACCCTTCGTAGAGTTCAACGCCATACCGCTGGGAGCAAGATTCGTGCCCGTCGACGCGCTTGTAGGCAGCGGAATGTTCGGCGGAGTCGTCAAACCGGCGTAATTCGACTGCACCGCCACGTTCGTGGTGGCACTCGGAAACGGCGGTGGATTGCTCTGAGCATTGCTCAAGACGCTGACCTGATACAACCCGGGATTTTGAATTTGGCTTCCCGGAAGCGGCTGAGAAAACTTTCTTGAAGTCGTCGGAGCAATGCTCACGCCGGGGTTGCCGTTGAACAGAAGCTTTGCCAGTCCTGACCCGTAATAGCCGCCATCGGCGGTGAACTGCGTGTCCGTTCCCATCCTGAAGCTGTCGGGAACCGAAGCGACCAGCCCGGGACGCGCCGGGAAAAGTGTCAGCGGGAAGGTCTTGGTGATCAGCGTTCCGGTGTTGCTTGGGTCGGGAACCTGCATGGAAATCTGGGCGGTTCCCGGATTGGCGATTTGCTGCGAGCTCAGCCGGATGCGCGTGACAATCGAGCTATCGCAATTGACCGTGGTACTCGTGGTGCAATACGCGGTCGTGACTGGAATCGTAAAAACCTGCGTCTGGTCCAGCACGGAGAGGTTCCCCAGTGGATCGATGAAATTGATGGTGGTGGTGTTCAGCACGTTATGGGCATCCAGCCAGATGTCCTGTACCACTCCTCCCGCTGCGACAGCGGTGGGGAAGATGCCGTCGAAAGTCTGCGGATTCGTGGAGGCGTTAACAAGCGTGATGGTTGCCCCAGCGATCGCCGCACTATCCTTTTTCGAAGTCACAACCACAATCACGGTTGCCGGATCGGCCGTCGTTGACGTGCTTGTGACCGGGAACGTATTCGTTGGGACTGTGGCAGGCGCGGTGAACACGCCATTCTGATCGATGGTTCCGCAACTGGGACTGCACGTGGGCGAACTGGAACTCGCCGTGGGATTGCCGGTGGAACCACGCACTGGTTGTGTCACCAGCCAGGTCGCATCAACCGCATTGTCATTCAAGAAGGAGGCCGTGAATTTGGTTGTCGCCGCGGGATTTAATCCCACCGGCACAGCCGCAGTCGACGGCGTAATCGCGGCGCGGATACCCGAATCCAGACCAACGGTCCCTGAGCCGCTCTTATTCTTCTCCGCCGTCGAGGTTGCTGTGAGCGTAATCACTGGTGCCGGTTGCGGGTAACTCGTCAACGGCGGCGCCGTATAGGTCAGAACGTTCTGGGTCTCGTCGCTCACCGAGCCGTATTTCGGATAGTCGGTGCTGGTGGGATCGCATCCGCCGGTCGCGGTTGTGGTCGTCACTTTTCCCGTCGAATCCGTGGTGCTAACCGTCGTCTTCCACGTGCACTTCCAGGTCACCGTCAAAACGGTGGCCGGCCCGTTGACCGTCGCAGTCACCGAAGTCGATTGACCCGCCAGCACGGTCGCCGCGGCCGGCGATACGGTTACGGTCGTCACGTTTGGCGAGGAACTGCTGCATCCCGCCATCCACAGTATTGCCGCGCCGGCCAGCACTAGCGCTGCCTGCCTTAGCATTCGCAACTTCATAACTGACTTCTCCCTCGTACGGCCGCCGGCGTTCCCGGACAACCCACTTGCCTGACTTGATGCGGAAACCTGTTCATTCCGTTGTTCCATGGCCTAGAACGTACGACTTACCGAGAACCGGAACGTGCTCTGTGGTTCAAAATAATTCAAGCGACCCGGATTCTGCACCGTAGGCTGCAGCTGAGTCAGAATTGTTGGATTGCACTTTGACGGATTCTGCGGATCCAGCAACCCCAGTGAAGAACACGTCAAAAAGAGCGTTTGATTGTTCAACTGGTCAAAGGGCGCCACGATGGTTTCATGCAGCCGCAACGGGTTATACGCATAATAGATTCGGAATGGCGCCTGCACGATCGGCAAATTGATGATGAATTCTATACCCGTGGACATGCGCATCTTGAAGTTGGTGCCCGGAGCAATTTGCAGTTGCGCTTGTTGATTCACCAACGGGAACTGCGCATTGATATTGTCGACTCCCGTAGGATTGAGTTTCAGAGAACCCGGCTGCGAAATCCCGTCGGTTCCGGCGTCCACGAAGAGAGACATGCTGACGGGCCCGGCGATCGGAATGCGGTATTCGGCGCTGCCGAGAAGCTCGGTGTCACCGCCCGGGAAGGTGATGGTGTAGCCCAAAACCGGGACGCTGAAGGTCGACAAGGTCGGAAATCCACTGCCGCTTAAATTGTGATTGTTGTAGTAGCTCACGGACTGCGGGAAGACGCTGGGAATGTATGTGACCGGCGAGATCGCGCGAATATCGAACCCGCGGATATCTTGCTCGCCGCCCATGTAGAAGCGGCTGTACGGCGGCACTTCTTTCCCGCCAAAGCCGGTCGTATACGCGCCCAGGAATCGCAGGCCAATGGCGTTGCGCTTCTTGTTGATTGGATGGAAGTACTTGATCTCGCCGGTGTTGGTGATGGTGTTAACGTTGCCCCCCAACGGGCCACCGGTGAATGCCAACGAATAGAAAATGCTTTTCCCGGAGGTGGCGTTCATCGGGTTGTTGATGGTGTTGTAGCTGATCGTGGGTGTGATGGTGCTGGACAGAATGCCGTTCAATGCCGCGGGGCCCGCGATACTCTGATACTGCAGTTGCGTGAAGAGCAACTCTGATGCCTGGTTGTACGTGGTGATGTTGGTGCGCGTCAGTCCGTAAGACACCGCCACACGCGTGAACGCGTAGCGCCGCAACGGGTAACTGGCAAAAATCGTGAAGCCCGCGCTGTTCTGCGTGTAATCCTGAATGTATTGCGGGTTGATGCTGACGGATTGCCCGGTGACCAGCGCCGCCTGCTGCGCCTGGTTGAACTTGTATTCGTTCTTGAAAATCGTGAAGCCCGTGGAGATCGGCCGGTCAAACAGGTACGGTTCGGTGAATCCGAACATCAAGCTTTGCTGCAGGTTCCCGAACTGCGCGGAAAGCGTAAGTGTTTCGCCGAGGCCGAGAAAATTGTTGGTCTGATAGGTGAGACCGATGAATCCGCCGTACAATCCGCTGACGCCGCCTTGCAAGCCGATGGACTGTTTGCCTTTTTCTTTCAGCTTCAACAGCAGGTCGACGGTCCCGTCTTTGGTGTTGCGCTTGATTTCCGCGGCCTTGTCGGCTTCCAGCTTGTCGAAATAATCCAGTTGGTTCAGCCGCAGAATGCTCAACTCCCACGCGCGCTTGTTGAACAATTGTCCTTCGTCAATCAGCAACTGCCGGCGAATAACCTTGTCGCGCGTGGTGGTGTTGCCGGTGAAGTCGATTCGGCGCACATAATACTGTTTGCCTTCGTCGAACTTCATGATGATGTCGATGACCTTGGTCTGATTGTTGATTTCTGTTTCGGGTTGCGGCACGAAATCGATGAAACCGTACTGGCCGTAAATGCTCGTGTACGTTTCCATGGCCTTGCGAATTTTCGCTGCCGAGAAGATGTCCCCTTGCTTCAGCGGAAATGCCTGCTTCAGCGCGTCCACTTTCAGCGACAGCGCTTTATCCGGATCGCTGCTGACGATGCGCAACGAGCCCATCTTGTACTGGTCGCCTTCTTCGATCGGAATGGTGATATTCACCGCTTTGCCGTCGGTCTTTCCCGCCAGGGGTATGCCGTAACGCCATTCTCTTGTGTCTACGTTCGTAATAATCGGATCCAGAACCACCACGCGGAAATAGCCGTTGTCCTGGTACAGCCCGATGATTCCTACCTGGATGTCTTCCGTCAGCTTGTCGTGATCGTAGGTCTTGGCCATCACGTTGATTTCCGTGAAGTACAAAGGAATGGCATACGGCCGGTCGTGGCGCATCGCGCGTATCAGTTTGCGGCTGCTGAAAGCGTGGTTGCCGGTGAATTCGATCTTGCCGACCTTCACCTTGGGGCCTTCATCAATCTTGAAAACCAGAATGATGGCGTTGCTGGAAGCAATCTTCTCGTATTGCGGGGTGACCGTGGCAAACTGCCGTCCGTGCTCCGCCAGCAAATCCTTCAGCACCACTTCGGCTTTCTTGATGCGCGTAGGATCGAACTGGCTCTCGACCGTCAGGCCCACCTTTTTTTCCTTGAAGCGGTCCAGAATGTCCGACTCCGAAACGGACTTCGCGCCTTCATACTTGATGCGCCGGATCACCGGCCGCTCCGTCACGGTGAATATGATGATCTTCCCGTTCGGCTTGTCCGGACCGGCATCCTCCACGGTCAGTTTCACATCTTCGAAATATTGCGTGTTCCACAGCGCCTGAAAGTCGCGGCGCAAGGTCTCTTCGTTATAAGGATCGCCGTCACGGCTGAAGATGCGCGCCTTCAAAGTGTCTGTGCGTATGCGCCGGTTTCCCACGAAGTCAATGCGCACGATATAGGCATTTCCGCTGGTCGTCGTCGTGGCGGAACTCTGCGTCGATTGCGGCGGCGTAAAATCCTCAATCGTTTCTTCAAAAGTTTTTTCGTTCAGGGAAGCGTGAAACAGGTAGGTGCCTTTGGGACGAGCGGCGCTCTCAGCCGCGCTACGGGGCGCTCCCGTTGCTGCGGCGGAAAACAGTGCCACCAAAAATGTCAAAACAAGGAATGGTGCAGCAAGGCGAGCGCTCACGGCAGCAAGCCGGGCGGCTGTCCTCGACACAAAACAGACTATGCTTTGAGCGGCCATTGATCGGCTCAAGGCCGCGCCCCCAAACCCAAGATGTTCTTCTCCTGCCAGGCCCGGTGTGGACTGGCTGCGCGCAGCGCGCTCTGCGGCTTCCCCAAAAGGATTATCCGCTTGGCGGTCACACGTTGTTGCGTCAGATTCGCTAGTGGACGACCGGGGTTGCCTCAGCAACCGGCCGGAAAGCGAGAACTTCCCCTGCGACGTAAATTTGCAGCGTCGCCGGCCTTTGAATGCCACCCTGAATGAGTGCCTCGGACAGCGGGTCTTCCACATACTTCTGCAGAGCCCGTCGCAGCGGCCGCGCCCCATAATTGCGGTCCGCACACGTTTTTTCGAGGATCCACTGGCGCGCTTCGGGCGACAAGACCACCTGCACTTGGCGGTGAATCAGCGTATCGTTCAGCTGCCCGACAAGTAGATCGATAATGCGAAGCAGGTCCTCGTCACCAAGCGGGTTAAACAGGATTACCTCGTCCAGCCGGTTCAAAAACTCCGGATTGAACGACCGCTTCACTTCTCCCATGACCAGGTCTTCCATGCTCTTTAATCCGGCTTCGTCCACACCCGACTGGAAGCCGATGGAAGTGCGCTTCTGCAAATGCCGCGCACCGAGATTGGAAGTCATGATGATGATCGTGTTGCGAAAATCGACCGTATTGCCAAGACCATCCGTCAATTGCCCGTCTTCAAAAACCTGCAAAAGGATATTGAATAGGTCCGGATGAGCCTTCTCGATTTCGTCCAATAGGATAACCGAATACGGCGTGCGACGCACGCGCTCCGTCATCTGCCCACCCTCTTCGTAGCCCACGTACCCCGGAGGCGCGCCGATCAGCTTGGAAACCGAGTGCTTCTCCATAAATTCCGACATATCAAAACGGATTAAGGACTTCTCTGAACCAAACAGGAATTCCGCCAGACGCCTTGCAACTTCTGTTTTACCCACGCCCGTCGGCCCGAGGAAGAAGAAACAACCCACTGGCCGCGATGGCGACTTCAGACCGGCGCGACTGCGGCGAATGGCGCGCGCCAGAGCGGTGATGGCTTTGTCCTGGCTGATAACGCGCTTGTGCAGTTCCGGCTCAATGCGCAAAAGTTTCTGCTGCTCGTCTTCTTTGATTGAAGTAACCGCCACGCCCGTCCAGCGAGACACGACTTCTTCAATATCTTCGCGGGTCACAACTCCCGTTGAGGCGTCGTCCAGCTTGTAGCGCTCGCGCAGCACTCGCAAATTCTCTTTTTCCTTGCGCTCTTCTTCCGAATAGAACCGCGCCTTCTCAAACTCGTGCGCGGCGATTGCCGATTCCATGCGGTGGGTGATGAACTTCACGCGCTTCTGTACTTCGCCGACTTCTTCCGGCACGGAGGCCTGGCGCAATTTCACGCGCGCACCGGCTTCGTCGATCAAATCGATCGCCTTGTCTGGCAAAAAGCGGTCGGGAATGTAGCGATTCGACAGGTACACGGCATAGCGCAAAGCTTCATCCGTATATCCCACGGCATGAAACTTCTCGTAGCGCTCGCGCACCCCATTGATCACTTGAATGGCTTCGTCTTCATTGGGCGCGGGCACCTTCACGGCTTGGAAGCGCCGCTCCAACGAGCGATCTTTCTCCACGGACTTGCGATACTCGCCTGGCGTCGTCGCGCCAATGCACTGAATTTCACCGCGCGACAGCGCCGGCTTCAGAATATTCGCCGCGTCCAGTGAGCCTTCCGCGGAGCCTGCGCCCACGAGAGTGTGCAGCTCATCAATGAACACGATGGAATTCTGGTTCTCCATCAATTCTTTCATGATGGTCTTCAGGCGCTCTTCGAACTGTCCGCGGTATTTCGTGCCGGCAACGATCAAGGAGAGGTCAAGCGAGAGGATGCGCTTGTCGGCGAGGAATGGAGGAACGTCGCCATCGGAGATGCGTTGCGCCAGTCCTTCCACGATGGCGGTTTTGCCGACTCCGGGCTCGCCGATCAACACGGGATTATTCTTGGTGCGACGGCACAGAATCTGGATGACCCGCTCCACTTCATTGTCGCGCCCGACCAGCGGATCAAGCGCGCCTTCGGCGGCAGCAGAGGTCAAGTCGCGGCTGAATTCCGCCAACAGTGAAGTTTCTTTCGGACGAGCTGTCGTCGTCTTTTCACCGGTCGTGCGCGACAGTTCTTCGCGCAGCGCAGATAGACGCAAGCCCCGCTCCATCAGGATTTCCGCGCCAAAACATTTTTCTTCGCGCAGAATTCCCAGCAGCAGGTGTTCAGTGCCCACGTGCTTATGGCCCAGACGTTCCGCTTCCTCGGCGGCCATGTTCAGAATGCGTTTGCACTCCGCGCTCAGCGGCACTTCCACAGACGTGGAGATGCGCTCGCGGATGGTGATGCGTGCCTCGATTTCCTTGCGTATGGATTCGATGGAACCCTGTTGGCGCAGAAAACGGTTGGCCAGCGCTTTATCCTCTCGCATCAAGCCGAGCAGCAGGTGCTCCGTCTCAATGTAAGGGCTGCCATACTGGCTGGCTTCATACCGGGCAAAAAAGATGACTCGTCGCGCTTTTTCCGTATATCGTTCGAACACGATTAGCTCGCTTCTCCCTTTGGGGTCCAGTTCGCTTCGGCTCTCACCGCGCGAGTCCGCAGAACGCCATGATCGAGTCCCACCACGCGGTCGCACCGCTCGGCCAGCGCCAGGTTGTGCGTCGCGATCAGCGACGTCAGGCGATGTACGCGATGCAGCCGTTCCAGCAACTCAAACACGGCCCAAGCATTCTGCTCGTCCAGGTCTCCGGTAGGTTCATCCGCCAGCAGCACCTTGGGCCCGGTGACGAGCGCCCGGGCAATCGCAACGCGTTGCTGTTCCCCTCCCGAAAGCTCTCCGGCGCGGTGGTCGGCCCGATCCTGCAGGCCCACTTCCGCAAGCCACTGGCGCGCTTTCTTCTGCGCAACTTCCTGCGGCTCTCCGCGCACTAGCAGTGGCATCGCGACATTCTCTGTCGCGGTAAAATCCGGCAACAACTGGTGCCGCTGCCAGAGAAACCCCACGGCGCGATTGCGAAAATTCGCCAACGCCGCGTCATCATTTGTTTCTATCGCTTTATTTTCAAAGTATACTGCACCGCTTGTTGGAGTGTCTAGCGCGGCCAGCAAATGCAGAAGTGTGCTTTTCCCCGCTCCAGATGGCGCTACAATCGCAACCATCTCTCCTGCGCGCAAACTTAGATTTGCATCCGACAAAACTTCCAGATATTTCTCGCGCGCGCCATACGTCTTCTTCAACCCGCGCGCTTCCAGCAGGGTCGCCGCGGTTTCTTCATTGCCGGTGTGTTGTTCCGTCAACATGGCGATCGCGTCCCAAGCCTCGCGGGCCCGCCGGTCCATCCCATTCGGACCACTGGGTGCCCTGCTTTCCTCGCCGCACCTGTTACCGCATTAGATGCGTTTCGAAGGCCGCGCAGTATCCGCTGCCTGTCAAACAAGTGTCAAAACTCGCTCTTTCGTGTCCCGCAAGCCCAACACTTTTCCCATTTACTGACCTGCGGTGCCTAGCCAGGTTCCGGCGCTAACTGTTCCCAACTGGCACTTCGCTAACCGGCGATCTTTCAATGGCTTGCAAGCCAGTCCGTCTTGAATGGACTGCACCCTTACGCTTGAGTCCCGATCTGGGACACACCATGGTCTGTTAGGAGCAAATAACCCTCCAAACAATCTTCACTTTCCACAACCCGGCGGCCTCGCGGAATCTCACTCAAATCTTAGAATTTCTACCGGCAAAAGACGCGCTGCTTCTCGGGCTGGCAGAATCGTCGCGATGATTGCGATCCCCATGGCCACGGCGCCGATCCACAGTCCGTCCAGCAAGCTGGGATGAAAGGGTACATAAGGTACGGCATATACCTGAGGATCCAAGGGAATCAGGTGGCGAGAACCAGCGATCCAGCTGAACGCGTAGCCAATCGTCAGACCAATCAACGTGCCGGTGGCACCGATCGCGATTCCCTGCAATAAAAATATGCGTCGAATCTGCTCGCGTCGCGCGCCCATGGAAAGAAGCACGGCAATGTCGCGTGCTTTGTCGGTCACGGTCATCGAGAGCACAACAAGAATATTCAATCCTGCAACAAACGTGATCAGCCCAATGAAGATCGCGGTGACCAGTTTTTCAAGGCGCAGTGCGCGAAACAACGCCCGATTCTCTTCCATCCACGTCGACGCCACGAATCCCTGACCTGCCGCCTGCTCCACTTGGCGAGCAATCTCCGCGGCCGCTCCCGGATTCATAAGACGAAATTCCAGAACGTTCACCATGTCCCCGCTGCCGGCCAACGCTTGCGCCGCTGGCAGCGCCACGAACGTCCAATTCTCGTCGTAGTCGTAAAACCCGGAGTCGAAGATCCCGCCGACACGAAACCGTCGCGTGCGCGGAATTAATCCATAAGGCGTCAGGCGGCCCTGCGGACTTGTCAGCGTCACATATTCGCCGGGCTGCAATTTCCATTCATCGGCCAGTTGCTTTCCCACCAGCAACGCTTCGATCCCGTCGGCGTCCGGCGAAAAATCCAGTTTCCCGGCTGACAACTTTTGCAGCGCCTCGTCGCTCTTCTTCTCGCGGTTGACGTCGATCCCCTTCAGCACCACGCCGCGCGCCTGCCCCGCGTACGACATCAGCACCGTCTGATAAATCGCCGGCGTCACCGAGCGCACACCGGGTATCTGCTCCAGCTTTTCAGCAAGTTCCTGATAATTGTGGATTCCACCGGAGCCGGGCCGCGTCAGTGAAATGTGTGCGGTCACGCCAAGCAGACGGTCCTGCAGCGTTTCGCGAAAGCCGCTGTTCATCGCCAGCGCAATCACCAGCGTGGCGACACCTGCGGCAACTCCGAGAATCGAAAACAAGGTGACTAATCGCAGGATGGTGGGCCGGTAGGGAGATCGCAAATACCGGCGCGCCACAAACCATTCGAATCCCATGCCGCGGGCGCCTCTTACTCTTTCCCGCGTTGCGCTTCGCCTGGCTCTTCCTTATTCGACCCCGGGCGGAGTTGCGGGAACAGGATAACGTCGCGAATGGAGTGCGAGTCGGTCAGCAGCATGGTCATGCGATCAATTCCCAGTCCTTCGCCGGCAGTCGGTGGCAAACCATGGCAGAGAGCGCGGATGTAGTCAGTATCCAGTTGCTTGGGAACTTCGTCGCCGCCCTGCGCAATCTGTGCCAGAAAGCGACGTTCCTGCTCAGCTGGGTCATTGAGCTCCGAGAAGCCGTTGGCGATCTCCATGCCTGCCACATAAATTTCGAAACGCTCAGTCACCGACGGATCGTCGGGCTTCTGCTTCGAGAGCGGCGAAATCTCGGTCGGAAAATCGCAAAGAATGGTGGGTTGAACCAAGTGTTCCTCGGCAACCGTCTCGAAGAGCAGACCGGTCCACTCGCCATCGGAGAGCTTGCCTTTCGCCGCGGCATAGGCGGCGTGATTCTCCTTGGCCCAGGAATTGTACCGCTCCGTTGTTCGCGGTGCTCCGCCGGGCGAAGCAAGTTCTTCCAGCGTTGGCGCAGGACTTGCGCCTTGCGGCCAGTATTTGATGATGGCCTCGCGCATCGAGAGGCGCTGCAAATTCCCGAAGTCCAGTTCATCGTCGCCAAACTTCACCTTGGTGCTGCCGGTGATTTCCTTGGCCAGATGCGCGAACAGCTCCTCGTTCAGCGTCATCAGATCGCTGTAATTGCTGTAGGCCTCATAGAACTCCAGCATAGTGAACTCAGGATTGTGCTGCGTGGAGATTCCTTCATTACGGAAGTTACGGTTGATTTCGTAAACGCGATCGAAGCCCCCTACAGTCAGTCGCTTCAAGTACAGCTCCGGCGCAATCCGCAGATAAAGGTCCACGTCCAGCGTGTTATGGTGAGTAACGAAGGGTCGAGCCGCGGCTCCCCCCGGAATCGGGTGCATCATCGGCGTTTCCACTTCGATATAGCCGCGCGCATTAAAAAATTTTCGCAACTCACTGATCAGGCGCGCCCGCGTTTGAAATACTTCGCGCGACTTTTCCGTGACGATCAGATCGAGATACCGGTTCCGGTAACGCAACTCGATATCTGACAGCCCATGCCATTTTTCCGGCAGCGGCAACAACGCCTTAGTTAGAAAAGACAGCTCCTCCACCCAGATCGATAATTCACCGGTCTTGGTACGGAACAAATGGCCTTTCACACCAACATGGTCGCCAAGATCGAGTAACTGAAACAATTGAAATCCGCGTTCCCCGACCACATCTTTCCGGACATAAATCTGGATGCGCGCTCCAGATCCTTGTAAATGCGCGAACCCCGCTTTTCCCATCAGGCGATAGGAAATAATTCGTCCCGCTACTCTCACATCTTTGCGGTTGGACTCCAATTCGGCCGCTGGTGTGTCGGAAAAGTCACGAATCAGGTCAGCAGGGCGGTCTGTCCATCGAAATTCCCGCGGATAGGCTTCGTAACCCAGCGCTTGGATCTGCTCCAGTTTCTTTACGCGTTGCTCAAACTGGTCATGTGGCTCGAATTGCAAGTTTTGGTATGTCCTTTCATTTTCCCGGCAAAGGGAGTATAGATGCCACGACTCGCGGAGGGCAAGGAAGCCTGCACATTGCGACCATCCTTCAGGAGTTGATTTCGGAACCACTCCGAATCGCGCCCTCTGAATCCGGATCATTTTCAGAATTCCAAAAATCAGCGCTTGGCTCGCTTCAACGGTTTATTCGGGCGGATTCTCCTCTCGAGCCGCTCGCAATTCCTTTACAAGCTTTCCGCCCTGGCCGAAATGACCGAAGAAATGGCCGAGAACTATGATTCCGCAGTGCAAACGCTGGAGGCGGGCTTAACCGCCCGGCCGGATCGTTGCTGGGACGCACTGGACGACTCACACTACGACTTGAACACCTGTCTTCGCGAATCCGTCGTAGTTTTGAGGTGTTTTCTCCATGCCTTGCCTGACGAACAACTGCCCGAATTCCAGGTCTCCTTGAACGAACACGTGGTTGCTTCCCCGGACCGCTTTGTCGTGCGCGTCCGGCATCTTGCCCATAGACGGTTAACGCTGATCAAGGGACAATAGGCTCACCTGCGGGCCGCGATCGCCCATACAACCTATGGAGGGTTTGCCCCTTCTATAGCTGATTATGTGCGCCTCTTCCGCCATCGCAGGGACAACTCTTGGAGGTATCCGGCGCATCAGAAGTACCAGTAGCGCCGCGATTGGACAGTTGGCCCGACAACGACCAACCGAACCGGTTGCGTGGACTGAAGCGGAAGCCATCCGCCGTGCTCAGGCAGGAGACGCAGCGGCTTTCGAGCATCTTTTTCAGCTTCACAGCCGCAGGGTTTACGCCTTATGCCTTCGCATGGTGGGGAATCCCGCCGATGCGGAAGATTTGGCGCAAGAAGCTTTTCTCCAACTTTTCCGCAAAATAGCGACGTTTCGCGGCGAATCGGCTTTTTCCACTTGGCTGCATCGCATGACCGTGAACGTGGTGTTGATGCGCCTGCGGAAGAAATCGCTTCCCACCGATTCGCTGGAAGAATCGCTGGAGCCCGATTCGGAGAATTCCGGCCCTAAAAGGGACGTGGGTGCTCCAGACTTACGGCTCTCCGGTGCAGTCGATAGGGTGAACCTCGAGCGCTCCATCGAGAAGCTGCCGCCGGGTTATCGCACCGTCTTCATGCTCCACGACGTTCAGGGGTATGAGCACAATGAGATTGCGGACATCATGGGATGTTCGGTAGGAAATTCGAAATCGCAGTTGCATAAGGCGCGCACACGCCTGCGTGAACTTCTCCAGGAGGAAATCCGGGAGCAGGCTCGCCAGGAACGCAACGCCGCGAAAGCACCGTCCGGACCATCAGATTGAGCTACTATGAGGTTCAGTCGGGGTTTTCATACGCTGCACGGTTTCGAGAGAGATTGACTGGGAGAGCCAACCAGGAGCGCTCCCGTCGGAGTCAGGTGTATGCAGTGTAAAGATTTTGAGGCTGTGTTGGAACAAGAAGGGCTCCATCCGCTTCCATTGGCGGCAAGATCGCACCTCGCCGAATGTTCGGCTTGCCAGAATTTATTCGCGGATCTCAGCGTCATCGTTTCTACCGCCAAGGTGATTCCCGCCGAAGTTGATCCACCGCAACGCTTGTGGGTTTCCCTGCGCGCACAGATGGTGGCCGAAGGGCTAATCAAAGAGAGCGCACCTGTCCCGGCAGAAAAAGCAGCGTGGTGGCAGGGGCTGTCAACTCTCTTTAGGCCGCGTGTTCTAGCTACGGCAGGCGCAGGGCTTGCGCTGGCATTTGCTGCTTTTCTGACCATTCATAGAAATCCGGGAACCGCCACAAAAGCGAATTCACCCGCGCCCGTAGCTGTAGCTCAAGTTCCGACGCCCGCGCAACCCGTTGCAGCGCAACCCAGTTCACCCGCTCCGGTGGCCGCGGCGCCCGCGCCGCAAGTGACGGCTCGTGCTCAATCTCCCGCGAATCCAGTGCCGGGGACATCTCACGGCTTGAAGCCGTCGCCTACGGATTCCCTTTACGGCGCTGGTACCTTGGTCGGAACGCAAGGTCCCGAACAATTTCCGGCCGGTGCATCGCTTCGCGGCAGTATCGAAGCCGATGCCTCTTTGCGCGACAATCTGCGCGTCATCAACGAAGTCATTGCCGAATGTCAGAAGCATTTGAAGAAGCATCCCAATGATGAACTGGCTCGCGAATATCTTGCGAGCGCTTACCAGCAAAAGGCACAATTGGTTGCCGCAATATTGGATAGTGGAAGGAGCGAGCAGTGATTCCCCATCTCGAAATCAACGACCGCACTGTCTTATCCGCCGTAGCATCCGCCATTCTCTTTTGCGCCGCCGCCTCGGCGGTGGTCGCTGCTCCTCCGGAACACAAAGAACAACATTTCGCGGTGAAGGGCCGGCCCACGGTAGTACTGCAAAATATCGTGGATGGACGCATCGAGGTAAAGTCCTCTAAGAACGCGGAAGTGGTTGTTGTCAGCACTTCCTCTCCGGAGAAAGTCGCCATCGATTTAGAGCAGGTTGGCGACCGGATCGATATCAGCGCCACGGGATTGGTAAACTCCACGCAGCCCCATGAAGTGGAAGCGAATTTCATCTTGACGGTTCCCGAAGAGACTGAACTTCAGCTGAAGACCCAGACCGGACTGATTTACGTCGAGCAGGTGAACGGCGACATGCAACTGGAGAGCGTTGCCGGCGACGTTAACCTCAAGGAAGTGTCGGGCTACATTATCGTAAAGACCACCGGCGGATCTTTGAAGTGCACGCAATGCGCTGGCAAGCTCGATTTTGCTTCCATCGGCGGTGGCGCTCAAGTCCTTCAGTCATCGCTCATGAGAATCAATCTCATGACCACCACGGGAAATCTTCTTTACGATGGCGATTTCGTCCGCACCGGCATTTACACCATGAAGAGCACCAGGGGTTCCGTCGAGGTGCATTTCTCTCCCACCGATTCATTGGACGTTGACGCGCGCTCCTCCACTGGCACTGTGGACAATCAAGCCGCCGATTTTCTCAGACCCGACGCCCATGGTCCTCACCATTCCCGCAACCGCGGCAACAGTTTCTTCGGCACCGTTGGCCAGGGACTCGCCAAAGTCGAACTCTCCTCCTACAGTGGTACAATCCGAATTCTGAAGCGGCCCTAATCGGCGCTTTCCCGAATCGTGAGTCAAACTTTTATCCCACGCGGCCCTGCGCCGCGAACTCCTCTACTTTGTCTCGCCGGTTTCATGGGTTCCGGCAAGAGCACCATTGGCTCTCGCCTGGCTCAGCAACTTGGCTGGCGGTTCGTTGACCTCGACGAAAAGATCGAGGCTGCCTCTGGCATCACCATTCCGCAATTCTTCGAACGCCACGGCGAGCCGGCTTTTCGCCAATTGGAAGCCGAACAACTTCGCGCCGCTTTGGGCCGCGCTCTCGAACGTCAGGAGCCAACCATCTTCGCTCTCGGCGGCGGCACTTATGCGCAACAGGGTGCGCCTGAATTTTTGCGTAACTCCGGCGTTCCGGTCTTGTGGCTCGATTCACCCATCGACGTTCTCCTTTCGCGTTGCATGACCATGACCGGTCGCCCGCTTTTCCGCGACGAAGCCAGTTTCCGAGCGCTTCACTCCCAGCGAATCGCCTCTTACCAACTCGCGGACTTTCGTGTGGACAGTTCGGGTGACCCGGCGGACGTGGTCGCAGAAATTTTTCGTCGCGGCATCGTGTCCTTTCCCGGACACGATCCGGAATCCGATTTGGCTGTGGAAAAACCGCGTTCCTGAGGGGGAATCTTATGCGGAATATTGCAAAGCTACGACGCAGCGCCTTTTATCCAACCGCGCTTCTGTTATCGGTGATCGCTTTCGCACTTCTGGCCGCCGCTGCCCAAAAGAAGGGTGCCGCCGGCACCTTGTTTGCTCCGGAAAAAGGCAAGTTCAACATTCTGCTGGATGGCAAGTCCGTCGGACACGAGGATTTTGAAATCGCGGCGTCAGGAGGCGGTTGGACGGCTCACGGCACCAGTTCCATGAAGCCGCCCCAAGGCGCGCCTTCCACCGTCACCGGCACTCTTACCCTACAGCCCGACGGCGTGCCCATGACCTACGACTGGAGTTCGCAGGCCGAAAAATCCAGCTCAGCGCACGTGCTTTTCGCCAACGGCATCGCGAAAATGACTCTTCAACTGCAAGGCGCGCGGCCCTTCGAACAGGATCTCTCGTTCTCTTCTCCTTTAATCGTGGTGCTCGACAATAATCTTTACCATCAGTACGCCGTCCTGGCCCGTTTATACGATTGGTCCAAGCGCGGCACGCAGTCCTTCCCGGTCCTGATTCCTCAGGAACTTACGCCCGGCACAATTACGGTTGACTCGGTCGGTTCGATCAGCGCTGAGGGAAAATCCTACGAGGGATTGAAGGTCGTCACCAACGATCTGGAAATTGCTCTGTATCTCGACGGCAGTCACCACCTGGTGCGCATGGAAGTCCCTGCCGCCAAAGTCTCGGTCGTCCGCGAGTAGCCAGTCGACGTTCGCGCACAAATCTCACGAATACAAAAAAAGAGCGGCGCTCCCCTCAGAAACGCCGCTCCAACAAACTCTTCTTTTCCAAACTGCTCTTAGCGTGCCAACGGCCGCTGGAATACGGGAGCCCCTGGACGCCGCAGCGAATAGCCCTGCGGATCATGGGCGTGAGCGGGTACGAGCCCATTCGAATGGCTGGCGTGTCCGATATGCCCGTTCTGCCCGTTGCCATTCGCCGGCGCGGGCTGCGGCAGCCGGGCCGGGTTACCGATAGGGCGCAGCGTGATGGGCGCAGCGTTCACGTGATCGCTGATCGCCTGCAAGCGCTTCAGAATGGACTGCCACTGTTCCCAATCCAACTGGCGCAGGAACGGCCGCAATCCCTGGATGAACGGATCTTCCAGCAACGCTTCGCCGTCCGACTCCGGAATGAAGAACCGGTTCAATCCGACGTTCAGCGCTTCGGAGATTTTTTCCAGCGTGCCGAGGCTCGGTGTCATCTGCCCGCTCTCAATTCTCGATAAATACGAGCGGCTGACCTTCGAACGCGCCTGCAACTGGCTCTGTGTCATCGTCCTCGACTCACGCAGTTGGCGAATCCGTTGACCAATGTTTTCCACCGTCTCCTGATTCGCGAACTTGGTAGCCACGGCCTCGGGCACCGCTTGCTCTTCCTGCGGCACCTCCTGCGGAATTAGATACTCCATCCGCTGGGGCAGTGCCCGAACGCAGCGTCGGCAGTTGCCGGTGCGCGTCCGGTACTGAACAAGCCCACATGTTTTGCAGCGAATGACTTCCCTATCCATTTCTAACGAATTCATAGTGGTCTCTTTTTCCATATGTGCCGACACCGGGACTCCTCGCTGACTATTATTTTTTCCGGCGTGCGGATAGGAGGGAACGTCGGAACGTTCTCGGGGGGAAGGCAGTTACTGGCGCGACTGGAGTTTCGCTTGAATGGCTATACAGTGTCAAGGGTATTTTTGAAATATATCGGAAGCCAACGCCCGAAATCGTCCCTGTTTACGCCATGTTTTCGCCTGTACGGCCGGACGGGTGCGCGGCAGAATATCTGCCAGTTGCGCTCACGCTTCCGTCACCATCTACAGGTTGTGCTTTCGTTGCTCGATGATGGGGCTTTTCGATTCGGCACATTTGCACCATTTGCGGTGCGCTATCCTGCCGCACCTTTCCCTTCCCTCCGAACACCGGCGCATCCGTTGTACGATATTTGCTCTGTTCTTGATCTCAACCACGAGGGAACCGCCATGCCGTCGCGCGAAGATGCCTGGAATCTGCTTTGCGAATACACGCAGTCGGAAAGTTTGCGCAAACATATGCTCGCCGTGGAGGCTTGTGTCCGGGCATACGCCCGCAAGTACGGCGCCGACGAGAACGCCTGGGGCATCGCCGCGCTTCTGCACGACTTCGACTACGAGCGCTGGCCCAATAACGACCATGCGCCCGATCGCGAGCATCCCGCCGAAGGAGCCAAGATTCTGCGTGAGCACGGCTACCCTGAAGAACTGGTCCGCGCCATCCTTTCTCACGCCGACTATTCCGGCATTGCGCGGGAATCTCTGTTGGAGCACACTCTTTTCGCTTGCGACGAGCTTGCCGGCTTCCTGACTGCCTGCTCCTACGTGCGCCCGTCGAAAAGCATTCTCGATCTGGAAGTCAGTTCGGTAAAGAAGCGCATGAAGGACAAGGCGTTCGCCCGTGGTGTCAGCCGGGAAGACGTCATCAAGGGCGCTGAAGAACTTAGCGTGCCTCTCGACGAGCACATTGCCTTCTGCATCGCCGCGATGCGCGAAAATGCAGACGCCCTCGGTCTGCGCGGTTCGCTATAACTACGATCTCGTTGTTGTGACTGCGCAAGTACGCGTTGTCCTTGCTTTACCCGAACGTCATCCCCGTTTCTCGCGCTCCACAATCATTCGATCAAACGCCATCGGCAGGCCTTCGCGAGGCGAATAGGGACCCGGGGTATACGCGCGAGAACTGATTCCCTGCTGCGACTGCTCCGAGATCAGCCAGTCTTCTCGATTGGTCTTGTCCCAAAACTCCAGTGCGTCGTCGGCAACAAATCCCGGCTTCGCCATTTCCGCGGGATGAAAATACCACTCGCAGATCACCCGCGTCAGGTCCGGAGCCAGTGGCCACAACCGGTGAGCCATCACATAGTCCGGATGCAAACTGAGCAACAGGTTGGGGTAAACCGCGTAATACAGAACCTGTTTGCGTTGCTCCTCGTTCAAGCCGGGCAGATAATCGCGCCGGCGCAGGCCGTCCGTGCTCATGGTTTGCGCCGCCCCGCGAAACAGCATCGATCCGCCAATATAAGTTGGCTGGGGCATGTCGTTATCGCCGCTCATGGTATCGGTGATGCGCGTCAGCAGCGGATGCAAGATGGGGCAATGCAGGCATTCGTTGTAGTTCAGCACGATCAGTTTCCAGTTGGCCTTCACCTCGTAGTCGTGCCGCTTGTAAACGCGAAGTTCCTGTATGTTCCATGGCGCGAATTTCTGCGGCAGGTCCGCGAGTTGTTCCAGAAGTGGTGAGGCATCACGCGACAGATTCAGGAAGACGTTCCCTTCCCATGCCGCGACGTGCACCGCATGCAACGGATAGTCCTCGCGCCGGAACGTTGCCTCATCCATGTGCGGAGCGCCCAGCAACTTGCCGTCCAGTCCATACGTCCAGCCGTGGTACGGGCACTGAATGCGCGCCGCGAATTTTCCTCCCTGCTCGCGGCACATACGCGTCCCGCGATGACGGCAGACGTTGTAGAAGGCGCGCAATGCTCCGCCACTGTCGCGCGTTACGATGATGCTTTCTCCCGCAATTTCGCTCAGGAAATAGTCCCCTGGATGCTCGACCTGCTCTTCACGTCCGGCGCATACCCACGTTCCACAGAAGAAAGTCTCCAGATCTCGACGGAATATTTCCGGGTCGGTGTAGTACCGCGCAGGCAGGGTCATCTGTTGCGTGCTCATGGTCGGCTCCAGGTTCAACAATCCAGTCTCACCCGTGCGCGGCATTATCGTTTCTTGTTTTTTGCTTTGCTCTTTTTGGCTTTTTTTGCCTTCTTGTCTTTCCCTTTTCTCTTGCCATTTTTGTTCAGAGCCAGCTCACTGCCGGCGTCGATCTTGTGCTGTTCGAGTTCCGCCATCAGCCCTTCATCCGTCAAATCCAGCGGGTGGGAGTGCTTCCAGTCGTGGTGCACAATTTTCCGCAGGCGCTCGATGGCCTCGGGCGAGTGCACCTCGATCGCCAATTCTCTGCGGCTATCAAAGCTGCCGGGTGCCAGATTGATCGATCCAACAATCGCGCGGGAGTGATCGGCGAGTAGCATTTTGCCGTGGAGTTTCAAATGCTTCAGCTTGCGCACCTTAACTCCGACGTCATCGAGAATTCGCAATCCGCCGACGCCTTCCGTTAGCTTCTCTTTTTTCAATTTGTGTGGAGGGCGCGCCATTACGTGGACTTTCACGCCGCGTTCCTTGGCGCGCACCAGGCGCTCGATGATCACGGCGTCCTGGTAGCGCTCGTTCTGAACAAACAGCGTGTGCTTGGCTTCATCAATAAACCGTGCGATGCGATCCCGGCCGTTTCCGCTGCACCAGATCAGCAAAGAATTCTGGTCGACGTTGAAAGGCCTGCGATGCCAGTCCGCCTCAAAGCACTCAATCACTTCCTTCACTTCGGGCTCGTGCGTGGTGACGATCGCGTAGTCGCGCGTTTCCGTCAGGTTCTTGACATCCCAATTCAGCGACTTCACATATGCCGTCGCGTCATCCACCACCATTGATTTTTCATGGGTTACGTCGAAGGCTGGATTGCTGTCCAGTACCTCAATCCCGGCGGCTTTCAGTTTCTTGTGGGTAGCAGCATTTTCTGACTCACCGCTGCGGCGCGCCGGGTTCAGCATCACGCGCACATGCACGCCGCGCTTCTTGGCGTCGATCACGGCTTTCAGCAGATCTGGATGGGAAAACAGAAACATCTTCACGCGCAGGGATTTCGTTGCGCCATTGATGGCATCGAGAATTGGCTTTGCGGAATCATCCGGCAGAACAATCAGCGTGTGCGACATGCTTCCTCCGAACCGCGATTTTTATCCTATCTATTGCATCACAGCCAAATGCGGGAATGCACCAGTATGCTTCAACCCACCGAACCAGCATCCGTTGGCGCGCATGCCGGGGCAGGGGCCGCCACTTCGTCTGGCGGTTTGCTGAATTGAATGTGATACAGATCCGCGTACACGCCGCCCTTGGCGATCAGTTCGTCGTGTGTGCCTTCTTCTGCTACCACGCCACCCTTCAGCACTACAATTTTGTCCGAATCGCGAATGGTGCTCAAGCGGTGGGCGATGGTTATGACGGTGCGCCCTTTCATCAATCGTTCCAGGGCCTCCATCACCAACTGTTCCGACTCGGTGTCGAGCGCCGCAGTCGGTTCGTCCAGAATCAGAATTGGATTATTGCGAATGATCGCCCGTGCAATTCCAATGCGCTGGCGCTGTCCGCCAGAAAGGGTGTCTCCGCGATCGCCCACCATGGTGTCGTATCCATGGGGCATTTTGCTGATGAATTCATCAGCGTTCGCCAGCTTTGCCGCCGCCACAATTTCGTCGCGAGTGGCGCTTCCGCGGCCGTAGGCGATATTCTCCGCCACGGTGCCGCGGAACAGCACAGTTTCCTGCAGGACATAGGCGATCTGGTTACGCAGGCCGTTGATCTTGTAGTCGCGAAGGTCCACGCCATCGATGGAGACTTTGCCCGCCGATGGATCGTAGAAACGCGGAATCATGCTTACAATCGTGGACTTGCCGCCCCCAGTAGGACCGACAACGCCTATCATCTGCCCGGCCTTGATCTCGAAATTCACGTTTGTCAGTACCTGTGCGTCCTTGTTATAGCCAAAGGCCACATTCTCGAACTTGATTTCGCCTTTCAGGGGTTCAGGTTCGCGCGCGTCGGCCCGCTCCTCGATCACGTCATTTGCTTCCAGAATTGCGCGCACCCGCTCCACTCCCACAGCGGTTTGCGCAATCGTATTCGTCATCGTGGCCAAGTCCTGCACGGGCTTGAAGAATTTCGACAAGTAAGAGAGGAACACGGTGAGCGCGCCCGCGGTCATGGCGCCTTTCAAAATCAGCGAAGAACTTCTCCAAAGCACGAAGGCGGTGCACAACGAAACGGTTAACGTGACGATCGGCGACAAAAGCGCTTTTACACGGCGGGCTTTCAGTGCCGCCTCCACCGTAGCTTTGCTGACCTCGCTCAACTCTTCCTGCTCCAGGTCCTGACGGCCGAAGGCTTTGACCACGCGCATGGATTCCAGCCCCTGCTGCACAACGGCTACGACGTTGCTCTGCTGCTTGCGGACCTCGTGCGTTGCTTTCTTCACGGCTTTTTTGAATCGCGAGACCATCAACAGCATAAACGGGGTGACACCCACAGCGATCAAGGTGAAATCCCAATTGAGCCAGAACATGACGACCAGCATGGCGACGATCGTGAACATATCCACCACGATTCCGAGTGTGGAGGACGACGCGAAATTCTGAATGGTCTGCACGTCGGTCGTGATGGTGCTCAACAGCGTGCCCATCTCGTGCGTGTTGTAGTAGTTCAACGAAAGCTGCTGCAGATGATGGTAGGTGCGCAGGCGGAGGTCGTTGGCTACCCACTGACCCACGCTGGTGGTGTAGTAATTGGCCACGTACGAAGCAGCCGCGCCCAGAAGAGCGATCAGAATCGTGGTAATCGCGGCAGCGGCGGCAATCTGCATCTTGGTGCCGCCGCTCATGAAGGGCCGCAGGAAATCATCCAGCCAGTGCGGCAGCTTATGCACGCCGACTACATTGTCCAGGACGATTTTGAGCGGCCAGGGTGTGGCAACGCTCATGGCCGTCTGAACCAGCATGGCCGCCAGTATAATCACCAGGCTGCTGCGGTACGGCTTCAGCAAACTCCAAATCAGTGGGAACACGCGGTCCTCTCCCCAATGGCAGCGGCAGGCGGTCCGCTTATGCGACTCGAAAAGCGTCTAGTGACCAACAATCTAGCCCGAGCCAACGTCGATGGCAAGTGCCTGCTCAGACGTAACCCCACTTCGAGGCCGACTGGCCACACTATGCCGGGGCAGAGTACAATTCGCCGCGTTCAACCATGTGACGAGGAACCTCCCGATGACAAACAGCTTTTGCGGCAGACTAGTGCGCTTGGCCGTGTGTGCGTTATTCCTGGTATGCGAATGCGCGGCGCAGACCAAGCCGGCAGCAGACCTGATCATCACCAACGGCAAGATCTGGACCGTCGATAAATCGCTGCCAACGGCACAAGCAGTAGCCGTTCTGGGCGAGCGGATTGTTGCGGTAGGTTCGGCTGCGGAGATCGAAATCTGGCGCGGCCCGGGAACTAAGATAATTGATGCGGGTGGAAAACTCGTCTTGCCGGGCTTCAACGACGCGCACGTGCATTTCGTTTCCGGCGGAATGCAATTGGACAACGTGCAACTGAAGGACGCGGCTAGCGCGCAGGAGTTTGCGAGGCTGATTGGCGAACGAGCGAAGGTTACGCCGAAGGGCGAATGGATTCTGGGGGGAAATTGGGACGAGACCAAATGGACGCCTCCCAACATCCCCACGAAGCAGCTTGTCGATGCGCTGACACCAGACAATCCGGTGTTCGTGACGCGCTACGACGGACACATGGGAGTTGCAAATTCGGTGGCGCTGCGGCTGGCGGGAATCACCGCGCAAACCCAGGATCCGCCGGGGGGAACCATCGTGCGCGACGCGCAAGGAAATCCCACGGGGGCGCTGAAGGACGCGGCGGCAGACCTGATGTATAAGGCGGTTCCGGAGTTGACGCACGAGCAACGTGTGCGCATCGTGAAGCGCGCCATGGCGCATGCCGCGTCGCTGGGCGTCACCAGCGTGCAGAATATGTCCGCGGACTATGAAGATATCGCCGTGTACGACGAGCTTCTGCAGCGCGGCGAACTGATTACACGAATCTACGCCGCGCCGCTGATCGGAAACGTGCAGGATCTGGCGAAGATCGGAGTACGGCACGCATTTGGCGGGCCTTATCTGCGAATTGGCGCGCTCAAGGGATTTGCCGACGGCTCGCTGGGGTCCGGCACAGCTTATTTTTACGAGCCATTTTTGAATCAGGGCGACAATCATGGATTGTTGTCCGACGAAATGCATCCCATTTCGCTGATGCGCGACCGCATGATGACCGCCGACGCCGCGGGCCTGCAGTTGTGCACGCACGCGATTGGCGACCAGGCGATTTCCACCATTCTGGACCTCTATGCCGAAGTGACTAAAGCACATGGCGGGGCGGACCGGCGGTTTCGCATCGAACACGCGCAGCACATGGCGGCGAAAGACTTCGCCCGGTTCGCGGAATTGCATGTGATCGCCTCCGTGCAGCCGTATCACGCAATCGATGATGGACGGTTCGCGGAGGCGCATATTGGCCGCGACCGGTCCAGCCGGACGTATGCGTTCCGAACGTTTCTGGATCATGGCGTGCGCTTGGCTCTGGGCACAGATTGGGAAGTGGCGCCGCTCGACCCGATGCAAACGGTGTATGCGGCCGTGACGCGGGCGACCCTGGACGGCAAGAATCCCGGAGGCTGGTTCCCGGAGCAAAAGCTTACCGTTCCGGAAACGATTGAGGCGTACACGATGGGATCGGCGTACGCGGAATTCCAGGACAACGTGAAAGGATCGATTACACCGGGGAAGCTGGCGGACTTGGTGGTGCTCAGCGACGATATTTTCACGATTCCGCCGGAAAAGATTCGCGACGTGCATGTGCTGAAGACGATTCTTGGGGGAAAAGTGATCTTCGATGCAGCTGCGACCGGGAGATAACCCGAGAGGAGGTGATCCGTGACTAGTGTTCCGTGACCCGTGGGAAATCTATCCGCCTGGCGGCAAGCGCAACTGAATGGATGGCCGTAAGAAGGCCGACGCTGTCTAGAGCGGCTTCAGGACTTGGCGGCTTGTGGTTCCAGGGCAAACCAGGCGCGCAGGCCAGCCGCGCTGCGAAAGGTCTTCGAGACAACCTTTTCCGAACTGTTCATCCAATAGAGCGTTGCGCTGTTGGTCTGGCTGTCGAGGCAGATGCGATGGTGGGTTTTGGTAACGGCGTCGGCGGTTTGTTGCCGGAGCCACAGAACGCAGCCGTCGTCGCATTCTTCGATGTCGACAAATCCGCGTTCATGAGCTGCGGCTTGAAACTCTTGAAGGCTGTCCATAGTGATCTCAGTATGTGCTTAATCGCGGTGGATGGGGTGGGGAACGTCACAGTTGTGGGATGGTTTGTTCGAAGGGTAACGTGGGACTTAAGGACGCGCTCGTTGTTTTGCATGAGGCTCTTTTTGGCTTTCTTTGCGCATGGAGTCGCCTCGCGACTCCTCACTTCGCGGACTCCGTTCGGAATGACAATGTACCGAGGTGTCGGATCGAAAAGCGGCGGCGAGCCGCCGCACTCCAAAAAGGGTTTATACTACTTTTGAAGGATTCATTAGAAAGCTTAGTGGATTGCGGGGGTCGAGATGCGGAAGCTGGTTCTGTGTGTGGGGATCGCCTTGGCGGTGTTCGGTGGCGGGGAAAAGGTTGCGGCCCAGCAGGGGGCGCCTAGGGTGCCGATGCAGGCGGTGTATGAGGACGGGGCGGAGGCGCGCTGGTTGAAGAAGAAGGTGCTGGATTCGAAGGTGCTCGATTCCATGGAGGATACGGCGACGTGGACGTTTCACGGAGACGGGGACATGGCGCTGGCGGATTCTCCGGTGAAGGACGGGAAGCACTCGCTGCGAATCCGCTCGACGCAAAACATCGGGAAAGTGGGAGGCTCGGGCGAATGGGAAGACCTGATCGCCAGCCGGAAGTTCGCTTCGGAGGATTGGAGCGCGTATAACCGGATTTCCATCTGGGTGTATCCCGATGTGATTGGAGCGCCGGCGATTTCCGCGTCATTGGTGCTGCACAACGAGGGGGCCCACAAGCTTCCGGATCGCTACAACGAGGGGCGGCACGAATCCATCATCTTGAAGAATCACGAATGGAATCACGTGGTGTGGGAGATCGCGCCGCTGGACCGGGATAAGGTGAGCGAACTGGAATTTGCGTACAGCTTGCCGAAAATGCTGCCGGACCCGGGGGACCAAACGATTCTGTACATCGACCAACTGGAATTGGAGAAGGTGGATGCGGACCACGTGGAGGGATGGGACGTGGCGGCGGGAAAGATCGCGTTCAGCCACGCTGGATACACGGCGGGTTCGACGAAGACGGCGATTGCGAGCGGGCTGGATGCGAAGGAATTTTCGGTCGTGGAAGAAGGAACGGGCAAAGTCGCGTTGACGAAAAAGGTGGAGCAGGAGAAAACGCTGCTGGGCAATTACCAGGTGCTGGATTTTTCTGAATTGCAGACGCCGGGGAAATATGCGATTCGCGCAGGCGCAACAACGACGCGGGCATTTGAAATCGGTCCGGATGCCTGGAACGAGAGCATCTGGAAAGCGATCAATTTCATGTACAGCGAGCGGTGCGGAATGGTGATCCCGGGAATCCACGGAATCTGCCACATGGACGACTACAGCATTCATGGGGACAAACGCATCATCGTGAACGGCGGGTATCACGATGCGGGAGACTTGACTGCGACCGGTAACACGCCGGGAATGACATACGCGCTGTTTTCGTTTGCCGAGCGGCTGCAGGAACAAGGAGAGGATGCGGAACTGCGGGCACGTTTGATTGAGGAAGGAACGTGGGGATTGCGCTGGGTGCTGAAGACGAGCTTTGGAGATGGCTATCGCACCACCGGGCAGCTGATCAGCTACTGGACAAATGGAATCATCGGCGACGCGGATGATCGCAGCGGGCAAGCGGTGAACAATCCCGAGTGGAACTTTCGCGTGGCGGCGGTGGAGGCGCTTGCCGCTCGCGTGCTGAAGAAGAGCAATCCGGAGCTGGCGATTCGCAGTTTGCAGACGGCGGAACAGGATTGGAACTTCGCAGTGGAAGGGATGAAGACGGCCGAACCGCTACCGGAAATTTACGGAAGGCCGGATGAGCTGGAACGCATCTCGTTTGGCGCTATAGCCTCTGTTGACTTGTACCGGGCTACGGGAGAGCAGAAGTATGCGGACGAGGCGTTCCGGCTGAGCGAACTGATACTGGCTTCGCAGGAACAAAAGATTCAGCCGTGGAGCATTCCGATGACGGGCTATTTCTACAGCGGCCCGAAGCGCGAGAATCTGTTTCATCGCTTTCACATCGGGCAGGAAGAAGAGCCGGTAATCGCGCTGGCGCACCTTTGCGAGACGTTTCCGGGTAACGCGAATTGGATGAAATGGTATTCGGCGATCGTGCTGCACTCGAAGTATTACCAGCAGTTCGCGGCGAAGGTGGATCAGCCGTACAACGTATTGCCGGCCGCGGTGTACAAGGAGAGTGAAGCGCGACTGATACCCGAAGGGAAAGATTGGACGCCACTGCGCGCGGCAGACCGCGATTCCTATGTGCAGCAAGTGCATCGCGGAGTGCCGCTGGGAGGGGAATATTATTTGCGGAGATTTCCGGTGTGGTTTGATTTCCGCGGGAATTCCAGCGTGCTGCTATCAGAGGCAAAGGCGCTTTCGGCGGCGGCGCAATTGCGCGGCGATGTGGAGGCCGAAGATCTGGCGCAACAGCAGGCGCAATGGCTGCTGGGACGAAATCCGTTTTCCGCGAGCGTGATGTATGGGGAAGGCTACGACTGGACTCCGCTGTATAGCGTGCGGTCCGGGCAGATGGTAGGCGCGCTACCTGTGGGGATCGAGACGAGGGAGTACAACGACGCGCCCTACTGGCCAACACAGATTTGCTGGACGTACAAGGAAGTTTGGTCGCAGCCGGTGGGGGAATGGATCTGGCTGATGCAGGACTTGCATGGCGCGCCAGTGATTGAGGGAGATGTGGACGGGGCATCGGGCGAACCGATTGAATTTCGCGAAGAGAAGAGCGGGCGAGTGATTCAGGTGCCAGTGAACGCCGCGGACGGAAAATTCCGAACGACATTGCCGCAAGGCAGATACACAGTGCGGCATGGCGCGGCGCATACGTCGGTGACGGCGTTATCGGGCGGAATTTATCATGTGGAATTGCGAGGAGACCGGGCGTTTGATTTCAAAGTGAAGGCGGATACATCGGTCGCCAATGAAGTTACGTTGCACATTCACGCCGAGGGCGCCGGCGCGCACACACTGGAGATCAAAGGAAGCAACCTGCAATTCAAAGAAGCAGGGACGCAGAAGATTGAATTGAGTGCCGGGCATGACGCGGAGCTGGCGAGTCATGGGCGGATCGCGGCGACGGGCACGCCTTGGGTGGTGGTGGTGATACCGGATGGAGCGCTGAGCGCCCACCAGGAAATCACGGGATACAGCGGCGCCAAACAATAATTGCAGGCGACTCAGTTCAAGGCTTTGACAAAGTCCGCCGGGCCGGCGTCGAAAGTGGCCTTGTGTTCGGAGTTGCAGAAATAGTAGGTCTTACCTTTATAAACGGATTTCAGCGCGGTGGCGGGATCAACATCCATAGCGCACACCGCGCAAAGTGGATGTCCGTCCGAGGAAGTGGGAAGTTGGGCATAGGCCGAGTTTGAATCGGCGTTCATCCAGCCTTGCCCCTGATATTCCATCGTAAAGGCGGTTTGCGTGGCGACTTCGCGGCCGTAATAGCGTTCGACAACGCGAAGAGCGAGATCGATGCCGGAAGAAAGTCCGCCAGCCGTTGCGAGATTTCCGTCTTCGACGAATCTGGCGCCTCGCTTCATGTGGATGTCGGGGTAGGCCCGGGCGAAATCGACGTACGAGCCATGATGTGTCGTGGCGGATTTACCCGAGAGCAAACCGGTCTTCGCCAGGAGATAGGCGCCGGTGCAAACGGACATGGTGACGTCGGCGTTTTTGGCGGATTTGCGAACCCACGCGAGGACCGCTTCGTTAGGCGCGCTCTGGGCCGGGATGACGATGACCTTCGGCGCAGGAGCGTTTTGCAGGGTGTAGTCGGGAACGATCTTCATGCCACCGCTGGCCTGAATGGGCTTGGTTGATTCGGATACGGTGAAGAGTTGGAAAGCCATGTCCATGTGGCCGGGGATCATAACATCCTGGAACACTTCCCAAGGGCCGGCGAAATCGATGACTACCGCTCCATCGGAGACGAGAAACGCAACAGGAATAGGGCCTTCGGCGGGAGGCTTGAGCGGATTCGTAACGGCGGAAAAGTGAGGTTGATCGGCACCGGCGAAATCCGAAGTCACAACGGAAAGCGGAGTAGCAGCCAGACAGCCGAGCGCTGCCGATGCTTGCAATAATTGCCGACGCGAAATGTTTCCGTTTTTCATGAGGGTTCTCCTTGCCAGACTGAGTTTGAAATTCTGGTCATCGCCATTCTCGTCGAGAGAAGTTACTCCGAGCGCAGAGCGTCGTTGGGATCGATAGCCGCGGCGCGCCTTGCCGGCAGATAGCTGGCGATTGCGGCAGCGGTGAGAAGCGTAAGGCCAACGCCGGCGAACGTAAGCACATCCGTGGGCGGCACTTCGAACAAAAGAGATTTGACGAGGCCGGTGAGGGCCATTGCGCCGGCAACGCCGATAGCAACTCCGAGCAGAGCGAGCAGCAGGCCGTGGCTGAGCACCATGCCCACGATGTTCGCGGGACGCGCGCCAAGAGCGATGCGGATACCAATTTCGCGGACGCGCTGGCTGACATTCAAGGCCATGATTCCGCCGATGCCCGCTGTGGCAATCAGCAGCGCCAATCCCGCAAAGAGTGCGAGAAGGCTTGCCGTGATGCGCGGATTGGTCATGGATTCATAGCGCGCTTGCTCAATGGTCTTGATGCGAGTTACCGCAGTCTGCGGGTCGATTTCGTGAATCGCGGCAGTGAGAGCCTTCGCCAAGCTGGTGGGATCGGCAGCGGTGCGCACCAGCACAGTGCCTGGCGCGGGATTTAGCTTTTGCGGGACGTAAACCTCCGGCACCGGCGGATGGTCCAGGCCAAATTCACGAACATCGCCCACGACGCCGATAATTTGCGCCCAGTGCTGGCCGCCGTCACCGCTGACACGTTTGCCGACGGGATCTTCGCTGGGCCAAAGTTGGCGCTTCATGGCTTCGTTGATGAGGACGACGTTGGGTCCCTTCTCGTCATCGTTCTCGGTGAACAGGCGGCCTTCCTTTAGCGGAATTTTCAATGTTTGGAAATAATCGGGAGAAACCGCGGCGAAGGTAGTGACTGGAGGAGTTTGCCCAGGCTGGATGGGTCGGCCTTCGACTTCAAAGGAAAAAGAGACGCCCTGAGCGCCAGCCGCAACGATCTCTGGTTCGAAAGGATAACGGTCGGAAACCGCGACGGAGAGAACGCCAGGCTCGGATTTGAGGCGGTCCAGAAGTTTATTGACGAAGAGAAGAGATTGCTCGTTGGTGGTGTACTTCGAAAAACTGAGTGTGGTTCGAAGCGCGAGGACTCGTTGCGAAACGATGCCGGCTTCCACCTGCTGCATCTTGAACAGGCTGCGGAGCATGAGGCCGGCGCCAATCAACAGTATGAAGGAAAAGGCCACCTGGCAGACGATGAGGGCGCCGCGCACACGATTTTGCCTGCGGCCCGTTCCCGCGGAGGAACTGCCTTCCTTTAGGCTGGAAGTAAGATTCGAGCGCGTGAACAAGGCAGAAAGAGTGCCGAAGATGATGCTGGTGCCAAGCGCAGCGAAGAGGGTGAACAGAAGCACGCGGGTGTCAATCTGGATTTCGTGAGCGCGGGGAGTCAGGCGGGCGGCAAAATCGGTGAGCAGATGCAGGCTCTGATAGGCCAGGTAGAGGCCCAGAAGTCCGCCGATGAACGCGAGCAGAAAACTTTCGGTGAGGAGTTGACGAAGCAGGCGGCTGCGTCCGGCACCAAGAGCGCTGCGCACGGCCATTTCTCGTTCGCGGCGCGCCATGCGAGAGAGGGTGAGATTGGCGACGTTGGCACAGGCGATGAGAAGGACGAAAGCGGCGGCGGCGAGAAGAAGTAGAAGTGTGGGGCGGGCATCCTTAGTTAATTCGCGTTGCAGCGCGGTGGCAGTGGCCTGGTAGCCGACGTTTTCCGGATAGGATTTTGGATAGGTAGATTTCAAGCGGCTGGCGATGGTGGACATTTCGGCGTCGGCTTGGGCCAGAGAGACTCCGGGCTTGAGGCGGCCAAACGCTTCCATCATGCGAGCATCGCGATTTTCCATGAACTTCTGCGCGGAGCGAAAAGGGCAAGCGGACGTGGGCATGTAAACATCGTTTTCGTTGGGATATTGCGGCACCGGGGGAAGGATGCCAATGACGGTGTGAACTTTGTCGTTCATTTCAAAATTCTTTCCAACGATGTTTGGATCGGCGCCGAAATTATTCTTCCAGTAGTCATAACTGAGAAGCAGGACGGGAGCAGCGCCGTGCTCTTCGTCAGCGGGTTGGAAAGTTCTGCCAAGGATGGGCTGCACGCCAAATAGATCGAAGAAATTCCAAGAAACCACGCCGGTGCGCACGCGATCGGGATCGCCGTGGCCGTACAGGATGAACGACATGGCGTGAAACTCCACCAATCCGGAGAGGCTGTGGTTCTGGTCGCGAAAATCTTGGATTTCGTGGACGGAGAACTGTATGTCGTCAATGCCGAGTTTATTTTGCTGCTGGCGGAGGAAAATCAACTGGTGGCCATCGGGATACGGAAGTGGGCGCAACAGGACCGCATGGACAACGCTGAAAATGGCGGTGTTTGCGCCGATGCCGAGAGCGAGGGTGAGAATAGCGATGGCGGAAAAGCCGGGATTTTTGCGCAGCATGCGGAAGGCGTAGGCGCAATCGTTGACCAAGATTTCCCAGTGCTCGCGAGGCGCGGTAGTGAAAATGCCTATAATCGTTTCTTTCCAGAGCTTCAGGACGTCCCAAAAGCCGCCGCGTTCCGCAAGCTCGCGCTGTTGCTGGCGAAAGACGCCTTCCATTTCGCCCTGGTAGTTGATGCGGAAATCGAAGGGCAGCAGGCGAACCAGAAAGCGAAACAGCTTTTGCGAAAAGAAATCGTTTTGAGTTTGCATCGAAGCCTCGCCGCCTTATACCAACTTGGGTTTACGAAATAGTTTTTTCGCGCGCGCCTGAACCAAGACCTGTTCCATGCGTTCCGCTTCGGCCACGGCCACGGAGCGTCCAAATTCCGTCAGCCGGTAATAGCGACGGCGCTCATCATCCAGGCCAACTTCCGGGCGGTGGCTGGATTCCGCGATGAGGCCCTCACTTTCCAGGCGCGACAGGTTGCCATAAAGCGTGCCGGCGCTGAGTTTGACCTTGTCGGCGGTGCGGCGGGCCACTTCCTTGAGGATGGCGTAACCGTGCTTTTCACCGTCGGCCAGCGCCAGTAGGATGTGGAACATGGCCGGCGTGAGGGGCAAAAACGATTCGGTTTCTTTGTTGTGAGTCACGAACCACGCCTTTCGGTCCCGCAGATGGGAAATAGCTTGTCTATATCGGCTGCAGGAAGACTATATCGTCAGACATTATAGTTATACGCAGGTCAGCGGCCAGAGGTTCCAAATTTCTAAGTGCCGGAGAGAGAAAGACTTTGCCCGGGTGCAGGCGCGGGCCGATGAGCGGAAGCTGTCCGATTCTGGGACGAACCTTCCCGCTTCCGGGAACGAATCCGTTTTGCACACCTGTTTGTTTTGACAATGGTGCGCCAATGGCGAGGCAACGATACTGAGGCGCGGTGACGGCCAAATGAAACGGAGTGAGGTCCAGGAGCACTATCAAACCGGAAGCGCCAGGCGTGTGTTGCCGGAGGCCGTGGGTTGAATGAGTGCGCGGTAGCGTACCAGAGTTCTGCAAGCTGACGCTTTTTGCCTGGAAGTTGTGATGTTATAATCTGCGCCGTTCCCGACGAGGAGTTGTTTTACGCTGCCGAGTGCGCAGGCATAAGGCACCGGCATCAGCCGCCCGCCAATCAGAAATTACTTTGAGCCGTAGCGCTCAGGGGAGACGTTTCTACCTACCAATGTTCGGCCGCGCAAACGCTAGCTGTGTTTTTGCCCTCCTAATTTGTCTGGTAGGCGGAGGCATTGCGGCCGCACAGGTGCCTGTGTCGCTGAAGTCCGGTCCTGCGGACGTGCTGTACCGCCAGTCTGAACTGCTAAGCGCGCTGAACTCGGATTGGTCGCTGCCATTGAATGCGAATGTGCCGCACAGGAATCTGTACGTAGACCTGGCGGCGACTTCCCCGGCCCCCAAAAACTCGAGTAACTCGGAACCGTCGGCGTCTGGGAATACCACGAATCCACAGGATTTTCCGTCCAAGCGTTCACAGCGCTTCCGGTGGGCACCTGCCCTTGGCGAGTCGCTGCTCTACACCGGGATCATGCATACGTTTGATCTGTGGACCGAAGCGGGCACGCGCGACACGCTGAACGGGCACTGGTTTCAGCAATACACGCGGTCGGTATCGGAACTGCGAGGATGGAGCGACAGCGACACGTTCATGGCGCCTTATGTAGGCCATCCCATCGAAGGATCAGTATTCGGTTTCATTGAGCGGCAGAATGATCCGCCCTACCGGCTGGTGCAGTTTGGAGACGGGCGGGATTACTGGGTGAGCATGCTGAAGTCCATGGCGTACTCGGCGGTATGGCACACGCAATGGAAGATTGGGCCGGCGAGCGAAGCTTCCATCGGTAACGTGATGCTGCACGCCTCGCCGGGATTCATCACGCTGGTAGACACGCCGACGCTGGGATTCTGCACCATGCTGGCGGAAGACGCCGCGGACCGCTTTCTGATCATGGGGCTGGAGAACCGCACCTCGAATCCAGCTCTGATCATGCTGACACGGAGCTTTTTGAACCCGGGACGCACGTTCGCCAACATGATGGCGTTCCGCGTGCCATGGGACCGCGCCACTCGAATGGGCCTGTTTGGGATGAACCACGAAATGCGCGAGGAGTGGGTGAAAGATTTCAAGAATGGAAGTGGGGAGAAGCCATTCGTGTTCGTGAAGGAAGCCTACAAACCTCAAGGCGTGGAATTCAAGCACGACTATCCGCTCGAAGCACCCATCGAACTAACCGCGTTCCCGGAATATGAGAGCTTTCTTGGCGGCGGGAGTTGCGTCGGGGGCGGAGGAACGGGAGCAGCGCGCATCAGCCCGACGCTGCAAGTGCTGGCAGAAGTGAATGGCTGCCTGATCATGCACCAGCCAGCCTACAACATGAGTGCGGATTCCCTTTCGTATTCGGGCGGATTGCGTTGGGCGCCGCGAGCATCGCGCCGGTTCTCGCCGTATGCGCAAGTGAAATTCGGCGGAAGAAAAGTGACCTACGAGATCGACGACGAGGCGCTGAAAAAGCAATTGTTGAAGGAATGGAACGACGGTAACGGCACGCTGCCACATTACCCCACGCGCGCCGACTGGTCGAAAGAGTGGGCAGTGAACGGCCCGATGCTGTCGGGAGGCGGAGGGCTGGACGTGAGGATCACCCGGCCGTTCGCGTGGCGAGTGATTAACGTGGAGTACAACCACACATGGATCGACAATATTGCCGGGATTCATCCGCAGAATGGGTTGTTGATCGCCACCGAGGCGGTGGTGCGCATCGGGACGTGGTAAATCCAGAGAGCAAGTTCCTTCCTTCCAACCGATTGATATTCGACAAGTTATGGCCTCAACGTTGGCCTGCTTGGGAAGATTTGGGACTTACACATTCCTAATAGAGTGCTCAGGATTCTTTGAGAGGCTTTTCCTTACCCTAGGGTTGTTGTCGCGTACCGGATTTCGCGCGAGCCAGGGAGGAACGGCAAATGTTATGCGGGCCAAAAGGCAGCGAACAGAATTCAAATTCAATGGCGCAATGCAGCGTGTGTGGGCGAGGAACGGGGCTGGAAGAGCTGCCGGGACGAAGCGAGAAATACTGCCTGGAATGCAGCGCGGATATGGCGACATCGATTTTACTGGTTACCGAGATTGACGCGGCGACGCTGGCGGGACGAGAGGCGGGCGGATTGGTGGCAGAGTTTGAACAATTGAGCAGCCGCATGCTGGGAAGATCGCAATCGGCGGAAGCGTAGTTTTCTGGCGCAAAGTTGCGACTGTGACGGTGTTAAGAGCTGAGTACTTCGTCGAGGAAGAAGGAATCTGTCTTCGACCAACATCACCGCGAATGGATCGCAGGCACGGGTTCTAAGGCAGTGACTTCCACATGCACCGGTTGGCCTTCCCCTTTTCCACGTTGCGTCAGCCAGGCGGCTAGTCCTTCAGCGAAACGCTCGGGAGTAAGCCGAAAGCTGGCCTCGAGGCGGCCATCGGCGACAGGCAGGGTGTCGTCGAAATCAGCGGAATTGGTGAAGTTGCGCATGCAGAACTGGTCCAGCCAGTCGAGCGGGCAGGGCTTGCGCTGGCCGCGAATGATGACGTCGACCCGAAATTTCTGAGCGTACATGGAGAAATGATAGCACTCGCGAGGAATGTCACGATGCCATTCGATGAGTCGAGTGGTCTAGGCCTGGTGCGAAGAACTCACCAAAACTTTATTCCATGCGCAGCGCGACAACCGGGTCCGCATTCGCCGCGCGCTTCGCTGGCAGCAAGCACGCCAGCAACGCGGAGATCAGTAAGATTCCCACGACCACCGCGAACGTCAGCGAATCGGTGGGCGTAATCCCGAACAGCAGTCCTTGCAAAACGCGTGTGAGCCCGAAAGACGCTAGCAAGCCGATCGCGATTCCAATCGCCACCAGCAGCAAGCTTTGACGAAGCACCATGCGCAAGATGTCAGCAGGCCGCGCCCCTACGGCCATGCGCACACCAATTTCATGCGAACGCAGCGCAACCAGGTAGCTCGTGACACCGAACACGCCGAGCACCGCGATCGCCAGTGCCGCCAGACTGAACGCCCCCAGCACGCTGCTGCTGAATCGCTGTCGCCACAACGAATCACTGAGCCGTTGTTGCATGGAGGCGACGTCGGCAACGGCGAGTTCCGGGTCAACCCCGCGAATCGTATGGCTGACGGACGCGAGCGCGTTTGTGGAATCGATTCCCGTGTCCGCCACCAGAAAGAGGCTGCGCCAGATATCTTCGCTGACACTCTGTTGGGCCATGGGAACCCAAGCCGCGGGATCAGGGTCACGCTCGAGTGCATACATATGCGTATCGGCGACCACGCCCACGATTGTTCGTGCAGAAGACGAAGGCAACGATTCCGCGTGCCCGATCCAGATTTGTTTGCCGACAGGATCTTCACTGGGAAATTGCTGATGGGCCAGTTTTTCATTGATGACTACGACGGGTTGCGCATCGCGCGCGTCAGAATCAGCCACAAAGCGGCCGGCTTTGAGCGGAATGCCCATCGCTTCAAAGTAACCGGGAGTGACCACCGAATAGCGCACCAAAGGAAGCTGCGAAAAATTGCGGATGGCTTTCGGATCCGAGCGCGTAAGCGCTTGCAGCCAGCGCGCCCCAGGAGAGAAAGGAATCGCCTGAACGAGCCCTACTTCGCGTACGCCCGGAATCTGCATACTCTCTTCGCGAATTCGCTTGGCCAGCGCCGTGATTTCCGATGGACCCGCATAGCGGCTCTTTGGCGCGGTAAGCGCGAGGGTCAGCCGATGTTCGGATGCAAAGCCCGGCGCCACTTGCTGCAAACGCGCAAAGCTGCGAATCAGCAGAGCGGCTCCGCACAGCGGCACAAGCGCCAGTGCGATCTGCGCCACGATAATGGACCCGCGCAGCGGCCGGCTTATGCCAGCCGTGCCGGTCACCGCTCCTCCCGAGCCCAGATTCGCGGCGAGTGCGGCGCGAGATGCGCCGAGAACCGGGATCAATCCAGTCAGAATAGCGGCAACAAATATCACTGCCAGCGAGAACAGCAACACCTTTCCGTCGATTTGTGCGTGCAACCACGGAATCTCGCGAGGCGGAACAGACGCGAGCAGCAGACGAACGCCGAGCGGTGAAACCCAGATACTGATGCCGGCGCCAATCGCGAACAGAAGCAAGGTGTCCATCAACAATTGACGCAGCAAAATCAGACGGCCAGCGCCTAGCGCCACGCGTAACGCAATCTCTTTTCTCCGCGCTTCCAGATGAACGCGCCTCAAGTAGCTGACGTTGATGCACAGCAACAGCAGCGCAAATCCCAGCGCCCCGGACAACGCGATCACTGGCGCGCGGAAGTCGCCGGCCACTTCTTCGCGCATGGGATTCACGATTGCACCGTACTCGTTGTCTTCCTCATACAGGCCCGCGAGACGTTCGGTGACAACATCCAGAGAAGCTCGGGCTGCTTTTGGCATCACGCCCGGGCGAAGCTTGGCGGCAACGCGGTAGGAGCGTTCGGAACGGCTGGCAGAGGCGAGCACGGCCTGCGGCATTGCCGTCCACACATCAACCTGATCCTCTGGCGGGAAAGAAAATCCAGGGGGCGCGACGCCGACGACGGTGTGGCCGGCGCCATTCAAAGTGATCTTCTTGCCCGGGAGCGACGCGTCCGCGCCATACGCGCGCTTCCAGAATTCGTAACTCAGCACCACTCTGCGGTCGCCGCTGGCACTGTCTTCAGCGGTAAGCAAGCGTCCCACAACAGGCGCCACCGCCGTCGCCGAAAATACCTGCGGCGAAATTACGGCCGCGCGCACGCGCTCGGGGTTGCTGACACCTGGGCCAGAAGCCGTATAAGTCCACGGCAGCCAAACGATCATTTCCGAAAACGAGGAAGAGGAGCCGCTTTTCCAATCGCGAAAGTTCGGCATGGAGACGCTGATCTGGTTCAGCGATGCGGATTTTGTGCGATGTTCCCACAGGTACACCCACTGGTCCGTGTTGATGGGGCCGTAAGGCTTCAAGAGAACCGCATTGGCCACGGAAAAGACCGATGTGAACGAGCCCATCCCGAGCGCCAGCATCAGAATGACGGTGACGCTGTAAGCTCGCTTATTCCACAATATCCGCGCGCTGTAGCGCACATCCTGGAACAAGGTACTCATGATTCGCTCCGTTGGAATCCCGGATGGCTGTGGCAAATGAGAATGGCCTGTGAGCGCTGAGCGCTCGACACGGCGCCTCGACAACTTAGACGCATTTGCTGGGATTGCGCTTCGCTGCGATGGGTGAGAACTTGCGTGGAAACGCGGGGCTAACATACACTGGGCGGAGCAAAAATAGCGGAAAAACCCGCCGCCAGCCCAGAAAAGCCTCGCTCAAGCATCAGGACCGGTCGGAAGGGATTCATTTATAATTGTAATGCAACGCATTAGATTTTCCGGGGGATAGGCGTGGCGACACCAATGGAAACCTGGGTGGATAGCGCGGCCCAGTTGACCAAGCCCGATAAAATCGTCTTTTGCGACGGTTCGGAAGCCGAAAATCAGGTGATTCTGCATGAAATGCTCAAGCATGTGGACTCCTTCCTGCTGAACCCGAACACCTACCCCAACTGTTACCTGCACCGCAGCAGCCCCAGCGACGTGGCCCGCACCGAACACCTGACATTTATCTGTTCGCGAAATAAAGAGGACGTTGGCCCCACCAACAACTGGATGGATCCCGACGGCGCGAAGTACAAAGTGGGATCACTGCTGGACGGGGCGATGCGCGGGCGCACCATGTACGTGGTCCCGTACATCATGGGCCCGGTGAATTCGCCAATTAGCCGCGTGGGCGTCGAAGCAACCGATAGCCCGTACGTGGTTGCCAACATGCGCATCATGGCGCGCATTGGCAGAGTGGCGACGGACCGCCTGGGTAGTTCCTCGGATTTCGTGCCAGGACTGCACTCGATCGGGGACCTGGATCCGCTGCGCCGCTACATCGCGCATTTTCCCGAAGAGCGACTGATCTGGAGCGTCGGCTCGGGCTACGGCGGAAACGCGTTGTTGGGGAAAAAATGTTTTGCGCTGCGCATCGCCAGCTACATGGCACGCCAGCAGGGCTGGATGGCGGAACACATGCTGGTCCTCGGGCTGGAATCGCCCGGCGGAAAAGTGACGTACATGGCTGCGGCATTTCCCAGCGCGTGCGGAAAAACAAATCTGGCGATGATGGTCTCTGCTCTGGAGGATCAGGGCTACCGCGTGTGGACGGTTGGCGACGACATCGCGTGGATGCAGATTGGCGCGGATGGCTACCTGCATGCCATTAATCCCGAAGCTGGCTTCTTTGGAGTGGCGCCGGGAACCGGGATGAAAACGAATCCCAATGTGATGGAAGCGCTGAACCGCAACACGATCTTCACGAACGTGGCCGTCACGCCGCAAGACGAACCGTGGTGGGAAGGAATCGGCGGCGAGCCTCCAGCGGGTTTGGTCACTTGGCGAGGCGAGAAGTGGGATCCATCGAAAGGCCCCGCAGCGCACCCCAATTCCAGATACACAGTGCCGGCGGGACAGTCACCCAGTATTTCGCCGCAGTGGGAAGCGCCGCAGGGCGTGCCGATTTCGGCGTTTATTTTGGGGGGACGCCGCGCGCGGCTGGCTCCGCTGGTGTATGAGTCCTTCAACTGGCAACACGGCGTGTACGTGGGCGCCACGATGGCGTCCGAAACCACCGCCGCGGCGACGGGCGACGTGGGCATTACGCGGCGCGATCCCATGGCGATGTTGCCGTTTTGCGGATACAACATGGCCGACTATTTCCAGCACTGGCTGGACATGGGCAAGCGCATTCTGCATCCGCCGAAAATTTTCCATGTGAACTGGTTCCGCAAAGGCGCGGATGGAAAATTCTTGTGGCCGGGATTCGGGGAGAACGTACGCGTTTTGAAATGGATTCTGGAGCGCGTGGAGGGCAAAGGCGAGGCCGAGGAAACGCCCATCGGCTACGTACCCACAAGAAACGCGCTGACGCTGGATGGCTTGAAGATTACTCACGAAGCGATGCACGAGTTATTCCGCGTGGACCCGGACGATTGGGAGATTGATCTGGCGGACGTGCGAGAGTTTTTTGCCAAGTTTGGCAATCGTTTGCCCGAAGAAATGCGCGAAGAGCAGAACAAGCTGGTGCAGCGATTGGAACGAGCCCTGCCCGCATAAGTAGCGTGCCCTAGAGCAGCGCTCGAATCGCCAGATCCATGAACAGGTGCGTGGCCGCTTCCCCGCGAATTATGTAGCTCTTCCCTTCTGCGTTGGAAAAATGGAAGAACCGGCTGATGTGGTAGTCGTCGTCGAAAGCCGTGAACAGTTTCTGCGTTTCGTCGTCACCCAGCCCAAACGCCGAGAGCGCCACAGGCTCGCCGGATTGATGTGCCAGATGATCGTAGCGGTCGACAAGTTCGCGAAGTGTGAGCATAGAAACGCGGCGCGCTGCCGCCGCCCTGGGTGATTACTCCGGCGGGAGTGTAGCGCCTGCGCCAGCCGAGGGGAAGCGGGAAAATTGGCCAGCCACGCTGGGATTCGGTAAGATGCTTGCCGGAACAATTTAACTTTATTTGAGGAGCGGACTATGAGCTTGGCCGTGGGACAGAAAGCGCCGGAATTTACGTTGAAGGATCAGAGCCAGAAAGAAGTAAAACTGTCGGATTTCGCAGGGAAAAAGAACGTTGTGCTGGTGTTCTACCCGCTGGATTGGAGCCCAGTGTGCACCGACGAACACGTGTGTATCGTAAATGGCATGAAACCGTTTGAGTCGCTTGATGCGCAGGTGCTCGGCGTCAGCGTGGACAGCGTTTGGTCGCACAAGGCCTACGCGGAAAAAATGGGCATCAAATACCCGCTGCTGGCGGATTTCCATCCAAAAGGGGCGATGAGCGAGAAGTACGGCGTGTATTTGCCGGAAAAAGGAATCACCGGCCGCGCCATTTTCATTGTCGACAAGACGGGAAAAGTGGCGTGGGCGAAGAACTACGATATTCCCACGGTGCCCGATATCAACGAAGTCGCCGCGGCACTGGGTAACGTGAAGTAAGAAGTAAGCGACCGGTCAGGTTTTCCGGAGGCGGACATTCACTTGTCCGCCTTTTTATTTTGTGGCGCCGGAATCGTTGCGGATGACGGCCCCGCCCTTCAGCACAAACGTGACCGACTCCAGAGCCTTCACATCGCTCAGCGGGTCGCCGTTCACAGCGATCAAGTCAGCGTAGCTGCCCGGAGCAAGCACGCCGATTTTTCCGGGTAAACCGATCAGCGCGGCCGCATTGATGGTGGCCGCCTGAATCGCGTCCGACGGCTTCATCCCCCACTCCACCATTTTTGCGAATTGCTTGGCATTGTCGCCGTGGGGATAAACGCCCGAGTCAGTTCCGAAGGCCATCTTCGCACCCGATTGGTAAGCGTGGCGGAAATTCTCGCGCTGCAGTCGCCCGAGTTTCTTTTCCTTTTCGATGGATTCGGGCAACATGCCAACCTTTTCACCCTGCGAAAGAATGTAGTCGTCATTGTAAATATCGAAGACCAGAAAGGTGCCGTGCTGCTTGGCCAGGGCGATGCCTTCATCGTCGATCAGGCTGGAGTGTTCGATGGAATCGATTCCGGCGCGAATTGCGTCCTTGATCGATTGGGTGCCATGCGCGTGGGCCGCCACTTTGCGACCCAACTTGTGCGCTTCTTCGGCGATGGCTTGCAATTCTTCCGGCGTGTATTGCGGCGTGCCGGGAAGATCGCCTTTGCTCAAGACGCCGCCGGAAGCGCACACCTTGATCAGATCCGCGCCATATTTCACCACTTCGCGAACCTTCGCGCGCGCCGCCCAAGGTCCATCCGCAACTCCGGCTTCCTTGTAGTGAAATTCGTAAGGCAGCAGATTATTGTCGCAGTGGCCGCCTGTGATCCCCAGAGGAGGTCCCGAGACAAACATGCGCGGGCCGGGAATATCGCCGTCGTTGATGCCATCGCGCAAGGCCACATCGGTAAAATTCCCAGCGCCGACGTTGCGAACGGTGGTGAAGCCGGCCCGCACGGTTTTGTTGGCGTTCTTGGCGCCCGTGATGGCTTCGCGGGGAATCGAAACGCCGAGCCCGGCATAACCATTGTCCGTGGGATCGGAGGTGAGATGCGTGTGCACATCAATTAAGCCAGGCAGACACGTGGAACCGGAAAGATCGACCGCTGTGACGCCCTGCGGCAAGGTGGTGGAGGCGGTAGCACCAACAGCGGTGACGACGCCGTTGTCGTCAAATACGACCATCTGATCAACCAGTAGCTTCCCGCTGCTAACGTCCACCAACTTTCCACAATGAATCGCGCCCGGAGCAGCGAAAACCGCGGGCGCCAGAACCACAACCAACACAGCAAAACGAAGAGCAGGCTTCATAAAGTTCCCCTGAATGAAATAGAAGAAGTCAGGATACACGGAATTGCACGATTCAGAAACCGCTGGCAAGAGTAGAATAAGACGAAACCTGCATTTGTCTGATCGTGGCAAATCGGCAGAGTCCTCAGATCTCGCCGAAAAAGAAGGGACCTAATCATGAAATTGCAAAGAGGTGTTTCTCTGTTTGCGGTGGCCGTGTTGGCGTTGGGCGTGGCGGCGTGTTCGCCGACCGCGGACACCAGCAAGACTGCCAGTACCGCTCCCGCAGTGCCGGTCGAATCGTTTCTTGGCCGCTGGGATTTAACGCTGAAGGCGCCGGACAAGGAGTATCCGTCGTGGCTGGAGTTGACGCAGGAAAATGGCCAATTGAAAGCCGTAATGGTGGGGCGTTGGGGAAACGCGCGGCCACTGCCAAAAGTTGAAATCACGAACGGGCAATTGAAATTTGTTTCGCCGAAGGAAGAAGAAGGCGCCAAGAGCGATATGGTATTCAGTGGCACGATGACCGGCAGCACACTTTCTGGAACGGCTACGGCGCCGGACGGCACTACGACGTGGACGTGGACCGGAGAGAAGGCGCCATCATTGAAGGAAAGCGGCACGCCAAAGTGGGGCAAGCCCATCGCGCTATTCAACGGAAAAGATCTGTCCGGATGGACCATGAGCAAATCCGATGCCAAGACTGTCTGGAAAGTCGAGAACGGCAATCTGGTTACGCCCGGAGAAGGCCCCGAGCTGATCAACGATCAGAAATTCCAGGATTTCAAACTGCACGTGGAATTCAAGCCCGATGCGGACTCCAACAGCGGCGTGTATCTACGCGGGCGCTACGAAGTGCAGATCGAAACCGACTCACCCAACGATCCTCCGAATCGTCGCCTGGGCAGCGTGTATGGCTTCCTGACGCCCTCACCGGAACCTGCTCGTACTTCTGGAAAATGGCAGACCTATGACATCACTTTGGTGGGACGAAATATCACCGTGGTGCACGACGGCAAAACCATTATCGACAATCAGGAAATTCCCGGCATCACTGGCGGCGCGCTTGACAGTCGCGAAGCCCAGCCAGGGCCCATCTATCTGCAAGGCAGCGAAAAAGGGCACGTGTACTTCCGCAAGATCGTAATCACGCCGGCTGAACCGGCCAGTTAACGGGAAGCGGGAGGCTCCGGTTTTTTGTCGCCCGGAACATCGGGCTTTTTCGCGGGAGGCGGAGCGGAAGGAGCGCCAGCGAACGAGCGCACCAACAACACCAGTTGCCAGCGCTGCTCGTCCGTGAGGCGCTTCTTGAAAGAAGGCATAGGCTTGCGGCCTTCCGTAATCTGGTAGTAGATCTCGCCGTCGGTCACTTTGCTCATGCGCGCTTCATCGGTAAGATCCGCGGGCGCAGGATCGTACATCATGGCATCGGAGCCATCGCCTTTTCCGGAGTCTCCGTGACAGTTGGCGCAGTGATCGATGTAGATCTGCTTTGCGGCGGTGGTATTCGCGTCGGAAGCGGTCAGCGGATTCTTGCGCGCCTTTTCTTCCGGAGGCACGATCCAGGGAGTTTTCTGGAACGCCGCAAAACCAATCGATAGAAAAATCAGGGCGAGGGTACAGGCAAAAAGAATTTTGCGCATCTTCAGGCTCCGTTGCGATTTCGCGCTCATGGCCCAGGCAAAATCTTCGCACACATCGGGCATAGGGAGGTAGCGCGGGCGAGGAAACTTTCAGTAGGCGCGGAAAGTCAGCCAGAGTAGTTCGGCGTTGAAGAAGAGAATGGCGGCGGTAACGCCCCAAGCGATCACCGTGGTGGCACGCGAATTGACGAATTCACCCATTTTCGCGCGCTCGCTGGTAAAGCGCACCAACGGAATTACCGCGAACGGCAACTGAAAACTGAGCACCACCTGGCTGAGGATCAGCAGCGCCGTGAGTTTGCCCTCCCCGGCGATGCCAATCACCAGCACCGCGGGCAGAATCGCGATGAGCCGGGTAATCAGGCGGCGGATCCAGGGCTTCAGGCGAATCTGCAGGAAGCCCTCCATCACAATCTGGCCAGCCAGCGTCCCCGTGAGCGTGGAATTCTGTCCTGAAGCCAGAAGCGCGAAGGCGAAAAGCGTGCTGCCGAGGCTGGCGCCAAGAACGGGACTGAGCAGCTTGTAAGCCTGCGAGATGTCCGCAACTTCATTGAGACCGCGCGTGTGGAAGGCGGCGGCACCGAGCACCAGGATGGCGGCATTGATGAACAGCGCAAAAGTGAGCGCAACGGTCGAGTCGATGATCGCGTACTTGATGGCTTCGCGACGCTCGGGGTTGCTCTGGCCAAATGCGCGGGTCTGCACAATGCTGGAGTGCAGGTAGAGATTGTGCGGCATCACGGTAGCGCCGATGATGCCGATGGCGATGTACAGCATTTCCTTATTGCGCAGAATTTCCAGGTGCGGAACGAAGCCGTGCACCGCTTCCAGCCACAGCGGCCGCGCGAAAAATATTTCGTATGCAAAACAGACTGCGATGGTGCCGATCAGCGTCACTACAAAGGCTTCAACAAAACGGAAACCGCGGCCTTGCAGCGCCAGCACGATTAACACGTCGAAGGCTGTCAGCAGAACGCCGGCGAGGAGCGGCAGCCCAAAAAGCAGTTTCAACGCAATGGCGGAGCCCAAGACTTCCGCAAGATCGCAAGCGGCGATGGCCAGTTCGCATACGACCCAAAGAAAAATCGAGACGGGCCGCGAATAGTGGTCGCGGCAAGCCTGCGCCAGGTCGCGGCCGGTAGCGATGCCCAGCTTGGCGGAAAGCCCCTGCAGAAACATCGCCATCAGGTTGCTGATCAACACCACGCTAAGCAGGGCATAGCCAAATTTGGAACCCCCGCCAATATCCGTGGCCCAGTTGCCCGGGTCCATGTAACCTACGGCAATCAGATAACCCGGCCCGGCGAAGGCCAGTATTTTGCGGAACCACGAGGAACCCTGGGTGATCTTGATCGTACGATGGGCTTCGGGAAGCGACGGCAGGGTGAGGGAGTGGCGCCAGCCGGAAGCGCGCTGGGATTCCAGAGGCTGCGCGGCGAGTTGCTTTGAGAAGGTGCCACCCATTTGTTTGTTAACTATAGTGAACTCTTCGTCTAAACTATACTTAATAGGGCGCAGAACTGTCAATAGATCTTATGAGTGAAAAGACGCGGCGTTGCTTTTTGCGTCATCGACGCCAAGCTAGCGTCGCAAGTAATTGATATTGTGATTTTTCGGCGCATGCCGGACGGTGCCGCGCCGCGCAAAACATTGGCAGTCACATAAATTTTGCACGATTTCAGGCCATGAACCATACCGCGATGCATGTAGAGAAGCCATCACCCTCCGCGGCTGTGCTATTTTGGATGTGGCAATTTTGGGAGAACAACATGGACGAGAAACAGACACCGCCGCCGGGGCAAGTGCAAATCAAAGCGGACGAAAAAGAGTTGCAGGGAATGTACAGCAATCTGGTGATGGTTCATCATCACGCGGAGGAGTTCACGCTGAATTTTGTTTATGTTTTCCCGAATGGGGGTCAGGGAAAGCTGCTGGCCAGCATGATCGTCAGCCCAGGACACGCGAAACGCATCTGGCGAGCCCTCGGCGAGAATATTTCACGCTTTGAGGCGCAGTTTGGGCCGATCAAAGAGGGCCCGGAGGGAATCGTGCCGGGCGGGAACATTGGATTTGTGCAATAGGGCGCAGTAGACAGGGAGGAACGGTGCGATTCCGCGCGGCCAGTGACCAGGCTCTGCTTGTATACCTGGGCGAGGAAATCGGACACCGCACACACCAACGGGTTGTACGGTTGCTGAGGCTTTTGCAGCGCGAACCGCTGCCTTGGCTGCGCAACTTGCAACCCGCCTATTGTTCGCTGTTGGTCTCGTTTGACGCATGTGCGGTGGATCACGCTCAGGTGGAAAGCACGCTGCGCGGCTACGAAAAGCGGTCTGAAAAGATTGCACTGCCCGCGCCGCGTCTGGTTGAAATCCCGGTTTGCTACGGCGGAGAATTTGGCCCGGACCTGGAGAAAGTTGCCGCAGCGCGTAAGTTGAAACCGGAACGCGTGATCGAGTTGCATTCTTCGCAAACCTATCGCGCTTACTTTTTGGGGTTTGCGCCCGGCTTCGCTTACCTGGGCGACCTGCCAGATTCACTGGCCACGCCGCGACTTGCCACTCCACGCAAGAAAGTTCCCGCCGGAAGCGTTGGCATTGCCGGAAAACAAACCGCTGTGTATCCCTTCGCGACTCCCGGTGGATGGAACTTGCTAGGTAGGACGCCGCTGCGCATGTTTCAGGCCGAACGTGAGCCCATGGAATTACTGGACGTCGGGGATGCAGTGCGCTTCCACCCGATCACGCGCGAAGAATTTTCTGTGCTGGAGAATCGATGAGCACGCTGGTGGTGGAGCATCCCGGTTTGCAAACCAGCGTGCAGGATCTGGGCCGTCCGGGGTATGGCGCTGTGGGAGTGTCGCCATCGGGTGCGGCGGACGCGGTATCGTTGCGTTTGGCGAATTTGCTGGTGGGGAATCCGCCCGCGGCCGCGGCGCTGGAGATGACTCTGCTGGGGGGAACCTACATCTTTCCAGAAGGAAGCGTGATCGCATTGGCGGGTGGAGATTTTGGCGCATCGTTGGACGGCCGTCCTCTTGAAACTGGCGTGCCTCATGCCGTGATGCCCGGGGGAAAATTGCGGCTGGGACAAACGCGCAGCGGCGCGCGGTGCTGTCTTGCCGTTGCGGGCGGCGTGCATGTTGCCCCGGTGCTTGGCAGCGCTTCGACGCATTTGCTGAGCGGCCTGGGAGGATTCAACGGCCGCGCCCTGCAGAAGGGCGACCTGCTGCAAATTGGCGCGCCCACCAAACGACTGCCACGCAGGAGACTTTCCGCCGAGGCGCGAAAAGCGTTCCAGCCAAGGAAAATACTCCGCGTCACCGAAGGCCCGCAATTCGACTGGTTTCTGCCCGAAGCCCAGCGCTCAATGTTGCACAGCACCTTTGGCGTGACAGAAGAAGCTGATCGCATGGGCTTACGCCTGGAGGGCCCGGCACTGGCGCTGCGAGCGGCCAAAGAAATGGTCAGCGAGGGCGTGTCGCTAGGGGCGATGCAAGCGACGCCGTCGGGCCAGGCCATCCTGCTGTTCGTCGAACAGCAAACCGCGGGCGGCTATCCAAAAATCGCCAACGTGATCGGCGCGGATCTGTTTTGCATCGGCCAACTGCTTCCGCGCGACGAAATTCGCTTTGAACGCGTCAGCTTTTCCGATGCCCGCCAATTATGGATCGAGCAGCAGCAACGTTTGAATTCCCAGGAGTTTTTGTTCGCATGAAACGCATCGATTTGAATTGCGATATGGGTGAAGTCGCCGAAGCGGTCACCGGAGGCGCGCAGGAAGAGTTGTTGCGCTACGTCACTTCGGCGAACGTCGCCTGCGGCGGACACGCGGGCGATGCCGCAATGATGCAAACCACGGTCGAACAGTGCTTGCGGCTCGGCGTGGCGATCGGCGCGCATCCGGGATACGAGGATCGCGCCAATTTTGGCCGCACTGAACTGAAACTGAGCCGCGAAGAAATTGCCAGTTCAATCCACAGACAACTGCTGGCGCTGGCCGAAATCGCGGATCGTTGCGGAGCCCGAATCTGTCATGTGAAGCCTCACGGCGCGCTCTACAACCAGGCGGCGCGGGAACGCGAACTTGCCCGCGCGATCGCCGAAGGCGTAGCACGGTGGAGAAGCGATGTAGTGCTGGTGGGGCTCGCCGGATCTTTGATGCTGCAGGAATTCAGCGCCGCGGGATTCACCGTCGCCGGGGAAGCGTTTGCCGACCGCAGGTATGAGCCCGACGGCAGCCTTCGCTCGCGCAAGTTGCAGGACGCGCTACTGAAGAATCCCGAAGAAGCCGCGTCCCAAGCGGCGCAAATCGTGGAACGCAGCAGCGTCATGGCAGCGGACGGCAGCACGGTGCCGCTGCACGCGCAAACCATCTGCATTCATGGCGACACGCCCGGGGCACCAGAAATTGCCGGGGCGGTAAATCGCGGGTTGCGCGCGGCTGGCGTTGCACTTAAGCCCATCGCCGCAGAGTGACCGCGCGATCGTGTAACCTTCCGGCCATCGCGCACTCTAACTGCTGTGAGGCATTCCTCCATGCAAAGTCCCATCATCGGTCGCACCATCGCCATTGCTATCATTGTTCTACTGGTTGGCTGGACGGCTTTCCGTTCCCTTAGCGCGCGTCCGCCCGCGGCGCCCTCCGCGGCGATGCCGGTGCCCGCGCTCGACGCGCCGCTCGCTCCTGCCGCAGCGCAGCAAACCGCCGTGTTTGCAGGCGGATGTTTCTGGGGTATGCAGGCCGTTTTCGAGCAACTTGGCGGCGTAAACGAAGTCGTTTCAGGATATTCGGGCGGATTCCTGAAATCTCCGTCGTACGAAGCCGTCAGCATGGGATTAACAGGCCACGCGGAAAGTGTGCGAGTCACCTACGATCCTTCGCAAGTCAGCTACGGACAGCTTTTGATGGTGTATTTTTCCGTGGCGCACGATCCCACGCAGTGGAATCGCCAAGGGCCGGACACCGGTTCGCAGTATCGCTCGGCGATTTTTTACACTTCCGATGAGCAGAAGCGAATCGCCGAATCCTACATCGCGCAACTCAGTGCCGCCCACGTTTACTCGCGTCCCATCGTCACTAAAGTCGAGAAACTCGACGCCTTCTATCCCGCGGAAGCCTATCACCAGGACTACGTCAAGAATTATCCCGACAGCTCCTACGTGATGATGAACGATCTGCCAAGGCTGGCCCGGCTACAGCACGAATTCCCTAAGCTGTGCCGAGCGAACTAGCTCTTGCTCTAGCCTTTGTAAGGACAGCCTCCTACGGCCGTCTCTCCGCTTCTGCCCAGCAATTCGCTTGTTTCCCGCATATCAGTGGAGTAGGCTTACCATCCCAATCTAGTCCGCCCCGGTAGACGAACCTTTAGGAGGGGCTCCCCATGATCATCCCTCGGTTCGATATTTTCCGAATCGACAAAGACGGCAGCTTGTTTTGGATGGGAACCGCCGACGATGTCAGCGAAGCGCAGAAACTGGTCACACAACAGCAATCCGGTTCGCGCGACTTCGTTCTGTTTGATTTGAGAACCGGAACCAAGTTGGAGATGAAGTCCGGAAGCACGCAACAACTGAACCGCTAGCGCGCAGCCATGCATTTCTCTGGATAGCGTTCAACATTTAGAGGTCCATCGCCCGCCTATGAGCCCCTCTGTTCGCTTGAAGCGAAAACATCTCACCCAAGACGCAGTTGCTGTCCGTTACTTGTCCCACATGCGGCGTGGCGCCCGGGATGCTTTGCCTGCTGTATTCAGGTGAGTCGCGCGTAAATCCTCACGTAGACCGCAAGCTTTGCGCCTTAGCCCTCCTCGAACGCAGGTCAAGCAGCGCCAGTCGAGCGCGGGTGTAATACCGACTTTCCTTAACGTCCGGACCGGAGTGACTCGCCATTTCAACTTTATTAGAACAAGTACTTGACATAGAGAAGAGCTCTGCTATCCTCCGCACTATCAGCACCCATCGTTCCGGAATCGCATCCTTACGATGAACCTCGAAGACTTAACCCTCAAGCTGCTGCACTGGCGCTGGAAGTATCTGCTGCCAGCGATCCTCTTCGCCGCCGCTTTTTACACCGTGGACGCCTGGGTATGGTTTCTGCCGATTCTTTCCGTGCTTGTTCTGCTGTTGAGTCTGCCGTGTTTCCTGATTGCCGCGATCGTCTGCTTGTTCCGCGGGCGCCGTGCTTCCGCGTTCAAGGTCATGGCATCGATTGGAGTTTTATTTCTCGGTATCGTCGCCGTGGGGATTACCAATCATATTCGCAACAATCTTACGGAAAGCAGGGCTGTCAGGCTGGGCGAAGCATGCATCGCCTATCACGCCAAATACCATCGCTACCCGGAACATTTAGAGGACATGGTGCCGGAGTTCGTGTCCTCCGTGCCATCCGCCAGGATCGGATTCCTTGGGAAGGACGATTTTTACTACGCTCCACACGAAACATACGAACCTTTTCTGTACTATGAGTGCCTGCCGCCGTTTGGCCACTGCTACTACTATGTGGAATCGCGTTGTTGGAGATTTCTGGACTGAGCCGCAATAATTCAATTGTCCTAAGTCTGGACTGCGAGCAAAGCAAACAGGTGATCGCTAGAACTCGGTGAAATCCCTCATCGAGTCCATGTGAGCGGTAACTTTCCTCTGCAGAAAGTGCAGGTTCCAGCTGGCGAAGTGCGCTTGCTTGTAAGGCACCGGCAGGCGCCGAATTGCGGAACCATTGGTGTAAAAGTCGTGACGAATTTTCATGATGCGGCGGACGAGTTCATCGGGAGAAAAGCGCAGCGGCTTGAAATGGCAAGACAGCCCTGGCCAGCGCTCCATGTTGGACTCATCGATCAGCCGCCCTTCGTCCTTGAATTTCTGGTGAAGGGCGGTGCCGCGCAGGGGAACCAGAATATTGAAATAGGCAGTCTGGGCCTTGTACTCGTGGAGAAGGCGGAGAGTGGCGTCGAAGACCGTCTCGTCGTCGGCATCGGAACCGAAGACGAAGTTAAGTGAATAGCTGATATCGCGCTTGGTGAGGTTGCTGATCAAGTGGCCGTATTCGGAGGCCTTGTTGAAGCTCTTGTGCATCGTCGCCAAGGTGCGCTGATTGATGCTCTCGATGCCCATGTTGACGTGGAGCAGCCCAGACTTGGCGGCCAGGTCCATGAACTTTTCGTCCAGGCAATAGTGAGCCGAGAATAGCGTGGACCAGCGGATTTTCAGCGGGACCAGCGCTTCCATGAGCTCCATCGCGCGGTCGACGTTACCGGCAAACTGGCTGGCCGCGAAAAAAATGTGTTTGCTGCCGCACCGCTTGATATCCTCCACCACCTCGGCGGCCGGCCGGTACCGGTATCCGTAATCGCCATTCAGCCGGCGTTCGGCGCAGAAGTCGCAAACGTATGGGCAGCCACGGGAGTACTGGATGACGTACGGGCGGTAGAAAACGTATTTCTTCGGGTTCAGCAGATCCCAGCGGGGCGTCGGCATTGCCGCCAAGCTTGCTACCGTGTCTCTGCGGTAGAACTTCTTGAGCGTGCCGGCCGCGGCATCTTCGAGCATTTTGGGAAAGATTTCCTCAGCCTCACCAATACAGACGGCGTCGGCGTGTTCCGCGACCTCGTCGGCGTAGAACGTGGCGTGAGGGCCGCCCATGAGGACGGGGATTCCGCGTTGCCTGAACTTGGCGGCGATCTCATAACCGCGCAGGGACGTGACGGTCCTGATGGTAATGGCAACGACGTCGACGTCGGCATTGAAATCAATGTCTTCGGTCGCGTCGTCGATTAGAGTTATCTTCCAATCTTGCGGCGCGAGTGCGGCCAAGTAAGGGATGACCGCGCCGACCAGCTTTCGCTTCCTTAATTTATAGGGTTCGAGCAGGCCTCGAAAGCGATAACCCGTGGCCTGCGTGATGAGGAGTTTCGGCATTATGTGAGGTATCAGTCTATGCTGATGGGCCGAACTTGCGTCTGTGCGGCAAATCACCTGGCCTTGTTCGCGTGAACACGGTTTGAGAGGGTGAGCGCGAGGTGCAGCTGGCAATTTCGCTGTTCTATTTCTTGACCACTACGTCTACCTCACCCGACTCCTCTTTTACCTTGGCGGTGCCGCAGGTGGTTGGCTTGCCGCTGGTGTTGAAACGGCAGCCGAACAGCCCATCCTTTTTTTCGCCGCATTGTCCGGCCTTCACGGCAACAACGAACCATCCGGAGCCCGAGGGATTTCCGGAGGGATTGCCCTGGGTGTAGATTCCCATGAGCACATCGCCATTTTGCGAGCTGCCGTCGCCACACTGGTAATTGTCTTGTTTGTAGGTGTAGAGGATTCCGCGCTTCTTATCGAGCAGAAATTGCGTGTCTTCCTCGACGCCGTCGCCATCGACGTCCACCAGGTCTGTCCAGTAGGCCGACGGTGCGGAAGCTTTTACCGACACCGGACCCACTCCGATGGCCGTTTTTTGAGTTTGGTTTTTTGCCGCTGGACTCGGAACGGGGTTCGCCGCCTTGGCCGCCACCACCGGACCCACATTTACCGTTGCCGTTGGTACCGGCATCGGCCCCGTCGGCAGTCCTTGCGCAGAAGCCGTTGCCGCCATGCCCGCCGCAACCATCGTCAAGGCCGCCCACATCAATTCCCTTCTCATCTCGCTCCTCCTGTTCGCTTCAATCTACACCGGAAGAGTATAGGCCTGATTGACGAGTGATGCGCGCTGTTCGCTTCGCAGGATGCAGTGTAGACTGGCGGCGTTCTTGAGGAAATTCAGGAGGAGAACATGAGAAAACTGGCCGTTGTGGCCATTGCTGCTGTGGTGCTCTCCATGGCGGCGATGACAACGTGGGAGTCGGGGCGGGCGGCAGTGACGGCAGAGAAGGCGTCGGCCGAGACGCTGAAGCAGATTGAAGGCGACTTCATGAAAGCGGCGCAGGAGCGGGGAGCGGCGGGATATATGTCGTATTACGCAGAAGACGCGGTGGAATTGCCGGACGGCGCGGCCGCGATTGTTGGCAAGGCGAGCATTACGAAAGGAATGGGATTTCTGGACGACAAGAGCAACCGGCTGACATGGTCGGCGGTGGGCGCCGACATCGCGAGCTCCGGGGATCTGGGCTATACGTGGGGCAACTACGAATTTTTGAGCAAGGATAAAGGCGGGAACCAGCACATTGAGCGAGGAAAATATACGACCGTCTGGAAAAAGCAGGCGAATGGCAGCTGGAAGGTTGTGTTGGATATGGGGAATAAGAATGGAATGATGAAATGAAGAGGTAAGGAGGTAAAGAAGCAGAGAAGCTGGAGATGCCTATTCGGAATCGGCAGACTCGAGGCGGTCGCGCTTCATGATGCGAATGATTGAGAGAGCGTCCTGAAGGGCGGTTTTTTCGCCGCGACTATCATCGCCGTGGTCGAGTTTCTGGAGGCGGTCGAAGAGTAAAGCTTCGACTTGTGGCATTTTTTCTTCCAACTTTACGGGGTCGAATTCAAGAATCAGGTCCTGCAGCGGGGCTTGCCATTCCAGAAATTTTAATTCGGTCATATGGGGCGGTTATCCCTGAGCGCCGGCGAGTTGCATGTCGCCGCCTGAGCGGGGCAACTCGATGACCAGCTTGGTTCCGGTCTTCTGGTCAAAGAGGAGATACTTGCCGGGAGCACGCGCGGCGATTTGCCGAAGATGCTCTTTGGCGTCCTCTACAGTGGCTGCGGAGCCAATCCAAAGAACGCCGCTTTCTTCCAACTGAAAAATATCGAACGCGGGACTCGTCATCTTACCCTCGCTTCAGTTACTCACTCACGTACCGCAATTTCTTCCACCGGAACCGCTTGCAACTTCTTCCTGGAAAGTTGCGCGCGTTCCGCAGCCTTCTTGCGCCGCAATTCGTCGGCAAGAACCTTCTTGGCAACCGTGAGCGGAACCTGGGCGAAATGCACTTTAGTCCTGAGCATTGCAATTCCTCCAACACAACGAAGCTAACAGGGTCACAGCGATACGGGCTAAATCTTTTGCAGAGCGAACTTCCGTTTAGCCAGCGCAAAGCGGCGCGTTTAGGAGTCTGTTGAAAAAGTCGGTTTTCCCGAAGAACAGGGGAAACCGGGAGATGGAAAATGTCTGGAGGAGCCGAGAAATCATTTGTGGGGCTTCCTAGCGCGACCCAATTTCTGCGAATTTCTCGTGAGTGATTTTTTCAACAGTCTCTTAGGGAAGCGCGGCGCGGAATAGCACGTCCAATACGACGGTTCGCGGCGGGTGGCTCGGCTCGAATATTTTACTTGCACTGGCGAATGCGTTTGGCTACGATAACGCTACGTTAGTTTAACGCCGCATACGATTCGGGAGGGAGGCATGGGAAAGACTCCAAGCAAGAAGGCCCCAATGCATTTCAAGACCATGGTGCAAGCGGATGTGCCGCAAGGGCGCAACGGCAAGCACAAGCTGATTGTCACCACGATTCTGCGGGACTTGAACAATTTGCAGGATGGAGCGGCGATCAAGGTGCCGCTGTCGGAACTGGAGCAATCCAAGGAGAAGGTGCGGTCCGCGCTGAATCGAGCGACAAGGAAAGCGGGTCGTAAGGTGGCGACTGCGAGCGACGGTGACTTTTTATACGTGTGGAACCACAGCGAATAGCGGGCCAATAGCAGCCAGCCATTTGGGAATCGCGCGCGACGGCGGCCGGGGTTGCACATTCGCCCGCTGTCGTTAACAATCTATGCGCAAGACAATCCCGTTATTCCGAGCCCTGAATGAAGCAAAAAGTGTTTTCTTCTCTCGACGCCGCAGTCGCGGACATTCCCGATGGCGCGCGCATCATGTTCGGCGGATTTGGCGGCGCCGGATTTCCCAATAATTTGATTGAAGCGCTGTCGCGCAAAGGCGTCAAGAACATCACCGCGATCAGCAACAATTGCGGCACGCGCGAAGGCGAACTGGGGATCATGTTCAAGAATGGCCAGGTGAGCCACGTGATCGCTTCGTTCCCCGGGCCGCATTCGAACTATTTCCAGGAACGTTTTGCGAATAGAGAGGTGACGTGCGAACTGGTGCCGCAGGGTATCTTGTGCGAGCGCATGCGCGCGGCGGCGGCGGGACTGTTGGGCTTTTACACCAGCGTGGGAGTGGGGACGGAAGTGGCGAATGGGAAGGAAGAGCGCGTGATCGACGGCAAGCGCTGCATTTTGGAGAAGCCAATCCACGCGGACTTCGCGCTGATCAAAGCGCAGAAAGCGGATGAACTGGGGAATCTGACGTACCGGCTGGCGGCACGAAATTTTAATCCGATCATGGCGATGGCCGCAAAAACGACGATTGTGGAAGTGGAAGAGATTGTGCCGCTGGGAGCGATCGAGCCGGAAAATGTAATCACGCCGGCGATCTTCGTGCAGCGAATTGTGCAGGCGAAAGGAGTGCGCTTCACCGGGTGAGGGTGAAGTGGAAACGCTATGGGGGATAAACCGCGATTGACGCGCGAACAGATTGCGCAGCGGGCGGCGCAGGAGTTGACGGACGGAGCATTCGTGAACCTGGGTTGGGGCATCCCAAACCTGATCGCGGATCACTTGCCGAAGGGCGTGACGGTTTATTTCCACAGCGAAAACGGGATTCTGGGGATGGGCCGGCGAGCCAAGGCTGGCGAAGAGGATTACGATCTGGTGGACGCAATGAAAGTGCCGGTGACGCTGATTCCCGGCGCTTCGTTCTTTCATCAAGCGGATGCGCACCTGATGACGCGCGGAGGCCACCTGGACGTGGCGGTATTGGGCGGATTTCAGGTGTCGGAAAAAGGCGATCTGGCCAACTGGAAAATTCCCGGGGCGAAGGGCAGCGGGAATATTGGTGGGGCGATGGACATCGCCACAGGATCGAAGAAGATTATCGTCTGCATGGAACATAACACCAAGGATGGCGGTGCGAAGATCGTGCACAAGTGCAGCTATCCACTGACGGCAATTGAGTGCGTGAACACGGTCGTGACGGACCTGGCAGTGATCGACGTGACAAAGGACGGATTGCTGCTGAGAGAAGTGGCGCCTGGATGGAGTGCGGAAGAAGTGCAGAAGCACACGGAGGCGAGATTGGGCGTGAGCGGGCGAGTGGCGGAGATGAAGCTGTAGCAGGTATCAGCGATCAGGGGTCAGGAATCCACCATGCGCCTGATGCAGGCGTGATCCCGAAGGAAAAACAAAGAACCCCGCACGCAAAACCGGAGTGGGGGGTACCCGTTCCCGGTACAAGAGCAGAGAGATCCCTGACTCCGTTCGGAATGACAGGATGAGATTTTTTTCGCGAGGTGAGGAACGCGAGAGTCTGCTCTCAAATCCAGGACGCCTTAAGCTGCGAAGTCCTCAGTACGAAACCCGCTGGTTCCTGATCTCTGATCCCTGATCGCTAATATCCGACGGAGTCTGCAAGCACACTTCGACATTTGCCGACAGGCCGCTACATGCGGGCGGCGCAGCGGGCTACAATTTTGCCTTCGGGAGAGAGCATCACCAGAACCAGGCTATCCGTTAGAGGGACGCCGGCGCTGGGCACATCGAACTGAAACCACCATTCATATTTCACTGGTAGCGGCTCGCTGCTGAGCCCGCGTCCAAATGGCTCGATAGGGATCATCTCCACGTGCTTCAGCTTGATTTCCGGCGCGGGACGAACGGCGAGGCCGCGCTTCCAGTAGAAATTTACATGCAGAGTGCGCAGGATGGCTTTGTTGAGGTAAATTCGTGTGGTTCCTGCTTCCTCAAGTTTGTCGCTGCACGGCAAGTCGTACAATTCAAAACTCAGTTCCATGCGTTCCGGAAATTCGGTGACGATTTCGTTGCCGCGGCGGAAGAGTGTGCCGGCGACGGAATCGACGCGACGCAGATTGTCGAAAAATTGCGGAGCTTTCAGGCGGCCGGTAAGACGGAAGCAAGGACCGTTGACGATTGCGCCGTCGGTGACGAGCTGAACTCCGCCATCATAGTTCCAAGTGGATTTCTCACGCGGAGGTTGAGCGTCGCCCACTTGCGGGGTAGCGGCGAGCAGAAGAAGGAAAGCAGCGGAAAAAAGGGAAAAAGCCCTGAGAAACATGGACATCCTCGGCGCTGGAATTAGTCTACTACTCAAGGCGAGGCGCGGAGAAGAAAACTGAAGTTATCCACCTGGCAAAGGCGCTTGCCTTCACCGGCAGGTTTGCAGACAGCTTTGCCGGCCTGAAGCGCCGCGAATGCGTTGACCAGATTGAGGAGGACGGAAGGCGGAGCGACGGGAACATTGTGCTGGCCAAGTACAGTTTTTACCTGAGGCGCGAGCGCGGCCAGCCGAGCGATAGATTTTGCATACGCAGCGAGGTCGGTTTCAGGGCGGTAAAGCCATATGGCGGCGGGGTAGTAGGTGTCGCCAGTGAAGAGCAGGCCGTTGACGCGATCGAAAAGACAGAGGGCGTCGGGCGTATGACCAGGCGTGGAGAGAATCTCCAGAGTGCGACCGCCGAGATCGATGCTGTCGCCATCATGGATGTACTTGCTGATGGTCCACGGCTTGGTGCGATACGTTTTTGCGTTGAAATCTTTCGGAAGGTTGCCACAGATTTCGCCGGGCGCGATTTCCGCCTGGGCATCCGCGCTGGAACCCTTTGCATTGGCGCGACTGAAATCCGTGTCCATGGAATAGATCGTGGGAAATTGCCAGTTGCCGCCGACGTGGTCATCGTGGGTGTGGGAGTTCACGACGATGATGGGAAGGGGCGTGAGTTCGCTGACAACTCTGCGGAGGTCGCTGATGCCCATGCCGGTGTCGAGAAGCAAGGCTTTGTCTCTGCCGAGGATGAGATAGGAGATGGTTTCTTCGGATTGATGCGGTTCGTAGATGGCGATGGTGTTGGGCGCAACGTTGTAGACTTCGAACCAGGGATCGGAAACGGAGATGCGTTGAAGAATCCTGTATTCGGGACGAGGAAGAGGCTTGCACCACTCAGGGATTTCACGTTGTTGCGAAGCAGAGGGTACTGCATTCGGTCCTGACCGAAGAGCCTGTGCCAGCGCAAGGGTGCCAGCAAGAAACACGAAAACGAAAGTGGGCCGGAACATTTTTCGCACAAACCTACGGCCGATCAATTCGAGAAAAACCATATGAGTATAAGGATACGGCCTTTTCATATCGAATAGGGTGAAGAGTAAGTGGTTACTTCAAGTCGAGACCGCTGGTTTCCGGGATCAGGAAGGCGCTGAGTCCTGCGAGAGCATAGGCGACGCCGCATGCGAGGAAAGCCCAGGCCAGCCCGCGATTTTCGCCGAGGCGTCCGATGAACAATGGAGCCAAGGCACTGAAGGAGCGCGCCAAATTGTAGGAGAGGCCGAGAGCCACGGCGCGGATGCGAGTGGGAAATAGTTCGCTGGCCAGAGTGCCGGAGCCGGTGAAAAAGCCTGAACCGAAAAATGCCGTGACGCAGCCGAAGATGAGAATCCAAAGCGGTTGGCGCGCCGCTGCGAAAAAAGGCACCAGGACTGCGGCGGCCAATAGATAGAGGATGACCGTTTTCTTGCGGCCGATTCGGTCTGCCACGCTGCCGAAGAAAAGATAGCCGGGAAGCATGCCAGCGAGATTAATCACCACAACAAAAGCAACCGTGCCCAAGACGCGGAAATCGCGCCCACCCTGGGCCAGCGGCAGAGCCAGGTAGGCGGGCATCCAACTGAACAACCCCCACCATGCGAAGAGACCGAAAGTGTTCATGCTAAGAAGAGCAAGCAGGCGAGGAAGCGCGGCTCGCCATAGGAGTTTCTTTTCGGCGGAGGTTGCAACGTTAGATTGGGATTGCGCGGTCCAGATTCCCGGCTCGGCGACGTTTTTGTGAAGCCACAGAGCGAAAAAGGCAGGAAGCAGGCCAAGGCAGAAGACGCCGCGCCAACCAATCACGGGAGCGAGGCCGCCCGCAACGGCGACGGCCAAAGCATAGCCGATGGCGTAACCGCTCTGCACAATGCCCATGGCGCGGGCGCGTCGATTGGACGGCCAGGACTCCGCGAGAAGAGCGGCGCCGCAGGTCCATTCGCCCCCCATGCCTAAGCCGATCGCGACGCGGCAGATGGCGAGCGAGAAAATGTTGGGCGCGAGCCCGCAAAGAAATGTGAAAACCGAAAAGGTGAGGACCGCGTAAATCAACATGCGCTTGCGGCCGTAGCGATCGGCGAGGAGTCCAAAGAGAAAGCTGCCTAGGCCGGTGGCGATGAGTAACAGCGTGGTGAGAGAGCCAGCAACGCCTTTGGACATGGAGAGAGCCGGGAGGAGTTGCGGGAGTAGCGCGGAAAACAGCATCACGTCGAAGCCACTGAAAAACCAACTGAGGCCGGCGGCGAGGAGCGAGTTGCGCTGCTGCGGAGAAAGTTCGCTGCAGCGAAAAGGGGTTTGGGTTGAGGAGGAGAGAGTGGGCAAGTTGGGTCTCAGGGCGCGGCCGGGTGCCTAAGTGGCCCAGTCTACTGAGAATGGAAGCGGGATGCACTGAAAAGGACGGGCTTTTTGCAAGGAACATGGAGCAGAAAAGCAGAGGTTGCGGAATTGCCAGCGTGTGGGTTGTACGGTAAAGTAGGAAGAGTTGTTTGCCACAGCGTGCGGGCCTGTAGCTCAGGTGGCTAGAGCGCGCCCCTGATAAGGGCGAGGTCGGTGGTTCAAGTCCACCCAGGCCCACCATAAATCCCCAGTAAAGACACGGCTTTTCTCACTTTTGCCCTTTCAGGGATCTCATTACAGAAACCATTTTGCCAACTATTTGCCAACTTTCCGGGCAATTAGAGATCGCCGAACCTCTGAAGCGCTTCGTTTTGGTAGTTGAGTTATTTCGCAGAACCGGTGGCGGGGATTAGGAACTGCACGGATGATCGGCTTGAATTTTTTAACCCTTCGTTTCAACGGTCGCGTCGGTCTTTCGCTCCAGCCACTCACGCAAAGCATTCTCAGTTATCAGCCGACAACGGCCCACTCCGATTGTGGGCAGATCTTTCCTTTCTCATAACAAGTTTTACGGGGCCACAGCAGATGCTCAAGTCAGTATCCTGGATGTGTGCGACGTTGCCGCTGCGGCGGCAGGTATCCTCGCCCGACCGGATTCTCACCTCCCAAACCTACGAATTAAATGGGCCTGAGGCATTGAGTAACGCCGACATTGCCACCGCTCTCTCCCGGATTATTGGCCGCACGATTGAGTACGTGGATCTTCCGGACGGCGCCTTCTGCAAGGGACTGGCCGATGCCGGCCTACCTGAATGGCAAGTCAATGCATTGATTGAACTTCAACAGTACTATCGCAGCGCCAAATGCGGAGAAGTCACAAACGTTTTGCTCAGTCTTCTCGGTCGCCCTCCCATCAAACTCGATCAATTCCTCTGTGACCATAGATCCGCTTTTCAACCTTTGACCCGAAGCGGCGACGGGGACAAAGTACGAATTCTCCGGAATTGTGATTTGGCGTATTTCGAATCGCCAACTTCTTGAACGCTGGGCCTACCTTGCCCCACCATTGCCTGCCAAAGAGTAGCGCGTCTAATCGATACAGCGAGGACGCATCCGACGATCACATCTAATTCCAGCCCCTGTTGCGAATATTCTTGCCAGCAACATTGCATAGTGGAAGGATGTAGCCTCATCCTAAGTATCAAGGCGATCCCTACGCTCAGTGCAGTTTTCAGTTCGAGTAGGTATCATCCCGATCAGAGTAAGGAGAAAGTCGCCATGCGCGAATCGAAAACCTTTCGGGTTTGGTTCGGCGCAACACTCCTGATGTGCGCCGTCTTTTGTAGCCAAGTCTGTAGTTCACAGGAAAAGCAGAGCGCTCTATTGCAAGAACGCGTTTCTACAACTATGACGATACTCCCGACGGTATTGGCCCCTCTGCCGACGGCTTCCTTCCTACTTCCCCGGAACCCCGGAAAATCTCCTGCCCATTTCACTTGGCAGTTCGCGGGAAGTTATGAACGCGATCATAGCCTGGAGCCCCCTCCCCGGACCGAAAAAGTTAGGACATTGTTTTTCACGCAGTCGAGCCTACCCATCACCCAACTGTGGAGCGGACGGCTGCACCTAGACGCCTTTCAGAACACGCTTACCATTCAGAACCAACGTTCGTTCCATCGCTCCGGCCTCAGTGTGAGCTTTCACTTTGGCCAGGGCGCGAGGGCGGAACACCCCACCCAGTCATGGCGGAGTCTATCGCGAATTGTTCGCACCGCTCTAGATTGAATTGTATCTGGTTAGCTCAATTCTCGGCTTTCGGACCGCCAATCGGAATCAACTCTCGATTAATACCGTTCCCGTCCATATGGATTTCAAGTTTTCCGAGTACGCTACACAGGAGTTGGCAGCCAAAGGGCATTCTTAGTTCGTGCTTGCCCGAAACTACAGTATCGACTCTGGACGCACGAAGGCGACAGGACAACCTCTCGGGTACATTCGTTTCTGTTCTGGAGGCGTGTTCGAGGAAGTCACCGCCCCGCCCCAAACTGACGGATGCGGTGAGCATCTGTCGCTTCCATGTCCAGAGCGTCAGTAATCGGGCGCTCCGACACTCAATTTGACTAGCTGTTCAGCAGTTCGTCCTATGCTTTCAGTCATTTACACCTCAACAAAGTTTGGCAACCACGTTGCGTAAAACAGTTACGTCGCTTGACCGACTCTTTCTTTTCGCAGTGACAGAAATGACAAGAAATCATGGCATAGTCAGTGAAACGGTCCGGAAGGCCCTCGCATGTGACACACGCCCACTGGCCAGTACAGAAGTCGATCAAAAAGCAATCCGCCAGGCCGAGGTAGAAGTGTGAGCAAGCAAGACCACGGGCATCCGTGCGAGGACGCGGAATCGCCTGTACGCAAAGACACCAGCAGCCCAATAAATCTCTCTGCGCCAAGGGAGTCGCAAGGGAATACTTATGAGGCCGAAGGCAAATACGTCACCGTATTCCGCTTGTGCCCGTCTCTAATGATGATTCACACCTTTCCAGACCTGAAAGTTATTGATGTCAACAGGGCCTACGAGGGTATCACGGGATATACGAAGGACGAAGTTGTCGGGCGAAGCGCTTACGAAATAGGACTGGTTGATCCCGAAGAGCTAACGCGAGCCTTGCAGAAACTGACTAACGAAGGAAGCCTCCACAACCTTGAATTCCGCATCCGCACCAGAGCGGGCGACGATCTGGACGGTCTCTTGTCTTCAGATTTCATTGATTTCGAAAACGAGCGATGCGTACTTTCGGTCTTTGAGGAAATCACGGCGCGCAAGCGAGCGGAAGGCGCACTACGAGAAAATGAAAGGAGATTTCGTGGAGTCTTTCAGGGAGCTGGCATCGGCATGGCGATTGTCTCCCCAGAGGTCCGCTTGGTCGCAGCAAATCCCGCATTTTGCGAACTGCTAGGGTATTCAGAAGAGGAACTTCTCGATAAAACCGTTCAATCCGTTACACATCCAGATGACTGGGCAGCTTTTTCGCAAGCGCTCCATCAAGCAGTGGCGGATGGAAGCAAGGTCCAAAGATTAGAAAAGCGCTGTCTGAACAAAAAAGGGGAGGTGTTATGGACCGTGAACACCGCCTCCCTGATCCGCCGCGCTGATGGAATGCTTGAGTACTTCGTTTTCGACGTCCTCGACGTCACCACACGAAAACAAGCCGAAGAAACGATGGCCAAACTGAGCGGCCGATTGATTCAGGCGCAAGAGGAGGAGCGTCGGAGGATCGCAAGGGAACTTCATGATGATTTCGCACAGCGCCTCGCAATCGTAATCATCGGTCTTCAAGAACTTGAGAACAACTGCGAGTTCAACGCTCAACGAACAGCATCAATTCACAACCTGGTCAGTAAGACCATGGACCTCTCTGAAGATCTCCATGCCTTGTCACACCGCCTACATTCCTCGAAGCTGGAATATCTTGGCGTTGTTTCCGCCATAAAAAACCTCCGTAGCGAGCTTGAGGCGCAAGGATTGGAGGTTAATTTCATCCATTTCGACGTACCGGAAAAGTTGCCCTGGGAAATTTCCGTTTGTCTTTACCGAATCTTACAGGAAGCCTTGACGAACGCGGTGAAATACAGCGGTGTGCGACAGTTCGACGTAGGATTGCAGGGACTCCCCGGTGAGATCGAGCTCTCCATCCGTGATTCAGGCGCGGGATTTGATGTAGAAGCGGCTTTGAGGAAAGGGGGGCTTGGTCTAGCGAGCATGCGCGAGCGAGTTGGCCTTCTTTCCGGCATGATATCGATCGTGTCACGACCGAGGTCTGGCACCGAGATCACGGTTCGCATTCCCAAAGCCGACAACAAAGGCTGAAGACCCTGGTGATGCTCGCGCCGTCTGTTTCTGGATCGCTCGTAATTTTGCTCGACACGGCAAGGCGCCCCTGGCCGGGGAAGCGCGGCTCCCAAAAAGAGTTTATGAATTCTGGCTCAACTTGATTTTGCATCGCCGCGACAGTGGACGCGGTGGCAAAGGCTCTTGCGTCGGGAAACCTGTCGAGCAGGGACTTGAGGCCCAGAAAATGGTCACCGTGGGCGTGGGTGATGTAAATGGTAGTTAGATTTTTGCCGCAGTCGACGACCCAATCAACGAGTTCTTTCGAATGTTGCACGGACAAAAACGTATCTACGAGGATGGCATCGCGTTCGCCGTACACGAGCGTGACTCACGCGCCTGCGGCGCAAGCTCGAGCGCGACCCCAAATTCCCGCGCTATCTCCAAACCGTGCGTGGCATCGGCTATGTCCTCAAGCCGGATTGAGATCGCGCCGCCGCGCGCTCCCGCCGTGTCGGCCACATCCACCGGCGACACGCATCGCCGCTGGTGGAAGCGCATGCTGCCGCGCTCGCTCTATGGGCGTTCGCTGCTCATCATCATTCTGCCGCTGGTGCTGGCCGAGCTGATCGGCACCGGCGTGTTCTACGACCGGGTCTGGGATACGGTGATCCGGCGGCTCGCGGACAGCGTTGCTTCCGATATCGGCTTCACCATCGACGCCATGGCCTATGCCGACAACGACGCGCAGATGGCCAGCCTGCTGGGACACGCCAAGCGCATGACCGACCTGGCGTTCGGCTTTCTGCCCGGCGAGAAACTGCCGGTCGGGATGCAGCAATTGGGTCATGGCCAGATCGCGGACGAGCTGGCGGCCGCGCTCGGCGCCGTGGTGTCGCGGCCGTTCCAGATCGACGCCGAGTTCGACCCGCGCGACATTCTGATTTCGGTGCAGCTCGACAAGGGCGTGCTGCAGGTCGCGGCGCCGCGCAAGCGGCTCTACACGCCCGACCGGCTATATTTTCGTGCTGTGGATGGCGGGATCGGGGCTGGTGCTGGTGGCGATCGCGTCCCTGTTCATGCGCAACCAGGTGCGCGCGCTGCGCCGTCTCGCCGTCGCCGCCGACAGTTTCGGCAAGGGCCGCGACGTGCCGAATTTCCGGCCCGAAGGCGCCACCGAGGTGCGCCAGGCGGCGGCCGCCTTCCTCAAGATGCGCGAGCGGCTGCAGCGCCAATTGACCCAGCGCACCGAGATGCTGGCCGGCGTGTCGCACGATCTGCGCACGCCGCTGACGCGGATGCGGCTGGCGCTGGAATTTTTCGAGCGACAATTCCGCTATCGCCGAGTTGCAGCACGACGTCGCGGTGATGCAGCGCATGGTCGAGGGCTATCTCGATTTCGCCAAGGGCGAGGGCGGCGGCGACCCCGAGCCGACCGATCTCGCGGCGCTGGTCGAGGATGCCGCCGCGGTGGCGCGGCGCGACGGCACCGAGATCAGCGTCGTCACACCCGAGCAATGCGTGCTGCCGCTACGGCCCGACGCGATCCATCGCTGCCTCGCCAATCTCATCGGCAACGCGCAGCGCTATGGCAAGCGGATCTGGGTGACGGTGACGCCGCTCGACGACCATGTCGACGGTGCTGGTCGACGATGACGGACCGGGCATTCCGGCGGCCGAGCGCGAGAACGTGTTCCGCCCGTTCGTCCGGCTCGATGCGGCGCGCAGCCCGACCACCGACGGCGTCGGGCTCGGCCTGACCATCGCCCGCGACGTGGCGCGCGGCCATGGCGGCGATCTGCGGCTCGAGGATTCGCCGCGCGGCGGTCTGCGCGTGCGGCTGATTTTGCCGCGCTAGGAAATCGCATCTTTGCGTTGTCACCCGCGGGCTTGACCCGCGGGTCCCGAGCGGGCGACGGGACCCATCCATCGGGTGGCTTGAGATTGCCGGGTCAAGCCCGGCAATGACGAACGTGAATTGCCAAAGTCGGGAGCAGCGACGTACCAAAACAAAAGGCCGCCAAACCGGCGGCCTTTTTTCATCGCGAAGAAAGTGGCGGGTTACTTCTTGGCGGTGTGGAGCGTCGCGACGCGCTCGCGCGCTCGCGCGAAGTCGAGGACATGCTCGCGGGCGACGGCGCCGAGGATTTCCTGCGCTCGCTCTACGGCGACCATCCCGACGTCTGGGAGGACGACCTCGACGGCTACGACCGCCTGCGGATCATCGTCAACGTGTTCACGAGGATGCGCTTCTGCACGTCGGAAGGCAGGCATGGATTTCCGCGAAAAACGCGGTGCGGCATTCGCGCCGCCCGGCTTCGCGCCCTGGTACGCGCACGACCACCGCCGCACGGCGGGAACGCGCATCGTCTGCGGGCACTGGTCGACGCTGGGCCTGACGCTGCTGCCCAACGTGTTGATGCTCGACTCGGGGTGCCTGTGGGGCGGTGCGATGACGGCAGTACGCCTGCCCGACGGCCATGTCTTCCAGGTCGGCAGCCGCTCGCCGGTGGTCCCCGAACGCGCGAGTAGGTGGTATCCGCCAGACCCCCGCTCACCTCAACGCAGCTACCGCCACCGATGTTCGTTGAGGAATCTATTCGAACAATTCGGCATGGGTTCCCGCACGTACAAAGACGACGACCTCATTGGTCCCGCTACCGTCAAGACGGTAGATCAGCAGGAAATCGCCACCGACATGGCATTCGCGGTGGTCGGCCCACTCCCCTGACAAGGCATGATCGGACCACTCCGGCGGAAGCGGCCCTTCATTGGCGACGAGGAGAATCATCGCCTCCTTGAGGCGGTCCAGGTCATAACGACCCAATGCGCAAGCTTCGTCCAATCCTTGACGAAGGCCTTGGTTCGGTCCGATGCCCTGGGCAGGGCCGCTCGCTTACGACTTGCCGCTTTCGTCGAGGTCACGGATCAGCTCGTTGGCCGTCGCGAACCGTGCCTTGCTGATCGCGCGTGCCTCGGCCATCGCCGCCCTGGTCTCGGCATTGGGGACGGTGAGAGCAAACGGCAGTTGCTGCTCGGCCGCCACCCGCGTCAGGAATACGCGAATCCCATCGGAGAGGGAAAGGCCCATTGCGGCAAGCGTGTCCGTCGCTTCGGCCTTGATTCGTTCCTCCACACGAACGTGGACCATCGTGCTGGCGGCCATTCGAAGAACCCCCCTTGGTTGGCAAATTGAGATACATTGTATCTCAACGGTGCCGAAAAACACAGATACGGTCAACGTGTTCACGAGGATGCGCTTCTGCACGCCTGGAAGGCCGGATGGCTTTCCGCGAAAAACGCGGCGCGGCGTACCGCCCCCGGGCTTCGCGCCCTGGTACGCGCACGACCACCGGCGCACTGCTGGGAACGGAATCGTCTGCGGGCGCTGGCGTCCCGGTTCTCGCGTGCTGCCCAACCGTGCTGACGATCGACCCGAGGTGTTGCGCGATGCCGCCCGCCGACCAGCTCGCAAGAAGTGCTATCAATTGCTAGTATTCTTGGCTCTGTTCCGGTCTTTCAAGCTGAAATACAAACGATCGTTAGTATTACTTGATCGACGAGTGAGTCTTTGCTACAATGCTAACGAACAATAGGATTGAACATGCAAATCAAGCTCACCTCCCCGCAGGACATCGGTCGCCTCGTGCGCGCCGCGCGCAAGGCCGAGCAGCTGCGACAGGATGACGCCGCCGGGGCCATGGGGGTTTCGGACGTGTTCCTCTGGAAGGTCGAGAAAGGCGCGCCTGGCGTGCGCATCGACAAGCTGCTGCAGGTGCTGCACGGACTCGGCATCAAACTCTCCGCCGACGTAAGCGACGCGGCCGCGCAGCGGTACGCCGAGCTTGCCGCCACCACTCCGGCTCGCAAGGCCGTTCGGCGACGCAAGCCGTCGGGCAACCTCGCGTGAGCCCGAAGGGCCGCCCCAGGGCGAATACCGGAGTGCGCAGCACGAAGGTCGTCCAGTGAGTGCGTTGACGCTTCACGCCTACATCAACCTTCGACGAATCGGCACGCTTACCGACCGCGATGGAATCTGGTCCTTCGCTTACGACCCGGAGTGGCTTGCAGCTCCCGATGCGTACTCGCTGTCGCCGGCGCTGAAGCTCCAGCCCGAGCCGCATGAGGACAGCAGCTCGGTTCGCACCGTCCAGTGGTACTTCGACAACCTCCTCCCCGAGGAGGGGGCACGCACGCTGCTCGCGAAGGACGCGAAGCTCGACGCCGCCGATGCCTTCGGGCTGCTTGCCTGGTACGGCGCGGAGTCCGCGGGCTCGCTTACCCTGCTCGCCGCACCGCCGAAGGAGGACGAGCGCCGCTACGTCGCCCTGTCCGACCAGGATCTGCAGACGCGCATCGAGGCGCTGCCTCGCATTTCGCTGGCCGCCGCCGCGGCCAAGCGCATGTCGCTTGCCGGTGCGCAGCACAAGCTCGCGGTCATTTACCGCGACGGTGCGCTGTTCGAGCCGGTTGGACACGAGCCATCGACGCACATCCTGAAGCCGGATCACACCGACCCCGACTACCCGCACACCGTCATCAACGAGTTCTTCACGATGCGGCTCGCCGCGCGGATGCGGCTTCCGGTGCCAGCCGTGGCGCGACGCTATGTCCCGGCGCCGGTTTATCTCGTCGAGCGCTTCGACCGTGCGCGCACCGGAGATGAGGTCCAGCGCCTGCACCTCATCGACGCCTGCCAGGTGCTGAACCTCGACCGCCGGTTAAGTACCCAGCAGGGTTCCGTGGAACGGCTCGGCGAGCTGGCGAATCAGTGCACCTCGGCCGCGGCAGCACGGCTTCGCATCTTCTCGTGGCTGGTGTTCAACGTGCTCACGGGCAATGCCGACGCGCATCTCAAGAACCTGTCGTTCCTGGTGACGTCTCGTGGCCTCGCCCTCGCACCCGGTTACGACCTCCTGTCGGTGGCCGTCTACGACACGCCCACCTCGACAAGCGCGGGTGGCCGGCGACCCGCCTGGCGTGGCCGCTGCGCGGCAAGGCGACCTTCGACGCGTTGACGCGCGAGGATTTGCTCGAGGCCGGGGAAGCGCTGGGGCTCAGCCGCGAGGTGGCAACGCGCTTGCTCGATGTCCAGGTCACCCGAATCGAAGCCGAGGCGCAGGCCTTGCTGCGCGAGGTCGAAGCCGAGAACGAACACACGCTGCACGCGCGGCCCGAGCTCGCAGCGACGTTTTCGGGCGAATTGCGCTGCCTGCGGGCCGTCGTCGCGCTGGTCATCCGGGACATGGTGGCGCGCCTTGGCGGGCACGTCGGGTCGCAGTAACACCCCGCCCCTCTACAGCCCCAGCGCCTCGCGTATCGCGGCCTCGGCCCTGCTCGCGAGTTCGCGGCGATGGCGGCCCTGCGCCGGCAATGCGGCGGGCAGGATCAGCTCGAACTCGATGCTGCGCTCGCCGCAGATGCGCCAGAACGACGCGAGGAAGCTCATCTCGCCGACGTAGGCCGCGGCGATCGACAGCGACCGTCCGGCGTGCGATAGCGGATCGCGATCGGCTGGACCACGCCGCGCGCGTCGACGATCGGCTGCAGCAGCGAGCTGTGGAACTTGAGCAGGCGCGTGCCGTCGCTCGTCGTGCCCTTCGGGGAACACCGCGACAGGTCGCCGCGCGTGAGCGCCTCGCGCGGTCTCGACCGTTGACCGCGTGCGTGTCGCGACGCCGTTCGCGCTCGATGAACAGTGTGCCGACGTCGCGGAGAGGCGTCCGATCACGGCCAGCGCGCAAGCTCCGCCTTGGCGACGAAGCGCGCCGGCTGCAGCGCGTTCAACACGAAGATGTCGAGCCACGAGACGTGGTTGGCGACGATCAGCACGTGGCCGCCGATCCCGTCGTGCGCGCCGTCGATGCGCCGCCTCGACGTTGAGCATCCGCAGGAGCTGGCGCGACCACCTGCGTCACGCGCGTTGCGCGGACTCCCGACCCAGGGGAACACGAACACCGTCGTCGCGAGACCCTCGGCGAGGTGCGGACGGCCGCGCGGCGGCACGCCGGGCACGGCAGGAGCCGGGCCTGACGCTCCTGGCGCGCCCAGCGTCGTCGTGCGACGGTCACGCACGCGCAGCAGCGCCACGGCCGACGAGCCCTGCGTCACCACGGATAGCTGCCGAATGCCGCGTGGTATCGCGCTCCGACCCGTCGCGATCGACCGGCGTGGTTCTGCCCGCCGCGGCTCGCGATCTTGATCGACCCGAGCGTCGCTGCGAGGCGCCCGGTGCGCTCCCATTCCCAGCCGTGCACGATCCCGTAGAGCAGGCCGGCGCGATAGGCGTCGCCGCATCCGGTGGGATCGACCAGCGCCGTCGGCGCGCACTGCGGGATCGTGATGCGTCGCTCCGCGGTGTGAATGCGCGAACCCTCGCCGCCCAGCGTCACGATCAGCGCATCGACGCGCGCGGCGATCGTCGTCGAGCGAGCAGCCCGGTGCGCTCGGCGAGCAGCCGCCCTTCGTAGTCGTTGACGGCGACGAAGCTCGCCGCATCGATCATCTCGCAAGCTCGGCGCCGCGAGAACAGCGGCAGCCCCTGGCCCGGATCGAACATGAACGGGATCCGCGCGGCCGCGAACTGCTCGACGTGCGCGCGCATCCCGTCGCGGCCGTCGGGCGCGACGATGCCGAGCGCGATGTCCGCGACGTCGCCGACGCGATTCTCGTGCGACGCGTTCATCGCGCCCGGGTGGAACGCGGTGATCTGGTTGTCGTCGAGGTCGGTGATGATGAACGCCTGCGCGGTGTACGTCCTCGGCCACCGTGCGCACGCCGTCGCAGGCGATCGCCAGCGCCGCGAGCCGCTCGCGATAGGCGCCGCCGTCGTCGCCGAGCGTCGCCATGCACGACCGGCTCGCCGCCGAGCGCCTGCAGGTTGTAGGCGATGTTGCCGGCGCAGCCGCCCCACTCGCGGCGCATCTCGGCGATCTGGAACGACACCGACAGCACGTGCGTCTCGCTCGGGCAGGATGTGGCGCGCGAAGCGATCCGGGAACACCATGATGGTGTCGTAGGCGAGCGAGCCGCAGATCAGCGTGCGCATCGTGAAGTCGGTCGGTGGAGTCATGCGGAAGCGGGCAGCGACAGCGCGCGAGTGTCGCAGAGCCGCCGCTGCGCGCACGTCGCGGCGTGCCGGCAAGCGGGTCGACCGGCGGCGCCGGTGCTACGCCGGATCGCCGGCGCGACGCGCTCGTCGGCCGCCGCGCCTTCGCGCTCGCGGCCGATCTCGCGGACGATCGAACTGCTGCCGGCGCGACACCGGCAGCGTTTCCGCGACGCCCTTCAGCAGCACCTCCCAGTGCGCGTCGCCGTCGTCGCTGACGCGCCGCTCGAAGCCGCGGATGAAGTCGCGCGCGACGAGGCAGTTGCGGTGCACGCGCACGAAGCGCGGGCCGAACTCCTCCTCGAGCTTGCGTCAGCGATTCCTCGAGCAGGTACTCGCGCTGCGCGCGTGCGGATCGTGATGTACTTGAGCTCGGCCTTGAGATAGACGATGTCCTCGACCGGCACCAGCACGACGCGCGAGCGCTCGGTGACCGACAGGAAGCGCCGCGCGGACGCCGGCAGCTGCGTCGAGCTTCGCCGCCGACAGCGGCTTCAGCCGCGGCACCTTCTGCAGCGCGGCAAGCAGCCGCTGCACGCGCACCGGCTTCATCAGGTAGTCGACCGCGTTCACCTCGAACGCCTGCAGCGCGTGCTCGTCGTACGCGGTCGTGAAGATCACGACCGGCGGCTGCGGCAGCTTCAGCAGGTGGCGCGCGAGCTCGATGCCGTCCATGTCCGGCATGTGGATGTCGGTGCAGCACGAGGTCGGCGGTCGCGCGCGTGCAGGAGGTCGAGCGCCTCGCGTCCGCTCGCCGCCTCGCCGACGACCGCGAGCGGCAGCGCGCCGCGCAATCGTCGAGGAGCTCGCGCAGGCGCCGGCGCGCCGGCGCCTCGTCGTCGACGATCAGCACGCGCAGCGGCGCGTCAGCCATGGGCCATCCCGGCTGCAGCCGGCACCGCTGCGCGTCGCGGCACGCGGCGATCGGCGTGCCGCCGCGCGCTGCGCCGATCGCCGGCGCGGCGCCTCGACGTCGCACCGGCCCTGCGTCGGCGCTCGCGGTGCGATAGGGCATCGCGGATGTGGACTTCGTAGCGCGTCGCGGCGACACGCGCGACTCGAGGCTCGCCTCGGCGTCGAAATGCAGCGCCAGGCGCTCGCGGATGTTGGCGAGCGCCATCTTGTTGCCGGCGTGGTGGCCGCCGCCGTTCGCCGGTACGGGATTGCGCAGGATCGCGTGCACCTCGCCGCGCGAGAGGAAGATGTTGATCGAGACGACGCCCGGCTCGGCTCGACGGCTCGATGCCGTGATAGACGGCGTTCTCGAGCAGCGGCTGCAGCACGAGCGGCGGCACCAGCGCGTCGCCCGGCATGCTCTTCACGTTCCAGTCGACGCGCAGGCGATCGCCCAGCCGCAGCTTCTCGAGCGCGAGGTACTGCCGGCACAGCTCGACCTCGTCGGCGAGCGGCGCGAGGTCGCGGTTGTCGCGCATCAGCACGCGGAAGAGATCCGCCATGTCCTCGCAGCGCGCTCTCGGCGCGGCGCGGCTCCGTGCGCACCAGCGACAGCACCGCGTTGATGCTGTTGAACAGGAAATGCGGGCGGATGCGCGCCTGCAGCGCCTGCAGCCGCGCCTCGGTGATCGCCGGCGACAGCGCGCGGGCGCGCAGCCGGAAGTAGGCGAGCAGCACGCCGCGCGATCAGCGCGAACACGACGGTGCCGGACCGGCGGCGGAACGGCTGCCGGCCAGCCGCAGCATCAGGAACGTGCACGCCGACCGCCACGGCGATCGTGACGCGCCGACGACCACGGCGACCCCGTCGCGTACGCGCAGCCGGGCGAGCCACGGCGGCCAGCGATCCAGAGCACGACGAGCTCGAGCAGAAGAGCTGCGGCTCGACGAAGCCCGACAGCACCGTCCATTCGTCGGCGAGCGCCCAGATTCGCGGCTCGCGGGCGAACGCGATGACCAGCGCGGCGGCGTTCACGGCGAGCAGGATGCGCAGGATCGTGCCCAGGTTGCGGAAGTCCGGCAGCGCGGGCGATTCCGACGGTTTGTCTTATAATCGACGCATATCGGACGTATTATGCAAGCATCGTGCCGGCATGGCGTCGCCGCGCGATGCGGCGAATCGCGCGCGGCCGCACCCCGGAACTCTCGCGCGAAGCGCGCCGGGGCAGCCGCCGGATACCGGCGAAGTCCGTGGAATCCCGCCCATTGCCGGCAAGCCGTCGCGACCGCTGCCGCCCACCGGAACGATCATGACCATCCAGACCCCGCCGACGACGCCAATCCGCAGGCGACCCGCGGCGACGCCAGCTGCCGCAGCACGGCTGGTCGGGCCGCTTCGCCGAGCCGGTGGCCGAGCGCGTGCAGCGCTTCACCGCCTCCGTCGGCTTCGACCGGCGCCTGGCCGACGGTCGACATCGCCGGCTCGCTCGCCCACGCGCGGATGCTGGCCGGCGCCGGGCGTCCTGTCCGCCGCCGACCTCGCCGCCATCGAGCGCGGCACTGGCGACGATCCGCGGCGAGATCGCGCGCGGCGAGTTCGCCTGGTCGCTCGACGCTCGAGGACGTCCACCTCAACATCGAAAAGCGCCTGACCGCGCTGGTCGGCGACGCCGGCAAGCGCCTGCACACCGGCGCGCTCGCGCAACGACCAGGTCGCCACCGACGTGCGGCTGTGGCTGCGCGGCGAGATCGACGCGCTCGTCGCGCGCGCTCGCGCGCGCTGCGGCGCGCGCTGCTCGACCTGGCCGAGCGCCACGCCGACACGATCATGCCCGGCTTCACGCACCTGCAGGTCGCCCAGCCGGTCACCTTCGGCCACCACCTGCTGGCCTACGAGGCGATGTTCGCGCGCGACGCGGAGCGCCTCGCCGACTGCCGGCGCCGCGTCAACCGGCTGCCGCTGGGCGCGCCGCGCTCGCCGGCACGAGCTTCCCGATCGACCGCGAGCGCGTGGCGCGCGAGCTGGGCTTCGACGGCGTCTGCGCGCAATTCGCTCGACGCGGTGTCCGACCGCGACTTCGCGATCGAATTCGCCGCCGCCGCCGCGCTGGCGATGGTGCACCTGTCGCGCTTCGCCGAGGAGCTCGTGCTCTGGTCGACCCCGCGCTTCGGCTTCGTGACGCTCGCCGACCGCTTCTGCACCGGCTCGTCGATCATGCCGCAGAAGAAGAATCCCGACGTCCCCGAGCTGGTGCGCGGCAAGACCGGCGCGCGTCGTCGGCGCGCCTGATCGCGCTGCTGATGCTGATGAAGGGGCAGCCGCTCGCCTACAACAAGGACAACCAGGAAGACAAGGAGCCGCTGTTCGACACCGTCGACACGCTCGCCGGACACGCTCGCGATCATGGCCGACCTGGTCGCGACCGGCATCGTCGGCGAACGCGCACGGATGCGCGCGGCGGCGCGCGAGGGCTTCGCGACCGCCACCGACCTCGCCGACTACCTGGTGCGCAAGGGCATGCCGTTTCGCGACGCGCACGAGGCCGTGGCGCGCGCGGTGCGCGACGCCGAGGCGCGGCGCTGCGACCTCCCGACCTGCCGCTGCGCCGACCTGCGACGTCGTTCTCGCCGCGTCATCGACGACGACGTGTTCGGCGTGCTGACGCTCGAGGGCTCGGTGCGGAGCCGCGACCATCCGGCGGCACCGCGCCGCGCCAGGTGCGCGCGGCGATCGCCGCGCGCGCTGCGTCGCTCGCCTGAACAGCCGGGACGCACCACGTTGATGCCGTCCCGGTCTTTGTCAACGCGGTGCGTCCCTGTTTTCGGATCTCGATGGAGGTGACATGAGCAGCAAGAAACTCGCATTTCTGGGCCTGGGCGTCATGGGCTATCCGATGGCGGGCCATCTCGCCGCGCCGGCCACGCCGTCACCGTCTACAACCGCACGCCGGCGAAGGCGGCGCGCTGGGTCGCGCAGTACGGCGGCGCGCGCGGCCGCGACGCCCGCGGACGCCGCGCGCGATGCCGACATCGTCATGATGTGCGTGGGCAACGACGACGACGTGCGCGCAGTGGCGCTCGGCGAACGGCGCGCTCGCGGCGATGCGCGACGGGCGCGATCCTCGTCGACCACACGACCGCGTCGGCCGAGGTCGCGCGCGAGATCCACGCGGCGGCGGCAAGCCGCGGCGTCGCTTTCCTCGATGCGCCGGTGTCCGGCGGCCAGGCGGGCGCCGAGAACGGCAAGCTGACGATCATGGTCGGCGGCGAGCCGGCGACTTCGACGCAGGCCGAGCACGTGCTCGCCCACTACGGGCGCGCCGTCACGCTGATGGGCGGGCCGGGCGCGGGCCAGCTCACCAAGATGGTCAACCAGATCTGCATCGCCGGGCTCGTCGCAGGCGCTGTCCGAGGGCATCAATTTCGCGCAGACGCGCGGGCCTCGACGCCGAGCTGGTGCTCGACGTGATCAGCAAGGGCGCCGCGCAATCGTGGCAGATGGAGAACCGCGGCAAGACGATGGTCGCCGACAAGTTCGACTTCGGCTTCGCCGTCGACTGGATGCGCAAGGACCTCGGGATCTGCCTCGACGAGGCGCGCGCGCAACGGCGCCGCGCTGCCGGTGACGGCGCTGGTCGACCAGATGCTACGCGCGCGTGCAGGCGCGCGGCGGCGGACGCTGGGATACGTCGAGCCTCATCCGGCTGCTGCGCGACCAGGCCTGAGTACTGGCGCGGTCGCCCGGGAAATGGGGTCTGACCCCATTTCCCGGCAAATCGTGGTCTGACCCGGTTTTCGGTTATGCGGCCGGGCCGGCGTCGACGCGATCGCCTTCGACGATCGCGACTTCGTAGGTGATCTCGGCGACGCGCTCCAGCATCATCGTCGCCGAGCAGTATTTCTCCTTCGACAGCTTGACCGCACGCTCGACCTGCCGCGCGTCGAGGCCGCGTCCGGCGATCACGTATTTCAGGTGAATCCTCGTGAACACCTTCGGCTCGACCGCCGCGCGCTCGGCTTCGGCGTCGACGACGCAATCGGCGACCGGCTGGCGCGCCTTTTTCAGGATCCAGACGACGTCGAACGCAGTGCACGATGCCGCGCCCACGAGCACGGTCTCCATCGGGCGCATCCCGCGATTTCGGCCGCCGGATTCAGGCGCGCCATCGACGACGACCGCATGGCCCGACGCCGTCTCGCCGACGAAGCTCACGCCTTCGACCCATTTCACCCTTGCTTTCATTCGATCCCCACCTGACTGGCCGCAATGCGGCCTCCGCTAACCGGCCCCGACCGCCGATTCCTCGATCCTCGACCGCTGCGGAATCGCAAGAATTTATTGGCCGGGGAGTTGCATTGTGCGCCGCAATATGGAATCATTGGAACTGTTCGCGGCCCCGCCGCCTCCTCCTTCGGCACCGCGGACACATTCCTCCATTCTCCTCCTATGGTGGAATCCTCGGCGCGATCCTCAGGATCGCGCCTTTTTTGCCCATTCGCCCCTGTAGTGCGGCGCACCATCCCGGACCGAAAACCCACGGCGTCGGGGTTGGAAGTCGTGGGATTCGTGCCAACGGCGGCCGTCGAATCCCGCGACCTACCGGGCACGTCTCGCCGCCACACGTCGGTCCTCAATCTGTTCGCGCCCGCGGCGACCCGCCCGCGGCGACCATCCGGACGGCGCGACATCCGATCCGTCAGGACCAGGATTGACGGCGACATTGACCGTGATCGGCGACGAATAGTATACTTGCGGACTTTGCTGAATCGTGCGGCCGAAGTCGACCGAGTCAACCGAGGCCACGACGGACCAAGGCGGTCCGGGCCACGATCCTGGGTCCGAGTCGGGGCCCGGACACGATTCCCAACGCATTCGACGGGACGCTGAATCAAGATGAAGACCTTTTCCGCCCGGCCTCGCGACATCACCCGCGGCTGGTACGTCGTCGACGCCCAAGACAAGGTGCTGGGCCGGCTCGCGACCCAGATCGCCGCCCGCCTGCGCGGCAAGCACAAGGCGATCTACACGCCGCACATGGACACCGGCGATTTCATCGTCGTCACCAACGTCGACAAGATCCGGGTCACCGGCAACAAGGTCGACGACAAGCTCTATCACCGTCACAGCGGATACCCCGGCGGCATCACGACGACGACGTTCGGCGAGATGCAATCCCGCTTCCCCGGACGCGCGCTGGAAAAGGCGGTCAAGGGCATGCTGCCCAAGGGACCGCTGGGCTACGCGATGATCAAGAAGCTGAAGTGCTACGCGGGCCCCTCGCATCCGCACTCGGCGCAACAGCCCGTCACGCTGGACCTCTGACCCGGTCCCCGGCGCGCGGCCACCCACCGTCATCACTCACTTTCGACTGCAATGATCGGCAACTATTACTACGGCACGGGACGGCGCAAGACCTCGGTCGCACGCGTCTTCCTGAAGAGCGGCGACGGCAAGATCGTCGTCAACGACAAACCGATCGACCAGTTCTTCACGCGCGAGACCGGACGGATGGTCGCCCGCCAGCCGCTGGTGCTGACGAGCCACGAGAAGACCTTCGACATCATGGTCAACGTCGTCGGCGGCGGCGAGTCGGGTCAGGCCGGCGCGGTGCGCCACGGCATCACCCGCGCGCTGATCGACTACGACGCGCAACTCAAGCCCGCCCTTTCGAAGGCGGGGCTGGTCACGCGCGATGCGCGCGAGGTCGAGCGAAAGAAGGTCGGCCTGCACAAGGCGCGGCGCCGCAAGCAGTTCTCGAAGCGCTAGACGCGTTTTCGAGCAGCAAGCGAAAGAGGCCGCCGAGTGCGGCCTTTTCGTTGCGTGGCCTTTTCGTTGGGCGGCCTTTCTTCGTTCCACCGCCTTTTTCATTCTAGAATTCCCCACCAACTCGGGTCGGAACCATGATCAAGATCGGCATCGTCGGCGGCACCGGCTACACGGGCGTCGAGCTGCTGCGCATCCTCGCGCAGCATCCGCAGGCGGACGTGCGCGCGATCACCTCGCGCAAGGACGCCGGCACCCGCGTCGCGCAGATGTTTCCCAGCCTGCGCGGGCGCTACGACCTCGCGTTCGCCGATCCCGCGGACGCCGACCTCAAGTCCTGCGACGTCGTCTTCTTCGCGACGCCGCACGGGGTCGCGATGGCGCAGG